>NZ_JBIWKA010000078.1:0-1039 GCF_044765445.1 Streptomyces sp. NPDC102467 | reverse complement strand
CGGTGGCTCGTTTCGCGAGGTTGGAGATCATCGCGAGGCGGATCATGCTCTCGGAGTGGGTGGGTTTGGTCTCGTAGTCGCGGGCGAGGCGGCGGTGCATCATGATCCATCCGAAACTCCGCTCCACCACCCACCTTCTCGGTGTCACGGAAAAGCCTTTGACCTGCGTGTTTCGTGGGACGACGTCGACGTCGATACCGAGCGTGGCGCCGTGCTCGATCGCCTTCTTCTTGTAACCGGTGTCGACCCATGCCTTGCTGATGGTGGGGCGGTCGGCGGCGATCTGACTGAGGAGCTGAATGCCGGCCTCGTTGTCGGAGACGCTGGCCGCGGTCACCGTGACCAGCAACAACAGGCCGAGGGTGTCGACGACGATGCTGCGTTTGCGCCCTACGATCTTCTTGCCGGCGTCGGTGCCCTGGGTGTCGGTGGGCACGCTGGGCGCGGTCTTGACGCTCTGGGCGTCGATGACGCAGGCGGTGGGCTCGGCGGCGCGTCCTTCCTGCTGGCGGACGATCCCGTGCAGGTGGACGCCCAGCTTCTCGATCGTGCCGTCCGCGGTCCAGGCGCTGAAGTAGCCGAAGACCGTGGTGTGCGGCGGGAAGTCGTGGGGCAGGTAGCGCCACGGGACGCCGGTCCGGTTGAGGAAGAGGATCGCGTTCATGACTTCCCGCAGGTCGGCGACCTTGCCGCCGAGGTTGAGCGAGGTCTTCTGCCGCTCGGACCGCCAGGCGGTCAAGACCGGTTCCATCAACGCCCAGCGGGCATTGGACAGATCGCTGAGATAGGGCAGTCGCGAGGCCATGAAGACACTGACCCACACGGGCCGCGCGGCCGCTATCGCTCGAACGGGCGAGGCAAAACAGCAGCTACCGGGTCATCTTCGAACCGGACAGGAGCTGTCGGGTATGTCAGTGCTGAAGCGGGCACGTGAACCTTCTTGAAAGCCGGGCGATTTCGGCAAATGCCCTGTCCCGAGATGCCGCTTGCAGGCGGTGAACCGGCTCATAGCGGCCTATAAGTGACGCGAACGTCCTCT
>NZ_JBIWKA010000077.1:0-1058 GCF_044765445.1 Streptomyces sp. NPDC102467 | reverse complement strand
GAACACCAGAACTGGCCCCAGCCCGCCCGCGCCGGCGTTCAAGCCGTCCGCATCCAACGACCCCAACCCGCCAGCCCGTAAAGCAACAGCATTGCCTTTAGACGAGGCAAGCAAATCCGGCTGCGAGCACGTCGGTACAGATGCGAGAACGCCGCGTGCTCGCATCGCACGTTCGTTGAACAGATACCGGAGCTGACGTGCCGCTACGCGCGGCGGACGAAGGCCGGGCATTGCACCGCGTTACAGCCGCTTGGCGCTCGCCTTTTCGAGTTCCCGAAGGACGGCCGTTTCGTCTCGTCCCCGTACGGTCCCCTCCAGGCTGTGGCCGTCGCGCTGTGAGAACCGCTCGCCCTTGGCGAAGTCGTCCTCGCTCAGCACCTGGCCGCACCACTCCCCCCGCCCCGCCACATGGTCGTCGAACGGCACGGCGGCGCCCTCTCCGAGAACCACCCAGTGGCCTGCGTCCCAGCGCAGGGCAAGGACATATGTGTGACCGGTCTCGAGCCGGGGTGCCTTCGGAGCCGTGCCCTTGATTCGTTTGCCGTTCCGGTACACCGACCAGCCTGGCGCGGTCATGTCGAACTCGCTTCCCAACTCATGCCGGGGGGTGGCGGCGGACCAGAGCGCTTTCTCCTTTCGGAGCGTCAGTGCGCGGTCGATCGTGTACCGCACCGGTCCCTTGGCGAGGTCGTGCCGGTTGCTGTCGCGCTCGGCAGTCGGCAGCGCCACGACCACGTGGTCCGCGCCAGCCTTCCAGTCCGCTGCGCTCTGCGAGGGGTAGGGGTCGTCGGCGGCGCCGCAGCCCACCACGGTGCGAAGCCCTGCCCGGCCGATCAGTACGCCTGCAGTGATACCGGCGAGCGCCAGCATGGCTATGGCGGGTCTACCAGACAGCGGGTGGCGAACCGTGAACTGCAACTCAGATCTCCCGTTCGAGAACAGCATTGGGCCATTCAGGCTGTATGGAGCTTCCCCTTGATCGTGGACACCTGGAGACTGGGATCTTGAGGTTCCAGAGGAAGTAGCACCAGGTGGGAAGCAAGCACACGAAGCGGTAC
>NZ_JBIWKA010000076.1:0-1155 GCF_044765445.1 Streptomyces sp. NPDC102467 | reverse complement strand
TACTGACCTTCAAAGCGTGGTGTCGGTAGGACTGACGGTTCATGATCCCTGCGGTATGCCGAGTGCATGAGGTACGCGCAAGGCGGTGGGCTGACTGACGAACGACGGAGCTTCCGCGAAAAGCTGCGATGGGAGGCGGCCGCTCGCTTTCGGCTGGGCGACGACAACGTAGACATCGCGCACGAACTGCGTGTCAGCGTCCGGTCGGTGCAGCGTTGGCGCAGGTCTTGGTCGCAGGGCGGGCCTAGAGCCTTGAACTCGAAGGGGCCGGCGTCGCTGCCGCTGCTCAGCGACGAGCTCTTCGGCGTCCTGGAGCGCGAGCTGTCCAAGGGCGCCGTCGCGCACGGCTGGCCGGACCAGACCTGGACCCTCTCCCGGATCAAGACGCTGATCGGACGCCGGTTCCACATCAGCTACACCATCCAGGGCGTCGCCGCGCTGCTCGGACGGCACGGCTGGACCTGCCAGGTGCCCGCCCGCCGTGCCCTTGAGCGAGACGAGGCGGCGGTGGCCTGCTGGGTGAAGAAGACCTGGCCACACGTGGAATGACCGCGGCGGCGCTCGGTGCCTGGCTCGTGTTCGAGGATGAGGCAGGTTTCTCGATGACGCCGCCGACCACCCGCACTTGGTCCCGTCGCGGTCACACCCCCGTCGTCCGTGTCCGGGGCCGGTCCCGACGCCGGTTGTCCGTCGCCGCGCTGGCCTGCTACAAGCCCGGCGAACGCTCCCGGCTGATCTACCGGCCCTGCCCCGACGCACGCCCCGACGGGCGCAAAAGCTTCTCCTGGAAGGACTACCGCGACCTGATCCAGACCGCCCACCAGCAGCTCGGCGGCCCCATCGTGCTGGTCTGGGACAATCTCAACACCCACCTCACGGCAGGAATGCGCCGCTACATCGCCGACCGTGACTGGCTCACAGTCTTCCAACTGCCGCCCTACGCACCCGATCTCAACCCCGTTGAGGGCATGTGGTCCGTGCTGCGGCGCACCGTCCTGGCCAACCGGGCCTTCGCCGATCCCGCCGACCTGATCACCGCTGTCCGCCGGGGGCTACGCCAGCTCCAGTACCGCCCCGGCGTCCTCAACGGTTGCCTCATCGGCACCGGTCTCCAGCCCGAGCCGCCATGACGACACCACGCATTCAAGGTCAGTA
>NZ_JBIWKA010000075.1:0-1160 GCF_044765445.1 Streptomyces sp. NPDC102467 | reverse complement strand
CTAGTGTCCCGCGTCGGAGATCCGTCGTTAGTTTGTGTATGACTGCTTCTGCGGATGTGCCGGTGCCTCGTCGTGGTCCGAAGTTGGAACCGTTGCTGTTGACGTCTGACGAGCGTGTGGTGTTGGAGCGTTGGGCACGCAGGGCGTCATCTGCGCAGGCAGTGGCCTTGCGGGCCCGTATCGTGTTGGCATGTGCCGGTGCTGATGTGCCGCCGATTGTTGTGGTGGCACGGGAGTTGCATATCGCGGCGGACACGGTGCGCAAGTGGCGTCGCCGGTTTCTCGCGGCCCGCCTGGACGGGCTGGTGGACGAGCCCCGGCCGGGCCGGCCGCCCAGCATCAGCGTGGACCAGGTGGAGGCGGTCGTGGTCCGCACCCTTGAGGAGATCCCGAAGAATGCCACTCACTGGTCTCGCGCGTCGATGGCCGACCGCAGTGGCCTGTCGAAGTCGACGGTGGGCCGGATCTGGCGACGGTTCCAGCTCAAGCCGCACCTGAGCGACACGTTCAAGCTCTCGACGGACCCGCTGTTTGTCGAGAAGGTCTACGACGTCGTGGGGTTGTACTTCAACCCGCCCGAGGGCGCGGTGGTGCTGTCAGTGGACGAGAAGTCCCAGATTCAGGCTCTGGACCGCTCGCAACCGGTGCTACCGATGATGCCGGGCATGCCCGAGCGCCGAACCCATGACTACGTCCGCAACGGTCTGACCACCCTGTTCGCGGCCTTCGATGTCGCAACCGGTGAAGTCATCACATCGCTGCACCGCCGGCACCGGGCCGCAGAGTTCAAGAAGTTCCTCATCAAGATCGACCAAGTGGTCCCCGGGCACCTGCAGGTTCACTTGATCTGCGACAACTACGGCACCCACAAAACCCCGGCCATCAAGACATGGCTTGCCAAACACCCACGGTTCCACCTGCACTTCACACCCACCGGCTCCTCCTGGATCAACCAGGTGGAGCGATGGTTCGGCTTCCTCGCGGACCAGAAGATCCGCCGCGGGGCACATAAGAGTGTGCGTTCCCTCGAAGCTGACATCCGGTCCTGGGTCAAACAGTGGAACGAGAAACCGACCCCGTTCACCTGGACCAAAACAGCCGAAGAAATCCTCGACTCACTCGCCCGCTTCTGCCAACGGATCTCCGGCGCGGGACACTAG
>NZ_JBIWKA010000074.1:0-1285 GCF_044765445.1 Streptomyces sp. NPDC102467 | reverse complement strand
TGGAGTTTCCCCGTGATCTCGGACACGTGATCGTTATGCCGCGAGGGTGTGTTGATGCCGCTGCCTTGTCTCGGCGGGAGTGAGGTAGCCGAAGGTCCGGTGCTTGCGCAGGCGGCGGCGGTTGTAGAAGGTTTCGATGAAGGAAAAGACCTCGGCTCGGGCGGTGGCCCGGTTGGGCCAGGTACGGGTGCCGATTTCCTCCTTGAGCAGGGCCCAGAAGCTCTCCGCGGCAGCGTTGTCGAAGCATGATCCGGTGCGTCCGCAGCTCTGCCGCAGGCCCAACTTCCCTATTTTGTGTCGGAATTGGGCCGAGGTGTATTCACTGCCGCGATCACTGTGGATCACACAGCCGGGCTCCAGTTGGCCCCGGCCGTGGGCCATGTCCAGGGCGTCGACGACGAGGTCGGCGCGGTGATGGTCGGCCATGGCATAGCCGACGACCTCGCGGGTGGCCAGGTCCAGCCAGCAGGCCAGGTAGAGCCAGCCCTCGGCGGTGGGCAGGCAGGTGATGTCGCCGACCAGCCGGGTCCCGGGCCGCTCGGCGTGGAAATCGCGGCCGATCAGGTCCGGGGCCGGCTTCGCCTTCGCGTCCGGCCGGGTCAGCGAGCGCCTCTTGCGCCGGGTGACGCCGCGGATATCGCGTTCACGCATCACCCGGGCGACGCGCTTGCGGTTCACCCGCCGGCCCAGGCGGCGCAGTTCGGCGTGGATGCGCGGTACACCGTAGGTGTGGCGGGAGGCGATGTGCACCACGGTGATCTCGTGGGCGAGCGCGTCGTCGGCGGCCTGCCGGGCACGGCGGGCGGCCTCGCCCTCGCGCCAGGCGTAGTAGGAGGAGCGGGCGACATTCAGCACCCGGCACAGCAGGACGATCGGATACGTCGCCTTCTCCGCATGGATCAACCGGTAGAGCTCGCTCACCGGTCGTTCTCCTTCACGAAGAAGGCCGTCGCTTTTTTCAGGATTTCGATCGTTTGCTGCTGTTCACGGACCTCCTTGCGCAGCCGCTTGAGCTCCTCGCGCTCGGCGCTGGTCAGCTCACCGCTCTCGCCCCCGCCCCGGTCCGCCTTCGCCCGGCGGTACCAGCCGCGCAGGGATTCCGAGCTGATGCCGAGCTCCCGGGCGACGGCGGTAACCGTCTTGCCCGAGGAGTCGACGAGCGCGATCGCGTCCCGCTTGAACTCCTCGGTGTACCGCTTCGTGTGCTTGCTTCCCACCTGGTGCTACTTCCTCTGGAACCTCAAGATCCCAGTCTCCAGGTGTCCACGATCAAGGGGAAGCTCCA
>NZ_JBIWKA010000073.1:0-1330 GCF_044765445.1 Streptomyces sp. NPDC102467 | reverse complement strand
TGAACCGTTCCGGGTTCGGTAGAGATCTCAGATGTTGGGTGTGACCTGTGGTTTCGTGGTTGCGAGGTAGTGGTTGTTCTCGTATTCGACCGGCGGGACGTGGCCTATCTCACCGTGGAGTCGCCGATGGTTGTACCAGTCGACGTACTCGGCGGTGGCGAGCTCGACGTCGGACAGCGTCTTCCATGGCCGCCGGGGCTTGATCAGTTCGGTCTTGAACAGGCCGATCGTGCTCTCCATCAAGGCGTTGTCATAGGCGTCGCCCACCGATCCGATGGAGGCAGCGATGCCGGCGGCCTCCAGATGCTCGGCGAGGCGGAAACTCGTGTACTGCGACCCGGCATCCGAGTGATGTATCAACTCGCCGGGCTGAACGGGGCGTTGGTCGCGGTCGCGTTGCCACAGCGCCATCTCCAGGGCGTCCAGTACGAAGACCGTTTCCTTCACAGCGGCCGCGGACCAGCCGACGATCCGGCGGGAGAAGGTGTCCACGACGAAGGCGACGTAGACGACACCTGCCCAGGTCTTCACGTGGGTGAAGTCCGCGACCCAGCACCGGTTCGGGGCGCCGGCGACGAAGTCGCGGTCGACGAGGTCCGGGGCCCGATCGGTCTGGCCGCCGGGCAGCGTGGTGATCACGCGCCGGCCGCGGACGGCGCCGGTGATGCCGAGCTGGTGCATCTGCCGTTCGACGGTGCAGCGGGCCACTGCGTGGCCCTGCCGGTTCAGCTCCCGCCAGATCTTCCTCGCGCCGTAAACGCGGTAGTTGGCCTCGAAGACCTCGCTGATGTGCTCTTTCAGCTGGGCGTCCCGCACGGTCCTGGCGGACGGCGTGACCTGTCGTTTGTGGTGGGCGTAGTAGGTGGCAGGGGCGATCTTGCAGTCGTGCTCCGTCAGCACTCGGCAGATCGGCTCGACACCGCCGAAGCGGTCCCGGTGCTCGTCGATGAACGCTACGAGCGCGTGTGTGGCCGGTCGAGCTCGGCCGCGAAGAAAGACGCCGCGGCCTTGAGGATCTCGTTCGCCCGCTTCAACTCGGTGTTCTCCTTCTTCAGCCGCTTCAGCTCGGCCGACTCCTCGGTCGTGGTGCCCGGCCGGGTACCGGCGTCGATCTGATCCTGCCGCACCCACTTGCGCAGCGTCTCGGTCGTGCCGATCCCGAGCTTGGAGGCGACCGCTTTCATCGCGGCCCACTCGGTGTCGTAGTCGGGCCGCACCTCGGCGACCATCCGCACCGCACGACGGCGCAGCTCAAGCGGGTACTGGGAAGGACGTGCCATGACTCGATCCTCTCAAACGATCGAGTCCCTACCGAACCCGGAACGGTTCA
>NZ_JBIWKA010000072.1:0-1341 GCF_044765445.1 Streptomyces sp. NPDC102467 | reverse complement strand
AAGGACGAGGTGATCGTGTACTCGAAACAGAGGGGATCGAACACGGTTCTTGTGGTCGTGAACCTCGATCCGCACCACACCCAGGAGGCGACCGTACGCCTCGACTGCGCGCAGTTGAACGTCGACCCCGACTCCTCGTTCCGTGTGCGCGACGAACTCACCGGGACCACCTACAGGTGGGGGGCGACCAATTACGTGCGCCTCGTCCCGGGGGAATCACCGGCCCACGTCTTCACCGTCGGCTGAACCGCCCACCCGTTCTCTTCATCCGCGTCGACGGAGGCAGATCCGTATGTCCACGGACGAAATGGCGCAGTTCCCGTACATACCCGCCAAGTCATCTGACCCCGACTGGTTCAAGCGTGCCGTCTTCTACGAGGTACTGGTCCGTTCCTTCTACGACAGCAACGGCGACGGTATCGGTGACCTGAAGGGCATCACGGCGAAGCTGGACTACCTGCAGTGGCTGGGGGTCGACTGCCTCTGGCTCCCCCCGTTCTTCAAATCGCCGTTGCAGGACGGCGGCTATGACGTGGCGAACTACATCGTCATGCTTCCCGACTTCGGTGATCTGACCGACTTCGTGGAGTTCGTGGACGCGGCGCATCAGCGCGGTATGCGCGTGATCATCGACTTCGTCATGAACCACACCAGCGACCAGCACGAGTGGTTCCAGCAGTCGCGCCTCGACCCTGAGGGCCCCTACGGCGACTACTACGTCTGGGCCGACGACGACACGCAGTACCAGGACGCCCGGATCATCTTCGTCGACACCGAGGCCTCCAACTGGACCTTCGACCCGGTCCGCAAGCAGTACTTCTGGCACCGCTTCTTCTCCCACCAGCCGGACCTCAACTACGAGAACCCGGCCGTCCAGGAGGACATCCTGGCCGCCCTGCGGTTCTGGCTCGACCTGGGCATCGACGGCTTCCGCCTCGACGCGGTCCCCTACCTCTTCGCGGAGGAGGGCACCAACTGCGAGAACCTGCCTGCGTCGCACGAATTCCTGAGGCGGGTCCGCAAGGAGATCGACACCCATTATCCCGACACGGTCCTGCTGGCCGAGGCGAATCAGTGGCCCGAGGACGTCGTCGACTACTTCGGTGACTTTCCCTCCGGTGGCGACGAGTGCCACATGGCTTTTCACTTCCCGGTCATGCCGCGCATCTTCATGGCGGTCCGCCGCGAATCGGCGCTTCCGGTCTCGGAGATCCTGGCCAAGACCCCGGCGATTCCCTCCGGTTGTCAGTGGGGCATCTTCCTGCGCAACCACGACGAGCTGACCCTCGAAATGGTCACCGACGAAGAACGCGACTACATGTACGCGGAGTACGCCAAGGA
>NZ_JBIWKA010000071.1:0-1384 GCF_044765445.1 Streptomyces sp. NPDC102467 | reverse complement strand
CGGCAACATCTGCGGGCGGCCGTCTGCCTTCTGGACTGGCTCGAGGACGAGAACCTCAGCCTTGCCACCTGCCGTCAGGCCGACCTTGAACGCTGGATGACCGGCGATGACGTCTGCCACCGTCGGGAGACAGGCCACTTCGTGCGGTGGGCCCTGGCCCAGAAGATCACCCGTGATCTCAGCTTCCCGGCGGTGAGATGGAACGGCCCCACCCAGGCGATGGACGACGACGCCCGCAGGGACACCGCCCGTCGCCTTCTGCACGACGACACCCTCAAGCCCGAAGACCGTCTCGCTGGCTTGCTGTTGCTCCTCTATGCCCAGTGGCCCGCCGCGATCTCCCGGCTCACCGTCGACCACATCGAGGAGACGGGCGGAGGCGTCCGCATTCACCTCGGCGCCGTCCCGGTCGAACTCCCGGCACCCGTCGCTGAACTCGCCCTCCAACAAGTTGAGGTCCGCCGCAGCCATGCCGTCCTTGGCCGGACAGACTCACCCTGGCTGTTCCCCGGCGGCCAGCCCGGCCGTCCGATCAGTGCCTGGGCCATGGGCGAACGGCTCCGCAAACTCGGCATGCGGCTCGCGGAAGCCCGCTCGACCGCGCTTTTCCAGCTTTCCACCGAACTGCCCGCAGCAGTCCTCGCACGCACCCTTGGCATCGACATCACCGTTGCCGTCAAATGGCAGCGGGCCGCCGCCGGAGACTGGGCCGCCTACGCAGCCGAGATCAGCCGCCGGGCAGCAGAAGGCCAGCCCAGCCCGGCTGATTAGGATCACCGGATGTTGAACCGCTACCTCATCCACGGAGACCGCGTCGCGATACGCCGAGTCTGCGCGAACGACTACGAGGAGATCACCGCGCTGACGCGAGACAGCGCAGAGCTCCACCACCCGTGGATACCCAGACGAGACACCAGCCGGGAAGCGTTTGACGACTTCGTCGCACGCTTCACTCAACCCACGCATGAGGGACTCGTCATCTGTCTCCGGCAAAGCGGTGCGATCGTCGGTGGAGTCAACATCAACAACATCGTGCGAGGCTCCATGCAGAGCGGCATGTTGGGATACATCGCCTATGCGTCCACCACAGGACGCGGCCACATGTCCGAGGGCCTCCGCCTCGTCGCGCAGTTCGCCTTCACCCAACTCGGGCTGCACAGACTTGAGGCGAACATCCAGCCAACGAACATGGCCTCGCTGAACTTGGTCAAGCGCCTGGGCTTCCGACGCGAGGGATACTCGCCGGGCTTCCAGCGCATCAACAACGTCTGGCAGGACCACGAACGATGGGCGCTGACCGCTGACATGCTCCCGGCCGGACCGCGCAAAGCCACAGCCACCTGACCCCCATTCCCCAGGTTCCAATACCCGACTCCACCATTAG
>NZ_JBIWKA010000070.1:0-1414 GCF_044765445.1 Streptomyces sp. NPDC102467 | reverse complement strand
ACACAGTGGACGCGAGCAACTGAGGACAAGCCCTCGGCCTATTAGTACCAGTCACCTCCACACCTTACGGTGCTTCCAGATCTGGCCTATCAACCCAGTCGTCTACTGGGAGCCTTAACCCCTCAAAGGGGGTGGGAGTCCTCATCTCGAAGCAGGCTTCCCGCTTAGATGCTTTCAGCGGTTATCCTTTCCGAACGTAGCCAACCAGCCATGCCCTTGGCAGGACAACTGGCACACCAGAGGTTCGTCCGTCCCGGTCCTCTCGTACTAGGGACAGCCCTTCTCAAGACTCCTGCGCGCGCAGCGGATAGGGACCGAACTGTCTCACGACGTTCTAAACCCAGCTCGCGTACCGCTTTAATGGGCGAACAGCCCAACCCTTGGGACCGACTCCAGCCCCAGGATGCGACGAGCCGACATCGAGGTGCCAAACCATCCCGTCGATATGGACTCTTGGGGAAGATCAGCCTGTTATCCCCGGGGTACCTTTTATCCGTTGAGCGACGGCGCTTCCACAAGCCACCGCCGGATCACTAGTCCCGACTTTCGTCCCTGCTCGACCCGTCGGTCTCACAGTCAAGCTCCCTTGTGCACTTACACTCAACACCTGATTACCAACCAGGCTGAGGGAACCTTTGGGCGCCTCCGTTACTCTTTAGGAGGCAACCGCCCCAGTTAAACTACCCATCAGACACTGTCCCTGATCCGGATCACGGACCGAGGTTAGACATCCAGCACGACCAGAGTGGTATTTCAACGACGACTCCCCCTGAACTGGCGTCCAGAGTTCACAGTCTCCCACCTATCCTACACAAGCCGAACCGAACACCAATATCAAACTGTAGTAAAGGTCCCGGGGTCTTTCCGTCCTGCTGCGCGAAACGAGCATCTTTACTCGTAGTGCAATTTCACCGGGCCTATGGTTGAGACAGTCGAGAAGTCGTTACGCCATTCGTGCAGGTCGGAACTTACCCGACAAGGAATTTCGCTACCTTAGGATGGTTATAGTTACCACCGCCGTTTACTGGCGCTTAAGTTCTCAGCTTCGCACACCCGAAAGTGCACTAACCGGTCCCCTTAACGTTCCAGCACCGGGCAGGCGTCAGTCCGTATACATCGCCTTACGGCTTCGCACGGACCTGTGTTTTTAGTAAACAGTCGCTTCTCGCTGGTCTCTGCGGCCACCCCCAGCTCATGGAGTAAATCCAATCACCAGTGATGGCCCCCCTTCTCCCGAAGTTACGGGGGCATTTTGCCGAGTTCCTTAACCATAGTTCACCCGAACGCCTCGGTATTCTCTACCTGACTACCTGAGTCGGTTTAGGGTACGGGCCGCCATGAAACTCGCTAGAGGCTTTTCTCGACAGCATAGGATCATCCACTTCACCACAATCGGCTCGGCATCAGGTCTCAG
>NZ_JBIWKA010000069.1:0-1499 GCF_044765445.1 Streptomyces sp. NPDC102467 | reverse complement strand
CACGTACGCAGTGGTCGGCAGACAGCCGTCACTGCCCTGCGCCGGGTCACGGCCGTCATGGGCCTGCTCGAAGCGCACCTTGAGCTGCTGGACCACCTCGCTCCCGAGAACTTCGCTTCGTTCCGTCCGCTGGTCGAAGGCGTCAGCGGAGCGCAGTCGAGCCAGTTCGCCGAACTCTTTCAGCAAGTCACGGCCCTGAGATGCGGCCCGGCAGGAAAAGCAGGAGACGGACGCGGTGGCGGAGGGCAGGGCGCGGCGAGCGACGCCACGCAAGAAAAGGTGGCCGACGCCGTGGGGGCTCTTCGCGCCGCGGTGACGCGCTGGCGGACGAGGCATCTGCTGCTCGTCGAACGGATGATCGGCGACCAGCCCGGAACGGGCGGAACCTCAGGCCTGGCCTATCTACGGTCCCGGATCAACGTGCCACCTCACATCTGACAGTTCGGGTCTCATGCAGGGTTGGGTGACAGGTGTGGTCACGCGGCCTGGAGGGCCGGTGTGGTCATGACGGTCTCGAATTCGACGGGGGGTCAGGCGGCCGAGGGAGGCTTGTCTGCGGCGTCGGTGGTAGGTCCTCTCGATCCAGGTCACGATCGCGATCCGCAGTTCCTGACGGGTGGCCCACTGCCGACGGTCGAGGACGTTCTTCTGCAGCAGGCTGAAGAAGGACTCCATGGCCGCGTTGTCGCCGGCCGCCCCGACTCTCCCTATCGAACCGGCCATCTGGTGGCCGGCGAGCGTCCGGACGAACTTCCTTGACCGGAATCGCGATCCGCGATCGCTGTGCAGAATGCACCCGGCAACGCTGTCGCGGCGGGCCACGGCATTGTTCAGGGCGGCGACGGCCAGGCGGGACTTCATACGCCCGTCGATGGAGTAGCCCACGATCCTCCTGCCGGAGACATCCCTTGACCGCGCAGAGATACAACGTCCCCTCCCCGGTGGCATGTTCGGTGATGTCGGTGAGCCACAGCTGGTTCGGGCCGGCTGCGGTGAAGTCGCGGCGCACCAGGTCGTCGTGCACCGGCGGGCCGGCCTTCTTGGTCCTTGCGCGCTTCTTGCCGAAGACGCTCCACCAGCGGTTGTCCCGGCAGATCCGCCATGCGGTCCGGTCGGGCCATGCCGGATCCCATGCTGCGGGCTTCGTCGGCCAGGAAGCGGTAGCCGAACTCCGGGTCCTCGCGGTGCGCGGCGAACAGTGCGTTGGCGCGAGCGGCCCGCTCGAACTCGGCGTCGGTCACCGGGCGTTCAAGCCAGCGGTAGTAGGGCTGTCTGGCGAGCTTGAGGACCCGGCACGTCACCGTGACGGGCACCCCGTCTCCGGCCGGCTCTTTCACGAGCGGGTAGATCATTTTCCCGGGAGATTCGCCTGCGACAGGTAAGCCGCGGCCCGGCGCAGGACCTTGAACCGTTCCGGGTTCGGTAGAGATCTCAGATGTTGGGTGTGACCTGTGGTTTCGTGGTTGCGAGGTAGTGGTTGTTCTCGTATTCGACCGGCG
>NZ_JBIWKA010000068.1:0-1532 GCF_044765445.1 Streptomyces sp. NPDC102467 | reverse complement strand
TCCTTGGCGTACTCCGCGTACATGTAGTCGCGTTCTTCGTCGGTGACCATTTCGAGGGTCAGCTCGTCGTGGTTGCGCAGGAAGATGCCCCACTGGCAACTGGAAGGGATCGCTGGGGTCTTGGCGAGGATCTCCGATACGGGGTAGCGCGATTCGCGGCGGACCGCCATGAAGATGCGCGGCATGACCGGGAAGTGGAAGGCCATGTGGCACTCGTCGCCACCGGAGGGGAAGTCGCCGAAGTAGTCGACGACGTCCTCGGGCCATTGGTTCGCTTCGGCGAGGATGACCACGTCCGGGTACTGGGCGTCGATCTCCTTGCGGACCCGCTTCAGGAAGTGGTGGGTGGCCGGCAGGTTCTCGCAGTTGGTGCCCTCCTCCGCGTACAGGTAGGGGACCGCGTCGAGGCGGAAGCCGTCGATGCCCAGGTCGAGCCAGAACCGCAGGGCGGCCAGGATCTCCTCCTGGACGGCCGGGTTCTCGTAGTTGAGGTCCGGCTGGTGGGAGAAGAAGCGGTGCCAGAAGTACTGCTTGCGGACCGGGTCGAAGGTCCAGTTGGAGGCCTCGGTGTCGACGAAGATGATCCGGGCGTCCTGGTACTGCTTGTCGTCGTCGGCCCAGACGTAGTAGTCGCCGTAGGGGCCCTCCGGGTCGAGGCGCGACTGCTGGAACCACTCGTGCTGGTCGCTGGTGTGGTTCATGACGAAGTCGATGATCACGCGCATACCGCGCTGATGCGCCGCGTCCACGAACTCCACGAAGTCCGCCAGGTCACCGAACTCGGGAAGCACCGACGTGTAGTCGGATACGTCGTAACCGCCGTCCCGCAGTGGCGACTTGAAGAACGGGGGGAGCCAGAGGCAGTCGACCCCGAGCCACTGCAGGTAGTCCAGCTTCGCCGTGATGCCCTTCAGATCGCCGACGCCGTCTCCGTTGCTGTCCTGAAAGGAGCGGACCAGCACCTCGTAGAAGACGGCACGCTTGAACCAGTCAGGATCCCGGTCCTTGGCGGGGGTGTCCTCAAAGGTGTCCGGGACAGGCTCATTCATGATCATGGTGTGGGTGACCCTCCGAATCCCTTTTCCAGAGAATTCATCGCGGCGTGGACGGTCGCAGGACGGTGAGGATGTGCGCGGGGGCGTGGCCCGGTTCCAGGCGCACGTAGTTCGTCCTGCCCCAATGGTGGGTTTCGCCGGTGAGCTCGTCGCGAACCGAGGCGGACTCGTGCCAGCCGAGGCCTAGTTGCGGCATGTCCAACGAGACGGTCGCCTCCTGGGTGTGGTGCGGATCGAGGTTCACGACCACAAGAACCGTGTTCGATCCCCTCTGTTTCGAGTACACGATCACCTCGTCCTTGTCGGCATGGTGAAAATGCACGTCGCGCAGTGAGCGCAGGGCGGGGCTGCGGCGCCGGATGTCGTTGAGCGCGGTGATCAACGGGGCGATCGTCCGCCCCTCCCGCGCAGCCGACTCCCAGTCCCGAGGCCGCAGTTGGTATTTCTCGGAATGCAGATACTCCTCGCTACCGGCCC
>NZ_JBIWKA010000066.1:0-1589 GCF_044765445.1 Streptomyces sp. NPDC102467 | reverse complement strand
CGGACGAGCCGGACTCCATCTGCTCCGCAAGCGAGTCCTCCTTGCTTGACTATCGTCACGTAACGTCACTCCGTCACGGAAATCTTGACTGAGCCCATCGACTGGCCGGCTTCGTCTTCGAAGACCACCCACCCGCTGTTCGCCGCCGCGGTGCTCTTACCCGCGGCCACACCTCTCGTTTCCACAACTCCACTGCGTCGTCGTCACGCTCGATCGCACGCCGGGTCGGCTGTTGCCAGGACCAGCCATAGCGCCGCAGCAGTCGCCACGTGCCCTCCACGGTGTACGAGACGTGGAACAACCGGCCGATCACCGCCTTCACGCGGGCCAGCGTCCACCGCTGGTCGGCCCACCCGTGTGCCAGCGGGCCGCGCTCCAACTCCCGCTCCAACCTGTCCATCTGCGCGTCAGACAGTCGGGGTCGACCAGGTGACCCCTTGGAGGCCACTCCGGCGTGGCCGCCCTCGCGCCACTGGCGTCGCCAACGTTCCACCGACCGTTCCGAGACCCGCAGCATGGCAGCGATCTCCCGGTTCTTCCCGCCAGCCTCGAAGCACGTCGCGGCCTGGCGCCGGACCCGCTCCCGCGCGGCTCTCTCGACGTCGGTCAAGCCGCCGCCCTGCGCATATCTCACCGAACGAGGACTACCGAGGTCACCTTCACGCTGTCTGGCCAACAGCCCGACATCACCCGATCAAGTTCAGTACGAACGCAAGCCGGAACACTTCCTCGCCTTCACTGCCATCGCCGCAACGCTCATATGCCACCGCAGACTGGCCAAGTGAAATGGCGTCTAAGGGCATCCGCCCCAGTGACGTGGCCGATCAACTCGGCATCACAGTCGGCGATATGAAGAAGATGATCTTCGGGCTGGCCATGACGTCCATGGATGGAGGCGGTGAACGCGCAGACGGCCACAGTTCGGATGGGATCCTTAGTCTCGTGCGGTGATGGACACAGCAGACGGTTCCTTGCAGCCGAGAGCAGGGAACGCTCCGGCTACGCCCAATAACGCAGGCAGTTGCGCCACCGCCGGGGCTCGCCAGATGAGACGCCAGCTCACCATCAAGCTGAGACTCACCACCAACTTCCGTCGTACGTAAGCGAGATGTAGGTTCCACGCCCGTCAGCGCTGACGCTCTGACCTGTCTGAGTGCTACTTCTGGAGTCGGCCTTGCTGCGGGCGTCTTGGAAAGTCCACTATGCCTAGAATATGGATTTGTGAATCTTCCAGCACGTGTACGGCAAGCTCTCGGTGAAGTTGTGCATCCGGGAAAGTTTGAGCAGTGCGCCTGTGCCCTGCTGAAGTCTCGGTACCCATGGCTGTCGGCGGTCGAGGAAGGCCACGACTTCGGCCGTGACGCGGAAATTTACTTCCCCTTCGATGGAGACACCCTGGATGCGCGGGGACGCCTCATGGTCACGACCGGCGATCCTGTGGCCAACGTGCGCAACGGCCTGCATCGGATGCAGGAGGAGGGACTACGCGTCGACCTAGAAGATCACTGAAAATGTTCGGCTGTTCTGGCCCTGGATCATGCGGTCCGGGGCCAGTCTGGTGGGTATGCAGGGTGAGTGGGCCGGGGTGC
>NZ_JBIWKA010000065.1:0-1702 GCF_044765445.1 Streptomyces sp. NPDC102467 | reverse complement strand
GGCTCAGTCAAGATTTCCGTGACGGAGTGACGTTACGTGACGATAGTCAAGCAAGGAGGACTCGCTTGCGGAGCAGATGGAGTCCGGCTCGTCCGTACATCTGTCGCTTCAGCATCTTGATCCGGTTGACGTGCCCTTCGACAGGGCCGGAGCTCCATCGCAGCGTCAGTCCTGCGATGACGGCGTCGTGGTCGCGCTGCAGCCCGTCGGCGAAGGCATGAAGGGCGGGCAGATCATCGCCGCGAACGGCGTCGGTCCAGGCGGTGAGGAGGTCGCCGCGCAGGCCGCAGACCATGCGGGCGAAAAAAGCTACGTGGCCTCGAGCGGCGGACAACTCTGGGCAACGGGCGAGCACTTCACCCAGTTGTCGCGCTTCGTTGACCCGAAGCTGTTCCGGGTTCCACATGATCCAGTTGGCGATCTGCTGGGGTTTGAGGATCGGTGCCGGTGACCGGATTGAGCCGAGCGATGTTCGGAGCGGGCGGAGGTAGTGCCTGACTGCTTGCGGGGTCTGTCCTGGGTAGCCCAGCGCACGGATTTCCCGGAAGAGGCGGGCGGCGTCTGTGCAGCCCTCGTTCCAGCGCCGGATCAAGTAGGGCTTGTAGTCGTCCAGGCGCGTGGTGCGAAGCGATCCATCGATGAGGGCGTCGAGGTTCTCGCAGTGGGCATACCGTTCTGCGGTATGCCGGGCCAGTCCCAGCTCCCGCCCGATCGCGCTGATCGACCGGCCCCGGGCCAGCAGCCGCTGAACCACTTCATAGCGTTCTCGCGTGCGGGTGACCAGCCACTTCTCCTTGCCGGTGTCCGGATTGAGTGTCGAGGGCGGTGCCTTGGCCATGCGGCGGAAAGAGTCCACCTCGGTCAACTCCGGGGAGTGCAGGCAGGGGCGGTGCGCTATGACAGTGCGTTCGATGGCGTGGGCCAGGTTGTCCCACAAGTGCCAGCGATCAGCCACCTGGCGTGCGTCTGGTGCTCCGGAGCGGGCGGCCTCGGCATAGGCGCCGGCCCGGTCCCGGCAGATCACTTCGATGCCAGGATGCCGGGCGAGCCAGAGCGCGACGGGTTCCTTCTCCCGGCCGGGCAACAGGTCGAGGACGCCATGGGTCTCAATGTCGACCAGCACCGTTCCGTACTTCCGGCCGCGGCGGGTGGCGAAGTCGTCCACTCCCAATACCCGCGGCGACCGCAGGCACGGGTCGGGCAGCGCCATCAGCACGTTCAGCAACGTCACGCGGCTGACGATGATGTGCAGCACCCCGGCGAGCCGGGCGCCGGCTCTGCCCGCCAGAGCCAGGGCGATTGCCTGCACGACTTCGAGCAGTGGAATGGTGCGGCGTCCATAGCGGATGGTCAGTCCCTCGACCTGTTCCACGAAGGTACGTCGCGGGCAGTCCGCAGCGTCGCAGAACAGTCGGCGCACGGCCAAGTCGATGACCACCGGACGTCCGCCGATAGCCGTGTCAGCAAGGTGTCGCTGATACCAACTGTGAACCCGGGATGAGGAAGCCCCACAGCCCGGGCATCGCAGCAGACACCGCCGGGTCCGGGCCTCGACCCGCACCATGCCGTCCTCCACACACACCCGTTTCACCAGCACCTTCGCCAGATGCGGGAACACGATGCTCAGCAAATTGTCAGACACAACCGACCATGCCACCGCGGTGACGTAACGTCACTCCGTCACGGAAATCTTGACTGAGCC
>NZ_JBIWKA010000064.1:0-2146 GCF_044765445.1 Streptomyces sp. NPDC102467 | reverse complement strand
GCTCCGGAAACGTCAGACCCGGCACCTCAACCGACGTGTCATTCCACTCCGACAGCACCCGCTGCCGCTCCTCCAACGCCAGAACATCAACCTGAGCCAGCAGGCTCTTCAGGCACTGCCAAGATTCGCGTGTAGACACAGTTGCACCCAATATCGATCGAAGAAGTACCGCATGCGCTGATCCGGGGCGCATAGTGAAGTGCGGGCTACTCTTTGTGAACGTCTTGACGCTCTCGTCCAAGACAGGACTAGCGCGACCGCGTGCTGCTTCCGAGACTTGGCCGTGCTTGCGGCGCCGCGTCGAGAAGTTCATACAGCCCAGCGACTGACGGTGTTTCAAAAATCTTGGCGACATCCAATTCAACGCCCAGCCTTCTGCGCACTCTGCTGATCAGACGAATCGCCAGCAGCGAGTGACCACCCAGTTCGAAGAAGCTGTCGTTGACACCCACGTTCTCGACCCCGAGAACTTGCGAGAATATGTCGCGCAGAACTTCCAGACGTGTATCTTGCGAGTCTGGTGATGTACCGCGCGCCAGCTCTTCCGTAACGGTCGCCGGCCGCTCGCCTGCCAGAGGCAGCGGGATTTCTGGTACCGCGATGTCGGCCAAGCGCAAATGTGGGTTGTCGACTACCTGATCGATGAGGGCACCGAAGTATCCCGTAATCACGGCCGCCATGTCAGAAGTAAACAGATCATCCGAATAGAGAAGGGTTCCTTGGATACCTGCGGGAGCCCCGAGTTCATCGAACTCTTCTTTGAGCTGGAATGCTATGTCGAACTGGGCCGCCCGCTCCTGGATATCTTCAATTCTGACTTCGAGTCCGTGAAGCTCGTAGTCGGCTTCGGCGTTGTTCTGCAGCGTCAGCATGGCTTGGATCAAGGGATGTCTTCCCGGTACACGCGGCGGGTTCAGAGCTTTAACGACGCGTTCGAAGGGAAGATCCTGATTCGCGTAGGCTTCTAGGTCCACTGCTCGGACCCTCTTCAGGAGTTCAGTAAAGCTGGGGTTTCCAGAAGTGTTGGTGCGCAGGACCAAGGTGTTGACGAAGAAGCCGATCAAATCATTGAGGGCCTGGTCGGTCCTGCCGGCTATCGCCGTGCCGATAGGTATGTCGTCTCCGGCTCCCAGCCGTGATAGCAGCGTGCTGGCGCCTGCCTGAAGCACCATGAATACGGTGCAGCTGTTCTCGCTGGCCAGATCGATCAAGCGGGCATGAGTGGCCCGGGTCAACTTGATCTCGGTAGGGGTTCCCGTGCGACCCGGTTCTGCCGGACGATTGCCTCGCCTCGGAAGCTTTAGCTCGTCGGGAATCCCGTCGAGCTTCCCTCTCCAGTACTCGAGCTGCCTGTGCCCGAGGCTCCCGTGATCGGACTCGTCTCCGAGGACTTCACGCTGCCAAAGTGCATAGTCCGCATACTGGACGGGGAGCTCTTCCCAGGCTGCAGTCCCGCCGTTGAGGCGTGCCGCGTAGGCCGAGCTCAGATCCCGCCACAGCGGAGCCAGGGACCATCCATCGCCCGCAATATGATGAATGGTTAGGAGAAGAATTTGATCATCAGGCCCTTGCTCAAACAGCTGGGCGCGCAGGGGGATTTCATGTGCCAGATCAAAGGGAACTTGGTAGGCCCGGAGGAGTGAGTCCGACAGCTCCAAGCCGTCCAGATCTTCCACCAGTAGAGTTGGCGAAGCCTCCCATGGTGTAAGTATGTGCTGATACGGCTCCCCGTCACGCTCCAGGAACACCGTGCGCAGAGATTCGTGACGATCCACCAGGTCGGAAAGTGCTCCCTGGAGGGCCTCCTTGTTGAGCGCGCCAACCAACCGCAGCGCCAATGGAGTGTTATATACCGCTTTCACTCCCTCTAGTTCATTCAAGAACCAGAGGCGCCGCTGGGCAAACGAAAGGGGTATCACGAACGTGCTCCTGATCTCGGGTGGGTCGCGTCGACGAAAACCGCTACCCGCCCGCGCCGCAGTTTCTTGCCGTGCGTTTGGAGGGTGAGATACGCGGTGATTGCCGGCCGGCAGTCCAGTTCAGGCTGGCCTGCTTACTGACCTTGAATGCGTGGTGTCGTCATGGCGGCTCGGGCTGGAGACCGGTGCCGATGAGGCAACCGTTGAGGACGCCGGGGCGGTACTGG
>NZ_JBIWKA010000063.1:0-2743 GCF_044765445.1 Streptomyces sp. NPDC102467 | reverse complement strand
GCTCCGGAAACGTCAGACCCGGCACCTCAACCGACGTGTCATTCCACTCCGACAGCACCCGCTGCCGCTCCTCCAACGCCAGAACATCAACCTGACCAATGGGCAGATCGGGATCAGCGACGACGGCTCGCAAAAGCTGCAAGAGACGAGCCGATATGGCTTCGGCCGACGCTCTGTCAAACAGGTCGGTCGAATACTCAAGAGTCCCGCTGAATCCAGTGCAGTCTGCACTGGAGTCGCCCGCGCCACGTATCGAGAACGCCAGGTCGAACTTTGCGACGGTGGACGTGACCGGCTCGTCCCCCGTGGTGACGCCGGTGATGTCCCATGCGGCTTCTGTGTTGTTCTGGAACGCCAGCATGACCTGGAACAGCGGATTGCGGTCGAGGGACCGATCCGGATTGAGGGCCTCTACCAGCCGGTCGAACGGAAGGTCTTGGTGGTTGTACGCCGCCAGGTCAGTTTCCCGAACCCGGCTGAGCAGTTCACGGAAGCTCGGGTTTCCGGACGTGTCGGTACGCAGCACCAGAGTGTTGACGAAGAATCCGACAAGTTCGTCGAGGGCCTCATCGGTGCGCCCCGCAATGGGTGATCCGATCGGAATATCGGTACCCGCACCGAGGCGCGTCAGCAACGCTGTGATACCCGCCTGCACAACCATGAAGAGAGTGCACCCGTGTTCCCGTGCCAGCCGCTCCAGGCCACGGTGCAGGTCACGATCGCACTGGAAGCCGACGGTCCCGCCCTGGTGGCTCTGGATCGCCGGCCGAGGGCGATCGGTCGGGAGTTCCAGGACGTCCGGCAGTCCGTCGAGTACCTGAGCCCAGTATGCGAGCTGGCGTGTGTACAAGCTGTCCGGATCGTCGGGCTCACCCAGCAGGCCGTGCTGCCAGAGGGTGTAATCCGCGTACTGCACCGCCAGCGGCGCCCACTTGGGGACGTCGCCGTGCTGCCGAGCCTCATAGGCCAGCGACAGATCCCGGGCCAGGGGAGCCAACGACCAGCCATCGCACGCGATGTGGTGTGTTACCAGCAGGAGAACGTGCTCCTGCGGTGCCACAGCGAACAGTGAGGCACGGATCGGCAGATCTGTACCCAGATCGAATGTCCGTAGCACGGCCTCGCCGATCGCCCCGCTGAGGGTGGATTCGGTGACCTCCAACAAGTCGATCTCGAGCTGCACTTCGTTCGACTGCACGATGCGCTGATACGGCTCGCCGTTCGTTTCGGGGAAGACCGTCCGCAAGGCTTCGTGTCGATCGACTACATCAAGGAGAGCCGCGCGCAGGGCCCTCGCGTCCAGGTCGCCCTTCAGGCGAAACGCGGAACACTCGTTGTACGTGGCGTTTGGCCCCCCGAGATGGTCCAGAAACCACAGCCGACGCTGGGCGAATGACAAAGGAAGCTGGTTTGGGTGCGGCTGCGCCCGGAGCGACCTTCGGGACTCGGGCGCAGCCGCGAGGGCGTCACCCAGCTCGGCGGGGGTGGGAGCGTCGAACAGGGTGCCGATCGTCAGTTCGGCACCCAGGTGCGTCCGGATACGGCTGACGAGCCGCGTGGCCAGAAGTGAGTGACCGCCCAGGTCGAAGAACCCGTCGTCGAGGCCGACTCGCTCCAGTCCAAGGACATCCGCGAAGAGCTCGCAGAGCGCCTCCTCCTTCGGCGTTCGCGGCGGGCGGCCGGCCGCAGCAACTGCGTAGCGAGGAGCCGGGAGGGAGTTCCGGTCCAACTTCCCGTTCGGCGTCAGCGGGAACTCGTCCATAGTGACGAGGGCTGCAGGCAACATGAACTTCGGCAGTGACTTACTGCAGAAGGCCCGCAACTCCTGCTCGTCCGGCTGGTCGTTGGCGGCTGCTGGGATCACGTAGGCGGCGATGCGCTTGTCGCCGGGCTGGTCCTCGCGCACGGTGACCACGGCGCGGGCGACTGATGCGTGGCTGGTGAGGACCGCTTCGATCTCGCCGGGCTCGATCCGGAAGCCACGCACCTTGACTTGGTGGTCAGCCCTTCCGACGTACTCCAACTCGCCGTTGTCCGTCCAGCGCACGAGGTCGCCCGAGCGGTACATCCGTGTCCCGGCGGGGCCGAACGGATTGGCCACGAACCGCTCCGCCGTCGTTGCCGGCCTTCCCAGGTAGCCCCGCGCCAGCCCCGGGCCCGCGATGTACAGCTCACCGGCCACCCCCGCAGGAACCGGCTGCAGCCCTTCGTCCAACACATAGACGTGGGTATTGAGAACGGGGCGACCGATCGGCGGAAGACCACCATTTGTCGCCAAAGGGCCACTCATAGTGGCGAGAATCGTGGACTCCGTCGGCCCGTACCCATTGATCAGGGTTCGACCGGGTGCCCAGTCCCGGACCACATCCGCCAAGACCGCCTCGCCCCCGACGATCAGCGTGCGAACCTTTGACAGCGCGTCAGGTGATAGGACGCTCAGCACTGCGGGCGGCAGTGTCAGATGGGTGATGTGCTGCTCAGCGATGATGTGCTCGAGCTCCGGGCCGGGCCGGAGCTTCTCGGCAGGTGCTACGACGAGTGCGGCACCCGCCGCCAGTGCCATGACCACCTCCGCCACGTGGGCGTCGAAGCTCGTCGAGGCGAACTGGAGCATCCGACTGTGGTCATCCATGGCCAGGGCTTGAGCATATTGGCCGGCGAGGCTGGGCACTCCTGAGTGTGTGACGACCACGCCTTTGGGGCGGCCGGTTGATCCGGATGTGTAGATCACGTATGCGGGGTG
>NZ_JBIWKA010000062.1:0-2967 GCF_044765445.1 Streptomyces sp. NPDC102467 | reverse complement strand
AAGCCGGGCGATTTCGGCAAATGCCCTGTCCCGAGATGCCGCTTGCAGGCGGTGAACCGGCTCATAGCGGCCTATAAGTGACGCGAACGTCCTCTGAGACAGGCTCTCGGCGCGAACTGGCAACCACCGGATTTCCCCCCATCCCGCCCTACGCCCAAACTGGCCCGCAGGACACCGCACCGGCCCTGCGGGCAGTGGTCGAATTCGACGAGTGCTGGAACCCAACCCTCACGTCGATCGACCCCACGGCCATGAACCGCCTCACCAACCAGGCCCGACTGCGAGCCACAGAACGCCAACTCCTGCGACCGGTACTGCAACGACTCGCCGCCGCCACGGGGACCGAGCCGCCAGGGGGCGGCTCGTCGCACATCCCCACCTCCCGCATCTGACTCGGCATCCTTGGCCCCGTCCCGGCCTGGTACACGGCCACCCTGCGAAAAGCCGGACGCCGCAGGCTCGTTGAAGTGATCCGGCCCAAGGCCCCACGCATGGCCACCCGGTTGATCGATGACGTCTTCGACGCCCTCGACGAACAGACCGTCGTCGTCCCAGGCACCAGCACCCTCGACATCGTCGTCCCCTCGCCGGCCCAGTCCCTGCCTCGCTGGCCCAGTCCCTGGCCACAGTCCACACCCAGCGCAAAGCTCTGGAAGCCCAGATCACGGCCTTGCTGGAGGAACACCCTCTTTCTCAGGTCCTGATCTCGATGCCCGGGATCGCGGTCAGGACCGCCGCAGTTCTGCTGGTCACCGTCGGCGACGGCACCAGCTTCCCCACCGCCGCCCACCTCGCCTCCTACGCCGGCCTCGCCCCGACCACCAAGTCGTCGGGCACCTCGATCCACGGCGAACACGCGCCCAGAGGCGGCAACCGCCAGCTCAAGAGAGCCATGTTCCTCTCCGCGTTCGCCGCACTGCACGACCCCGTCTCCCGCGCCTACTACGACCGCTGCCGGGCCCGCGGAAAGACCCACACACAAGCCCTTCTCCGCCTCGCCCGACAGCGCATCAGCGTGCTCTTCGCGATACCCCGCGACGGCACCTTCTACGAACACCGACCCCCACGCCTCGCTTGACGAAAGACATAGAGGCACCCCCCGGCAGGACACCCGGTGCGGGACGCCGTACTCGGTCCTCTGGTCACCGATGAAGGCGACCAGCGTCTCCGGTTCGTTCTCGGTCACTTCACCCAAAGGACCATGGCGCGCCTGAAGACATCACGCTCCATCTCAAGTTCCTTGATCCGCTTGTTCTTCTCCGCGCTCTCCCGACGCAGCCGCGCGAGCTCCTCACGCTCCAGCTCGCCCAGCGTCCCGTCCCCGCCAGCCCGACGGGCGCGCCACCCAACTGCCCAGGGTGGTCTCCTTGACCCCCATGTCCTTGGCGACCTCGGCGATCGTCTTGCCGGTCTCGGTGACGATTCGCACGGCCCACTCACGGAACTCCGCGTTGTACCGCTCTCGCTTCCCTGCAATGACCCCAACTTCCCCTGCAGTCACAGCCTTCACGCTACGAGGGGAAGGTCAGACGGTGCCGGCGGAATCCAGCGCCGGGTGCGGGGCATGCCGGCAGTGACGCCGTAGTTCCTCTTGAGCGTGCTCCTGCGCGCCTCGCACCACAGCCAGAAAACGACTGCCCACCGGCGCAGGACACCAGCGTTCTGATGGGAATATGCCAGGTTCGGACGGGACTCCTGTCGAGTGACCGGCCGTGGTGTAGGGATTGATGACGGCAGTTGTGCATGGGGAGGGAGACGTCTCAGGTGGATACGCCAGACTTTTAGCCGTGTGATGTCTCGGCTACGCCGACCGTTTCGTGGCCTTCGCGACGTATCCGCTCAACCCCCCAGGCGCCGAGCGGCCCGAGCGCTTGATTGAGCATGCGCCCGTGCTCAGTCAGGGAGTACTCCACCCGCGGCGGCACCTCGGCATAAACCTTCCGGAGCACGAGACCGTCCACCTCCATCTCACGCAGGTGCTGCGTCAGCATCTTCTCGCTCACTCCCGGCAGACCGCGCCGGAGCTCAGCGAAGCGGCGTACGCGGTGGGCATCAAGTTCCCAGAGGATCAGTCCCTTCCACTTGCCGCTCAGTACGTCGAGCGCAGCGTCGATGCCGCAGATGTAAGGCCCGCGTCTCGGCGCCTTGGCCATCACTGATCCCCTTACGAAAAGGTAAGTACCGCAGAAAATAGTGGGTACTTCCGAGAGTAGTGGCGCTCTCCGAATATGGAGGGGTGAACGAACAACAGAACTTCACCACCAGGCAGAAGAGCCCTGTTACCGTGATCGGGCTTGGCCCGATGGGCCAGGCGATGACCCGCATCCTCCTCACCGCCGGCCACCCGGTCACCGTCTGGAACCGCACCGCCGGTCGGGCCGACGGCGTCGTGACCGACGGAGCAACGCTCGCAGCGACACCCAGCGAGGCGGTCGGAGCGAGTGACCTTGTGATCCTCAGCCTCACCGACTACCAGGCGATGTACGACGTCCTCGACAGCGCCACCACATCGCTCGCCGGCCGGACGCTGGTCAACCTGAGTTCTGACACTCCCGACCGCACACGCGAGGCAGCAACCTGGGCAGCGGGCCACGACACCACCTTCCTCACCGGAGGTGTCATGGTCCCCGCGCCGATGCTCGGCACAGAGGCAGCCTATGTCTACTACAGCGGCCGCGACGAGGCGATGGAGCGCCACCTGGCGACGTTGACACTGCTCGGAACACCAAAGCATCTGGGCGAGGACCCGGGCCTCGCCCAGATGATGTACCAGGCCCAACTCGCGGTGTTCCTCACCACCCTGTCCGGACTGATGCACGCCACTGCGATGCTAGGCACCGCAGGAATAAAGGCCAAGGAAGCGCTGCCAGAGTTGGAGCTTCCCCTTGATCGTGGACACCTGGAGACTGGGATCTTGAGGTTCCAGAGGAAGTAGCACCAGGTGGGAAGCAAGCACACGAAGCGGTA
>NZ_JBIWKA010000061.1:0-3973 GCF_044765445.1 Streptomyces sp. NPDC102467 | reverse complement strand
CCTTCGGCTACCTCACTCCCGCCGAGACAAGGCAGCGGCATCAACACACCCTCGCGGCATAACGATCACGTGTCCGAGATCACGGGGAAACTCCATAGTGAGCAGAGCGCTCGTGAAGCTGCTGGTCACGGCCTGGTGGTTGTGGAATTCGAGATGCCCACACTGAGCCTTTCCAACCTCATGCTGACGAGTGGTGAAGAACGAGGACGGCCTTCACGACGTCGGTGATTCGGTTGGTGCTGCAGCGGAGCTTTCGCAGGAGGCGCCAGCTCTTGAGGGTGGCCATGGCCTGCTCGCCGAGGCAGCGGATCTTGGCGTGGGTGGTGTTGTGGCGGCGCTTCCATCTCTTGAGACGGCGCCCTCGAAACGGTACCCGGACGGGTCCGCCGGCGCCTTGGTACGCCTTGTCCGCCCAGCACTTGAGGCCCGCCTCGGCGAGCGCGTCGATGATCCCGTGCTGTCGCGCGGCGGTCAGGTCGTGGGTCGAGCCGGGCAGAGCCGGCGAGGCCCAGAGCAGTCGTCCGAACGGGTCGGTAAGGACCTGGACGTTCATGCCGTGGCGTTTATGTTTCCCGGAGTAGTACGGGGTGTCGGCGGCGATGCGGTCGACCGGCAGGAGGGTGCCGTCGAGGATGACGAACGCCTTCGTCCGGATCGTTCTCATCGCTTCGGCCAGGGACGGGGCGAGGGCGGCCAGGGCGTCGACGGCTTCACGTATGTAGCGGTAGACGGTGGCGATCCCGATGCCGAATCCGGCGGCGAGCTGGGCATAGGTGTCACCGCACCGCAGGTGGGCCAGGGCGAGCAGAGCCTGACGTGCGGCGGAGAGGCGCCGCCATCGCGTCCCGATCTCCTGCCGCCTGGCTGTGAGTTGTCCGGTCAGGAACCACAGGGTGCGGCTGGACAGGTCGATCGAGGACGGGTAGACAAGCACGCGAAGCTCCTGGCGGACACGGGTGATCTTGGTCGAGAACCCGTCTACCAGGAGCTTCGCCGTTGCGCAGGACCGTCCAACTCGCGGTCAGCAACACCAGCTTGGAAAACCCTCATTGCGAAGGGAGCGGGTTGTGGAGGTAGTAGCGCGTCACCCCTGGCTTGGTGAGGTGCGACGCTATGGCGAGGCCCAGCTGCTTGCCGCGATCGACATCGATCCTGCGGTTCGGCCGGCCAGGTTGAACGGCGAGACCGATGCCGAAGTACTGATCGCGGTCGCTCCAGCCCTGCGCGGTTCCGCACTCGACGCTGTGCTGGCACAAGCCGCGGCAGGCATCCAGGCCGCTCTCGCCAACCTGGACTCGATCAAGTCATTCGCTCTCGAGTATGCACCGGGCGACCTGCACTACGACTACCCGGAGGTCGCGGAGACGCCGTTGGAGGAACGCTTGTTCCTCGAAGGCTTCAGGGTGACTTCATCCGCCGAGACGGAGGTCAGCTTCGATTTCGGCGACTCGGACACCCTCGTGGTCCAGCTTGACGCGCGTGGTTACAGCCGGGGCGTATATGTCGAGCGATGACCTATTGGGGGACAACATGAGGTGCAGCCCGGTCTCCGTGACGCTCAATCATTCAAGCGGACTGCTCTCCCGCTGCCGCCCACCGCTGTCTCATCACAATAACGATCAAAGCAGGCGCAGAGAGCAAATGATCACCGCATCCCGTGGCTCGAGCACATCGTCCTCGACGCAACAGCCCACTTCAGCGGGCCGACGGGCGAAGCGACTCAAGATATTCCAGCAGCAGGTCGGCCACGAGTGCGACAGCTCCCTGGCCATCTACACGCACGTCAGCGACGACTTCATGAACACTTCCCTGCACACGGCACTGGCCCCGGCATTCACCGGAGCCTGACGAAGAGGGATCCGGCGATGGCCGCCAAGCTCGACTACCACTGGCACCTGCGCAAAGTCATGGCCGACCGCGGGATGTTCTCCACCACCGACCTCCTCCCACCGCTCGCCGAACGCGGCATCAGCCTGTCGTCGAGCCAGGTCTACCGGCTCGTCGTCGAGCGACCGGAGCGACTGAGCCTGAAGATCCTTATGGCCCTGCTCGACATCCTTGACTGCACCATGGACGACCTCATCGAGCCCATCGCGGCGGCCGGCGCCGTGAAGAAGCCGAAGAAGGCAGCCGCCAGCGCCTCGGCACCCTACGTGGAGGGACTCGGCGGGCTGCGGCCAAAGCGGGCCCGGATCAGGGGTGTTGACCGCTCATGACCACAGCTGACCAGCTCGATCGCGCCGTCGCCGATCCGATTGGCCTGATCACAGACCTCGTCGCCCACGTCGAGAACGATCTCGACAGTGAGGCCATCCGGGCCGTGGTCGCCACGGTCGCGGGCGGCCGCGCGAAGTCACGGAACTTGGCCAAGGCTCTGGCGATACGGCCCGCCGTCCTGACCGACGGCCGGTCCCCGGCGCCCCGGGCCGTCGGTGATCTGCTCATCGAGCTCCGCAAGGCCGGCGCGTCGGCGACCTCACCGCCGGTCTGCGCCGAGTGCGGCAAGAAGCTGCGAACCCTCCAGCGCAAGGGCCAGGACTGGTACTGCGGAGTCTGCGGTCAGGAAACCGCCGAGTGCTCCGCCTGCGGCAACGTCCGACGCGTCGGCTTCCGGGACCGCAAGGGCCTGCCCCGCTGTTCGATGTGTCCCGACCACGACGACCGTGATCCCGCCATGGTCGTCCACGGACTGATCACCGCGATCGCCCCGGGCGCCGACCGTGATGCGGTCGCCGAGGCCCTCCGCCGGACGGCACCCCACCGTCCCCACTATCGCCAGCGAGTGGTCTGGGCCCTGGAGGACGACCCGCGCTTGCTGACCGGGGAGGGCTATCTTGCGCCGCATCGCGCCATCTTGAAGTTCTCGACCTGCTGCACGAGGCGGATGTCGCCGGGATCGTCCGGCCCGCCTGCCCCCGCTGCCGCCGGGTGGTCCGCATCGACAAGCCGCTCGACGGGCAGCGGGTCTGCCGCAACTGCATCGCCAAGTCCCGCTTCGAAGAATGCGTACGCTGCGGAGCCCGGCGCGAGCCGGCCACCCGCGACGACCAGGGGCGACCGCTGTGTCCTCACTGCCTGATCACCGACCCGGCGAACCTGGAGATCTGCATCGTCTGCGGCGAGTCACGCATGGTCAACTCCCGCACCGCAGACAGGCCGATCTGCCCGATCTGCCGCCCCTTGCCCGTACTGCTCTGCTCGATCTGCGGCCGCACCGCACCCTGCACGCTCTCGATACTGACCGGCCTGCCCCGCTGCGGCGGCTGCGATCGACGCCAAGCTCACTGCACCATCTGCGGACGAATGCGTGGCATCCACTCCGGCACTGCCGACGCCCCGTCTGCGGGCCCTGCACCACGCCGGACGCTGAACTCTGGCGTCCCTGTCCGACCTGCGGACAAGCCGAGCGGTTACACGCGCCGGGTCCGTGCCCCCGCTGCACACTCAAGCAACGGCTCCACGAGATCCTCAGCTACGGCACCGGGTCGATATCCCCGAAGCTGCAGCCCCTCCACGACGCCCTGGCCAGCACTGAACGAGCTGGCACCGCGATGCGCTGGCTCTCCAAGGGCATCGTCTCCACCGTCCTGCCCGATCTTGGCTCCGGCCGTCGTCCCCTCACCCACGAGGCCCTGGACGAACTCCCTGAAGGCAAGGTCGTCGAGCACATCCGCAGTGTTCTCGTCGCCACCGACGTCCTGCCCAAGCGGGACGAGCAGATGGTCCGTCTCGAACGGCACGTGAAGACCCTCGTCGCCTCCCATGCGACGGCCGAGGGACGGAAAATCCTGCACCGGTACGCGACTTGGCACCTCCTTCGCCGGCTTCGCCGACGAAGCCGCGGCAAAGAGGTCACGCACTACCAGCTCGCGGTCGCGCGGCAACATCTGCGGGCGGCCGTCTGCCTTCTGGACTGGCTCGAGGACGAGAACCTCAGCCTTGCCACCTGCCGTCAGGCCGACCTTGAACGCTG
>NZ_JBIWKA010000060.1:0-4071 GCF_044765445.1 Streptomyces sp. NPDC102467 | reverse complement strand
AACACCAGAACTGGCCCCAGCCCGCCCGCGCCGGCGTTCAAGCCGTCCGCATCCAACGACCCCAACCCGCCAGCCCGTAAAGCAACAGCATTGCCCCTAAAGGGTGTTGCACAAGGCCGTGTTCGGGCAGGTCGGAGCCTGTGAAGACGGTTCTCTGGTCATGATGCGAGGGCGAGGTTGTGCATCTGGGCGATGGCCTGGACGGCGTGGTGGAGGCCGTTGCCGTGTTGCCGGCAGTCGCGGAGGATCTTGTAGTTCTTCATCCGGCCGATCACGTGCTCGACCCGGGCACGGACCTTGCGGTGGGCGGCGTTGTCGTCCTCCTCGCCCGGCAGCAGCGGCCGTCGGGGGCGTTTGCGGTGCGGTACGACCATGCCGCAGTTGAGGTAGGCCCCGTCGCCGAGCACGGTCACGCCCGCGCAGTGCTCGGCCAGGCCCGAGTTCCGCCAGGCGTGCGCGTCCGCGGTGGTGCCCGGCACCGGCCGGGCTGCGGCGATCACGAGGCGGGTGTCGGCATCGACGATGACCTGCACATTCGCCGAGAAGCGGTAGTTGCGCGACGAGGTGCCGAGGTGCCGGTCTCGGACCGGGATCAGGGTGCCGTCCACGATCCAGAGACGGTCCGCGCCGTCGGTGGGACGGGAGACGGGCTCCAGTGCCAGCAGCGGTCCGAGCCGCTGGATCACCCGGCACACGGTCGAGGAGGAGATCCCGAACAGCGGCGCCAACTGCCGCATGGTCAGGTTCGTGCGGTAGTACACCGCGACGACCAGCACGCGTTCGGCCAGCGGGAGACTCCACGGCCGCCCCCGCAAGGTGCCGTTGCCACCCCGCTCCCGCACCACTTTCAGCAGCCGCCCGAACTGATCCAGCCGCAGTCCGGTGAACGTCTCCACCCACATCCTGTCAAGCACCGGGTTTTGTGGAGAGTGAGTTAACTGGTTTCCTGGAGTGACGCAGGGGGTTCGGCCGCGTAGTGGGCGGCCTCGTGCTCGGCGGGGGTGACGTGTCCGAGCTCGCCGTGCAGGCGTCGCTGGTTGAACCAGTCGATGTACTCGGCGACCGCGATCTCGACGTCGTTGACGGACGTCCACGGTCCCTTGTTGCGGATCAGCTCGGCCTTGAAGAGGCTGTTGAACGCCTCGGCGAGGGCGTTGTCATACGAGTCGCCCTTGGATCCGACCGAGGCCACGGCCGCCTCGTCGGCGAGGCGTTCGGTGTAGCGAATAGCACGATATTGGACTCCGCGGTCGGAGTGATGGGTGAGGCCGGCCAGGTCGGCGCCGGTGTGCCGGCGTCGCCAGATCGCCATCTCCAGCGTGTCCAGAGCGAGGTCGGTGTAGAGGCTGGTGGCGACCTGCCAGCCGACGACCATGCGGGAGAACACGTCGATGACGAAGGCCGCGTAGACCCAGCCGGAGAATGTTCTGACGTAAGTGATGTCTGCGACCCACAGCTGGTTGGGGGCAGTTGCGGTGAACTGCCGCTCGACCAGGTCGGCTGGACGGTCGGTCTCGGGGGCGGGCCGGGTGGTGCGTGGGCTCTTGGCCCGGATCACTCCGCGCAGTCCCGCCCGGCGCATGAGGCGTTCGACAGTGCAGCGGGCCACCTGGACTCCGCCACGGACCAGGGCGGCATGGACCTTGCGGGCGCCGTAGACGCCGTAGTTGTCGGTATGGATCTGGCGTATGTGTTCGGTGAGTTGCTCATCGCGCAAGGTGCGGGCCGACGGCGGGCGGGTGTGGGCGGCGTAGTAGGTGCTCGGCGCGATCGGCGCGTCCTTCTCCGCGAGGACATCACAGATCGGCTGGACGCCGAACGTCTCCTTGTGCTGGTCGATGTAGGCGACCTTCAGCGCAGTGGACGGTCCAGCTCCGCGGCGAAGAAAGCCGAGGCGGACTTCAATATCGCGTTCGCCCGCCGCAGTTCCTTCACCTCCCGCTCCAGCTCAGCGATCCGGGCGGCCTCCGCACTGGAGGTCCCGGCAACGGTGCTCTCGTCGATCTCGGCCCGCTTGACCCACCCCCGCAGGGCCTCGGGGTGCACGTCCAACTGGTCGGCAGTGCGCTTGATCGCACCGGCCCGGCCGGCCGGGTCCTTGCGGGCCTCGACGGCCAGACGCGTCGCGCGTTCACGCAGTTTGTCGGGGTACTTACGGGGAGCAGCCATGATCGGCATCCTTCCGGGTCTTGATGATCTCCATCAAACCCGGGGCGGTTCAGAAGTCAGCGAGGGCGCAGGCCAGGACGGCTGGGGCCTGTTCGGCGACATGGTGGCCTGCGTCGATACCGTGTCCGCGGATATTGGTTGCCCACCGGCGCCAGATCGCGACGGGATCGCCATGAAGGTCTTCCAGGTTGTCCCGGAGTGACCAGAGGATCAGCGTCGGGCACTTGATGCGTTTGCCGGCGTTCCGGTCGGTCTCCTCGTGCTGGCGGTCGATGGTGAGGCCGGCCCGGTAGTCCTCGAGCATGGCCCGCACGACGTCGGGATCGCGGGTGGCCTGCCGCCACTTGATGGCAACCGTTCCGTCCGCACCGGGATAAGCCGTCACGGTGAGTTCGTAGGCAATAGCCTCATCTCCCTTGTACGTGATATCGCCGGTCTCGCTGACTTCGCCGTCCGGGATCACAATGCGAACGTGAGAGTTCCCGTCGATAACGTCGAATCCGAACTGTCGGCGGTCCGGGCCCGGCGCCTTAATGGCAAGCACGCTCTTACCGCTCGTGGTGACCACCTTGGAACCCTTGTGGTACAGCTCAAGAACGGTCTTGCTCGTCTCAATGGCGGTGAACTTGTAAGTCACCTCAGACGAGCTGATGACCTTTCGGACGGTCTGCCCGCCCTGCCACCCCTTGATTTCCGTGGTGTCCGCGGAGTTGGATTCGGTAATCCCGTCATCGGAAATCCATCCGATATCGGTAGCGGTGTCGGGCCACGGGGTAGCCGCATCGGTCGGCTTGGTGGAGTCGAGCGGAGCCACATAAGCGGCACCGGTGATAGCCACGCGAACAGCGTTGGCGTTAAGAGGCATAGGTGTCCCCTCGGAGTTGATTTGGTGGAATCAGCCACGCCGTACGTAGGGTGGCTGTAAGGTCCCGCGTCATGGACGCAGGATTGGCCGCAGTAACCGGTGCAGCAGTCGGTTCCCTTGCCACAATTGGCGCCTCATTGGCCGCCGGATGGTTTCAGCGCGAGGGAGCGCTAATAGCCTCACGGGCAGAACACCGACGCGAGAGAAATGGGGTTCGAGAAGTCGCCTATAGAGACCTGATCACCTCTGGGGGGAAACTAGTGAAGTTTCTGGATGATCTCGCCATTCCCACTTTTAGCGAATATTCAGGCGAGCCTCTTACTCGGCCAACCATTCCCCTGGCTACAGTGTTCGACGACGATTTCTACGAGGAACTATCCGTACTCGAAAACGCCGTCACATCCGCATTCGTAGAGGTATCTCTCTTGGGCCCGAAAGCTGTAGCTAAGTGTGGAGAAGAATTCGAGGCTAGCGTTCAGCAAGTCTGTATGCTCACGGGGTGGGTAAGTATCACGCTCATGGAAAACGCGCCCGGTGACGCAGACGATGTGCTGCGACAAATTCGGGGCGGGACGAATGACGCCAAGAAGCACCTTGCTGTATTTACTGAGAGCGCACGCGACTTCCTTGACGATGACGGGTTGAGAAAAGTGCCCTCTCGCTAGAGGGGTTTCCCGCGCATATGGATTTCCGCAGCAAACGCATAGCGCGGCTGTGAACTCTGGTCATCGGGAAGCCACTGCGGGCCCCCGACTTCCGCCACGCTGTAGACCGTCACTCCGCCGCGGACTCCGGGAATCGCCCCGATGAGTCCCCGCACGGGCGCGCATAGGTCGTGGGCTTCGGCTTCCGTGGACCCCCACGCGTGGAAGTCGAGCCGGGCCCGGTCGGAAACGACGGTCTGCCTGGTGCCCCCGATTCGTTCCACGCGGACGAACCGCTTACTGACCTTGAATGCGTGGTGTCGTCATGGCGGCTCGGGCTGGAGACCGGTGCCGATGAGGCAACCGTTGAGGACGCCGGGGCGGTACTGGAGC
>NZ_JBIWKA010000059.1:0-4535 GCF_044765445.1 Streptomyces sp. NPDC102467 | reverse complement strand
TTCAATACCGACCCGACCTCATCGATGGCTGCCTCGCCGGGACCGGTCTTGCGATCACCGGTCACCACCCGACCCCACACCGAAAACCTCAGTAATAGTCGTTGAGCCAGTCCCCCGGGATCAGTTCACGCATGCGGTCAAGGGCATCTTCGGTGCGCGCACGGGCCAGGAGCACCTCTCCTTCGTCGTCCCGCACCAGGACATTCGCCCCCAAGAACCAGCGGACACCGGGCTCCTCCTCGCCGAGCGGATAACCCGGAAACGGGAGGCGAGTGCAGTTCCGCTCCAGCACGTCGATGCCGTCTTCGTCGAGATCGCTCAGGAAGTCACAGAGCCCTTCAGGGGCATGCAGGGATTCCGAGAGGACGATCTCAACGAAGGCGAGCGAGAGCCGTTCCAGCCAGCTATCCCACTTCTCGGCCGTCTTGTCCGCCAGATCTGCGCGAATGAATACCCCGGGATCTTCCTTGGCGAGATCGGCTAGGAGGACGCCCCAGGAGGCGGCACCCTGGTTCTCGTGCCGGAAGACCAGCCCCTCCCGGGAGGCATCGACATACAACTCAGCCGGGGCGAGCAGGACATCGTGATTGCTGGTGAGGTCCCGGCGCCTTCCGAGCAGTTGGTATACCTCGCGCAGGGCAACCGGCAGCCGCAGCCCCAGCCGCTCCTCAGCGGCGACCAGGTCGGCCTCGTCCCAGCCGTCCCCCTCGCTCAGCGGAGTCGTCCAGTGCGCCGCGAACCCCCGGACGAACTCCCACGCACCCGCCCGGCCCGCAACACCAGCGGAGAGCGCCTGGGCCATGTCGAACTCAGTTTCCATGCCAGGACGATAGCGACCAGCAAGAACCGACAGAGCCCCAGGCCAGCCCCAAACTCGTGACGAAGCCCAGGCTTCCGCCCTTCACCAGCGCGATCGGTTCAGCCGATCACTTCAGAAGAGCCACGCCCCTCGCCGAAACCGAACTCACTGAGCCTTTTCCATCATCGATCTGAGCTGTTCAGATGCAGGGTGAGGACGGCTTGGACAAGACTGGTGATCCGGGTGGTGGAGCATCGGAGTGAGGCGACCCCAGTGGTGTGGACACTCTGACAATGAATCTTGGGGATCCGAGGAAGGGTGTCCTGGTGGGACGGAAGTCTCCGTATCCGGCGGAGTTCAGGAATGACGCAGTCGCGCTCTATCGTGCGGCGGGCGGGAAGCGCACGTATGCCGCGGTCGCGGCGATGTCGGGGTGACCGGCGAGACGCTGCGCAGTTGGGTGCGCCAGGCCGACGAACAGGCCGGCCGCGGCGGAAGCGGCGGCGAAGCGGCAGAAAGCCGAGATGAGGAGCTGGCCCGGCTGCGGGCCGAGAACGGTCGGCTGCTGAAGGCCGAGAAGGAGTGGCAGCTCGAGCGGGAGATCCTGCGTCGGGCGGCTGCCTATTTCGCGAAGGAGATGAAGTGAAGACCCGCCGCTGGGACTTCATCTCCCGGAACCGCGCCGAGTTCGGTGTACAGCGGATATGCCGGGTCCTTCAGGTCGCACGCTCCGGCTACTACCGGTGGCTGGCCGGTGCCGGAACCCGTGCCGAACGGCAGGCCGCCGAAGGCGCTCTGGTCGCGGAGATCCGCGAGATTCACACAGAGCACAAGGGGACGTACGGAGTCCGCCGGGTCCACGCCGAGCTGCGGGGCTTCGGGCACACAGTCAACCGCAAACGCGTCGAGCGCCTGATGCGCATCAACGGGATCGAGGGCCGTCACCTGCGGCGGCGCAAGCGCACCACCGTCCCTGACCGGCTCGCACCGCCCGCCCCCGACCTCGTCCGACGCAACTTCTCCGCTCGGCAGTTGAACGAGAAGTGGTGCGGCGACATCACATACGTGCAGGTGCAAGGCGCGGGGCTGTACGTGGCCTGCGTCCTGGACATCTGCTCACGCCGGGTGCTCGGCTACTCGATGGCCACCCACATGCGGGCCGAACTGGTCATAGACGCCATGGAGATGGCCGTGACGAGCCGCGGTGGAAACGTCGGCGGAGTGATCTTCCATGCGGACAGGGGCACGCAATACACCTCGGACGCGTTCGCGCAGGTCTGCGACCGTTTCGGGGTTTGCAGGAGCATGGGGCGGGTCGGCTCGAGTTACGACAACGCCCTCGCGGAGAGTTTCTGGCAGGGACTCAAGAGGGAGACGACGCACAAGAGGCTGTTCTCGACGGTACGTCAGGCGAGGCTGGAGATCTTCCAGTGGCTCACCTACTACAACGCCCGCAGGCGCCACAGTGGCCTCAACTACCTCTCGCCAGCCGAGTTCGAACAACAGCACCGACGGGCAGATACACTCGCAATCGCAGCATGAGCCCCTGTGTCCACACTCCGGGGGACGCCTCAGTCCGGGCCACCGCCGTTGTCGCGGACATCCCGAGGTCGTCGTCGATGACCAGGACCCGGTCCGCCTCCCAGCCCAGCGCGACGGCCCGATCCTTCAGCGCGTACTGCAGCCGCGTCGACTCCTGGTGATTCAGGAGCTGTTGTCGTGTGGACTGTCGGACATAGACGGCCGCGAGGCGCTGCAAATGCCGGTCGCCCACCTTGCTGTTGGCCCGCTCCCAGGGCAGTACCGCGATCACCGCCGACCCGGCTCACTCGCGGCCGCGGTCATCACGCGACCGGCCAGTCTCGTCAACTGCCGGACCACTACCTGCCGGTTCGTCTCCGGCAGACTCGCCCACACCCGTTCGCCTGGCGACGTCCGAACACCCCTCTGGGGCCGATGTCACGTCCCTCGCGCATGAGGACTCGTCCCCCTCACGGACCTGAAGCTGCTCGGCCACCGTGACCAGACGCCGCAGCGGGTTCTTAACCGCGGATGTCACGAATCACGCGTCGGCAAGGATCTCGGCCCTCAGGCGATCGTATTCGTCGACGGCAGCAGGCACCTCGTCGAATTAGTCGTCCCAGAACGCGGCCCTTTACGTGCTTGTGCCACCGGAGTCACACTGATCACCCGAGGAAGCCTGAGGCGGCATCATGCGACGTTCCACCCTGCTCACCCGCGCCCTGGGCACCTGCGTGCTGGCCGCGACGGCGACCGCGATGGCCCTTGTCTACGTACGGTCCACGAAACCCGCGCCCCGCCTGGACCTCGTCGCCACGCTCGCCGCGGCCGTCGTCCTCACGGCGGCCTGGGCCCTGGCCTGCCGCTCGGCCCCGCCACTGACGGCGCCCACACCCGCTTCTCCGGCCCCCGCCCGGGACGCCGCGACACCGCCGATCCCGTCCCGACTCCCCGCACTCACTAGGGACTTCGGCCGCGCGACCGGCACCGTACTGATCCTGCTGGCCCCCGTCACCCTGGCGCGGCTCGCCATGCGCGGCTCCGACCTCTTCGGCGCGATCCTCTATCTCCTCGTCATCGTCATCACGTACAAGGCCGTCAGGGCCCTGTCCAAGGCGACCTCGCAGAGGGGCGACCGGGCGAAACTGCGCGTGCTGATCAAGGACGCGGCGGAGGGCGAGGTGTACGCGATACGGGTGCGGGCCGGACGCCCGCTCCATTTGCGTTACCACGAGCGCGGCGACGGCCCCGGCAAGCTGCGCACCACGTACGACAACTGCCTCGCGCTCTTCGACGCCAGGGGCCGGGAGGTCCCGCTGATCGCGGACCGCGCCGAACTCGCCCGCGCGGGCGCGGTACTGGCGGATTCGGAGGGATGGCTATTGTTCGCCCTCCGCCACAAGCTGATCGAGGAGATGCAGCCAGCGGCGTTCGTCGCCGACCGCGACGGCACCACCCTCTTGGGCCTGACCCCGCCCGACTCCAGCTACCGCACCGCCACGGCGACCGCCCAGAAACCGCTCCCCACCAGCCGCGACCGTGCCACCCGCCCGGTGCCCCGCGTCGCCAAGTTCCGCCTCCCGGTGCACGGTCAGATCGCCGCCGGCGCACTTGTCGCCGCCCTCCTGTACCTCCCCATGGTCCTGATCGACCGGTCCGAGCTGTCGGGCCTGATCGCCTATCCGCTAGCCCTGCTAGCGGGCGCGGCGCTGGCGACGGGGGTGCTGCGCGGCGTCGGCGAGACCATGGACTGCCTGCTCAAGGACACGGAGTGGTCGGTGCGGGAGGAGTGGGACCCAGAGATCGTGTGACGGGGACGGGGCGCGAGCCTCAGCTCTGGTACTCGGAGAGGTCGATGGCGTACCGGCGTGCGCCGTCGGCCTCTGCGGTGAAGTCCATCCCGAGCTTGTCCAGGACCTTCGCCGACGAGGTGTCGCCCTCCGTCGTGACGGCCACGACCCGGCCGATGCCGCGGTCCTGGAGGGCGTACTCCAGGGAGGCGTAGGCCGCCTCGGAGGCGTACCCCTGTCCCCAGAATGCGCGGCCCATCCGCCACTGGATGCCGATGTGGCCGGCGACCTGCGCCGGGGCGTCCGGCATTAACGGGACAGCCCCTAAAGGCAATGCCGTTGTCTTAGCTGCTCGGCGTAGGCTTCTGCGTACTGCTCCCGGGGGTGGTGCCGGTGTCTGCGAGCGTTTCTGAATTATCGGGTCT
>NZ_JBIWKA010000058.1:0-5645 GCF_044765445.1 Streptomyces sp. NPDC102467 | reverse complement strand
ATCGCCCGCTGGGAACCGGGCGACCCCCGGGAACCGGAACACCGCGCATGGGCACGTGACGTGTCCGCAGCGCTGGAATCCGGGGCCATGCCGGGCAGTTACCCCAACCTGCTGGGTCCCGACGAGACCGAGCAGATCGCACACGCTTACGGACCGAACACCGGACGACTGCTCGCGGCGAAGCACCGATTCGACCCCGACGGGGTGTTCCACGCCATTCCCCTGCCCATCCCGTCCCGTCCCATCCCGTCCGTCTGAGGTCCGCGTCCCGTGATGGCCGGCCATCACTTCGAGCCGGCCTGCGCAAGTCGGCAATTCCGTCGACCGTCACGTACGACGAGACGGGTCTGGTGGGGCGGCGTCGCGGGCCCCAGTCGGACCGCGTCCGGCATCGCCGTCCACGACGACCTGCTCGGCGACAGGGCCGCGATGAAGGAGTACGGTCGGCGCGATCCGGATCTGGGAGTGCGGTAGCGGCAGGCGCCGGCCGGCAGGTCACGGATCCGGTCCGCGTCGAAGCAACCCTTCCCGGGTGGGTGCAGCGCAACCACGCCCCGGCGTCCGCCCGCGATTAGCGTGACTGTCATGGAAAACGAGAACGAACTCGGTGACTACCTGCGCGCCCGTCGTGCGGCGGTCGCCCCGGCGGAGGTCGGCCTGCCCGATGACGGGCCGCGGCGGGTGCCGGGGCTGCGGCGCGATGAAGTCGCGCTGCTGGCCGGGATGAGCACGGACTACTACATCCGGCTGGAGCAGGGCCGCGAGCGGCATCCGTCCGAGCAGGTGCTGCGGGCGATCGCCGGGACACTGCGGCTGGACGACGCGGCGATGGCCCATCTCTTCCGGCTGGGCCTGTCCGTCGTCGGGACGGTGGTTGCCCCGACGACCGTCGCTCCCGAATTGCTGCGGCTGATGGACGGTATACGTGAGGCGCCGGCCTTCGTGGTCGGGGCGGCGCAGGACGTGCTGGCGGCCAACGCGATGGCGCGGGAGCTGTACCGCGGTTTCTCCCGGTACGACAACCTACTGCGGATGATCTTCCTGGATCCCTTCGCGCGTGAGTTCTATGCCGACTGGGACCACGCGGCCAGGATCGCGGTGGGCAACCTGCGGGCGTCCTCCTCGCAGTTCCCGCAGAACGACCGGATCGAGCGGGTCGTCGGTGAGCTGAGCACGCGCAGCCCCGCGTTCACGGGCCTGTGGGCGCGCTACGAGGTCCGTCCCCGCACGCACGAGGACAAGCACTTCCGGCACCCGCAGGTGGGGGAGATGCATCTGCACTTCGAGGCGCTCGCCGTCACCAGCGCCCCCGGACAGCACCTGTCCGTCTACAGCGCGGAACCCGGCAGCGCCAGCGCCGACGCCCTGGTCCTGCTCGGCCGGCTGTCCGAACAGGAAGCGACCCCGACGGACCAGACCGATCCCGCGGAAAAAGGAGAACTCCGATCATGACCGCGTCTCTGTCCGACGCCGCCGGCACCTTCGAGATAGCCGGCAAGAAGGTCGCCCGTCTCGGTTTCGGCGCCATGCGCCTGACCGGACTGGGGGTGTGGGGTCAACCCGACGACCGTCAGGAATGCGTCCGCGTGGTGCGCCGCGCCGTCGAACTCGGCGTGCAACTGATCGACACCGCGGACTCCTACGGCCCATATGTGAGCGAGGAGATCATCCGGGAGGCGATCCACCCCTACCGGGACGACGTACTGATCGCGACCAAGGCCGGGCTGACCCGCAACGGGCCCGACGTGATCAGGACCGACGCGGGACCGGTGCGCCTCGGTCCGGCGGCATGGCCGCCGGTCGGGCGCCCGGAGTACCTGCGTCAGCAGGCCCTGATGAGTCTGCGCCGGCTCGGCGTCGATCACATCGACCTGTTCCAGTTGCACCGCGTCGATCCGAAGGTCCCCTTGGAGGACCAGGTCGGCGAGCTGAAGAGGCTCCAGGACGAGGGCAAGATCGTCGCGATCGGACTGTCCCAGGTCACCGTCGGCCAGATCGAGCAGGCCCGCGCGATCGTGGAGATCACCACCGTCCAGAACCGCTACAACCTCACCGATCGCGGCTCCGCCGACGTCCTGGAGTACTGCACCCGCCACGGCATCGGCTTCATCCCCTGGGCGCCAGTGGCCGCCGGTGAGCTGGCCCGCCCCGGCGGCCCGGTCGACCGGATCGCGAGCACCCACCACGCCGGCCCGTCGCAAGTGGCGCTGGCCTGGCTGCTGGCCCGCTCCGATGTCGTCCTGCCCATCCCCGGTACCTCCAAGACCGCGCACCTGGAGGAGAACCTGGCGGCAGCGACCCTGCGCCTCAGCGAGACGGAAACCGACGAACTGACCGCCGCGGCGTGACATCCGCCCCAGGCAGGTCTCCCGCTCCTTCGCGCCGTGAGCGGCTACCTTCCCGTCTCCGTTCCCCACCCCCTTGTTCCCACCCTCCTGTTCCGACCGAAGAAAGATGCTTGCCATGCTGCTGCCCTCCGATGAGACGGGCCGAGGCCGCCCCGTAGTCCTGCTGCACGCCCGCCCCACCGACCGCACCATGTGGGGCGCCCACCTTCCTCTGCTCGCCGATGCGGGCGTGCGGGCCATCGCCCTGGACCTGCCCGGCCACGGCGATGCGGTCGTTCCCCAAGACCGTGAAGTGGCCCCCTGGGCGGATGTACTCGACACGCTCGACCACCTCGGGGCCGACCGCTTCGTCCTGGCCGGGAACTCCCTCGGCGCCCTGGTGGCGCTCCAGGCCGCCGTCACGGCACCTGAGCGGGTCGAGGGCCTGGTGCTCGTCGGTTACCGGCCCCACGACCAGCCGGCCTCCCCACGTCTGCAAGCCGCCTGGGACGCCGAAAGGACGGCGCTCGCCGCCGGCGACCTGGACGCAGCGGTGACAGCCGGCGTCGAGGCATGGACCTCGCCCGGCGCGACCGGCGAAGTACGCGCTCACGCGGCCCGTATGCTCCGCGGCCAACTCACCGGGCAACTCGCCCACGGCGAACCGCCACTGGCGGCAGACCCGCTCGGCGAAGGAACGGCAGCGCTGCGCACACTGACCGCTCCCGCCCTGGTCAGCGTCGGTGAACACGACATGCCCGACTTCTTCGAGGGTGGCGAGGCACTGGCCCGCGACCTCGACGTGGGCCAGACCGTGGTCATCCCCGCGGCGGGGCACCTCGCGCCGCTGGAACAGCCTTCCGCGTTCTGCGCCCTGCTTCTGGACTTCGTCCGCCGTCTCCCGGAGCGGTGACGCTGAACTCCGCACCCGAGCCCCTTCGCTGGAGGAGGAGGCCGCCCGCCAAACCCGGGTCCTGCGGCCGGTCACGGTCACTGCGGCCGCACACCAGCAGGGCCTGCCACAGCCGGTCCTCGACCAGCTCCACCGGGCGCCAACTCAAGCGCGCAGTCTCCACCTTGTGACCGGCAATTGTGGCGGGCGGATCATGATCTGAACCGTGTCACGAGCACACCCATACCGCGCCGCCGACCGCAGCGGCCACCAGGAAGGGACGCTGACCAGCCAGGCTGGCGACCTGGACCTGACCATCCCCAGGGCGGTCGGACAGCTTCCTCCCGAGCCCGCTGGAGCGGCGGCGCCGGATCGATCAGGCCCTGTACACGGTCATCATGGAGGCGTACACGCACGGCGGCGAGCACACCACCATCTCCAGCCTTATCCCCGCACAGGAGGCTGCCGCCCGCCGCCTGGAGATGCTCCCCCTCGGCTGGAGCCCATGACCTGCTGCGCTTTCTCCAGCTGATCGCGGGGGAGGGGCTGGAGGAGTTGGCGAAGGAGGCGGACTCGTTTGCCCGGGAGATCGCGGCACGGCTTCCGTCGTAGAACTGACAGACCTGCGCCCGCAGCCCCTCCGGGGCCGCGTGGCAGCCGCGTGGCAGCGATCTTCTGATGTGGGTCGTGCGTATACCGTCGCCGGGCCAGGGCTGACTCCGCCTGCGCGGTGTACAGCAGGTGGGATCAGATGGTGACCACGATCTTTCCCTGCATGTGTCCGCGCTCGGAGTGGGCGTGCGCCTTCGCGATCTCCTCCAGGGGGTAGGTCTGTTCGATGCGCGGCACGTAGTGGCCCTGCTCGCCGAGAGCGCCCGCTTCGGCCAGGAGTGTGGAATCGTTGACCGCGTTGGCCACCCGGACGCCCAGACGCTCTGCGTTGACGTGGTCGGCGACCGTCACCACGCGGTCCGGGTCGCCGACGATCTCGACGAGATCGGCCAGGGAGCCGGAAGCGGCGGCATCGAGGACGAGGTCGACCCCGTTCGGGGCCAGGCCGGCGAGGCGTTCCGCGAGGCCCGCACCGTAGGTGACGGGAAGGGCGCCCAGGGAGATGAGATATGCGTGGTTACGCTCACTGGCCGTCCCGATCACGGTGGCCCCCAGAGCGCGGGCGATCTCGACCGCCGCGCCGCCGACTCCTCCGGCAGCCCCCTCGATCAGCAGGGTGAGACCCTCCATCTGGCCGAGCGTCTTGAGTCCGCCCAGCGCCGTCACGGACGCCAGGCCGGCCGCGGCAGCCTCCGTATCGCTCCAGTTGGCGGGGGCGGGAGCCCAAGCTGACAGGACCGCCAGTTCGGCCGTCGCGCCCGTCACTCCGCCCAGGCCGAAGACGCGGTCACCGATGCCGACCGAGCTGACCCCCTCGCCGATTCTGTCCACCAGACCTACGGCGTCGCGGCCCGGGATCGCCGGCAGATCGACCGGGAAGAAGTCGCGCACCGAGCCGTTGCGCACCTTCCAGTCGACGGGGTTGACGCTGGCCGCCGTGACGCGGACGCGGATCTCTCCGGGACCGGGCAGCGGGTCCGGGGCCTGCTCGACGACGAGGGTGTCCGTGCCGCCGTACTCGTGGTAGCGGGCTGCGCGCATGATGACCTGCCTTGTTCGTCCGGATGGCTTGGTATGCCTTGACGTCGACTACGCTAAAACCTGACGTTGACGTGAGGTGCAAGTCGAGGCGTCAGCCAGGAGGAAGGAGGACGCATGCGGATCGGTGAGGTGGCCCGCCGGACCGGGGTGAGCGTGAGGGCATTGCGCTACTACGAGGAGCAGGACCTGCTGCAGGCCGAACGAAGCTCCGGCGGCCAGCGCCAGTATCCGGACTCTGCCGTCGACCGGGTCCACCTGATCCAGCAACTGTTCGCCGCCGGGCTGCCGAGCAGGTCCGTGCGAGGGGTCCTGCACTGTGTGTACTCCGGCACGGTGGCGCCGGGCCTTCTGGATCAGTTGGAGAGCGAGCGCGAGCGGATCAGTGGACGGATCACCGGCCTGCTCGCTGCGCGCGAACGGCTCGACGACGTGATCGCCACCACCCGTAACCCTCCGTCCGAATGCACCCACGCACGGGTGCTGGGTGCCCCAGCTCGCAGCGCTGCAGCAAGTTGATCCCCGCGCTACCGTTCCAGGGGATTCGTTCAGCCCTCCCACCCCGCTCACGAGGACGGAGCGCCGTCAGGAGGGTGCGCCGGAGATCTGCTCGGCGAACTGCGCTTGAAGGGCGAGCGGGACAGCAACTCGCGCTATCCATCTGCCAGTTGGCCTTGCTCCCTAGGCGCTGTTTCTCGGATCTGCTGACACGGCATGGTCGTTGAGTTCAGGCTGGGGGTATGGGCCGTGGGGATTTAACGAATGCGGAGTGGGAT
>NZ_JBIWKA010000057.1:0-6830 GCF_044765445.1 Streptomyces sp. NPDC102467 | reverse complement strand
TTGGCGGTGACCAGGTAGTAGCCGCCGGCCTGGGACTCGGACGTGAGCGTGAAGCTCACATCGTTGGTGCCGCACGACTGCCCGTAACCGCTCTTGTCGCCGCCCCCGTTCGCCGCCTCCTCTGCCGTGCTGCCCTCATCCGAGCCCGCCTTGGCATTACCGGCCTGCGCGCCACCGGAAGCCGAACCGCCGCCCACCTTCGAGCCACCGCCCGAGGACGGGGACGGGGACGGCGAAGACGTCGAGGACGAGGAAACGTTGGAGGGCTTCGCGCCACTCGCCGCGTCGGTGTCCGAGCCGGAGCAGGCCGTCAGGGACAACCCCGCCACCGCCGTCAGACTCGCGGCGGCGATCCGCAGGCTGCGGCGGCTGGCAATACGAGCAGTGGCGGTGGAGCGCATGGCGGGTCCCCTTGAAACGGTCGGTGTCGGTGTTTCCCCAGTACGACAACGACTCTGCCCGCAGCCGCTACCGTCTGATCGCCGACCGCTAACGCCTCACTAACGCCGCCCTGTGCAGCACAGCGATTGATGACTCGCCCGGAAGCCACCGCCCCGAGCACCGCGCGCACCTCACGGCCTGGGCCGGCCGTCATGCCTGGCTAGCACTTGGTGCGCGGCCTAGCGCCGTGCGCAGGCGAATGGTCGTTAGTCAGTGGTTGACCCCGGCGTCTTGGGCGGCCAGCGGGCGCCAGGCGGGGCCGTGGCCGTCGTGGCGGACCTGTCCGAACACGGCGTCGGCGAAGTGGATGCCGAAGCCGATCGTGTAGGGCTCTTCGAGTTCGGCGACGAGACGGCGGCGGTGGTCGGCGGAACGGGCAGGGTCGTGGTCGTAGACGCAGGACCATTCCGGGTGGTCCACCTGGATCGGTGAGTGCATGGAGTCGCCGAAGGCGATCAGGCGGGTCCCGCCTCCTGTGATGACGAATTCCGCATGCCCTGCGGTGTGGCCGGCGGTGATTCGGAACTGCACGCCGGGAAAGATCTCCTGTCCGCCCGTCACCGTACGGACGTGCGGTGCGAGGACGTCAAGGACTTCCTTGGGCGTGCCTGCTGCCTCGAGTTGTGCGCGCTGGGTCCATTCCGGCTCCGCCACCAGGTAGTCGGCGTCGGTGAACGTGGGCCGGTCCCCGTCCGGGGCGGGGCGCGTTGCCCAGCCGATGTGGTCAGGGTGCAGGTGGCTGAAGGCCACCGCGTCGATCTGTTCGGGCCTGCGGCCGAGTTCGGCGAGATTGTCCAGGAGCGCACCTCCGTGCATGGCGCCGTTCGGTGTCTCCGGATCGGCCGGCAGGCAGTGCGGGCCGAACCCCGCGTCGATCAGCAGCGCGCGGCCGCCGTGCTCCACCAGCAGGCCACCGAGACTCGCCACAGGTGGCCGGAGGCGTCGAGGTACTCCGGGTGAGCCGCCCAGAAATCGTCGGTGGTGTCCGGCAGCCAGGCGCTCGGCCTGCCTTGTATCGCCCCGTCCGGCACGAAGGACACCTTCGTGTCGCCCAGCCATACCGAGCGGAGTCCCGCCGGCCGCCGGAGCCGCTCGTCCTGCTGGTCAGCCGCTGAGTTGAGCATGGGAGCCCTCTCCTCGTTCGTCGGTGCGTACCGAGTCGCCGCCAGGCCTTGCGGCGGCCATCACATCACCATTCGCATCAAGTTAGAAAGGTTCAAGCTGTAATTATTATGGCTTGATGGACTTGCTAGAGTGGGGAGCATGACGACACCGCCCAAAGCGCAGGCCATCGCCGAGCGGGAACTGTGCGGCCTGGTGAACGGGCTGGCCCAGCAGATCGCCGATCACGTACGCCAGCGCGCCGTCACTCTTGGCCTCACCGCGGCCCAGGCGACCGCACTGCGGGAGATGACCGGGCCGATGACCATGCGGGAGCTTGCCGAACGCATGGGCTGCGAACCCTCCAACGCCACCTTCGTCATCGACAAACTCGAAAAGCAGGGTCTGGTCGAGCGCCACGCGCACCCCACCGACCGCCGCGCCAAGCACCTCGTCCTTACCGCCAAGGGCAGCGAGTTGCGGGAACGGCTCCTCGAACTCCTCACCCAGGAGTCACCTCTGGCCGCGCTCACCCCTGAGCAGCAAAGCGCCCTGCAGGGCCTGCTGGAGAAGACCGTCGCCCATTCATAGGGCGACACCACTGGACCAGCGCAAAGTCCGGTGCGGAAAATTTGTCCGGTGGGCCGTCCATGCCGCTCCCGGGTGTCCTGTGACACGCGATCTGGCCGATTGACAAGTGATCTTGACCGGTTGGGCGCAGCCAACACCTGCCCCGTCGTGTGCTGTCCCGTGGCCCCGTCCCGTCAGGAGCGGGGGCCACGGGGCGGGGGTGGTCAGGCGAGGGGTGCCAGGTTCATGTCGGCGGGGCCCTTGCCGCTGGTGTTGGTGCAGCGGTGGTCGACGGCCGGTTGCTGGAGCTGCAGGGTAAGGCAGGTGCCGAGGGCCTGCTGGCCGAACCTGTTGGGGTGCAGGGACTCCTGGGTCTGGCCCTGGAGGGTGGTCAGGAAGCGCATCCACTCGCTGCTCGCACCGGTGGGCGGGTGGTCGAGGTCGGCGTGCCGGGTGCCCTTCGCGCAGACCTCGCGGCCCTCGAAGGCGCGGGACAGGTCGAGGAACTCCGCCCCGGCCTCGTGGGCCGCCTCGGCAAGGGTGGAGCTGATCTGGGGTACGAGGTCGTCGTGGGCCCAGGTGAGGTCCTTGTCGAAGAACGGGCAGCCGCCGGAGGTGAGGCGGTCGTACTTCTCGCCCGGGTAGCGGACACGCGCGGCGTTGGGCAGCGGGGAGGGGTAGGACTGCAGGATCAGCCGGTAGGAGCCGGGCTCGTGGCCGGCGCGCTCCAGCGCGGTCTTCACGTCGGCGACGGTTGCGGCCGCGGCCTGCCGCACGCCGGGCAGGCGCTGCTTGACGAACTTGTCGGCGTCGGGCGCGCACGGGGAGCCGCCGTAGGGGTTGACGAAGACCTTCGTGCACGCGGTGATGATCTTGGCGAAGCCGAGGTCATTGCCGCCGATGGACACCACCACCGCCCGCAGCGGCTGCCCGGTCACCGCCTCCTGGAGCTGCTCGGCCTGAGATGCCTCGCCCTTGAACGACTGCCCGCCGTTCTCCGGCAACTCGAGGGCCGTCGAGGTCGCCCCGGAGCACGCCAGGTTGAGCCTGCGGACATCGAGGGTCAGGGAGTGGGCCTCGGCGACATCGGAGCGGTTCGTTGTCGTACGAGGCACTGTAGACCCGGTGCGGGTCGCTCTCGTCCGACTGCCGACCCCAGGCCCGGTCAGTGCCGGCCCGGCCGTTGAGCAACTCGTCGCCGTTGCCCGCCCAACGGCCGGCCTCGCCGGAGATGAAGCTGTCACCCAGCGACACCACCCACGGCGCGTCCGCCGCGGGCGCGCGCCCCACCGCACCCGCGGGGGCCGCGCCCGTCACACCCGCCACACACATCGAGGCGGCCACTACCGCCAGCACCCTACGACGCCACGAAGAAGAACTCATACCGGTAGGAACCGGCAGCACGAGAGCGGAAGGTTTCAACCGGCACATGGTTTGCAGTCGAATGGATCAAAGCGGGGCAAGACCTCGGCCCCACGGCCGAGATCAAGTGGCAGAACCCCGCGCCGCCAGGATCACCAGTTCGTCATGTATAGCGACGAGACAAGTTCATATAGTGAATGCCATGGCCCATACCGCAGCAGTGAAGGCCTACGGCCCCGCCGACGTGCAAGAGCGGACCGACCTCGTGACCTCGAAGGTCGCTGTCGGCCCCAAGGACACCAACGCCTACCTCCTGCGGTGCCGCGCCACCGATGAGCAGTTGCTGATCGACGCCGCGCCGAACCGCGCATCGTACTGGACCTGATCGGTGACGGCGGCATCGCCGCCGTCGTGACCACCCACCGCACGGCGACCACTGGGGCGCGCTGCGCGAGGTGGTCGACGTGACCGGCGCCCGGTGGAGTTCGAGCTCTCCGAGGGAGAGCACGTGGACGTCGCCTTCCCGAGGCGCCCGACGAAGCGGTCGGTGGCTACGTCGACCATGCGCCCGGCATGATCACCGTCTCCGAACCCGCGACCTCCCGGGGCCGCACCCGTGCTTGGAACTTGCGCGGTGAAGAGGTCACGACCTGATCGCCGGTCCGCCCGGCAGGAAAATCCCGGTACGCCGACGCGTGCCGCGGCCTGGAGCCATGTGCCGGACTTCGACGCCGGACCGTCGTCGGGCGGCGACGAGACCCAGTGGGTGGTACCTGCGACGTTCCTCGACCAGCTCGGCGATGTGCTGCGCAGCGTGCCGGCGCAGAACGCGGAAACAGCCCTGTAGGCCCAGTTCGCGGCCCTGCTGGAAGCTGGCGCCCGCGACCACGAGATCAAACGGCATGCGGTTGCCGCCTTCACCGAGACCGACGCGAGCTTCATGGCCAACGCGATGCGGTGGAAGTACAACGGTGGCCCGGCCGGAAACGGCTGGAACCGCTCCGTCATCAACTCCCAGTGAGGCCTGGACTTCCAGAACCGTACGACGCCCGCGCGATCCAACATGTTCGAGAACCGGCCGAACGAAACCCAGCACTTCTACCTCGACGTCGACTCGGCGGGCGCCCCACTGACCGGCGACCACACCTACGAGATCGTCTTCGAGACCGGCAACCTGCCGCCGTCACCGGGTTCTGGTCCCTGACCCTGTACGACGCGGGCCACTTCTTCCACCCCAACCATCTGGGGTGCTACTCCCTCGGCACAAAGAACAAGTCGCTGGCTCTCGGCTCCGACGGCTCGCTCACCCTCTACGCCGGGCACCGCTCCCCCGGCGCCGACCGGGAGAGCAACTGGCTGCCCTCACCAGCAGGCTCATTCTCCCTGTACCTGCGGGCCTATGGCGGACAGGCCGCCATCGCCGACGCCACCTGGATTCCGCCCCTCGTCATCAAACGCCCACCCGCAAGCTCCGGCACCGACGAGCCACAGCACTGACCGGCCCGACGCACGCCTAGGAACCGGACACCGCGAAGCACACCTACCGACAGGTATGTTGCTTGTCATGCTGCCCTCGACGACGGTCACCCACGCCCCGGGTCTCCTGACGCGCAGGAGTGGTCTGGACAAGGGGTCAGAGATCGACTTGTGCCCGCTGACGCACGCGAACCTCTGGCAGCCCTCCTCGCCGGGCCCTCTGCCGAATCCAGGCGACTGAGTCCGTGAGAGGCGGCCCGCCCGGCGTCTACGCGCCGAAGGGCTCAATCCAGCGCGAGTGAGTCATCCAGGACCTTTGCGTTCTTGATCATGTCGATGGTCCGGGCGCCGGGAACGCCCCGCTGGGCGGAGTTGCCCGGACTGCTCGGACGGCTGCTGGGCTCGCTGGTGCTCCCCGCATTGCCTGAGCTGCTCCGGCTGGCGAGGTCGGTCGAACCGAGTCCGCCGCCGTCGAGTCCTGAGGTGACTGCCGTGAGAGTGGCGAATCCGGCCAAGGCCACGGCCCCCACTGCACGTCCGAAAATCATGGTCATGCCCGGACAACGACGCAGGCGACCTCCAGGCACGTAAGGCGCGCACCACAGTCCCTCAGCACAAGGGCGTTCGGACAACGACGGTCACGCATCCCGCGGCTTTCCCCGGCGGAGTCCGCTTCTATGCCGTGCGCCTCCCGCAACCCTTCGCACCGGCCCATGCGCGTATCGGCCGGGGGTGTATCCCCGGCGCGGTGGGGCAGGACCGGCCTCGTCTCGCCATACGTTCCCGGTGTCGGTGGCTGCCTTCGTGTATGCGACCTGCTGGTGATCCTGCTGGCCAATTCAGGTGGGTGTAGCCCGTCTTGAGTGCCTGTTTCTGACGCGCCATGCCATGACGGTATTGGTGGATCCTGGGTTCGTTGCGTGCGCCCGTCAGCCGTGCTTGGCTCGCCCGATGAACTTTCTGTTGACGGCGAGTGGCCTGCGCAACGAGACACTGCGGGATGCGCTGCGGGACATGCTGGGAAAGCCGTTCGGATCGGCGAACGTCGTGTACGTTCCCACGGCATCAGTCGCCGAGCCCGGGGATCATGGGTGGTTCGTCGCGGGCATGAACCGGCTGCACGGCCTCGGCTGGCGGGAGTTCGACGTCCTGGAGCTGAACGGCCTGCCCCGGCAGTTGGTGCTCGACCGGCTGCTCCACGCCGACGTCATCTATGTCGAGGGCGGCAGCCACTACCACCTCGCGCGCAGCATCACCGGCAACGGTCTGGCCGACGGCTTCCTGGAGGCGCTGGAGACCCGGGTCTATGTGGGGGTCAGCGCCGGATCAATGATCTTCAGCCGTAATCTCACCCGCCACTCCGCCGACGTCATCGGGGACACCACGGACCTCGACGTGCTCGGCGCGACGACCGTGGAGCCGCCGTTCGGCCTCTTCGACTGGTATCTCAAGCCCCACCTGTACTCGCCGGATTTCCCCGAGCGGGACGACGCCTGGGCTGATCGCATCGGTACGCGGGCGGATTTCCCGATCTACTTCATCGACGATGAGACGGCCGTTCGCGTCAGAAACGGCAAGGTGGATGTCATTTCTGAAGGCCGGTGGCGGTTCCATAACGCCTTGGCGAGCAGTAACGGCGCGTGAACCACCGGCCGGCCTGTTTGACCGGCATCCCGCAGGAACACGTCTGCGGCTCCCGCATGCGCTTCATCGAGATCCACCCCGCAGCGGCGAGGGTATGGCCGATGGCACTCGAACCGCGAGGTTCGTACCGGCTGCGTGCAGCGCCCTTACTTGGTGGTGTGGGTGGGGTAGACCTGGACGTCGGTGTAGGCGCCCTTGATGTCTCCGGCGCCCGCCGGCCAGTCCAGGGTCACGGT
>NZ_JBIWKA010000056.1:0-6930 GCF_044765445.1 Streptomyces sp. NPDC102467 | reverse complement strand
GCCAAGATGTCCAGGTCGGTATATTGGCGAATCACCTCGGTCGGGAAATCGGCATAGCGCGAATGCGGCGCCAGGAAGCTTTCGTCGAAGCCGCGCGTCAGCAACGCATGCTGCTGCAGCGTTTGGTGCGGATAAACCCCGGAGAGCTTCACTTCACGCGTCATCTTGGGAATGCCGTACAGAATATTCAACGCCGCCTGTACCGCCCAGCACACGAACAGCGTGGAGGTAACATGGTTTTTGGCCCAGTCAATGACCCGTTCGATCTGCGGCCAGTAGGCAACATCGCAGAAATCGACCAGCCCCAGCGGCGCGCCAGTGACGATCAAACCATCGAAGTTCTCATTCTGAATATCCTCGAAGTCGCAGTAGAAGTTATTCAGATGCTCGGCCGGCGTATTCTTCGATTCGCGGCTGTCGATGCGCAGCAGCTGGATATCAATCTGCAGCGGCGAGTTGGAAAGCAGGCGCAGAAACTGGTTTTCCGTTTCGATCTTCTTTGGCATCAGGTTAAGGATCAGCACTTTCAGCGGCCTGATTTCCTGTGTTTTTGCCCGCGAGGATGTCATCACGAAGACATTCTCACCACGCAAGAAATTGACCGCAGGTAACTCATCAGGAACACGAATCGGCATTGCTTAACCCTCACACATCCATTTATACGTTTAGACTTCTAGATGCCCGAAGATAGCGTTTTTTTCCGTCGCTGTCGAGCATTCAGCGGAAAGGTGAAAATGTTTCATTGCGCGAACTGCGTCAGGATCTTTGGCAGGGAGGATGAGAGGTACTGAAAGCAAAAAGGCCATCCTTTCGGATGGCCTCTTGGCTTATTTGATGCCTGGCAGTGTCCTACTCTCGCATGGGGAGACCCCACACTACCATCGGCGCTACGGCGTTTCACTTCTGAGTTCGGCATGGGGTCAGGTGGGACCACCGCGCTATTGCCGCCAGGCAAATTCTGTTTCATTCCAACCGCCTCACTCCCGTGAAGCCATCAGAACCAATCTCGGAACGTCGCTGAAAATCTCTCTAAAAACACCTTCGGTGTTGTAAGGTTAAGCCTCACGGATCATTAGTACTGGTTAGCTCAATGCATCGCTGCACTTACACACCCAGCCTATCAACGTCTTAGTCTTAAACGTTCCTTCAGGGGCCTTAAAGGCCCAGGGAAGACTCATCTTGAGGCAAGTTTCGCGCTTAGATGCTTTCAGCGCTTATCTTTTCCGCACTTAGCTACCGGGCAATGCCATTGGCATGACAACCCGAACACCAGTGGTGCGTTCACTCCGGTCCTCTCGTACTAGGAGCAACCCCTCTCAATCTTCCAACGCCCACGGCAGATAGGGACCGAACTGTCTCACGACGTTCTAAACCCAGCTCGCGTACCACTTTAAATGGCGAACAGCCATACCCTTGGGACCTACTTCAGCCCCAGGATGTGATGAGCCGACATCGAGGTGCCAAACACCGCCGTCGATATGAACTCTTGGGCGGTATCAGCCTGTTATCCCCGGAGTACCTTTTATCCGTTGAGCGATGGCCCTTCCATTCAGAACCACCGGATCACTAAGACCTACTTTCGTACCTGCTCGAGCCGTCACTCTCGCAGTCAAGCTAGCTTATGCCTTTGCACTAACCTCACGATGTCCGACCGTGATTAGCTAACCTTCGTGCTCCTCCGTTACTCTTTGGGAGGAGACCGCCCCAGTCAAACTACCCACCAGACACTGTCCTCACCCCAGATTATGGGGCCGAGTTAGAACATCAAACATTAAAGGGTGGTATTTCAAGGATGGCTCCACGCAGACTGGCGTCCACGCTTCAAAGCCTCCCACCTATCCTACACATCAAGGCTCAATGTTCAGTGTCAAGCTATAGTAAAGGTTCACGGGGTCTTTCCGTCTTGCCGCGGGTACACTGCATCTTCACAGCGAGTTCAATTTCACTGAGTCTCGGGTGGAGACAGCCTGGCCATCATTACGCCATTCGTGCAGGTCGGAACTTACCCGACAAGGAATTTCGCTACCTTAGGACCGTTATAGTTACGGCCGCCGTTTACTGGGGCTTCGATCAAGAGCTTCGCCTTGCGGCTGACCCCATCAATTAACCTTCCAGCACCGGGCAGGCGTCACACCGTATACGTCCACTTTCGTGTTTGCACAGTGCTGTGTTTTTATTAAACAGTTGCAGCCAGCTGGTATCTTCGACTGGCTTCAGCTCCATCCGCAAGGGACTTCACCTACATGCCAGCGTGCCTTCTCCCGAAGTTACGGCACCATTTTGCCTAGTTCCTTCACCCGAGTTCTCTCAAGCGCCTTGGTATTCTCTACCTGACCACCTGTGTCGGTTTGGGGTACGATTTAATGTTACCTGATGCTTAGAGGATTTTCCTGGAAGCAGGGCATCAACTACTTCTGCACCGTAGTGCATCGTCATCACGCCTCAGGGTTAGTATGCAACCGGATTTACCAGGTCACACCCCCTACACGCTTAAACCGGGACAACCGTCGCCCGGCTAGCCTAGCCTTCTCCGTCCCCCCTTCGCAGTAACACCAAGTACAGGAATATTAACCTGTTTCCCATCGACTACGCTTTTCAGCCTCGCCTTAGGGGTCGACTCACCCTGCCCCGATTAACGTTGGACAGGAACCCTTGGTCTTCCGGCGAGCGGGCTTTTCACCCGCTTTATCGTTACTTATGTCAGCATTCGCACTTCTGATACCTCCAGCAACCCTCACAGGCCACCTTCAACGGCTTACAGAACGCTCCCCTACCCAACAACGCCTAAGCGTCGCTGCCGCAGCTTCGGTGCATGGTTTAGCCCCGTTACATCTTCCGCGCAGGCCGACTCGACCAGTGAGCTATTACGCTTTCTTTAAATGATGGCTGCTTCTAAGCCAACATCCTGGCTGTCTATGCCTTCCCACATCGTTTCCCACTTAACCATGACTTTGGGACCTTAGCTGGCGGTCTGGGTTGTTTCCCTCTTCACGACGGACGTTAGCACCCGCCGTGTGTCTCCCGTGATAACATTCTTCGGTATTCGGAGTTTGCATCGGTTTGGTAAGCCGGGATGGCCCCCTAGCCGAAACAGTGCTCTACCCCCGAAGATGAGTTCACGAGGCGCTACCTAAATAGCTTTCGGGGAGAACCAGCTATCTCCCGGTTTGATTGGCCTTTCACCCCCAGCCACAAGTCATCCGCTAATTTTTCAACATTAGTCGGTTCGGTCCTCCAGTTAGTGTTACCCAACCTTCAACCTGCCCATGGCTAGATCACCGGGTTTCGGGTCTATACCTTGCAACTAATCGCCCAGTTAAGACTCGGTTTCCCTACGGCTCCCCTATACGGTTAACCTTGCTACAAAATATAAGTCGCTGACCCATTATACAAAAGGTACGCAGTCACACCACGAAGGTGCTCCCACTGCTTGTACGTACACGGTTTCAGGTTCTATTTCACTCCCCTCGCCGGGGTTCTTTTCGCCTTTCCCTCACGGTACTGGTTCACTATCGGTCAGTCAGGAGTATTTAGCCTTGGAGGATGGTCCCCCCATATTCAGACAGGATGTCACGTGTCCCGCCCTACTCATCGAACTCACGACCTGTGCATTTTAGTGTACGGGGCTATCACCCTTTGCTGCGCGACTTTCCAGACGCTTCCACTAACACACAAGCCGATTCAGGTTCTGGGCTCCTCCCCGTTCGCTCGCCGCTACTGGGGGAATCTCGGTTGATTTCTTTTCCTCGGGGTACTTAGATGTTTCAGTTCCCCCGGTTCGCCTCATGCCACTATGTATTCATGACATGATAGTGTGTCGAAACACACTGGGTTTCCCCATTCGGGTATCGCCGGTTATAACGGTTCATATCACCTTACCGACGCTTTTCGCAGATTAGCACGCCCTTCATCGCCTCTGACTGCCTAGGCATCCACCGTATACGCTTAGTCACTTAACCTCACAACCCGAAGATGTTTCCATCGTTCGTGCTGCAAACATTTGAGAGACTCTATGACAGGTTACTCTTTATCCCAATACGTCTACGGAGGGATAAATTTCAGCCGTCATGTTTCAATTTTCAGCTTGTTCCAGATTGTTAAAGAGCAATATCTTAAACATGACTCGCAAGTCATCTTTAAGATTTTTTCGGTTATCGCTAACCGGTGATAATGTCTTTCACTCATTATCGGAATGGCGTCCCCAAGGGGATTCGAACCCCTGTTACAGCCGTGAAAGGGCAGTGTCCTAGGCCTCTAGACGATGGGGACACGAAATTGGCTTATCGAATCACCGATTCGATAATTTCGGGTAAAGGTGAGATTTTTCGTGAAAAATCGAGCGCCATTGTCGTTTGTCACTGCACTGGACAGTCACAAATCTCCCGGCACTTACCTATACCACAAGGTTTTGTTTGCTCATTACTTTTTCATCAGACAATCTGTGTGAGCACGCCACTCGAATCAATATCTTTAGGTAAGGAGGTGATCCAACCGCAGGTTCCCCTACGGTTACCTTGTTACGACTTCACCCCAGTCATGAATCACAAAGTGGTAAGCGCCCTCCCGAAGGTTAAGCTACCTACTTCTTTTGCAACCCACTCCCATGGTGTGACGGGCGGTGTGTACAAGGCCCGGGAACGTATTCACCGTAGCATTCTGATCTACGATTACTAGCGATTCCGACTTCATGGAGTCGAGTTGCAGACTCCAATCCGGACTACGACATACTTTATGAGGTCCGCTTGCTCTCGCGAGGTCGCTTCTCTTTGTATATGCCATTGTAGCACGTGTGTAGCCCTACTCGTAAGGGCCATGATGACTTGACGTCATCCCCACCTTCCTCCAGTTTATCACTGGCAGTCTCCTTTGAGTTCCCGGCCGAACCGCTGGCAACAAAGGATAAGGGTTGCGCTCGTTGCGGGACTTAACCCAACATTTCACAACACGAGCTGACGACAGCCATGCAGCACCTGTCTCAGAGTTCCCGAAGGCACCAAAGCATCTCTGCTAAGTTCTCTGGATGTCAAGAGTAGGTAAGGTTCTTCGCGTTGCATCGAATTAAACCACATGCTCCACCGCTTGTGCGGGCCCCCGTCAATTCATTTGAGTTTTAACCTTGCGGCCGTACTCCCCAGGCGGTCGATTTAACGCGTTAGCTCCGGAAGCCACGCCTCAAGGGCACAACCTCCAAATCGACATCGTTTACAGCGTGGACTACCAGGGTATCTAATCCTGTTTGCTCCCCACGCTTTCGCACCTGAGCGTCAGTCTTCGTCCAGGGGGCCGCCTTCGCCACCGGTATTCCTCCAGATCTCTACGCATTTCACCGCTACACCTGGAATTCTACCCCCCTCTACGAGACTCTAGCTTGCCAGTTTCAAATGCAGTTCCCAGGTTGAGCCCGGGGATTTCACATCTGACTTAACAAACCGCCTGCGTGCGCTTTACGCCCAGTAATTCCGATTAACGCTTGCACCCTCCGTATTACCGCGGCTGCTGGCACGGAGTTAGCCGGTGCTTCTTCTGCGAGTAACGTCAATTGATGAACGTATTAAGTTCACCACCTTCCTCCTCGCTGAAAGTGCTTTACAACCCGAAGGCCTTCTTCACACACGCGGCATGGCTGCATCAGGCTTGCGCCCATTGTGCAATATTCCCCACTGCTGCCTCCCGTAGGAGTCTGGACCGTGTCTCAGTTCCAGTGTGGCTGGTCATCCTCTCAGACCAGCTAGGGATCGTCGCCTAGGTGAGCCATTACCCCACCTACTAGCTAATCCCATCTGGGCACATCTGATGGCAAGAGGCCCGAAGGTCCCCCTCTTTGGTCTTGCGACGTTATGCGGTATTAGCTACCGTTTCCAGTAGTTATCCCCCTCCATCAGGCAGTTTCCCAGACATTACTCACCCGTCCGCCGCTCGTCACCCAGGGAGCAAGCTCCCCTGTGCTACCGCTCGACTTGCATGTGTTAAGCCTGCCGCCAGCGTTCAATCTGAGCCATGATCAAACTCTTCAATTAAAAGCTTGATTTGCTTCCACTCGAGAAGCGATGCTCAAAGATTTACTGCATGAATTTTACTTCAGTTAGTCACTCTTCAAGACTTGATATTTTTTTGCATCCGAAGATGCTGGATATCGTCTTGTGGAGTGCCCACACAGATTGTCTGATAAATTGTTAAAGAGCAGTGAGTTAGGCGCTTTCGCTTGCTAACTCGAGGTGGCGTATATTACGCTTTCCTCTTTCAGAGTCAACCCTAATTTCAGGATTTTTTCTCTGCGACCCCCGGATACTCTGTGAAGTTGTTCACATGTTCCGTGTCGATGGAGGCGCATTATAGGGAGCCGGTTCAGAATGACAAGCGTTAATATGCATTTTTTATCTGACCGCTCACTATTCATTCGTAACGCCTATTAAACCCGCTTTTTGATGGCTGCAGGCAGGTCCGCCAGGCTATTAAGCACCCAATCGGCCAGCTTTTCGCCCTGCTCCGTCACCGGCTTGCCGGTACGCACCAGCACCTTGGTGCCGACGCCGGCCGCGATCGCCGCCTGCATGTCTTCCGGTTTATCCCCCACCATATAAGAAGCGGCCATATCGATGTTCAATTCCTGCTGCGCTTGCAACAGCATGCCCGGCTGCGGTTTACGGCAGTCGCACACCTGACGATACTCCTCTACTGCCGCCTCCGGATGATGCGGGCAGAAATAGATGCCGTCGAAGTCGACATCGCGATCGGCCAGCGACCAGTCCATCCACTCGGTCAGGTACATAAACTGGTCTTCGCTGAACTTGCCGCGCGCAATGCCGGACTGGTTGGTCACCATCACCAACGCGAAGCCCATCTTTTTAAGTTCGCGACAGGCGTCAATCACGCCGTCAATAAAGTGGAAATTGTCGATTTCATGGACATAACCATGGTCAACATTAATCG
>NZ_JBIWKA010000055.1:0-8071 GCF_044765445.1 Streptomyces sp. NPDC102467 | reverse complement strand
GAGACCCGATAATTCAGAAACGCTCGCAGACACCGGCACCACCCCCGGGAGCAGTACGCAGAAGCCTACGCCGAGCAGCTAAGACAACGGCATTGACTCTAAAAGTTGTCGCGGAAGCGATCTCCGAGTTGAGGAAGGTGCGGTCGGCCTTGGCGCGAACTCGCTCTCTATTTGGCGAGGTTGAGGTTGTGCAGGCGGATGATGCCGAGCATGGCGTGGTGGACGCTGTTGCCTTTGAGGCGGCAGTCGCGCAGGATCTTCCAGCTCTTCATTCGGGCGAAGGTGTGCTCGACACGGGCGCGTACTCGTATGTGGAAGCGGTTGTGTTCTTCCTTCCACGCTGGGAGAGGTTGGCCTTCTGTCCTGCGGGGCGGGATGGCCAGCCCGGTGCCTTGGTAGCCGCCGTCCGCGATAGTCATCCTCTGGCCGACGGCGTCCTGGACGCCGGACTCCTGCCGGCCGCGGGAGTCGTGCCGGCTGCCGGGCGGGGGCTGACCGACCACGACAACGAGCCGGGTGTCGGCATCGATGACGGCCTGGTGGGCGGTGGAGTAGCGATAGTTTCTTCGACCGATCGGCGATCGTGCGGTCACGGGTAGGCGCCAAGGTGCCGTCCACGATGAGCACGGTGTCCTTGCGGAATCGCTGGCGCGGTTGGAGCGCAAGTCGCCGGCCGAGGTGGTTGATGATCCGGTCTGCCGCCGACTTCGAAACGCCAAACAACAGGGTTAGCTGACGTAACGTCAAGTCCGTCCGCCAGTAGACCGTGAGCAGGAGGATGCGGTCCACCAGCGGCAGGCCCTACGGCCGCCCGCGCCGCGGCTCGTTCGCGGCCTCGCGGCGCGCTGAGGTCACCAACTTGCCGAAGCAGCGCGGGCTCAACCCGGTGAACGGGCCTATCGGCCTATCCAGGACGGCGCCGACGCCGTGATCACACCAGCCACACCGAGATCATGGCAGGGGTGCGGCCCGCTCCGTGTCCGCGCTACGTTCGCGGGATGCAGCAGCCCTCGGATAAGGTTCCCGCCCTCCTCGACGGTCCGGCCGTCGACGTCTGCGACGCCCACGAACTACTTCTTGGCTATCTGGAGTGGTACCGCGACGCCCTGGTGCGAAAGCTTGATGGACTGTCCGACTACCAACTCCACACGGCTGCCGAACCGCTCGACTGGTCGCCGCTCGGCCTGGTCCAACACCTCGGTTGGGTCGAACGCCGATGGCTGCGATGGGGGTTCGGTGCCGAGGACGTCATTGCCTATCCATCCGGCGGGGACGCCGAGGAGTGGAAGGTTGCCGCTGAGACCTCCACCGCGCAGGTCATGACCGCTTACCATATGGAGGTGACGGCCGGGAACTTCCATACGAGGTCGGCCGCCCTGAGTGACAAGGCACGCCTCGGGGGCCGCTTCAAAACGCCCGACCAGGCCCCCTCGCTGGGGCGGATCCTCTTCCACCTGCTCCAGGAGTACGCCCGCCACGTCGGTCACCTCGACGTTGCGCGCGAGCTCATCGACGGCAAGACCGGCGAGTGACGCACCCAGGACTGCTGAGGCATTGCGGTACAGTCTTTAAGTACCAGTACGCCAACGGCACCAGGGGCGTGAAGACCAATGCGACGCTCTGCACGCCGCACCGCCTCGGCTGGTACATCTGGGAGTCCAAGTAATGCGACACAGGCGAACGTTGAGCCTTTGCATCCTGGCTGCGGCTGCCCTGCCGCTGACGGGAGCCTGCTCGGCCGATCACGCCGACAGTGAGTCGAAGGCCAAGTCGCTGCCGCACGCCAGTTCGCCCGCCTCACCCTCAGCCTCTCCTGTTGAAGGAGATCAGACGCCAGTCAAGGTTCCACCGGAGCTGGACCCGGGTGAGAAACTCGCCGGCAGGCAGGGCGCCACGCATGGCGGCCGGACTATCGCGTTCGCCAAGGGCGGCAGGAAGGGCGACGCGCTCATCGTCGCGGTGCGTTGCGAGGGCAAGGGAACGATGAAGGTCGCCGTCAAGCCCGTGACGGCTGCCTTCCCCCTTGAGTGCCTCGCTGGGGAAGTGTCCACGACGTACAACCAGCTTGGTCTCTCGGGAGTGGAGAAAGAGGGCACAGTCTCTGTCACCGCGCCCAGCACGGTGAATTGGTCAATGACCATCGCCCGCGGCGAGCCCCCGGAGGGCGAGGACTAGAAGCACCTCTCGGATCGCAGCTACAAAACGGCAACTGCCCGCTCTTCTCACGAAGGTCGGGCAGTTGCCGTTGACGGTAATCCGACGGTCAGTCGCGATAACTCCTGACCTGGGGGGAGAGACAGACAGCGCCACAGATGAGCTTCTCAAGCTCCGAATCGTTCCCCGGCCGGTCGCCCGCTGGGCCACGGGAGCGGCCGCGGCGATCTCCATGTACAGCTCGGCGTGCGCTCCTACTTGATCTCGTTCCGGCCGTTTCGGCTGCCACGCGGACAAGAATTAGCCGTCGCCGTCCCGTGCACGGGGTGTCGGTCGCCATGCCGGGCGCCCGGCACGGGTGATCACTCCGTCCGCTCCCCGGCGCGGCCGCCACACCGTGCCGCCCGATGTGCCGACCGCCGCGCACACCGTCGCGAGACCGGCGAGCGCGATCGCCGTTCCGGCGCCGGTGAGTTCGGCGACGGTTCCGAAGACGACCGGGCCGACGCCCTGCACGGACATCAGCCCGGCCGTGAGCAACCCGAACGCCTGACCGCGGCGGGCTTCGGGAACCGCTTCCAGAAACGGGCGTTGAAGCCCCAGGGCGTAAGCGAAACCGACTCCGGTGACCAGCAGGAGCGCGGCGCACGCCACCCGGGGCGGGTCCAGTGCGAAGCCCGTCAACGGCAGCCCAAGGACGACCACCAACGGTCCGGCCAGCCGTTCGCGCGCGGCGGGACGCAGGAGGCGGCCGACGGCCAGGTCTCCGGCGAGCATGCCGACCGGCAGGCAGGCGAGCAGCACACCGGCGGTGCCGTCGGGCATTCGGCGGCCCTCCGCGAAAGGGACCACCAGGCCCTCGGCGCCGGCGACGAACAACGGCGGCAGCCACTGGGCGAGCAGCAGCGCGCGAACCCTCCGATCGGCAAGCAGGCCGATGCCACCGGACCAGCTGTCCCACAGCACCGATCCGGAGCCGCGGCGCCGCTGCGGTTCCGCGGACCGCTCCGGGACGGACAGGTCGGGCAGCCGAACACGGACGGCGACAGCGGCAGCCAGGTACGCGGCCGCGCTCACCAGCAGCGCGGTCCGCGGGCCCAGGAACGCGACCGCGGCACCGCCGACGGCCAGGCCAAGGAGCTGAGCCACGGACGCGGAGACGTTGAGCAGCGAGCGTCCCAGGACGTACGCGTCACCGGCGAGCGTGTCGGCGACGAGCCGGTTGACCGCGCCGGTGGAGACAGGGGTCAGGGCAGCCACGGCGGCGACGAGAGCCAGGACAGCCGGCACCGGCAGGTGGACCGTTCCCAGAACCGCGGCAGCTCCGCACTGCAGGACGTGACCGGCGACGACCAGCCCTCGCGGCCGCACCCGGTCGGCGAGCGAGCCGAGGACCAGGGAACCCGCGAGCTGCGGCAGGAAGCCGGCGCCGAACGTCACCGCGCTCAGCAAAGGCGAGCCGGTCGCCGCGAACACGAGCACCGACAAGGTCAGGACGCGCAGCGCGTCGGCGGTCACCGTCAGCGCCCGGGTGGAAAGCAGCAACCTGAATCGCCGGTCGGCCAGCACGTCCCCGTACGTGGTGCGGGCTTCCCAGGTGGTGGAGTCGGAGGTCACCGGCAGGAGTGTGCGGGACGGGCCGGAACCGCGGCAACCCGTACGCGTGCCGAGAGCCCCGGTGACGTACCGTCACCGCTGGTACACGGGACAACATTCGGGACAACGACCCTATCGAGGCGGGACGGGGGCGCCGGAGAATGAGGCAGCCGGACGGGACGCACGGCGGCCTGCCCGGCTCGCCTCAGCAATCCACCGACGACCGAAGGGCTTGAACATGCTCGTGGACACCATCGAGACTCCCGTCCTGGCTCCCGACGCCTACCTCGACGACGAGACCTCGGCCGTCGCCGTCGACGCTCCCGAGGAGCGCGCCTGGCTGCCGTCCTATCAGGCGGCCCTGACCGCCTGACCCGCGGCGTCTCGGGTTGGGCGCCGGACCCTCATGGGACCGGTGTCCGGCCCGGCTCGGCCCCGCGCCCCCCGGCCCGGCGCCCTCCGCACGCCGCACCGCGCGGACCTCTCCGCCACGCCCCCGCGAGCGCCCCCTCCACCGCTCCTCCGCTCCTCCGCGAACGGGCGTCGCCGCGAACGGGCGTCGCCGCCGCGCCCCTCGGAGCAGGGTGTCCCGCGACGGGCACCTCCGAAGCGCCCGCTCCCTGCGGCCCTCACACGAAAAGCCAGCACACCCTCACACGAAAAGCCAGCTCAAGGGACGGTTCGTCATGCCCGCTTCCTCCTCCACCGAGTCCGTCGGCGCCACCGAGTTCACCGGGTCCACCGACGCCACGGGCGCGCAGCCGGTCGCCGACGCCGCGGCCCGGGCCGACGGCCTGCTCAGCGCCGACCGGCAGTTCGGCGACTCCGCCGCCATCGGCGAGCGCAACCTCGCGCGGTTCCGGCTGGGCCTGACCATGCTGGCGCGCCACGACGCCGAGGGTGCGGACGTGCTGCGGACGACGGCCGCGGGGCCCGACGAGCGGCTGCGTCCGCTGCTGTACGACCCGGTCCTGCGCAACTGCTTCGAGGTGGACCTCGTGGAGCTGGAGCGCTGCCGGCTCGACCGCAGTTCGTTCGCCGTCCGCCTGGGCGACGGCGCGGCGGACACCGCGCCACCCATGGGCCCCTGCGAAGCCCTCACCGATCCTCATCTACGCGCATGGCCGGAGCTCGGCGACACCTGGGTGCTGACGGAGCCGGCCCCGCGCGACGACGCGCAGAAGAAGCTGGGCGAGCGGCTCATGGAGCTGTACCGAGACGCGCTCGGCAGCGGCGCGACGGCTCCGGTCCGCCCGACGGACGAGGTCCTGGCAGGTCTGCGCGAGGGCGCGAACCTCCTTGCGACGCTGCTGCCGTCCTCGGGTGCCGGTGTGCTCGGGCACATCACCCTGGTCGGGTTCACACACCGGGAGAGCGAGGAGGGGCCCCTGCAGTCGATGTCCGGCGGCGACCCGCTCCCCTCGGCGGTGCTGCTGGCGCCGGAGCGCTGCGCCAGTCCGTGGCTCGCCGCCGAGAGCCTGCTCCACGAGGGCGCCCACCTCAAGCTCTTCGACGCTCTGCGGACGGGCTCCCTGGTCGCGAACCCCACCGAGCGGGTTCCGATCCCATGGCGGATCGGCTCGTGGACCCTCATCCGGGTCTTCGTCGCCCTGCACTTCTACGTTCATGTGCTGGTGTTCCGGGCCGCCGCGGCCACCGCCGGCGAGGCGGTGCGCGAGCGGTTCGGCGCGCCTCCGACGGTCGAGGAGATCGACGAGCCCAGTCCCGGCACCCCCGCCGCGCAGGACCAGACGTACCGGACCGCCGCCGAACGGGCCCGCTACCTCGCGGAGTGCATGCTGTCCCTGCCCGACGAGGCCCTGACCGAGAACGGGCGGCGGTTCGCCGACTGGCTCCTCACGGCCCTGCGGCTGGTGGACAGTGAGGCGCCCGAGCCCCCGGCGCGGACCACCGCTACGGCAGCCGGCCCCGAGGAGGAGGAGGAGGAGGCCGCGCACCTGCCGGAGGCCCCCTTGGAGGGTGTCCTGGAGCGGGTCGCACCGGTCGACGCGTGCGCCCTGCCCGGCCTCGGGCAGCTCATCGTGAGCACCACCCGGTCGGCGCGCATGCACTGGCTGAACGCGCGCTCGTGGACGGTCTACTCCCTGTGCGACGGACGTGCCCCCGGCTCGCTGCGCACGGCCTACGCCCGCGCGGCGGGCCTGCCGACCGACTCCCTGGAGGTCGCCCGGCAGGTGGACGGGAGCCTGCGCCGGCTCCTGGCCGCAGGCCTCGTCACCCACAGCGGGTGACGTCCGGCGGGACTGTCGACGGCGCGGGGGACGCGCCGCCCGCCGCCGTGGGGCCCGGAGCTGCCTTCTTCCTCCGGCTCTGATGCTCCGTCTACGCGTCCATGGGCCCCGCACCTGTACCCGCGCCCACAGCCGCGCCGGAGCCGGCGGTCTGCAGACCGGCCAGTTGCGCCGCGACCATGGCCTCCTGTCGGCTCGACACCTGAATCTTCGGCAGGATGACCGAAACGTAATTGCGCACGGTCTTCTCCGATATGAACAACTCCTGGGCTATCCGGCGATTCCCATAGCCGAAGGAGACTAATCGGAGCACCTCTCGCTCCCGGTTCGTGAGCACCGGGAACGGGAGCACCTCACGGAATTCCGATGCCAGGCTCGCCAGAAGGGCGGAGAATGCGCCGCCGCCCCGCGGCCCCACTATGACGTACCCCCGTTCGACGGCCCGCACCGTACGCAACAGATCCGTCGTCTCCGTGTTCTTGAGCAGGTAACCCGTCGCTCCAGCCATCAGCGTGGTCAACAACAGCTTGTCGTCGTCGTATTCAGGGGACACCGAGGCGATCAGCCGGGCTGCCGGGTGCTGCCGGTGCAACTGCTCCAGCAGTTCGACCCCCGTGCGACCGGGCGGATCGAGGTCGACGATGACCACGTCGGGCCTTTCCTCGCGCACCACACGCACACCCTCACGCGCGTCCCGCGTCCCTGCGGCGACGGTCATCCCGCCGCTTTCCAACGCGGAGCGCAAGCCGTCCAGAAGCAGGGGAATGCCTTCTATTACCACCACACGAATGTCGGAACATTGCAACGTATCGCCCACTCTGCCCCACTCCTAGCGACGCCATGACGGCGTGCGGCCTGCACAACAGCCCTCCGCCCGCCGCTCGATCGGGTCTTCACCTTGCAGAGTAGAACTTCACTCACATTGCCCATCGGTGCGACTCCGCAGTGTACGGACCGTGCTGGGAGCGAATTGGGGCAGGAACTGCGAACCCAGCGAACACGCAAAGCACGACCAAGTCCCGTCACACCCCGGTCGACCTACGTGGTCGGGTAGCCCGGGGCATCTCAACCCCGGGCTCCCACAGATCCGTACGTGACAGTCTCCGTCATACGGCTCGTGTCGTTCTGGTCATCTGACGGCCGGTCCCGCCAGGCCCGGGCCTGGCCAATCAGCGGAACCGGCTCGCATCCGATGGTGACCGGCGTGCCGAGCGTCATGGATGATCATGCTACTCGTGAACTCCCGCGTAGGTGAAGTGTTTACAGGGCTGTAAGCGCTGGTCATTGACATGCGTCGTCTGGCGGATGTACCGGTGAATGCGCGGAGCGTGGTGCTCGAGGTCCGCATACACCGGCTCGTCCGCACTTCCATCGGGCGTGCTCGGCGGACGTTTCGCGAGCAGGTGCCCGGCTTCATCGAGCGGTACCTGCGCCGCACCTCACGCCTGACGGAACAGGTCCGTGTCCTGGTCGAAGAGTTGACCGGCCGGGCTGCGGTGCGGGTGTCGATGAGGCTGCCGATAAAAATGTCGCGGCACACGGCTCTGCGCGTGCTGATGAACATGCCTCTGGCCGAAGAGGGAGATTCCCGAGGTGGTGGGGGTGAACGACTTCGCCCTCGCCCACAGGCACCGTCGGCCACGCCGACTTGATCAGCTCACCGCGCTGGTGAAGACCGGCTCAAACGGATGCAGTACCGACCCGGTCTCCTGGAGGGCCTCATAGCCAAGACCGGACTCAACCTTCAACTGCCGTAATCCCAGCCCTTAAAGATCTCTAGAGGTGGCCGCCGACTTCAACGACGACCCGATCTCCGAGCGGGCCACCTCTCCAGCCGACTCCGCGGCCCGTTCACCCAGATCCAACCGTGCCTATGGAGAGTACTGTTCGCCGACTGAGGCTATGACCTCACTCGCTGGCGTCAGGGCGTCCCGCAGCTTGGCGGGAAGGTCCGACATCTAAAGGTCCGACATCTACTGACCTTGAATGCGTGGTGTCGTCATGGCGGCTCGGGCTGGAGACCGGTGCCGATGAGGCAACCGTTGAGGACGCCGGGGCGGTACTGGAGC
>NZ_JBIWKA010000054.1:0-8477 GCF_044765445.1 Streptomyces sp. NPDC102467 | reverse complement strand
CAACGGTTCCAACTTCGGACCACGACGAGGCACCGGCACATCCGCAGAAGCAGTCATACACAAACTAACGACGGATCTCCGACGCGGGACACTAGGAGTTGTCCGGCCGATCATGTGACGACTCGGCGACCAGGTCGTTGAGGCGGAACATGGGGCGGGGTGATCTGAGTGATGCCGAGTGGGAACGGCTCCGGCCCTTTCTGCCGGTCGGCAACAGGCGTTGTGGCCGGTGGAGGGATCACCGGCAGGTGATCGACGGGATCTGCACCGGGTGCGGACAGGTGTTCACTGGCGTGACCTGCCGGAACGGTTCGGGCCGTGGAAGACGGTCTACGAACGGCACCGGCTGTGGTCGGCCGACGGGACGTGGGAGCGTCTGCTTCAGCAGGTCCAGGCGGCGGCCGACGCGGAGGGGGAGATCGACTGGGACGTCTCAGTCGACTCCACCATCGTGCGGGCACATCAGCACGCGGCGGGTGCCCACACCGACCCACCGCCAGCCCTTACCCCAAAGCGTCGCTTGCGATATGGCTCCGGTCATGACAACTGCGAGGGCCGGTCTGTGAGGGCCGTCTATGGTTCCGGGATGAGTAACTCTGCTGCGGCTGCTGTCCTCACCACCGCCGACCTGCCTGAAGCGATACGTGCGGTGCGCGCCCTGCTGGACATCGCAGACATCGGTCAGGGAGAGGTCGACTTCGAAGCCGTGATCAGGTCGCCGGATGTCCTGGCGCAAGTACGTCACGTACTGCCCGACCTCAAATGGTGGGCGTCAGCCGGCAAGGAGTACGGCTCGTCGGAGGCCGACGACAACCCTGCAGACTGCCTGCCGATCCAAGTGTTCGACTGGGGTCGTCCGCTGGACCTCGCCGAGCCCTTCATCGCCGCCCTGGGATCAGATGCCGGAGCTGTTCGGTGGGACCTGGACGCGTGGCCTGCGGTTCCCGAAGCGGGGCTGAAGGCGATCTCGCAGAAGTACGCGTACCTCACGCTGACAGTGAATTCCCGGGACCTCTACCAGGACGATCCGTCGCAGGACCACACCATCCACGTGCACGCCCGGGACCGGGACGGTGACCAGATCTCCCGTGTCCATTGGCTCGCCAGTCAAGTAGGCGGCCAGTTCACAGGCAGGATGGAGTCAGCGTACCTGTAACCCCTCAGCAAACAGGCAATACCGCCGTCTCCGTCTGCCTCTGTCACATGATCGGCCGGACAGCCCTAGGCGGCGCTGCTCGGCTCCCGCGCGGGAAGGCCGGCGCGGGTGCGGAGGTCTTCCCAGTCGGCGGACTTCTCCAGATCGACGCCCTCGGAGGCGAGAAGCTCGAGGACGTAGGCGACGCCGGGGTCGGTGATTGCGTGGTCCCGGGCGTCGGCGCGCAGGGCTGCTTGTTCGTCGGGGTCGAAGACGAGGCGCGCCATGAGGTCCGCCGGTGTGGGACTGCCTCGACCTCGCCTGCTTCATGAATACCCGCCCCGTATCGCACTCCCCAGACACGGAACTCAACTGGCTCGAAGACGAACAGACCGTGCGTGAACAATGGCGTGCTCTGGTCATCGCACGCCGCGACCTCTCGCACTCCAGATGACCTTCCCTCCTCACGCGGCCAGGCTGTGGGATGTGCCAGCGGCGGAGGAGGAAGGCACCGAAGTCCTATGGATCGGGGATGTCGTGTGGGTCCTTGTAAATCTCGTTCGCATAGCGTTTCAGGGGGTCGCGCAATCGCTCGGGGTTGATGGTGAGTGGGCTGGAACTGGCGTGGTAGATGAAGAGGCCGCCGCCTTCTCGCTTCGTAGCACCGTGTCTGCTGCGCCACTCTTTTGAGGGCTGGTTCGATGCCCGGAACCACACAGCGACGGCAAGGGGCTCCGGCTTCTTCGGGTTCTTCGGGCGCTCTATGGCGATGCGCTCCAGCGCCTCCCAGCGCAGAGCGAAGGTTCTGGGCCTGGACTCGACGGTGCCGTCCTCTGCGACGCGGCGCTCCTGGTTGCCACTCCACGTGGTAACGGTCAGGCCGCGCTCGTCGAGAGTGATCACGTCGGGCTGAGCGCCGGCTCCGGCCATCCTGCCGACCAGCCAGAAAATGACGTAGAACAGGGAGTAGCCCACCATGGCTCCCGCTCCGGCGTTGCCCCAGCGGTTGTCGAAGCCGATTTCGATATCCGGCCAGTCCAGGCTCAGGACCGGTTTCGGGGCAGTGACAGCGCCCATGAGCGCACCGATCGCCATGCCCACCCATCCGGCAACTTCTCCAGCGGACTCCGAGTACCGCTGCTTGATGTCGCTGCGTTTGGCGGTAAGGCGCACCGGCTCGCCGGATCCGGCCGTCTCCAGGGTCTTGGTCTTGGGGCCGAGCGGCCTGGATGGGGCAGGCAGCATGCCTCGTGCCGTGTCCGTGGTCGGGCGCCGGGCCGGGTCCTTCTCCAGCAGGGCAAGGACCAGCGGGGCCAGCCTCCCGGGCCGTTTCATCGGCTCGGGCTCCTGTGACGACGCGGCGGCAGGGTTGCCTGCGGGGAAGGGGAGGGCTCCTTCCAGTGCCTCGTACAAGGTGACGCCGAGCGAGAAGAGATCGGCTCGGCCATCGCCCTCGGCTCCCTGCCAGCGTTCCGGCGCCATGTAGGCGGGCGAGCCGATGACGGCAGCGGTGCGGGTGAGCCGGGGATCGCTCCGCGTGAAGGCAATACCGAAGTCGGCGAGCAGGATCGACCCCTTTGGGCCGAGCAGCACGTTGGCCGGCTTGACGTCGCGGTGCACGATGCCTGCTTGGTGTGCATCGTGCAATGCGTCGAGCAGAGCCTCGGCGACCTGAGCGGTGCGCTCCGGGGTGAGGGGGCCGTTGCGCTTGAGCTCCGTGGCGAGGGAATGTCCGTCGACCCACTGCATGACGATCCAGGGCACACGCCATGGGCCTTCGTCGATCTCGATGACGTCGTACACGGTGACGATGTGCGAGTTATCGCGCAACTGGGCGGCGTGCCCGGCCTCGCGGGCGGCGCGGGCCATCAGCTCCGTGCGCACCTCGTCGGGTATCGCCTCGTCGAGGCGCACCTGTTTGACCGCGACGTCCACCTTGAGGATTTGATCGTGTGCCTGCCAGACCTGACCGAAGCCGCCGGCTCCGAGCAGGCGGGCCAGGACGTAGCGTTCACCGATCACCGTGCCCGGACGAGCCTGCGCTGCCATCGCATCCCCCAATGACGGTCCCCCTGTGGATCACCGCGCTGCGGCCGGGCAAGCATAGAGACGCCCCCCGTTCCGCGGGGCGTTTTCACAGGATCGCGACGCGGGACGAGTCACCGCAGCCTCTCCGGTTACAGGCCTCGCAGGACCATCACGACCTTGCCGAGAATGGTCGCTTCGTCTGCGCGCAGCGGCTGATAGGCGGGATTCTCTGCGGTCAGCCAGAGGTGCGTGCCCTCTCGTTTGAAGCGCTTCACGGTGGCCTCGCCGTCGAGCATCGCGGCGACGATTTCCCCGCTCTCCGCCACCTGCTGGCTGCGAACGATGACCGGTCGCCCGACACGATGTGGGCGCCTTCCATCGAATCGCCCTGCACGGTCAGGGCGAACACCTCCCCGCTACCGACGAGTTGACGGGGGAGGGTGTAGACGTCGTCGATGTGCTCTTCGGCTGTGATGGGCACGCCGGCAGCGATCCGGCCCACCAGCGGAGCCTGCACCGTCTCGTCCGGCACGGTCACGCGGTGTCCGTCTTCCTCCGGGAAGGCCCACGAGGTGGGGGCGAGTGCGGCTTCGCCCCGGCGCGTCAGGCTGTAGGCGTGGGGGCGGTGGGGGTCCTTGCGCAGCAGGCCCTTCTTCGCCAGTAAGCCGATCTGGAAGCTCACCGAGGAGGTGCTGGACAGTCCCGCCGCCTCGCCGAGCTCACGCATCGACGGCGGATAGCCGCGCTCCCGCAGGCTCTTCTGCATCGCGCGCAGGACGCGCTCCTGCCGGACGGTCAGGCCGTTGTCCTGAGTGTGGTCCCCGGGGGTCGGCCACCCCGTTGTGCCTGCTGCTGACCAGCCGTGATGCCCCCTGTTGCTCGTTCGGGCCCACCGTAACCCGGACCACTGACACCAACCAGCCCTTAAACCCCATCACTCCCATCCCGGCCCGTGACGACGAGGAAGAGTGAGACGGAGAGCGCGCCGATCCGCGGAGGGCGGCAGCACGTGCGGTGACGGCCGCACCTATCGCACGCGCGTCGCGCGGACGACCGCGTGCCGTGTCGTACCGGCAGCGACTTCGACGACCAGGCCGCGGGCCACGGTGGTGTAGCTGTCTCCCGTGCTGGTGCGCGCATGCTGTTCCGGGCCAGCGGCGGCAGGCAGGTGCGTAGCGACCTGGGAGGCCAGCGGCGGGGGCAGAGTCTGAGTGAGGGCGATACGGCCGTCCGGGAGCTGCACAGCCAGGTTCTTGGGGCGTGCTGCGGTGCCGGTGTAGCCGACGACGTCGGCGTCAACGGTCTCGCTGTGCCGGACCCTCCGCCACGAACGGTCCGGCCGGTACAGGCCCGTTGCGCGCTTGGCCACGATGCCTTCGACGCCCTGTTCGGGCAGGACGGCGAACCACACGCGTGCCACGTCGATATCGTCGGTCGCAGGCACGGCTTGCAAGGGCGGGCCGAGTGGTTCGAGCACGTCCAGCAGCGCGGCGCGTCTCTTCAGGTAGGAGCGGCCGCGGAGGTCTCGGCCGTTGATCATGAGGCAGTCGGACGCGGCGTAGCTGGCGGGGTAGCGGGCCATGAGGTCGGCCAGGCGCCGGCCGCGTGCCGAGGCGCGCGAGCGAACGGCGCCGAAGTCGGTCCGGCCCTCGCGTCAGATGACCAGTTCGCCGTCGAGGACGGTGTCGGGCGGGAGCTCCATGGCGGCGGTGGCGATGTCGAGCCACTGCTGCGTCGCATCGCGGCCCGAGCGGGTCTGGATGCGGACCGTGTCGCGCCGCCACAGAACGCCTCGGTCGCCGTCCTTCTCCAGACTTTGGTCTGTCTCATGGGACACCAACTGGCGTCCGGATCCCGGAAAATGACCAAGCACTAAAGGCGCTGCGCGGTTCAGGATGTACCTCATGACGCACCTACCAGTCGACGTCCGGGCGTCCATCCGGCTCTTCGCCTTCTACCTGGCCAACGGCACGATCGATCTGGACCTTCTCGACTTCGACGGGGTCGACTACAAAGCGCGCCTCATGGCGTCGGCCTCGGCTTTCGAGCAGGTCTTCGCTATCTACACCAATGTCCTCCAGGTCGACGAAGCCGGCGAAGTCGTCAACGATGGGGATGCCCAGTACAGGGCAGCCCAGTGGATCCGCCGCTACTGCGACCCCGAATACCAGGTCGAGCCGCCATTCCAAAAGTGGGAGCTCGAGCTGCACTAGAAGCTCGAAGCTGCAGGCGGCCGGCCCCGCCCGCCCCCGGCTGCAGAGCGAAAACAGAGCTTGCTTCAAGCAGCCGCCCCCACCTGCAAGCGCAGTGCAGTGGAATGCCGTGCCGTGCACGGAGAGGCTCGGAGACAAGTTCAGGTGTCTGGAGAACCGTCCAGCTTCGCCTCGAACCACCACCCCGGCCCCTCGGGCAGGGCTGGAACCTGCTGCGCCAGCGCGACCTCGACCGGGTACTCCACAACACCACCCTCTCCCCCGCCCCGCCGGGTCGCGCGCGGGTGAGACTGAGTGGCCTATCTGGCACCGTTCGCCAACTACGACGCTCAGCTCGTCATGGTGTCCCCGCTCGTAGTGCCCGCACGTTGCTGTTCTCGACTGCGGTCATCCGTCGGCGGGGGAAAACGGCCGTCGAGGATTTGCTGCGCGGTCCTCGAGGTGAGGGCACGAGTCATCCCAACAGCGCGGCGATGGTGAAGAGGGCGGGTACCGCGAGGATGGTGGAAAGCAGGATGGATTCGCGGGCGAGGTTTTCGCCGGTGCGGTACTGCGAGGCGTAGGTGTAGAGGTTCTGGGCTGCGGGTAGCGCGCCGATCACGGCTACATCGAGGAGCGCCGGGCGCGCGAGGTGGAACAGGGTGGCGCCGAGCCCGTAGGCGATAAGGGGCTGGAAGGCTGTTTTGAGGCTCGCGGACAGCACGATGGCGGGACGATGCAGCCCGCGGGCTGGCAGCCCGCGGCCGCGCAGGGACATGCCGAAGGCCATCAGAACGGCGGGGACGGACATGTTGCCGATAAGGGTTAAAGGCCCCAGAACGGGCCGCGGAACCGTCAGTCCAGTCGCAGAGAGTGCGGTGCCGGCCAGGGCGGCGGCGGCCATGGGGTTACGCAGAGGGGTGGTGAGACGGCGCAGGAGGGGTTGGGGCTCGCCGGATCGGTTGAGGTCGAGGGCGGTGAGGGCGATCGGGGTGATGAGGATCTGCTGGAGCAGGAGCACGGGGGCGACAAGTGACGCCTCACCCAGGACGTACACGGCGATCGGGATGCCCAGGTTGCCGGCATTGACGTAGCTGGAGCACAGGGCGCCGATAGTGATGTGGCCGGTGCCCCAGCCGTTGAGCCGGGCGATGGTGATGAAGACGCCTGCGGTGGTGAGGGTTGCGAGGGCGGTGACGAGGAGGCGCTGGGATTGGGATATGAGGGTGCCAAGGTCTGCTGCGGCGAGGGTGGTGAAGAGCAGGCAGGGGGTGGCGACGTGGAATGCGAGGCGGTTGAGTACCTGTCTGCCGTCGTCGCCGAGGTAGGCGCGGCGCGCGATGAGGTATCCGGTGGCGATGACCATGGCGATCACAAGGAAGCCGGTGAGGACTCCCAGCATGCTGCTGTCCTTGCTGAAGTGGGGGTGTCAGGGGGCGGCGATGATGCTCTGGTGCTGAGTGCCCAGTCCGTCTGCTCCGGCGGTGAGGCTGTCTCCGGAGGCCAGGTAGCGGGGCGGGGTGAGGTCTTTGCCGGCGCCGTAGGGGGTTCCGGTGTTGATGAGGTCGCCGGGCTCCAGAACCATGAACTGGCTGAGGTGGTGGACGATCCATGCGGGGGTGAAGATCATGTCGCGGGTGTTGCCGTCCTGGTGGCGGACGTCGTTGTGCTCCAGCCACACATCGAGGTTCAGCGGGTCGGCTACGGCATCTGCGGTGGTCAGCCAGGGGCCGCAGGGGTTGAAGCTGGGTGCGGACTTTCCCTTGAGCCACTGGCCGCCGCGCTCGCGTTGGAAGCGGCGTTCGCTGATGTCGTTGACGAGGACGTATCCGGCGATGGCGGCGTGCGCTTCGCGGGTGTCGGTCAAATAGTGGCTGCGTGAGCCGATGACGATGCCGATCTCGACTTCCCAGTCGGTGTGGTGGGAACCGCGGGGTATGAGGACGGGATCATGGGGGCCGGACAGAGAGTTGGGGGCCTTGGAGAAGACCAGCGGTTCGTCCGGTGCGGGTGTGTCCGTGTGCGGGCTGCGGTAGTTGGCTCCGACGCCGAGTATCTGGTGGGGGCGGGCGATCGGAGCGCCGACGCGCTGTCCGGCGAAGTGGTGCAGCAGACCGGCGTCGCGGCGTACGGCGACACTCTCCTGTAGCAGGCTGGCGCCTCCGGCGGCGAAGAACGCCGCGTCGTAGTCGGCGACGAGGTCGGAGACGTCGATGTAGGTGTGGGCGTCGTGGCGGACGACGGGGCGCTCAGTCCCGGCGGGTCCGATACGCATCAACTGCATGGCGCATCTTTCTGAGGGGGTCGGCCGGGCAGGCTGCCCGGCCGAGAGTGGCTGCCGGTCAGTGCTGGGCGGTGGTGGCCTTCGCGGCGTCGCGTACGGCACCGGCGACGGCGCCCGCGACCTTGTCGTTGAAGACGCTGGGGATGATGTAGTTCGGGTTGAGCTCGTCCTCGCTCACCACGTCGGCCAGGGCCGTGGCGGCGGCCAGCATCATCTCCGTGTTGACCGTGCGCGACTGGGCGTCGAGCAGGCCGCGGAAGACGCCGGGGAAGACCAGGACGTTGTTGATCTGGTTGGGGAAGTCCGAGCGGCCCGTGGCGACGACGGCGGCCGTCTGGCGGGCGATCGCCGGGTCGACCTCGGGGTCCGGGTTCGCGAGCGCGAACACGAGGGCCCCTTCGGCCATGGCCGAGACGTCCGCGCCGTCCAGGACGTTGGGCGCGGAGACGCCGATGAAGACGTCGGCGCCGACCACGGCCTCCGCGAGGGTGCCGGTGAGGCCTTCGGGGTTGGTGTTGTCGGCGATCCAGCGCAGCGGCGAGTCCTTGTCCGCGTCCTTGAGGTCCTCGCGGTCGGCGTGCACGACGCCGTGGATGTCGGCCACGACCGCGTTCTTCGCACCCGCCGCCAGAAGCAGCTTGAGGATGGCCGTGCCGGCCGCGCCCGCACCGGACATGACGACGCGGATGTCGCCCATGCCCTTGTTCACCACGCGCAGCGCGTTGGTCAGGGCGGCGAGCACGACGATCGCGGTGCCGTGCTGGTCGTCGTGGAAGACGGGGATGTCCAGGGCCTCTCGCAGCCGGGCCTCGATCTCGAAGCAGCGGGGTGCGGAGAT
>NZ_JBIWKA010000053.1:0-8490 GCF_044765445.1 Streptomyces sp. NPDC102467 | reverse complement strand
AACCGACCCCGTTCACCTGGACCAAAACAGCCGAAGAAATCCTCGACTCACTCGCCCGCTTCTGCCAACGGATCTCCGGCGCGGGACACTAGTGGCGCGTAGGGGGGTCGGCCGCTTGAACGACGTTTCGAAGCCGGCGTTGCGCCCCCACACCAGCTCGCCGGCGCGATTTCGCGTACGGCGCTGTGGGGTGGGGTGCTCCTTGGAGGCCAACGTGGAGCGCAGGTGGCCGTAGAGGTCGTCCATCGTGAGCCACATGCCCGCCTCAGGGACCCCCTGCTCCATCGTGCTCAGGAGTTCGCCGGTGAATGCGGTGTACGGCTCCTCAGGCGGATCGAGGGCGAGGCCAGTTTCAGGGGCGGCCGCCATGAGGAAGCTGCCATCGATCCACGCCTGGTCAGCCAACGTGCCGGGCCCCGACATACTTCCCAGAGCCCGCCCGCTGAAACAGCAGTCGAGAATGATCACATGACGCTGTGCCCGGCCTTCGCTGATTGCTTCACGTAACCATGAGTAGGGCACGGCCCTGCGCCCCTGCCCCATGCGTGAGCCGGGAAGTCCTAGGTGCAGTTCTTGCTTCCGGTCCAACAGCCCGTGTCCTGCGTAGTAGACCAGCAGCGTGTCACGAGCACTCTTGGCGGCCGCGCTCACGGGTTCCAGCATCTCGTCCAACGAGTCAGGCTCAGCCACCACGGTGCAGTGCTCGGCTGCGAGGCCCCAGCCGAAGGGGCCGCAGATGGCTTCTGAAAGCGCGGGCAAGTTGTCAGCCACTCCAGGTAGATCTTCAAGGTGCGAGTAGCGGCTGACCCCCACCAATACAGCCCGGGACTGAGAAGGGTCGGGTTTCGCCGTCACGATTGTCCGCCACCGGGTTGATTCGGCGCCGGCGCGAGCTCTTCGAGAGAGGTGATGGCCCTCTCGATCTCCGCTGGCGATGCGTCCGTAATGGTGATCTCTAGATCGTCGCGTCGGATCGTGATGCGAGGTGTACGCGCTCGCGTCTGGCGCCATGCCGCCAGGGCCATTACGAACGATGCGGCACTCCAGCCGTTCTCCGTCACCAATTGCACGGCGTCGAGCCAGCCCCCCATGGCGCCACTTTGCGTAGGTCGCTCAAGAAGGGAGACCTCGGCTGTGGTTCGTACGGCCAAGTCATCGGTCAGCCAGCCAGAGAGCGACTGTAATGCCTCGTCTCGGTCGTGCTCATCGACGCGTACTTCGATGTGTGTCATGCGTGGCCCCTCGCTCTCGCACGGTCGGCACCATCGTTCCTCAACTTCCCAGCTGACTCGACATGATTGCGACAACTTGCCACCGCAGCCGTATGCCTCAGGGCCTGCGGATCCAGTCGCTCAGGCCACCAGTCGATACCGCCTCCCGATCGCCTTCCGAGCCTTCTCAATGGCGCCCGAAACGCGGTGCACATACCGACGAAGGGTGAAGGCCGGATCCTCGTGGCCGAGAAGGTCGGCGAGTGTATAGACGTCGACGCCTTCGCTGATCGCCTCGGAGGCGAACAAGTGCCGCAGAGCGTGCATCATCTTGTCGCGGCACTCCTCCCACTTGCGGCCCTTGCCAACAGGCTTGTCGTTGAGGGCTTCTATCGCGCCGATCGCCTCCAGGGCGCCCTTCCAGAGGTAGTTGAAGTAGTTCTTGTTCAGCGGCTTGCGCTCCCGCGTGGTGAACACCAGGCGCACGGTCACCGGCTCACCGTCCTTGGCCAGCCACGGCAGAGTCACGTCGACCGGCGGGTGCTTGCGCATGTGTTCCGTGAGCAGCACGGCCAACTCGTCGTCGACCGGCACGAAGCGGTCCTTGGGGTCGTCCTCCGTGCCACCCTTCGGCGGGGCGAAGGCCAGCGTGCCGCGGTCGTGGGTGATCTGGCGGCGGATGTGAGCGACCTTGTCCTTCTGTAGCCAATGCACGTCCTCGGGGCTGAAGCCGAAGATCTCGCCCTGCCGCATGCCGAGCCCTCGGCCACAGTCGACTGTGGCTTGGTAGCGGTCGGGCAGGTGCTCGCGCATCGCGTCGGTCTGTTCCCAGGACAGCGGCACGTCCTTCGCTGCCTTCTTGGTGCGCCTCGGCTTCACGCGCTTCACCGACCCCGTCTCGCAAGGGTTCTTGGCGATCAGATCGTCGTCCACGGCCATGGCCAGGATCGACGACAGGTGCGTGAAGACCAGCCCGACGGTCGTCTCGTCCAACACCTGCAGTCGGCGCTTGATCCAGGTCTGCACGGTGGACGCCTTGAGCTGGCGCAGCTTGAGCGAGCCCAGTGGCCCGATGATGTGGTTGCGGACGCGGGATTCGTACTGGGCGGTGCCGCACAGATACGCGCGTGCGCCCGTGGTGGCGGCCAGATCCGCCAGCCGCTGAGACCGGCCGGCGCGCGTGGGCAAGGCACTGCTGGTGAGGATCTGGCCCCGCCAACCGAGCACGTCGAGCAACGCGCGGGTGGAGGCGGTGGCGACCGTCGCAGTGCGTCCGGTGTCGAAGGTGTCCCAGACCGGCTGGAGGGCACGATCGACGGCAGGCCAGTGGGGACTGCTCCCGTACTGCTGGCGAAGGACCGACGCGGCCCGCCGGCGGGCGACAGCGGGATCGACGATGACGGTGTCCCTGATGAGCGTCGGGCGGCCGGACGGCCGGTGGGTGGGGATCGTCAGCCACCGGCACCGATCGGCGTCGTCGAGTGCGCCGAGGCGGGCGCGGTGCTGGTAGTCGCGGCGGGTGAACTGCACGTCGTCCAGAACGATCCAGTAGTCCGCCGCGAACAGCTTGGCCAGCGTCGACAGCCGGGGCAGGAAGTTGGGCTGGTGGATGGCGCACAGGCCACCCGGAGCGGGGAGTTCAGGAAGCGATGAGGCGACTGGTGAAGCCGTCGCGGATGAGGGACTCGTACGCGGCATGCACGTCCTCCGGGACCTCCTGCTCGATGGCGAACCCGAGCTTCGGATACTCGATCACCCGCTGGAGGTCGCCGACGAGCATGTCCACCACGAGCTTCTCGTCGCCGATGGACTTGAGGTAGTCGTCGAACTCCAGCGGTTCCGAGGCGCACACGATCTCGACCTCGGGCCACAGCTTGCGGGCGGTCGCGTACGACCGTCGTTCCATGTACGGCTTGGACACCAGCAGCACCGTGTTCGGGGTGATGCCGGCAGCGGCCAGGACCTCCCGGGAGAGCGTGATGTTCTGCCCGGTGTTGGCGGCGTTGGGCTCCAGCAGGATCGCGGCGGCGGGGACGTCGAGGTCGATGGCGTGCTCGCGAAAGTGCACCGCTTCGCCGCGCGGGAAGACCTTGGCGGTGGTGGGGCTGTTGCCGCCGGTGAAGACCAGCGTGGGGAAGAGACCTGCGTGGTAGAGCTCGGCGGTGCGGGCGGCGACACCCAGGTCGTGGCTGCCCAGGCCGATCGCGACGTCGGTGGGGCGGGCGTCGTGGTGCATCTGGTGGTAGGCCCAGATCAACGTGGCCTGGTGCCATTGGTCTTCGGTGATGGCCTGCTCGTTGTCACTCACGCGTTCGTCTCCCTGGTCACCGTTGCCGGGGCCCGGCCGGCCCCTCGCTGCTGGCCTTCACGCTCTCGATACTGCGCAGTTGGTGCACGAGTCCGTACTGCGCGGCCGTCTGTGCGGCCTGGTCGAGGACGAGGAGTCCATCATCCCGGGTCGCCGTGTCGGAGAGCAGGATGTGGCCGTGAGCGGTGTCCAGCCGTACGCGTTGCATCGGGGAGTCGACACTTCCGCTGCCGCGGGCGATATCGATGAAGTGCAGGGCCTGGGTGATGTCGCCGACGCCCCGGCGGGCGAGGGCGAGCTTCTGGTGGGCCACCGACCAGTCGTCGGGTTCGGTGAGGTCTTCGAACTCGCGGGTGGCGGCCTGCATGACGCGGCTCGCGTAGTCGTGGTTTCCGTCCTTGCTCAGCGCGGTGCCCACCCACAGGCGGGCACGGGCGCGATCGCGGCGGGAGAGGCGATCGTCGACGGCGAGGGTCTCGTATGTACGGGCTGACGACTCCAGGTCACCGGACATCTCCGCGATGACCGCCAGCGACAGGTCGAGCTGAGCGACGCGGCGAGGGATGTCCAGCTGAGTGAATATCGAGCGGGCGCCCGCGTAGGAGTGATGGGCGGACAGCGGACCGAGGACCGCGCCCTGGTCGCGCTTGAGGTCGCCGAGGAGCGCGGTGGAGCGGGCGTAGAGGTACAGGCCCTTGTCGTCGAGCTCGGTGGCCGTGAAGCGGTTCAGCCATCGGCCCAGCAGGCTGTCGGCGAAGGTGAAGTTCTGCCGGGACAGGGCGACGACGGTGCGGTCCAGGTCATCCGTCCACGACTCGTACTCCCAGGCTCTGGGGCCGGAAACCGTCACCCGGCGACCGGCCGCCACCTGCGCGGGGCCGGCCATCTCCGACAGGAGCGTCTCGAACCGGAGGTGTACAGCGGCATCTGCGCGGCCGAGCGCCGTGTCCAGGATGGCCTGGGTGTCGGGTCTCGGCTCGGTCGCGGACAGGAGCTTTTCCCACTTGGAGACGGTCGCGACGGCGAGACCGAGACGCTCCGCGAAGCCACGCACACTCATGCGCAAGGCGAGCCGCAGGGCTCTGGCCTCCAGGCCGGTCCAGTGGTGCACGGTCGCCACGCGTCGCTCCCTTCCATCGGCCATGGAAGCAGACGCCTACAGCGGGTGGGGCGGAAGTAGAGCGCAAGTAGAACAGCCGGTGATTCCCGGAAAGTCGGCCGGCCGCCACGCTCGGATGACCACCACTTCCCCGAGCCCCTTGGACGGTCACAAACATGGAACCCCTCACGGAGCACCGACCGGTCAACGGGCCCGTCGTGTACGGACTTCTGCGGCTGGTCAGGGTCTCCGCAGCCCGGCAGGAAGCACTGCGCGCCTCATTGGTCGAGTATTGCCGATCCCATGAACTGCAACTCTCAGGTGTCTTCACGGACCGGCACTCGACGTCCGAGCCCGAGTCCGCGGCGTTCACCGGCTTGCTGGACGTGCTGGTCCTCCCTGATGTCTACGGTGTCGTCGCTCCGACCCTGTCCCACCTGGGGCCGAAAGCCATGGCCGCCGCACGCACGCGCCACATCGAGAGGACCGGGGCGCGTCTGCTGCTGGCCCGCCGCACCCACACCGCGCCGCGCCCGACCGGGCTCTGCCGCGTGCCCTCGCATCACCGTCACCCGGGATCCGCCCGCGTCTTGGACGCCGAGTCATGAGGAACATGATGACCGAGTCGATCCAACAGTTCTTCGACGCCCGACCCCAATCAGTCCGGCATGCAAGGGAGTTCACCGCCCGCACGCTGGACGTCTGGGGCTTGCGGACCCGCACCGAGGACATCCGGCTGTGCGTGTCCGAACTCGCGACGAACGCCGTCGTCCACGGCACCACCCCCGGGCACGGCTTCCTCGTCCGACTCGACTCCGACGACGGCGTCGTACGCCTGGAAGTACACGACAGCAGCCGCCAACAGCCCGTCGTACGTGAACCGGCCACCACCGATCTCTCCGGGCGGGGCCTGACACTGGTGGCCGCGCTCTCGGACGATTGGGGAGTCGAGGATCGCCCCGCAACCGGAAAGATCGTCTGGTCCTGCTTCAAAACGGTGAGTACGTGAGGGGCGACCGCATGAGCACCGTTCTCTCCCCAGCCAGCCCCGAACTCCGACTGCTGGTCTCACTCGCCGCCTGGACCTGGCCGGGCACGGGCCCCGATGGCCAGGAGGTCGCCCACGTCCTGATCACTCACAGCCCGGCCTTCGTCGGCCCCGGCACGGCCGACGAGGCCGAGACCCGCATCCGGCGTCTTGCCGACAGCCTCGGCGGGCTCGGCAGGGCCATGGACGCGATCCCGGATGCCGGCCGATGCCTGCAGATCGTCAGCGGCCAGGTGCTGCTGAACTTCCCAGGCGCCTCCTGCCGGTTGTGGCTGCCGACCCGCCCCGACTGGACGGAACTGGTCGCCCGCACTGGCGAGGCCGTGCTCCTCCTCGGCCTCACCCCACTGCCGCAGTCGGCTCACGCTGCCCGGATCGACGCCTACCTGGACACCGCTCTCGCCGCCGACCGACTGCTGTTCGGCCGCGCCCGCACCCGCTGACCCATGTTCCGGCCCCGCACGACGATGAAGGGACGCCCAGTGACCCAATCGGCCACCGGCAACCAGCCCGAAGCCCTTAAGCCCGCCCTCGAATCCATGACCCTGCTGGTCGCGGCCGTCATCGTCCACGACAAGGCCACCAACCGCGTCGTTCTGTTGCAGCGCAGCGAGAACGCCAAGTTCGGCCAGGGCAGGTGGGACCTGCCGGTCGGCAAGAGCGAGCCGGGGGAGCCGATCACGCAGACCGCAGTGCGGGAGCTGTACGAGGAGACCGGCCTGGTTGTGAAGTCGGAGGCGCTGAAGGTCACCCACATCATCCACGGGGCGTGGGGAGTTGAGGCCCCGAACGGGTTCCTGACTGTCGTGTTCGCAGCCCATGAGTGGTCTGGCGAGCCGGAGAACCGGGAGCCTCGGAAGCATGCTCAAGTGCGATGGGTCGATACCGACGCCATCCCTGAGGAGTTCGTCGATACGACCGACAGCGCGCTGCATCGCTACTTGGAGGGCGGCCCGGAGGTATCCCTCGACGGCTGGAAGTGACAGTGCCGACGCAGGGGTGCCGCGCCCCAGGCGGTCTTCTCGTTCTTAACCCCACCTTGCATCAGCCCCGGTGACGTCGGGGGAAGGCGTCGCCGACCGGCCAGTGCTTGGGCAGGCCGAGGGCGGTGTAGATGGGGTCATGCGGTGGCCGGTGTTCGACGTGGACATTAACCAGCTGTGCAGTTGCCCAGGTAGGTAGGACGGGGGACGGGAGTGAGCTGGGATCGGGGCTCTGCCAGAGGGCGGGAGTGTTCTTCGTCCAGGTCCAGGGTGCTGGGTTGTCGACGATGAGCACGCCGCTGACCCGGCCATGGGCATGGTCGTACGTGGCAGTCCAGTACCCGTCGGGGCGTCGGCCGAAGGTCGGTGTGCTGGCTTGGACGTACTCGACCGAGGTCCCGTACAGCGCGGTCGCGGTGTCCTCGTCTTCGGGAAACAGGGCCGCATGGCCAACCGCCACGATGAACGGCAGCTCCAGGTCGCCGTACTTCCCGCCCTTCTTCTTGACAGCGTCGAGCACCCGATCCGGCTCATCGCCAAACCAACTCATCGCAGGGTGAATACCGATCGTCCGGCTCGTTGGATCGCCTCGCCGGGCGGGGCTGCGGGGGATCGCTTCGAATGTGAGGAACCAGCCGGCCTCCTGCCAGGTGTGCTTGGGCAGTGGCAGCTTGCACTCGTACTCGGCGATGACTCGGTCAGGGTCCAGGCTGGCGAGCCACCGTGTCAGGCCGGTCTTCAGCCGCTTCTGCGGCGGCGTCGCGGACCCGGCCCTGTCCACCTTGTATGACACGAAGAAGTTGGGGCTCGGCACTCCATCGATTGCATCTGCCAACTGAGGCGGAAGCGGATTGGGCACAGTGTCGCCCAGCCGCTGGGCAGTCCAGATTGCCTCGACGACGAATTGGTCGCCTCCACGGGCGACCAAGAAGTCAGGGTTCTTGCCGCGGGTACCGATGCCAGGCTCGATCTTCACGGTGCAACCGGACCCCAGCAGCATTTCGTGCAGGTACAACTCCCACAGTGCGGAGTAGACGTTTGTGTCGGAGTTCCGGTCCAGCAGCCGACTGCGCAGACCGGACTGAGCGCAGTCAGGGAAGTGTGACCACCATTCGTTGATCACGTCCCGCACCTGATCCCAGAACGGGCCGGCGACCCTCTCGAAGAATTCCGACGCCGGCTCTGCCGCTCGCTGCGGCGACGCATCCGTCCGATTGCGGCCCGCGTATACGACCATGACCAACGATCGTAGGTCTCCTCGCCGACAACTCCCATACAGTTTCCGCGGTGAGTGGGCCGCAGGGATCAAGTGGGGCGGTCATCAGGACGCTTCCATGCTTCGCGGCCTACTTCAGTAGCCGGTCTGACATAGAGCAGGTGTTACCCGTTCCGCCAGTCCACGTCGTGGCCCGTCGGGGAAAACTATTGACTGCGAGCGCATGGCAAACGTGTGAGAGCAATTCTTGGCTACGTCTCCTTGTCCACCAGAGTGAGCACCGACCGCCCCTCAGCTTGGGAGATGATCTTTCCTCGGAGGGTCGCCGAGGCTGCGCGGCACCACCCCACCCCCAGCCTCTGATCATCGAAGATTCGTACCTGCCCCGGCAAGGATCACATCTGAACCTCATTCGGGACGAAGTCTCGTGGGCTCAGACAGCCGGGGAATCGATGGTGCGGGTCAGCTCTCCGTCATGCGTGAGCAGACGTAGCCCCACAGGCTGTCTTGCGTCGGAACCAGCCATTCAGCACTAGTGTCCCGCGCCGGAGATCCGTTGGCAGAAGCGGGCGAGTGAGTCGAGGATTTCTTCGGCTGTTTTGGTCCAGGTGAACGGGGTCGGTTT
>NZ_JBIWKA010000052.1:0-9322 GCF_044765445.1 Streptomyces sp. NPDC102467 | reverse complement strand
GGAACACCGTCGAACGATGTATCAACCGCCTGAAAGGCTTCCGTGCCGTCGCCACGCGTTACGAGAAGCGGGCCTACATCTACCTCGGCACGGTCGCCCTCGCAGCCCTCATCATCTGGCTCCGCACATGATCCGAGAAACAGCGCCTAGTACCGGCGTCGGCGCCCACTGAGCGTTTTCCAACATCACGTTGAGGCGTGGTGAAGGGCGGGGACGGTCTTCACGATGTCGGTGATGGTTTTGGTGTTGCAGCGGAATTTGCGGAGCAGGCGCCAGCCCTTGAGGGTGGCCATGGCCTGTTCACCGACGCAGCGGATCTTGGTGTGGGTGGTGGTGTGGTACCGGCGCTGCCACCGCTTGGGCCGGCGTCCGCGGATCGGGATGCGAACGGGGCGGCCCGCGCCCTGGTACGCCGTGTCGGCTCAGGTGGTGAGTCCGGCCGTGCCGAGTGTGTCCAGGATGCCGTGCTCAACGGCCGCGGTCAGATCGTGGGTCGCGCCGGGCAGTGCGGAGGAGGCGAACAGCAGGCGGCCGGAGGGATCGGTGAGGACCTGCGCGTTCATGCCGTGGTGCTTCTTCTTGCCGGAGTGGTACGGGCGGTCGGCGGCGATCCGGTTGGTCGGCGGCACGGTGTCGTCCAGGATCAGGTACGCCTTCTTTCGCGTCGTTGCTGTCGTCTCGTTGAGCGTCGGCGCGAGCGCGGCCGGCACCTCGATGGCCTTACGGATATAGCGGTAGACGGTGGCGATCTTGCTGCCGAACCCGGCGGTGAGCTGGCTGTAGGTGTCACCGCAGCGCAGGTGTGCCAGGACGGGCAGGGCCTGACGGCCGGCGGTCAGCCGCCGCCATGTGTCCCGATCTCCCTGCGATGGTGGGCGAGTTGACCCGCGAGACGTCGCAGGTGCGCGGTGGGCCAATTGATCGCCGACAGGCAGACAAGCACGTGAAGCTCTTGGTGGTGCACGGTGGATCTTGGTCGTGACACCGTCTACCAGGAGCTTCACTACGTTGCAGAGCCGCTCAACTGACGGACCACACCGCCAGGTTGAAATGGGTTCACTGCCCGAACCACAGCTGCGGCCTGTTCCATGTCTGGGCGTCGATGAGTTCGCCGTGCGCCGCGGTCGCACCTACGCGACCATTTTCATCGACATGAACTCCCACCGCCCCGTCGACGTCCTCGTCGACCGTGCAGCGCACAACTTAGCCGCCTGGCTGCGCGATCACCTCGAGGTGCGGACTGTCTGCCGCGACCGCGCGGGCTCATTCCGTGACGGCGCCTGCGCAGGTGCCCCGCAGGCCCAGCAGGTGGCCGACGCCCGGCATCTGCTGCACAACCTGGCCGAAGCCGTCGAACGCATCGTCGGCCGACACCGCGCCGACCTACGCGAACCTCTCACGATGACGGACACTTTGAAGGCGTATGTCATGCGGGCACCAGCCCGGCCCGCAAGCGCGAGACCTACCGAGACGAGCGTCGATCGTAGCCGGACCGTCCGCCGGTCGAATCGGTGAGTGAGCCCGGGCAGCTGCTCGGCAAAGGTTCTGCGCGCGCAGGAACCCTCCGCGCAGACGAATCGGTGCACCCTCAATGCCACCACGACGGGCTTGCCCGCCGCCGGTAGGTCATGCGGAAACCGCAGATAAGAGCCGTGTTCGCCCCGACGGGCATCATCAACACCGACCCCGGCGCCTACACCATCCCAACCCCCTTGAGCACGAATCCCCTAACTACCCGGCCTTGGGGAAGGTTCACCTCTCTACTCCACCTCCGCTACCTACGCCGCCAGTTGCCGAGCAGTACGTCGACCGCCGTGTGCAGGGTCGCTGCGGCCACCCCGTCGCGCAACTGCGTGGAGAGGCCCAGGAGAAAGCCGTGGATCATGGTCGTCACCCCGTCGATGTCGATGTCCTCATCGAGTTCACCCGCGGCGACGCCCCGCTCCACGCAGGCCCTGATGCGCACCCGGTCCGCTTCTCGCCGCGCCATGACGGTCTCGCGCACTCCGGCGTGCTCCTGCCCCGGAGCCCGCATCGTGCCGGACAGGGCGATGAGACAGCCGGCGGGGTGGGACAAGTCGGCCTGCATATCGATCGAGCCGTGCAGCAGGCCGGCCACGGCCTCTCGCGGGCTGACGGTTTCGTCCTCGATGACGTCGGTGGCGCCGCCCGGCCCTTTCATGTACTGCTCGACGACTTGCTTGAACAGCCCTTCTTTCGAGCCGAAGGCGCCGTACAGGCTCGCGGAGGACAGTCCGGTAGCCGCTCGCAGCTGTGCCAGCGAGGTCGCTTCGTAACCCTGCTCCCAGAACAGCAGCATCGCGGCCTCCAGCACCGCCTCTAGGTCGAACGCGCGGGGACGGCCTGCGGACGGCACATGAACCTCCTGCATTACAGAACGGGCGGTCTACTCCGGGGACCACTCTCCCCACCCTCCATATTGGACCAACTGCTCCACAAGACGCCAAGACGCCTCGAAATCGGGGTGCCGGCGATCCCTGGCCGCCCGCGCGTGACCCTCATCACTTATGGATCAATCAGTCCGTAATAGCTTGACCAGGCCGCCCGGCCGGGGTGAGCATTCCGGCATGAACGATCCAGAATTCAGCAAGGACGGCGCCGACGTCCGCGCTCCGGTGAGCCGCGCGATGGTGCTGTTGCTGGCAGTGACGTGCGGCGCGGCAGTCGCGAACATCTACTACGCGCAACCGTTGCTGCCCGTGCTCTCCAAGGCGCTAGGGGTCTCCGAGGGGGCCGGAGGTCTGATCGTCACCGCCTCGCAGATCGGCTACGCGCTCTCGCTGGCCCTGCTGGTGCCCCTGGGCGACGTCCTTGAGCGCCGCCGACTGGTGAGCGGGTTGCTTGCTCTGAGTGCCGTCGCTCTCCTCGGCGTGGCGGCGGCCCCTTCGCTCGGTGCGCTGTACGCCTCGGTCGCGCTGGTCGGGGTGACCTCCGCCGTGGCGCAGATCGTGGTGCCGATGGCCGCCTCGCTGGCCGCCGACCATGAACGCGGCGCGGTGGTCGGCACGGTCATGAGCGGCCTGCTCATCGGCATCATGCTCGCGCGGACCGTTGCCGGAGCACTGGCCGAATTCGGGGACTGGCGCCTGGTGTTCGTCTTCGCGGCGTTCGTCATGGTGGTGCTTGCGCTCACCCTGCGCCTGGTTCTGCCTCCCGTACCGCCCACCGTGACGACGCCTTATCCCCGGCTGCTGCACTCGGTGGTGACGCTGGTGCGCACCGAGTCGCTGCTGCGTCGGCGCATGGGTCTTGCCGCGGTCGGCATGGGTGGCTTCACGGTGCTGTGGACCGCCTCGTCGTTTTTGCTCGCCGGCCCCGCCTACAAGTACGGGCCGGCGGTCATCGGACTGTTCGGACTGGTCGGGGTCGTCGGGGCCGCCGCGGCGTCGGTGGCCGGCAGGCTGACGGATCGCGGCCGTGGCCGCCAAGTGACCACCGGCGGGCTGATCGTGCTGACGGGCAGTTGGGGCGTACTCGCCTTCGCCGGCCGGGGAGGTCCGCTCGGTCTCAGTGCGCTGATGGTCGGTATCGTGGCGCTCAACCTGGCCCAGCAGGCGCTGTTGATCAGCCACCAGAGCGTTCTCTACCGCCGCATTCCGCATGCCCGCAGCCGGGTCACCACAGCGCTCATGGTCTCCGCGTTCGCCGGAAGTACCGTCTCATCCGCCCTGACGGCCACGCTGTACCCGCTCGTGGGCTGGACAGGAGTCTCCGTGCTCGGCGCGGTGATCGCGCTGATCGGCGTCGCGATCTGGTCCCTGGAACTTCTCCGCCCGAGCCCCGCAGATCCGCTCGCCGACCCGTCGGCGGACGAAAACGCCCAAGCGGCCCGTACCTCCACCCCCAACGCGGACCATGCTCACGCCCACGCACACGTCGAGGAAACCGCTCGTGCCTGAGATCCACCGAGTAGCGATCCTGGACGATCACCAGCACACGGCACACCGTTACGCCGACTGGGAATCCCTGCCCGAAGGTGCCCGTCTCACCTACTTCTTCGAGCACTTGGACGGTCCCGCGGAAGTGATAGCGGCACTGCGACCGTTCGACGTGGTCGTCGCGATGCGCGAGCGCACCCCCTTCCCCGCCGAGGTGCTCGACAGGCTGCCGAACCTGCGCCTGCTGGTGACCACGGGCCCGGCCAACGCGGCCATCGACACGGCCGCGGCCGCGCGCCAAGGGATCGTGGTGTCCGGCACCCGCGCCGCAGGACTGACCTCGACGGCCGAGCTGACCTGGGGACTCCTGCACGCCCTGACCCGCTCGCTCCCCGCCGAGGACCGCAACCTCCGTGAGGGCGCCTGGCAACAGACTGTGGGCCGCGACCTGCACGGCGCCCGCCTGGGCGTCGTCGGCCTGGGCGGCGTGGGCAGTCGCGTGGCCCAGGTCGGAGTCGCCTTCGGCATGGACGTCGTCGCCTGGAGCACCCACCTCGATCCCGAGCACGCGAATGCGCTGGGTGTGACTCCCGTCAGTAAGCGGGAACTGCTGAGCACCTCAGACGTGGTGACGCTCCACGTCCGACTCTCCCCACGCACCGTCGGCCTCATCGGCGCCGGCGAACTCGCCCTCATGCGGCCGGACGCGCTGCTGATCAACACCTCCCGGGCACCCGTCGTCGACGAGGCGGCGCTGCTGGCCGCGTTGCACGCCGGAGCGTTGGGCGGAGCCGCCCTGGACGTTCACCTCACCGAGCCGCTGCCAGCCGATTCGCCGTGGCACAGCGCTCCGCGGACCGTCCTCACCCCACACCTGGGCTACGTCACAGCCGGCACCTACGAGATCTTCTACCACGACGCACTCGGCGACATCCTCGCCTACGCCTCCGGCGAACCGGTCCGCTTGCTGACGCCGTGAGCAGACCAGGCCCCACCACCCCGACAGACGAACGAGGAAAGGAACCCACCATGGCCTCCACGGAACAGACCGCCACCCCCCACCCTCAGCGCGCTTGCGCCGACGATTCAGGGTGCCGGATGCCGGGCCTGTGGACACGCACTCTGGGCGACCTCACCATCACCTACGTCCCGGACGCCGGTGTCCACATGATCCCCGGCCGGGTCTACCCCGCTTCCGCCGAAGACGACTGGACAGAGCACCGTCCCCACATGACGGACGCGGGCCACCTGGCCATGGGATGCGGCGCACTGCTCGTCGAGCGTGGCGGAAGGCGCCTGCTCCTCGACGCCGGCCACGGCCGTATCTCGGGCGAGGACCCCGAGCACTTCCAACACGGCTTCGAGTACGTGCAGACCCTTCCCGATCACCTGGATGGCCTGGGCGTCGACCCGGCCACGCTGGAGACCGTGGCCTTCACCCACCTGCACGACGACCACACGGGCTGGGCCCGGCCGGACGCCGTCGACGACCCGCGCAGCCTGTTCCCCAACGCGCGCTGGATCGTGGGGGCAGGAGAACTGCGGGGCCTGAACCCCGCGGACGGTCCACGGCTCGCCGGACAGAGCGAACGGACCACAGCCGTCGCCGACGGAACGGAGATCGCCGAGGGAGTACGTGCCTGGGCGCTGCCCGGGCATACCCCCGGACACACGGCCTGGATCCTCGACACCGGTGACGGCCGACGGATCGTGGCCTTCGGTGACGCCATGCACTCACCCGTCCAGATCGAGCACCCCGACTGGGAAGTCGTCCTCGACCACGACCGAGCCGAGGCCGAAGCCTCACGCCGCCGACTCGTGCAGTTCCTGGCCCAGGACGACGTCTTCGGCTTCGGCGTGCACTTCGCCGACCAGCAACTCGGAACCGTCGACGCCGGCCACTGGCGCCCTTGGGAGGACGAGACGGACAACCGATAAGCCGCCCACCCGCAGTGGCCTCGACATGACGCACGAACCGGCGGCCGCGGCATGCCACGCCGCGGTGCGGCTACGGAGCGTCCGCGCCGGACCGTCGCGGCCCGCGCGAGGACCTCGCCTCGCTCGGCATGGCCCGCATGACAGGCTCCGGGGGTCTGCCTGCCGGTGCCGACCGTGTGATCAGGCGCTCCAGCCGCCTGTGCCACGCGAAAACTGCGGCTCGGCGGGCTGGTCTGAGGTAGGGGATCAGTCGTTGTCAGCCGTGCTTCCGCGCAGGGTCAGCCACAAGAGCAGCCCTGTCCCGCTCCCAGTGAGGACGACTCCTCCGGTCAGCCTGAGCCCGGCCCACCAGGGAGCGTCTCCGGTGAGCGCGGGGTCGGTGTCCTGGCCTCGCTCGCGGTCATTCACCTTGCGTCCTCTCCTATGACCACGATCTTCAGCAAAGAAGACGCGGCCCCGCCTAGGAGGGGTTCCACGCCATGATGCAGTGTCGGGGCACCGCTCTTTCAGTCGCGGTAGGCCGCCTGTTTCCTGGACCACGCGGTGGCGTCAGCTCCGTATCGAGTCAAGAGGCGTGCGAACTGGATCCGCTCCTCCGGTGACCAGGTGGCGGTGATCTCCTCGAAGGCTTTGCGCTGTTCGGCGGCGAAGCGGCTGCGTTCGGCCTCGCCGTATTCGGTGAGTTCGAGCACGGTGCGGCGTCCGTCGGACTGGGACGCCGTCCGGCGCAGCACACCGTCCGCGATGCAGGCGGCGACGGTCCGGCTGGCCACCGGCTGGACGACGCCCATCTCGGCGGCGAGGCCACCGACGGTCGTCTCGCCCGGCGCATCGGCGATCACATTGAGTACGAGGTTGCGGGACAGGTCCTTGCTCGATGCCGGTGCACGGCGGCGCAACCGTGACAGCGCCGGGCCGATCTGATCCAGCGCCAGGTCGTCGGAAGGCTGTTCGGAGAAGGACGCGCTGCTCATGTGACCGAGTCTAGGCCTGGGCCGCACATTTGCATACCGCTAGGCAATTGCATAGCGTTGGGTATGTAAATCATGGACGAGAAGAAACGAGGCCGACCGCTATGGCGCTCACCGCGATCACAGGCGCGCAGATCTTCGACGGGGAGAAGACGACGGGCGTGCAAACCGTGGTCATCGACGGCGGGCGGATCGCCCGTGTCGGTGGCGACGCACCTCAGGGCAGCGAGATCGTCGACGGCAGCGGCGCCACCCTGCTGCCGGGGCTCATCGACGCCCATGTTCACTCTGCCCCAGGTTCCCTGGCGCTCGCCCTGCGGTTCGGGGTGACGACCGAGCTGGAGATGCAGGGGATGAACACCCGGGAGAATCGGGGGCCCATCGCCGACGACGACACCCTGGCCGATGTGCGCTCTTCAGGCTTCGCCATCACACCGCCCGGCGGTCACCCGAGCGAGCTGATGCCCGAAGGCTTCCGGCCGAAGTGGGATCTTCCCCCGGTGATGCCCCTGATGCCGTTCTCCACCACTCCCGAGGAAGCGGCCGCCTTCGTGCCCCAGCTCCTCGCCCGCGGCTCCGACTTCATCAAGTTCATGATCGACGACGGCAGCGTGGAGGGGCACCCCGGGCTGCCCTCGCTCGACCGGGCCACTGTGAACGCCGGTGTCGCCGAAGCCAAGAAGTACGGCGCCCTCACCGTGGCCCACGCGCTGACCGTGGACGCCACCAAGATGGCCGCCGAAGCCGGCATCGACGGCCTCACCCACGTGTTCATGGACCAGCCGCACACCGCCGAGATCATCGACGTCATCAAGGACGCGGGCATGTTCGTCATTCCCTGCGTCACCCTCAACGCATCGATGATGGGGATCACCGGCAGCGAGCTCGCCGACGACCCCCGGGTCGCCGCACGCCTCGACAGCGCGTGGGACCGCACCCTGCGCTCCAGCTACAACCGCTACCCGCAGGGCAGGCTCGACGACGTGTACGACACCGTGCGCGCCCTGGACGCCGCCGGCGTCGACGTACTGGCCGGTACCGACGTCTCCATGCCCGAGACGTTCTTCGGGGGCCTGGCCCACGGAGCGAGCCTGCACCACGAACTGCAGTATCTGGTGGCCGCCGGCCTCACTCCCGAACGGGCCCTGCGGGCGGCCACGGCGACCACAGCCCGCCGCTTTCTCCTCAGCGACCGGGGCCGCGTCGCCGAGGGACTCCGCGCCGACCTCCTGCTGGTCGACGGAGACCCGACCCACAACATCAGCGATACCCTCAACACGCGCGCCGTCTGGCGCCGCGGCACCCGCCTGACGGCATGACCGCAGCACTTCCCCTTGAGGGAAGGAGTCAACTGTCCGGTGCTTGCTCGACGCGGTACGGCGGCCTTCTACGATCCGCTGCATGCTGGATCTTGAGCTGTTGGAACGGATTACCGCGCGGCGCGCAGAACTGGACGAACTCGAGGAGTAACTGGTCAAACAGCTGGCGGAAGTACGGGCGGAGCGGGATGAACTCGCTGTCGCCTAGCGTGTCCTTGAGCGCGTGAGCGAGCAGTTCACCGACGAGCGCGCCTCGGCTGTGTCGGCGCACGGGCAGGTGGGTGGACGGGCCGTGATGCTGATCCCGCACCGCGTGCCGGACATGGAGGAGAACATGCTTCCGCCGGACCACCAGCGCATCCTCGCCGTCGTGCGGCAGGCCGCCGGGCCGGTCATGGCCCGTCAGGTCGGCGAGATGCTGGGGGCGGACATCAGCGTGCGCGCCAAGCTGGAGCCGTGACGCCGCATTCTCAGAACGCCCGGTGGAACCGGGTGCCGTCCTGCCATGGAGCTGCAGGATCGACACGGACATCCACGACGTGGGCGTCCTGTTGATCCGTCATCGCGCATACTCCGTGTGATCGAATGCTGCGCATCGTACGGCGCCCTGCATGACCAGCCATGACGCTTTGCGCGACCTCAGAAGCCGTATCTCAACCGAACATGATCGCTTGATTTCCGCTGGTCAGGCATGGGGTGGCTCGCTCTGAGAAAGGCATCCGGCATCTTGTTCCCGTTCGGGGAGCTGGCGGCGCGCGATGGCGTCGGTACTGGGCATGCTGGAGGAGCGGGAGGCCGCCGCCCGTGTGCGAGTGGAGGGGCTGCGGGAGGAAGTCGCTCGGTTGGCTGAGGTGTTGGAGGCCGCCGAGATTGAGCTGGACCGGCGGGTGATCGCGCGGGAGGAGCTGGTCGAGGCCCTGGCCCTCTCGGCTGTGGAAACTACCGCTGTGGCCGAGGCGGAGGCGGAAACCACTCCCTCGCCCGCGCCGGTGCCGGGCTCGATCGTGCCGCCTTGGCGCGAGGGATTGTCGGTGACGGTGCTGGCGCCGGACTACCAGCGGATTCTGGGCGTGCTCGACGAGCGGGCCGGGAGTTCGGGCGGGGGGCGGGGCTTCGGTGGATATCCGCCATGCGCTGCGGGAGATGGTGGGCGAGGGCGGTGTGCGGTCCGTCGCCGCGCGGGCTTGCGCCGCCG
>NZ_JBIWKA010000051.1:0-9526 GCF_044765445.1 Streptomyces sp. NPDC102467 | reverse complement strand
GAAACCGACCCCGTTCACCTGGACCAAAACAGCCGAAGAAATCCTCGACTCACTCGCCCGCTTCTGCCAACGGATCTCCGGCGCGGGACACTAGCATCCCGGCAGCAAAGCTGTGACCAGCGCCGGAACTTGACAGCTGTAGATAAGGCCCGCCGCGCGGTTCCGCTTCGCTCCGCAGCTCATCGGGGCGCTCGAGGACGAACGGCCGGTCGAGTGAAGCGCGCGCCGGGGCCCTCGCCCGAGCATGGCCTCCCGCCGTCCACGAGTTCACCGACCACGAGGTGCTGCGCATCGGGGGCACACTCGTGAAGATCGATGATGAGCCGATGGGGAACCTCTAGGAACTCCCCGAGGGACTCAGCCCCTCCACGGCGAGCCGGAACAGCCGGTCCGCCTCGGCGGCGGGGTCGCGGCGGTGCTCCGTGGCCAGGACGATGCCGACGGCGAGCGTGATCAGGTCGGCGACCGTGACCTGTGCCGTCACCGCACCGTCCCGCACAGCACGCCGCAGCAGTGGGACCCCCGCCTGCTCCAGCGCCGCCGAGCACGAGTTCTCGTGCACAGAGTCGGGCGCGGACCCCTCGTAGGACAGCGCCGCCGCCAGCCCGCTGGCGGCCACGCAGTAGGCGACGACCTCCCCCAGCCACTCCAGCAGCGCGTCCCGGCTGTCACCCTCGCCGGTCAGCTCCCGCGCGCGGTCGCTCAGTGCGGCGATCCGCTTGTGCGAGACCGCTTCGAGCAGTGTGCGGCGCGTCGGGAAGTGCCGGCGCACGGTCGCGGACCCAACCCCCGCCGTACGCGCGATCTGCTCCAGGGACGCGTCGGCCCCGTGGGCGGCGACCTCTTTCTCGGCCACGGTGAGAATGAGCGCGTAGTTGCGTCTGGCGTCTGCACGCTGGCGTTCTGCCATGGAGTTCACCTCGCCCTTTGTTAAATGGCGTGCCCCGCCGTATCTTAGCTGAAAGGAAACGGCGGGCCCCGCCGTTTTTTCCGCAATACGTCAGAGGAGCGCCCGCGTGCCCACAGACTCAGGCGTAGCCCCAGGATCGGTACAGGCACCGGTCCTGGTTACCGGCGCCACCGGCAGGCAGGGCGGCGCCACGGCCCGCGCACTGCTCACGGCGGGGATTCCCGTACGGGCCCTGGTGCGCGACCCGGCGACCGACCGCGCGAAGGCCGTGGAGGCGCTCGGCGCGGAACTGGTCACCGGCGATCTCCACGACCGCGACTCCGTCAAGCGGGCCGCGGAGGGGACCAGAGCGGTCTTCTCCGTTCAGATGCCCCAATTCACGGGGACCGGCTTCGACTTCGAGGGGGAGGTACGACAGGGCGTCAACCTCATCGAGGGGGCGCTGGCCGCGGGGGTGCCGCAGTTCGTGCACACCTCGGTGAGCGGCGCCGGCCAGCACGTAGAAGACCCCGGCTGGGCCGAGGGCCGGTGGGCGTCGTCTGAGGCCACGCTGGGCGCCAAGACCGCGATCCAGGACCGGGTCCGCGAGGCCGGCTTCCCGCACTGGACACTGCTCAAGCCGGGCTTCTTCATGGACAACTTCCGCCCGTCCATGGCGTTCCTGTTCCCTCGCGGGGCTGCGGGCGGCGTCGTGAGCGTCCTCAAGCCCACGACGCACCTCTCCCTCGTCGCGGTGGACGACATCGGCGCGGCGGCGGCCGCGGCGGTGGCCGACCCGGACCGGTTCCACCGCGTCGAGCTGGAGCTCGCGAGCGACTACCTGACGATGACGCAGATCGCCGACGTGCTCTCGCGGGTGCTGGAGGTGCCGCTGAGCGCGCCGGACATGACGGAGGCCGAGGCGCTCGCCGCGGGCATGCCCCCCATGGGGGCCTCGCACGACCGCCTGAACGTGACGGGCCACCCGGCCCGACCGCAGTACGCCACAGCCCTGGGCATCCCCCTCACCTCATTCGAAACCTGGGCCCGCCACCACCTGCGCCCAACCCCCTGACCCCCGGGAGCCATCCGGTGCCCGCCGTAGCGGCCGCGGACCGATTCGACGGGTGCGTCCAAGTCGGTCAACTGGTCCACGTACCGCCGCACGGTGCACCCCTCGCCGAGCCGGTCGGCGGGATCGGCCACAGTCCGGGTGCCGCCCGGCTGCAGCAGCTCCAGGAGTGTCAGCACGCGGCCGGTGGGACCTGGCATGTTCGCGGCCTTACGTGAATACAGGACCGATTCTGTCCACTATGTCTCCTGGTCTGCGACGTGCACGCCTCCAGCACAGCCAAGGAGATTCCCATGGACTCCGTCTCGATCCGCATCATCACCAGCGACGTCGCACGCCTCGTCGAGTTCTACGAGCGAGTTACAGGGATGCAGGCGGTGCGGGCCACCGAGGACTTCGCCGAACTCAAGGCCGCGGGCGCAACCCTCGCGATCGCCAGTACCCGCACCGTGCCGCTGTTCGCCCCGGGCTCTGCCCGCCCGGCGGACAACCACAGCGTGATCACCGAGTTCCTCGTCGACGACGTGGACCGCGTTCACCAGAACCTGACTGGCTTCGTCACCGAATTCGTCAGCGAGCCCACCACGATGCCCTGGGGCAACCGGTCGCTGTTGTTCCGCGACCCCGACGGCAACCTCGTCAACTTCTTCACCCCCGTCACCACGGAGGCCATCGAAAAGTTCGCACGCTGACGCCACGCACAGCCGCTCACGCGGGAGCCCCGAGATCCCAGGGCTCCCGGTGAACGCGGCCGCTCCCGGTGAAAGCGGCCGCCGGAAGGTCTCCGCCTGCGCCGGCACAGTCGCCATTGTCCCGGGTGCGCCAGGGCACCGAGGAGGAGGTGCGCGTTGGCACCGGCGTCTACTCAGTGAGGGCCGGGAGCTCGATGCAGCCGGACGGGATCTCCTCACCCCGAGGATGCGCGATGACCGCCACGTCGCGGCCCCTCGAAGCCCGGCCGGGTTCGCAGCGCGGACGTGTTGTGTGGCGCCACTTGACGTACGGCTACATCGCGCAGCAGGAGGTGTTCGGACCGGTGCTGGTGTTCATGCCCTACGACGACGAGGACGACGCCGTCCGCATCGCCAACAACAGCATCTACGGCCTGTACGGGATCGTCTGCAGCGCCGACACCGAGCGCGCGACGGCGGTGGCACGGCGTATCCGTACCGGATCAATGATGGTCAACGGCGCCCCGCTGTTCGGCAACGCCCCCTTCGGCGGGTACAAGCAGAGCGGCCTGGGCCGTGAGTGCGGCATCTGGGGATTCGAGGAATTCCTGGAGATGAAGGCCATCTCCCTTCCCGCCAACTGACACGCCGTGTTCTACACATCGCGCGATCGAATGCGACGCACACGGCTGGAGTCGCCCTCCTGACGGCGATCAGCAAGAGGCCACGGGCGAACTGCCCGCCCCTTGCCACCCCTGGTCCCACAAGTCCGCGGCCCTGGCCCGGATACGGCGCCCACAGCCGCAGTGCAGGGCGAACCGGCCGTGGCCCGGCGGCCGTTGCTCTATCGGCCGGGCATCCAAGAGCGACCGAGGCCGGGCGGTTGGAGGTGACAGGGGTGCGGGTGTGCAGGGCGCCGGGGGCGGGCAGGGTGCGCGCGGACAGCGGCCTCGACAACCAGTATCAGCCGTTGAATTGGCTCAACGGGCGGGAAGGATTTCTGCCACGCGACCTGGGCGGTCCGTTCGTGACCTCGGAACCGCAGGCCGTCAGCGACGGCGGGTGGCTGGCTCCGTGAGAGCTCGGGAACTTGTGCTCACGCGACGCGGACCTTGCGCGCGGGGCGAAGTGACCTCCCCCTCGACGCCGGTGCCCCATCACTGACTGCCTCATCGAGGGACGCCGGGCACGACGCATCGTCGGGGTGAGTGACGAGGCCGATCAGTGCGGCAAGGCGGCGGCTGGCCGCCTGCAGACCGGCGACCTCCGCCTCCAGCCGTGCGTGCTCGACCAGCAGTCGCGCCGACAGCTCGGCATCGACGTGTCGGGCATCGATGGCCGGCAGGAGCGTGGCGAGCAGCGGGCTGTTGAGCCCGGCGGTGAACAACTGCTGGATGAGCTGCACCCGCGCCACGGCCGAGGCCGGGTAGCGGCGCTGGCCGCTGGTGGTGCGCTGCGGCTCCAGCAGTCCCTGCTCCTCGTAGTAGCGCAGAGCGCGGGTGCTGACCCCGGCCTGCTGGGCCACCTGCCCGATGCGCAGGTGCTCGATCGGCACGGCTCACCCCTTTTCGCCTCACGACGAAACGGTCATCGACTTGACCTTCACGTCGACGTCAAGTCTTAGCGTACCCAGCGCCGGCGAGGGGACGTTCCCTCGCCACTCCCACGTACACGTCGAGAGGATGATCATGCAGATCAACGGGTCCATCGCGCTGGTGACCGGCGCCAACCGGGGCATCGGCCAGCGCTTCGTCGAGCAGCTGCTGGCTGAAGGAGCGCAGAAGGTCTACGCCGGCGCCCGCCGGCCCGACCTCCTGGATGTCAGCGACTCCCGTGTCGTCCCGCTGCACCTGGACCTGTTGGACGAGACATCGGTCTCCCAGGCCGCGGTCGCCGCCTCGGACGTCACCGTGCTGGTCAACAACGCCGGCATCACCACCGGGGCGAACTTGCTGACCTCCCCGGTCCAGGACATCCGCACCGACCTCGAGACGCACCTGTTCGGCACGTTGGGTGTCATCCGCGCCTTCGCCCCGGTCCTGGAGGGTAACGGTGAGGGCGTCATCGTCAACGTCCTGTCGGTCCTGTCCTGGGTCGCTACCGCTGCCGGGTCAGGGTCGTACTCGGTGGCCAAGGCGGCAGAGTGGAACATGACCAACGGTGTCCGGGTGGAGCTGGCCGGCAAGGGCATCCTCGTCCAGGGAGTTCACCTGGGGGCTGCTGATACCGACATGATGGCCGGCAGCGACGGCCCTAAGATCGACCCGGCCGACGTCGCGCGAGCCAGCCTGGCCGGGGTGGCGGCCGGAGCCATCGAGGTCCTGGTCGATGACCCCGCACGGTTCGTCAAGGCCGCCCTCAGCGGCGACCCTGCGCAGCTCTACGGCTGACCTCCGAAGAACCGCGACCGGTCCGACGGCCCGGAGATCCTGTGATGTGCCAGTCTTACGGCTGGTGTGCTGCCTCGGGGGCCGTCGGCGGAGCCGACGGCTGTGCCGGGGTGACGGTGTAGCGCCAGAACGGTCGTACGAGCAGTGCGCCGACGATGACGACGACCAGGCAGAGCAGCGCACTGCCAGTCCACGCGACACCGAGACCCGTGGCGGAGGCCATGGCGCCGGCACGTAGGTCCCCGAGGCGTGGACCGCCACCGACTACGACGGTGAAGACACCTTGCAGACGGCCGCGCATGGCGTCGGGTGCATAGGTTTGCAGAATCGTCTCGCGATAGACCGCGCTGACCAGGTCCGCCGCTCCGGCAGCGGCCAGCAGGACAGCGGCGGCGAATAGTTGATGGACAGTGCCCGCGAGTGCGATGGCAGCCGCCCAGGCGGTGACGGCAATGGCCAGCGCCCGCCCTTGGCGGCGCACTCGCCCGATCCATCCGCTGAACAGCCCCGCTACGACTGACCCGATGGCCAGGGCCGAGTACAACCGCCCCACTCCTCCACCGAAGCGCAGCTGTGCCGCTGCCGGGAAGAGGGCTGTCGGCATGGCCATCGTCATCGCCGCGATATCGACCGCGAAGGACATCCAGAGCACCGGGGCAGCGGCGATGAACCGCAGCCCGTCGAAGACGGAGCGCAGCCCACGGGTCCGGAGACCCGAGCCGGTCGGCTTGATCGAGGGCAGGTTGAGGGCCGAGTACAGCAGGACGGAGAACAGCACCGCGTCAGCGCCGTAGGCCCACGAGTAGCCGTTCGGCAGCGAGATCAGGATGCCCGCCACAAGGGGCCCGGCGACCTGCCCGACATTGCCGACGGTGAAGTACAGCGTATTCGCGGCGGGGACCAAGGGGGCCGGAACGATACGGGGAATGATCGCGCCCCGGGCAGCGGACGACACGGCGAAGGCTGCGGCCTGCACGGCGACGAGGGCGAGGATGAGGGGTACGGAAGACAGATCGGCTACCGCCTGGAACAGCAGGGCGAGGGTGACCGTCCAGGTGAGGCATGCCGACGCCAGGTAGAGCGTGCGGCGGTCGAACCGGTCAGCGATGGCGCCGCCGTACAAGCCGAAGACCACGAGCGGAACGAAGCCGGCCAGCCCCGTCAGCCCCACAGACAGCGACGACCGCGTCAGCGCGTATACCTGTATCGGGATGGTGACGCCGGTGACCATGGTCCCGACGTACGCCGCAGCCTGCCCGATAAGCAGGCGCCGAAAGACAGGGTGCGCCAGCGGGCGGGTATCGAGGGCGACGCCGCGCAGAGCGGACGCCAGCCGGGCTTTCAGCGTCGGTGGGGCTATGGGCGGAAGATCACGCGGGGTGCAGGAAGTCGTGGGCATGGTGATCACGCTGACAGGACCACCCAATGCGCCGCTTCCGATATTCTGCCGTTGCATGTCGGAAAACAGTCAGACGGAGACGGCAACCGAGCCCAGGGGCACCACACATGTCCACCTCGCAGGTGAGGTCATCGGCCGCCACCAGCATGACTATCACCAGCTCCTCTACGTCAGCGCGGGTGTGCTGGCCGTGCAGACGGACGAAGCTTCCTGGGTGGCTTCCAGTGCGCGCGCCGTCTGGATACCGGCGGGCACCTGGCATCAGCACCGGGTGCACGGGCACAGCTCCGTGCACACGCTCGCCTTCGCTGCCGACGACGGCCTCCTGAATTCCCGGACGCCGGTCGTTGTGGCTGTGGATGCCCTGGTGAGCGAGCTGATCATCGCGTGCAGTGAACCGTCCCTCCCGCAACAGGAAACGCGCAACCTGCGCGCCGTCCTGCGGGACCGGCTGCGACGAGCCCTCGTGCAGCCACTGACAGTGCCCACCCCCAACAGCTCCCTGCTGCGTAAGGCGTGCGCGCTGGTGACCGGCGACCTGCGGCAGCCGCGGACTGCCGCGTGGCTCGCACGGAACATCGGAGTGAGTGAGCGTACCCTGGCCCGGCTGTTCAGGACCGAGTTCGGCATGACCTATCCACAATGGAGGACCAACGTCCGGGTGTTCCACGCCATGGTGCTGCTGGCGGAAGGAGCAAGCGTCAGTGAAACAGGGCGACAGTGCGGATGGTCCACGACCAGCGCGTTCATTGACACGTTCGGCAGCACCATGGGTCAGACGCCGGGAAGCTATCGCGTCCCACCCGCCGGGTGAATCCACAAGCCGACTCTCACCGACATCGTGATAGCCGTCCTGGTCCTTCACCACGCATCAGCATGAGGTTGGAAAACGCTCAGTTGAGCGGGGCCCGCCCTGCCTCCAATGCCGCCGAGGAGCGGGGTCTGGGCCTTTCGGCGGCACGGATGTGCACGGCGCCATGACGGCCGCCGGACATCTGTACAGCACCGTAAGTCTCCTCTCCTCGAGGCCGCTGCGCTCTGCCCTGTCGGGCCGCGTGCGCGAAGGCCCCGCCGACGCGCGGATCGCCTCTCAGGGGACAAGGGGCTTTGCGCTGCCGGAGGTCGTTTCCCGGCCTGGCTGGTGGGGCTGGCTGGTGGGGATGCCGGACCGGCGGGCCCAACCACGGTGAGCCGGCCCGGCAGCCCAGGAGCGCGGTGCCGATGGCGCCTGCGAACTCCCCAGGACTGTGGCGCGGGGGTGGCGGCGCCGTGCCCGCACCACCGGTCACCGGGACCAGGGGTAACGGCGAACGAGGGCTGTCCATTCCTCATCCGCCCGGCCAGGAACCAGACGGCCGTCGCTCTCCCACTGCTCGGCGAGCGCGGTGAAGATCGGCTCCAGCCCGGGATGAGGAATCGATTCACTGCCGCTTCGCTGCACGCCGATCACAGGCGTGAGCCGCATCGTCGTGCTCACGCCTGGTTCAACGCTGCCTGGGCCGTCGGGTTACTTACGGCCGGGGCCGGAGTGACGCAGTGCGGTGGGGGCGGCGTTGCCGCCGTCTGACGACTCCCGGCCCGGGTTCCGGCCCTTTCCATTCAGGTGCTGGCCGGTGATCCGTTCTTCTCTTCGGGCCCTGGCCGCCAGCACGCCGACTGCCGGCCAGGGCCCGAAGAACGGGGCCCCGGGTCCGAGGACTGGCGGCTCGGCAGGAGGTCGGCGGGGACATGGCCCCGGGCGATCTGGGCCGACAGAGCCGTGAGTTTTTGCTGCCGGGAGCGGGCGTGGGTGCGCAGCCGGGCGAATGCCTCGTCCAGGGTGATCTCCAGGCGGGCCGCGAGCGCACCTTTGGCTTGCTCGATCACCACGCGGCTGGACAGAGCCTGCCGCAGCTGTCCGTTCTCGCGGCGGACAGCCTCGCGCTTCCGGCGCTGGCCAAGTGCCAGGGCGAGCGCGTCGGCCAGTGTCTGTGCCGCCATCAGCTGTGCCTCGCCTATCGGGCCGGGCCAGGCGTAGAACAGGTTCATGACCCCCAGCAGCCGGTCGTTGCCCTGGTGGGGCAGGGGAAGCGAACTCACCGCGCCGACTCCGGCGCCGTCGGCCTCACCGGCGTACTGGGGCCACTGCCCCCTCGCGGCGGGCAGATCGGTCACGAGCATCGGCTCGCCGCGTTGGAAGCACACCGGTTCCGGGCCCTGCCCACTGGCCACGGCCAACTGCTGCAGCGCCTGAATCGACGGCGAGGTGGCAGCCACCACCGCCAGACCGTCCGCCGGGCCCGCCAGCAGCACCCCGGCACCCCGCACGCCCAACTGTTCCGCAGACCGCTGCGCCACCCGCTGCAAGGACAACTGCTCCTCGACCGACTCGTCCAGCAGCTGACTCATCACCTCAAGTACGAGGTTCGCCAGCCCCTTCTCTGCAGATAAATCCCTCATGCCCCCCACTCCCGCATGTCAGCCGCACGCGTTTGCACGGCCGCACCGCTTGTTCTGCTCTATCGCGGAGTAGGCGTTGAGTCCCCCCGGAATGGCCCTGCATTCCCTGACATAACAACTTTCGAAACCATCTCTGCTGCAGCGCCACACAAGCCTCAGCAGCGCCGGGTGAGACGCTGCCGACCGCCCGGTCTTCGGTGGCCCGGGCCGAGCGCGAGCACTCGCTTCCTCCCCGCCCAGCCTCTGCCACGGCGTCGGTGCAGCCTTCCTCAGGAGCTTCAGGAGTGACAAGCCCAGCGGATCAGAGGAGTTGGCGCAGCTGCTCAGGCTTCGACATGGGCGACGAGCACGAGGGTGCCCAGCGCGGTGCGCACGTAGAGGACGCGCACCGGGCCCATCTCGTACTGGCGGGCGCTGCCGCGCTTCGTCGAGGTGCCGACGGTGGGGAGGGCGGCGATCACGCGGAGGACCACGTCCAGGCGCGCGAGTTCTGCCGGTGCCATGGCGTTGACCTGCTCCAGGGCGACATCGTAGAAGACGATGCGCGCCCGGTGCGGGGGGTGCTGGCCCACTAGTGTCCCGCGCCGGAGATCCGTTGGCAGAAGCGGGCGAGTGAGTCGAGGATTTCTTCGGCTGTTTTGGTCCAGGTGAACGGGGTCGGTTTCT
>NZ_JBIWKA010000050.1:0-9552 GCF_044765445.1 Streptomyces sp. NPDC102467 | reverse complement strand
AAGGACGACCTGGTCCTGTGCGTCCACAACTTCTCCCGCTTCGCCCAGCCCACCGAACTCGACCTACAGATGTTCAACGGCCGCCACCCCGTGGAGCTCATCGGCGGGGTCCGGTTCCCGGCCATCGGTGAGCTGCCGTACCTGCTCACGCTGGCAGGACACGGCTTCTACTGGTTCCGCTTGCGCAAGGACTGACCGCGGCACGATCCACGGCCCGGGGCGGGACAACCGGCTTCTGCGGTTTCCCTCCCCGCGCCCTGGGAACTCTCCCCGCATACCCGGCACTTCTCCATTCCTGGACAGCATCTCGGCACCCGGAGTCCGCTCGCACCGCCCGACGCGTTCCCGGGGAGAGGACGCGACGCCATGTCCGAAGCCACAGCCCGGCCCGCCGCTCCGCCGGAGGGTCACTCCGAGCTGCTCATGTCCCTGGACCCGTTGTTGCGGGAGTGGCTGCCGCGGCAGCGGTGGTTCGCGGGGAAGGGCCGCCCGATCACCGACCTCACCATCGACTCCGTCACCCAACTACGCACTGAGGACGCCCTGTTGCACCTATTGGTGCGCGCTCATCAGCCGCCGGCGGACGAGGGCCCCGGCGACCGCTACCAGCTCCTCATCGGCACCACCGAAGCCCTGGCCCCGCATCTGGCACCCGCCGTCATCGGTCACATCACCCGGGGGCCGCTCGCCGGGCGCACCGCGTACGAAGCGCTGCACGACCCGCGCCAGACCGACGTCCTGCTGGAACGCCTCCGCATCCCCGGCACCCTCGGCGACCTCCGCTTCCACCGCGATCCGGCGGGGCAGATCGCCCGCGACCTGGACCCCCGGCCACTTGTCGCCGAACAGTCCAACTCCTCGGTCGTGTACGGGGATTCACTCATAGCCAAGGTGTTCCGCCGGGTCCTGCCGGGCACCAACCCGGACCTCGAACTCCCCCTCGCCCTGGCCCACGAGGGCTGCGACCGGGTACCCACCCCCCTCGCCTGGTACGAGACAGCCGACGGCGAGACCACCCTCGGCCTGCTCCAGCCCTACCTCAAGGGCGCGGCCGACGGCTGGGACCTGGCCCTCAAGCACCTCACCAAACAAGAGGAATTCGTCACCGAGGCCCGCGAGTTGGGCCGCGCCACCGCCGAGGTGCACATCGCTCTGGCTCGGGCCCTGCCCACGGTCACGTACACCCGTGTGCAGACCGAGCAACTGGCCGCGACGATGACCCGCCGCCTGGAGACGACGGCCCAGCAGGTCCCCGCGCTCCTGCCCTACGTACCCGGCCTGCGCACCGCCTTCGAGGCGCTCGCCGACCTGGCGAGCGAGGGACTCACCTGGCAGGCCCAGCGCATCCACGGCGACCTGCACCTGGGCCAGTGCCTGCGCGACCCGTCGGGATTCTGGCGGCTGATCGACTTCGAGGGCGAACCGTCCCGCCCGCTCGCCGAGCGCCGCATGCCGCACCCGCCGCACCGCGACATCGCCGGCATGCTCCGCTCCTTCGACTACGCCGCCCGCACCCACCACCCCTGGAACCCGGCCTGGTCCGACGCCTGCCGCTCCGCGTACTGCGTGGGCTACGCGGACGCCTCCGGCTGGGACCCGCGCACCGACCCGGTCCTGCTGCGAGCGTACGAGACGGACAAGGCGATCTACGAGGCCCTGTACGAGGCCCGACACCGCCCGGACTGGCTCCCGGTGCCCCTCGCGGCCCTGGGACGGCTGGCGGAACCGGACTAGGGCGCCCACGACCACCACCCACCCGGCAGACGTGCAGGCCAACAAGGAGGCCCACCCGTGACCCGCCGCCCCACCAAGCCCCGGACTCCGGCTCCGAAAAAAGTCGCGCCCGCACCCGAGAGTGCCTCCATGGCGGAGAGCACCCCCGCACCGGGTGCCTCAGCGGAGAGCGCCCCCGTACCGGAGGGCGACCGGACCCGCCTCCTGTCGGCCACCCACCACGACCCTCACTCCGTCCTGGGCGCCCACCCGGCCGGCACCGGCACCGCCGTACGCGTCTGGCGCCCCTACGCGACAAAAGTCGCCGTCACCACCCCGGCGGGCCTGCACACCGAACTCCACGACGACGGCGACGGCTTCTTCTCCGTGCTGCTCCCGCACCGCGAGGCCCCGCCCGCGTACGAACTGGAGATCACCTACGGCGACACGGTCCAGCGGATCGCGGACGCGTACTCCCTGCTCCCCGCCCTCGGCGACCTCGATCTGCACCTCATCCGTGAGGGCCGGCACGAGCAGCTGTGGACGGCGCTCGGCGCCCGCCCGATGGAGCACCAGGGAATCCGGGGCACCCGCTTCACGGTCTGGGCGCCGAACGCCCGGGGCGTCCGCGTCGTCGGCGGCTTCAACTACTGGAACGGCGAGGCCCACAGCATGCGCTCGCTCGGCTCGTCCGGTATCTGGGAGCTGTTCGTCCCGGACATCGGCGAGGGCGAGCTCTACAAGTACGAGATCACCCGCCCGGACGGCAGCAAGACGCAGCGCGCCGACCCGCTCGCCACCCGGACCGAGACACCCCCGGCGAACTCGTCCGTCGTCCACGCCTCCCATCACACCTGGCACGACGACGCCTGGCTGCGCTCCCGCGGCGACCGCCCCGTCCACGAGTCACCCTTCTCCGTCTACGAGATCCATCTGGGGTCCTGGCGCCCCGGGCTCACCTACCGCCAGCTCGCCGAACAACTCCCCGCCTACATAGCCGAGTTGGGCTTCACGCATGTGGAGCTCATGCCTGTGGCCGAGCATCCCTTCGGCGGCTCCTGGGGCTATCAGGTCACCGGCTTCTACGCGCCCACGGCCCGCCTCGGCACCCCGGACGACTTCAAGTACCTGATCGACGCGCTGCACCAGGCCGGCATCGGCGTGCTCATGGACTGGGTTCCTGCCCACTTCCCGCGCGACGACTGGGCGCTGGCCGAGTTCGACGGCCGCACCCTGTACGAGCACGAGGACCCGCTGCGCTCGGCGCACCCCGACTGGGGCACCTTGGAGTTCGACTACGGCCGCAAGGAAGTCCGCAACTTCCTTGTGGCGAACGCCCTTTACTGGTGCGAGGAGTTCCACATCGACGGCCTGCGCGTCGACGCCGTCGCCTCCATGCTCTACCTCGACTACTCGCGCGAGGAAGGGCAGTGGACCCCGAACCAGTTCGGCGGCCGGGAGAACCTCGACGCGGTCGACTTCCTCCAGGAGATGAACGCCACGCTGTACCGGCGCGTCCCCGGCGTGGTCACCATCGCCGAGGAATCCACCGCATGGGACGGCGTCACCAGGGCCACCCACCACGTCGGGCCCGGCGGCTTCGGCGGACTCGGCTTCGGACTGAAGTGGAACATGGGCTGGATGCACGACTCGCTGGACTACGTGGCGCACGAGCCGGTGCACCGCAAGTACCACCACCACGAGATGACGTTCTCCATGGTGTACGCCTACAGCGAGAACTACGTACTGCCGATCTCCCACGACGAAGTCGTCCACGGCAAGCAGTCCCTGGTCTCCAAGATGCCCGGCGACTGGTGGCAGCAGCGCGCCAACCACCGCGCCTACCTGGGCTTCATGTGGGCCCACCCCGGTAAGCAACTCCTGTTCATGGGCCAGGAGTTCGCGCAGGGCGCCGAATGGTCGGAGGCGCACGGCCCCGACTGGTGGCTGCTCGATCCGGCGTACGGCGCCGAGCCCGACCACCGCGGTGTACGCGACCTCACCCGCGATCTGAACACCGTCTATCGCGAGGCGCCCGCCCTCTGGGAGCGCGACACCGATCCCGCCGGGTTCTCGTGGGTGGTCGGCGACGCGACGGAGGACAACGTCTTCGCGTTCCTGCGCCACGCCGCCAACGGCGCCCCGCTGCTCTCCGTGTCGAACTTCTCGCCGGTGGTGCGCCACGAGTACCGCCTCGGCGTGCCCGCCGATGTCCCAGCCTGGATCGAGGTCCTGAACACCGACGCCGCCCGCTACGGCGGCTCGGGCGTGGCCAACCCCGAGCCGGTGAAGCCGGACGACGTGGGAGCCCACGGCCGCCCGGCGAGCGTCCGGCTGACCCTGCCGCCGCTGGCCACGGTCTGGTTCAGGCCTGCCTGAGGTGCGACCCGGCCAGTGAGGAGGGGAGTTCGGTGGCGCTGTGCACGACGCCCAGCGACTGCGTGGCCCGCGTCAGCGCCACATACAGATCGCTGACGCCGAACTCCCCCGGCTCGACCACGATCACCCGGTCGAACTCGAGCCCCTTCGCCTGCCGCGGATCGAGCAGCACCAGATGCCGGGTGAGGTCCGGCTCGGCCCCCGCCACCACGTCGGGCAGCCGCGCGGCCAGCGCCGCGTGCAGCCGGCGCGGCGCGATCACCGCGAGCCGCCCTTCCTCGGGGGTCTCGGCCGCGGCGACCTCCGCCACGGCCTCCGCGACATCTCCCGTCACGGCCCGCCGCCAGGGACGTACACCCGTCGAGCGGACCGACGACGGCGGCTCGAACGCCGGGTTCCCCTCGCGCAGCACGGCCGCCGCGACGTCCATGATCTCGGAGGGCGTCCGGTAGTTGACCCCGAGCCGGGTGTGCTCGTACCGGTCCTCGACGTACGGCTCCAGGATCTTGTCCCAGGCGCCGACACCGGCCTCCTCGGCCGTCTGCGCCGGGTCACCGACCAGAGTCATCGAGCGGGTCGGCGAGCGCCGCATCAGCAGCCGCCACGCCATCGGCGACAGCTCCTGCGCCTCGTCGACGATGATGTGCCCGAACGCCCAGGTCCGGTCGGCCGCGGCCCGCTCCGCGGCGCTGCGGTGGTCCTCCTCCTCGTACCAGTCGGCGACCCGGTCGGCGTCGACGATGTCGTGCGCGGCCAGCACCTCCGACTCGTCCTCGTCCTCGAACTCGTACGTCTCCGAGCCCCGCGAGAGGTCGAGGACGCCCTGCGCGTACGCGATCCGCTCCTGCCGCGCGGCCTCGGCCGCGGCGCGCTCGGCGGCGTCGTCGTACCCGATGATCTCCGCCGCCTCGTCGAGCAGCGGCACGTCCGCGGCGGTCCAGTCGGCCGGCCCCGTGACGGTCCTGCGGACCGCCTCCGCGTCCTCGTCCGTCAGCTGCACGGGCTCGGCGAGGAAGTCGGCGACGACGCCCTCCGGGGTGAGCGTCGGCCACAGCTCCTCGATGGCGGCGTGCACGTCCGCGCTCGCGGCGACCCCCTTGCCGAGCTGGGCCAGGTCGTCGGGGCCGAGGAAGTTCGGCCCGCCGTACGGGTCCGCGCCGATCCGCTCCGCGAGCTGCTCGGTGAGCGCGTCGAGGATCCGGAAGGCGAAGTGCGGCCGGGCCAGGTTGTGCGGCAGCAGCGTGTCGCGGGCCGCCTGGCGTGCCTCGTAGGCGATCTCCCAGTCGAGGATCAGATCGCCGTCGTCGTGCCGGATGAACAGCGGGGCGCCGGGCTCCGGGAGCTGCTGCCGGTCGCGGACGGCGAGCGCCAGCGCGTCCGCCATCGCCACCGCACCCTTGACGGCCGCGGCCCGCGGGGTGTCGACGGCGGTGGCGTGCACCCCGGGGTACAGCTCGCCCACCGTCGCGAGCAGCACGCCCGTCTCGCCGAGCGCGGGCAGCACCTCGGAGATGTAGGACAGGAACGCCGGGTTCGGGCCGACGATCAGCACCGCCCGCTTGGCGAGCAGCTCCCGGTGCTCGTAGAGCAGGAACGCGGCGCGGTGCAGCGCCACCGCGGTCTTGCCGGTGCCAGGACCGCCCTCGACCACGAGGACGCCGCGGTGGTCGTGCCGGATGATCCGGTCCTGCTCCGCCTGGATCGTCTGCACGATGTCGCCCATGCGGCCGGTACGGGCCGAGTTCAGGGCGGCGAGCAGCACGGCGTCACCGCTCGGGTCCTCGAACCCCGTGCGCTCGTCGTCACCGAGATCGAGAATCTCGTCGTGCAGTTCGGTGACCGTACGGCCCTCGGTGGTGAGATGCCGACGGCGGCGCAGACCCATGGGCAGATGACCGGTGGCGAGATAGAAGGGACGGGCGACCGGTGCGCGCCAGTCGATCAGAATCGGCGTGAGTTCGGTGTCGTCGTCACGAATTCCGAGGCGCCCGATGTGATGCGTCACGCCGTTCGTGAGATCGATACGGCCGAAGCAGAGCGAACCGTCGACCGCATTCAGCGCGGCGAGCAGTCCTGAGCGCTCCACGACCAGCAGGTCACGCTCGAGCCGGGCCTGCTGACCAGTGCCGACGGGCGTCAGGGCGTCCGTGACCGAGCCCGCGGCGTCGCCGCGCAGCGCGTCTACGCGTGCGTAGAGCCGGTCGATGAATTCCTGTTCCTTTTGCAGTTCTTTCTGCGATGCGGCGGATTCCCGGCTTGACAAAACTGCTCCCTGCCCGGTACGGTGTGTTTAGTTAGCCCCTTGTGAGGGGCCTTTTCTGTGGGCACACAGAAACACCGAATATACCCCGGGCAGGGGGTAATTCCAACCGCGGATTTCCTGGGCCGTCTCCGCTCAGACGGTCTCCGCCAATTCCTCCAGCAGTCGCCGCTTGGGCCTGGCGCCCACCCGCGACCACACCGGCTCACCGTCCTTGAAGACCATCAGCGTCGGCATCGAGAGCACCCCGTACTTCACCGCCGTCTCCGGGTTGGCGTCCACGTCGATGGCCACGACGTCGAGGCGCTCGCGCTCCTCCTCCGCGATGGATTTCAGCACCGGTGCCAGCTGCCTGCACGGCCCGCACCACTCGGCCGTGAACTCCACGAGCACCGGTCGCCCGGACTTCAGCACCTGCTCGTCGAAGTCCGCGTCGGTCACGTCCCGCATCCTCTTCACTCCTTCTGTCCTTCGCTGAGTTCTTCACTGAGTTCGCAGCGGGGCGCGGGTTGCTCCGCGCTCAGCGCCGCGACTGTCCGCTCGGCGCGCTCCAGCTGTGCGCCGACCTTCTCCCGTACGGCGGTCAACTCGCCGATCAGCGCATCGAGTTCGGAGAGCTTGTTGCGGTACACGGCCAGCGACGCCGGACACGAGTCGCCCTCCGGGTGCCCCGCACGCAGGCACTCCACGAACGGGCGGGTCTCCTCCAGGTCGAACCCGAAGTCCTGGAGCGTACGGATCTGCCGCAGGGCACGCAGATCCGCCTCGTCATAGGTCCGGTAGCCATTGCCACCGCGCCGCGCGGGCAGCAGCCCGCGCGACTCGTAGTACCTGAGCGTCCGCGTGGTGGTACCGGCGCGGTCCGCGAGCTCTCCGATGCGCATGTCTCCGACGGTAGACCTTTCCCCTGACGTCAAGGCCAGCACTCAAGCCCCTCCGCCGACTCCAGCATTCAAGCCCCTCCGGCGACTCCAGCATTCAAGCCCCTCCGGCGATTGAGGAGCGGGGTCCGGGGCAGAGCCCCGGGGCTCGGCTACAGCGCCGGGCGCACGACCAAGGTCAAGGCCAGTCGACCATCCCAAGAAAGATCAGGTAAGTGACCAGCACCGCGCCTGGCGCCAGCGCGGCAAACCCAACCCTGCGGGCAGCGAACCGCTCCTCCCACGGCAACAGCCACGCCGTCGCGAGGACAAGCAGCGAAACCGTCAGGCTGAAGCCGAATACCGTGAAGGCACGGTCGAAGCTCGGATCGAACGCGGCCGCTTGCGCGTCCGTGCACGCATCACAGGCCATCGGCGCGAGCGCGGCGAAGACATACGCGAAGAACGCCCCCGGCAGCGTCACCACCGAGGAGAGCAGCGGAGCGACCCAGTGACGGGCGAGCCGGGCGGGTCGTATGTGCACGTCTGCGGCGATGTCCGAAGTCATGCCGACCATCCAACTTCCGGACGACGGCCATGACATGAGTGGCCGTACTCAGATCCCACCCGCCCCACTGAGTACGTTCAGAACGTCACGTCCGCCGTGTCCACCGTCTCCGCGCTGCGCCCCGGCGCGCTCTGGAACTTCCAGTAGAGATTCGTGTGCGCGATGACCAGCTCGGGAGCCGGCGCGCCGTACGCACTGAGGTCCTCCGTCGTGTGCGCGTCACCGACAAGCGTCACGTCGTAGCCGCGCACGAAGCCACCATGGATCGTGGAGCGGACACACACGTCGCTCTGCGCCCCGGTCACGACGAGCCGGCCGACCCCACGCTCGGCGAGCACCGCCTCCAGATCGGTTGCCTCGAACGAGTCGCCGTACTTCTTGTGCACCAGGGGCTCCCCTTCGACGCGCACCAGCTCGGGCACGTAACTCCAGGCGTGCGTACCCTCCTTGAGGTCGTCGTCGGAGTGCTGCACCCAGATCAAGGGCACGTCCTCGGCACGAGCCTTGTCGACGAGGGCGTTGATGTGCGCGATGACCTCGTCGCGGCGCGGAGCCCCCTCCACCACCCCGTTCTGTACGTCGATGACGAGCAGCGCTGTGCGGGGCCGGTCGGGCAGGGTCGTCATGGCGAGCCTCCTGGTCGTCGTTGCGGACTGCCGCCACAGTAGGCGGCGCCACTGACAACGCCCCATGGCCGTGCGTGCGGGCGCGTATGCCAAGCTCCCCTGATGACCATCCACTCCCCTGTCACCGCGGCCGCGTCGGGCACCTGGCTCCTGGGCGGCGAACTGTCCGTCCGCCGCATCGGCTTCGGTGCCATGCGGCTGCCGGGCCGCGTCGCCTTCGACAACTCCTCCGTCAGCGACCGCGACCAGTCGATCCGGGTGCTGCGCCGCGCGCTCGAACTCGGCGTGAACCACATCGACACGGCCGCGTTCTACTTCTCGTCACTGCGCTCGGCCAACGAGCTCATCTGCTCCGCGCTCGCGCCCTACCCCGACGACCTGGTCATCGTCACGAAGGTCGGCCCGCGCCGTGACCGGTCCGGCGCCTGGACCGACTGGGCACGCCCCGACGAACTGCGCGGCGACGTCGAGGAGAACCTGCGCCAGCTGGGCCGCGACCGCCTGGACGTGGTCAACATGCGGGTCAACGAACGGATCTCGCCGTACATCGAGGAGTACGTGGGTGCGCTCGCCGAGCTGCGCGACGCGGGCCTGATCCGCCATATCGGCGTCTCGGACGTCGACGCGGACGTGCTCGGCCGGGCCCGGAGCGCCGCGCCGATCGTGTGTGTGCAGAACCGCTTCGGTCTCGGCACCGGCCGTGACGGGGACGCCGAACTACTGCGCTCCTGCGCGGAGTCGGGCATCGCCTTCGTACCGTTCTTCGCGATCGCGGGCAGCGGGGGCCACGCCGGCGGCACGGCCGACACTCCGGCGGTCCGCGAGGTCGCCGCCGCCCATGACGCTTCCCCGGCTCAGATCCGGCTGGCCTGGACCCTCCACCAGGGTCCGAACGTCCTGGCCATCCCGGGCACCGGCGACCCGGAGCACCTCGCGCAGAACGTCGCGGCAGGCGCGATCCGGCTGACCGACGACGAATTGAGCGCCCTCGCCTGAAACGCAAAAAAGCCTCAACCCCCGAGCGAATGCTCGGGGGTTGAGGCTTTTTACTAAATTTAGTTCGGCGGCGTCCTACTCTCCCACAGGGTCCCCCCTGCAGTACCATCGGCGCTGTGAGGCTTAGCTTCCGGGTTCGAAATGTAACCG
>NZ_JBIWKA010000049.1:0-10913 GCF_044765445.1 Streptomyces sp. NPDC102467 | reverse complement strand
GGCGCTGACCGCTGACATGCTCCCGGCCGGACCGCGCAAAGCCACAGCCACCTGACCCCCATTCCCCAGGTTCCAATACCCGACTCCACCATTAGCGATCTACCCGGAAGACGTGATCTCCCATCACCGGGCCTTCATCGCCCGCCGCAGAACCGAGCGGCCCAGCGAGGAGTACCGCGAGCTCACCACCACCGAGTGGGACGAATTCCTCTCCCACTTCGAACTCCGCAAGGTCGCCCTGGGAACCTGCGGCCGCGACTACGCGACCCCGTGCCAGCATGAAAACGTCTGCGTCAGATGTCCCCTACTTCTCGTGGACCCGGCCCAGATGCCACGTCTCCAGGAGATCCACGCCAACCTCGTCGACCGCCTCCGGGAGGCCCGGGACCAGGGCTGGCTTGGCGAGGTCGCCGCCATCGAGACCACCATGGCCGCCGCCGCGCAGAAGCTGGAGGCCATGCGCGACCGTGCCGCCCAGCCGTCCACCGTCGACCTCGGCATGCCCGACTTCCGCCGCGACGCCGGACGAACCAGCGCCGAGCCAGAACGCTGAGCACCGACGCGACAGCCGGCGGAATGCCGGTCCGCTCATGGAGCTGGGCACGGCAGTGTCCACCTCGGGCTAAATGCGACGAAGAACGGGGTCGATCTCGGCCAGGGCTTCGTGCATCTGACGAGCCCCCAGGGCAACGCGGTCGTCAGTGTCCCGCAACATCTCCTCGCACAAATGCATCGCGTTGTCCCGGTCCTCGGAGAAAATGCTGAACACATCGTGAAGTGCGGTGTGGATCCAATCGCTGTGATTCGAGTCGGCGACTGCCAGTGCGGAGGCGACTACCGCCAACCCGATCCTGTCCTTTCGCCGCAGCACGGCTTCCGCGGTCACCCGGGTGACGAAGGTGTCACCTGCGTCGAGCAAGAGCTCCAGCAGCGGCCCGAGGGCCTCCTGCATCTCGGCGAAGCCTGCCAGGCCGTGACCGGCATCCGCCCGGTCACGGTAATCGTGGCTTCGCCCGAGCTCACGGAGTACCACGACAGCTGCATGCCGCCGGTCTCTGTCCACCCGCCTACTCACCCCTCCCGCGATTTCGGGTCAAAATACCACTGGGGCACCCTCCAGATAATCGCTTCGCCCCCGCGGATCAAGGCGTCATAGGCTCCAGGACATGCACAGCACCTTGACGGAGCACGCCCGGTGTCTCTACGGAGACGAGTTCGGACCGACGCCTGAGTGCGACCTCGACCACCGGGAGCACTACTTCGTCGAGGAACTGACTTTCGCTGACGCCGATTCGATCCTCGCCATGCTCCGTGAGCTCTGCCCTCACGTGGTCGATGGTCGTTTGCCGGTCTGGGTTCGCAACCTGTCCTACCGGTTGGTGCTCCTGCAGCGACCTGATGAGCCAGCGCTGATGCGCGAGGCTGCCGAGAACTTGTGGCTGCACGGACCGGACTGGGATCGTGTCGCGGCGGACCTGACGAGGCGCGCAGACGCCCTGGACGCCGGCTGAGGTGGGACGCGGTGTTCATGGAGCGATCCGGAGACTGATCGAGGCCAGCGATCAGGCACGAGTTGGCGGCGCGACACGCCCGGATACTCCCGGACGCCGAGATTGTTGCCCACTACTTTTAGCAACTCCGCCCACGATCGGCCCAGTCGGTCCGTGAGCTGGGTAGTTCGGATAAGCCTGCATTCGCTGCCCTCTTCTGCGGACCGACCCGGCTTACCTTCCCCGGCTTCTGGAGATCCGCGACAACCTCCTCGCCCGGATCGACGAAGCCCGCGAGCACGGCTGGCTCGGCGAGGTCGACGGCCTCAACGTCAGCCTCTCCGCCACCAACAACAAGATCGCTCAACTCGAAGAATCAGCACGCCGGACCACCGACCTCGGCATGCCCCGCTTCCACGACGTCGCCCCGCACACCATCATCCCGAACACCAGACTGCATCCCGATGCCGGCGCTTGAAGCGACCTGTCACTGGTTCAGATAATGATCGCCGACCGCCTTGACATCACCGGCGCCCGCTGGGGACTCGACGGAGCCGAAGCCGTCCTCCAGTTCCGTGCCCTGATCACGAACGGGGACTTCAAGGACTACTGGATCTTCCATGCGGCCCGCGAGCATCAACGCCTCTACCCCAGCCCTGACCAGCAGAACTACAGCCTTACAGCCTGATCGGAACCTTCACTTCAGAGGATCCGCACCCGAAGCGGAAGCTGTAGACATTGATGTACTGGTGCGCGTTGGACTTTCCCTCGTCCGCCGTCAGCACCTGCGGCTCTTGTCCATTGAAGGTGTTTGTCACATAGACGGTGGCCTTGAAATAGGTGCCACCGCTGGCGGCGTACACCCAGACCCAGCCGTCGGAACAGTTGTCCACCTGGACCTGAATGTTCGCGTTCGCGTAGTACTTGGTGCAGCCGGCCGCAGACGTGGTGCCTGCCGTGGCCGGCGATGCCGACACGGTGGTCAGTGCGGCCACGGTGAGACCCAGCACGCCAGTCGTCTTCGCCAGTTGGCCCGATAACGTCTTCACAGCAACAACTCCTCCGGAGAGCCTCCGACCTGTCCGTTCGCAAGCAACTCCAATGTCCCGGTGCAGCCGCACCGGTTGCATCCGTCATTTGACTACTCCGAACCTGTACGTCATCCCCTTTCGGGGCGACTCGTCGTCGGTGGCGGCCAGAAGGCGCGGTCAGATGAACGGTGATGAGCATCTGCTGCGCCCCCGGTACCGTTGGCCCCCGGGGGACTCGCCCTGCAGGAGCCCGCGCCCCGGCGAACTCCACGCACGGGGGCCCGGCGTGGCGCGCTGCTTCTTCTGCTCCGGCGACCCTCCCTGACGACTGTTCACGATGCCGGGCCGCCTCGGTGACGCAGGACCGGATCCGCTGCGCGTGCCCGTCGGACAGTGCGCCCTGCGGCCCTGTGCCGTTCGGAAAATCATCGTTGCTGTTTGGAGTGGGTCTGGCGAGCCCCGACAGCTTGCTTGGAGCCTGTCCGGGTGATCGTCTCATTGGTGTATCAGGTGGCTCGGAAGCTGCTCGCGGTCCCGGCGGCGCTGCTGCGCCGGGACGCCGTCAAGGATGCGGAACTGCTCGTGCTGCGCCACGAGAACGAGGTGCTGCGCAGGCAGCTCTCGGGTCCGGTGCGGTATGAGCCGGCAGATCGCCTGTGGTTCGCGGCGCTGTCCTCCCTGATTCCGCGGTGCCGGTGGGCGCAGGTGTTCCCGGTGACGCCCGCGACGCTCCTGGCGTGGCACCGCAGACTGATCGCGCGCAAGGGGGACTACAGCAAGCGCCGGAGGCGCCCCGGGGGCCGTCGACTGCGAGTGCGGTGAAGGCTCTGGTGCTGCGGCTCGCCCGCGAGAATCCGCGGTGGGGCTGTCGGCGGATCCAAGGGGAACGTGTCCGGCTCGGACACCCGGTCGGCTCGACGACGGTCTGGGAGACCCTCACCGCAGCGGGCTTCGATCCAGCCCCACGCAGGGTCGGGCCGACGTGGCGCGAATTCCTGAGCGCGCACGCCGAGGCCATCGTCGCCTGCGACTTCGTCCATATCGACCTGGTCCACCTACGTCGCGTGTACGCGCTGGTATTCCTCGAACATGGCACGCGTCGGCTCCACATCGCGGGAGTGACTGCCCATCCCACCGGGCCCTGGACGGTACAGCAGGCGAGAAACCTCGCCGCCGAGTTGGGCGTGCGGGTCGACTCCCTGCGTTTCCTGCTCCGCGACCGGGACGCGAAGTACACCGAGTCCTTCGACGCGGTCTTCGTGGCCGACGGCATCGTCGTCATGAGGACCGCGCCGCGGGTCCCTCGGGTGAACGCTCACTGCGAGCGGGTTATCGGAACCTTGCGGCGCGAGGTCCTCGACCACCTGTTGATCTGGAACGAGTTCCATGCCCGGCAGGTCCTCGATGCGTATGCCCGGCATTACAACGGACATCGCCCGCACCAGGCTCGGGGACAACTCCCGCCCCTCGCCCAAGAGCACCCGGCGTCTGGGACTAACCAGACCACTCACCGGCTCCTTCGCACCCGAGTACTCGGCGGCGTGATCAGCGAGTACAGATACACGGCTTGACCAGTGGCGACGAGTTTCCGAACAGCACAGGGTGGGGAAAGTGTCGACGCCACAAAGAATGTGATGAATTTGTGACGGCTCGCGCAGGCTTGAATCGCGTGCATGTCGGACTTTTTGGGCCTTATGCCTTTTGGTCCACGGTGGCTTCTCGGCGCGCAGCGGCTGGTGAAGGACAGGTGGTCCGGGCAGGGCGGGGAGCCCCCCGAGGTGAGCTGGCCATGGGCAGCGCCGCGCCCGTGCCTCACGGCCGAGCACAACGACAGGATGCTCCTCGGGGGGGGGGGGGGGGGGGGGGGGGGGGGGGGGGGCGCGGGGCGGGGGGGGGGGGGGGCCGCCCCCCCCCCCCCCCCCCCCCCCCCCCCCCCCCCCCCCCCCCCCCCCCCCCCCCCCCCGCCCCCCCCCCCCCCCACCCAGCTGGATCGCCAGCTGCTCCTGTGTGAGTGAAGATCAGGCTGCGCAGGAGGGCGGGTGCAACTCTGCGCCCGCCTTCGCGATCACTAACCGCCCGTGAGCCGAGGAGCAGGACCGTGCCGCACGGTGGCTGAGGGCAGCCCATGCAAAAGGTCGACACCCCTCAGTCCGCCGCAACGGGTGGCACGGGGCACCGGCCAACAAGGAACCTCCGGAAAGGTCTTGTTCCGAGGCTGTGGCGGGGCTCAGAGGTCCTCGTCCAGCTCGTTGAAGCCGGACGCGCCGGACTCGGTGGAGCCAAGTCCGGCCATCCCGAACATGCCGCTCGTGAGGAGTTCCTTCACGGGGATCTCGGTGGCGCCCGCCGGGGCGGTGATGTCGCCTGCCTTGCCGAACCTCAGGGACAGCGGGACCTTCGCTCCGTGGGCGTCGTCCGCGAGGGGGGCGATGTCCATGGAGATGCCGGTCAGGGTGCCGTCCTTGATGGCGAAGTCGACGGCGACCTTCTTGTTCGGCGCGTCTTTCAGGTCCTTGGCGGTGGGGAGTTCGGCGCCCTCGGGCAGTTCGTCGGAGATCGGTCGCAGTTTGGCGATGACGTCCGTCAGGAGTTTGCGGAACGGCGCCTTGGCGGTGACGTGCTCGGTACCGTTCGTGTCGCCCTTGTCGGTGAGGGTGACGTTGTTCTCCAGCGCGCCGCGCACGGCTTCCATGATCTTCTTCTGGGTGGCTGAGTCGACCGACTCCTCGTCCGCCTTCCCGCCGGCCTTCTTGCCGCTCCGCTCGGCGGAGCGCTCCTTGAGGTCGCCCGTCTGGAACTTGACCCACTTGCCGTTGATGACGTTGCGGAATGCCTTGCCCTCCTTGCCCGGGGGCAGGTCGTCGGCGGTGGGTGCGGGGAAGCCCGCAAGTTCGGAGAAGGCGTCGATGTCCATGCGGTAGTACACGTAGTCGCCGGACAGGCGGTACTCGGCCAGGACGCCCTGCGGGCCACTGATCCTCAGGCCGGCGCCGACGATGTCCTTCTCGCCCGAATCGGCAAGCGGCTTCTTGGACCGTACGGAGATGCTGATCCGGGACTTGGTGAGCGCCTCGGCCATCTCGGGCGGCAGGACCTCGTCGTCCGAACCCGCGAGTTTCGTCAGCGCGGCGGGTGAGGCGTCCAGGCCCAACTCCACGGACAGGGACGTGCGCTCGCCCAGTCTGTCCGCGGCCCGGTCGATCTTCTGGGCCGCGGTGAGGTTCTCCACGGTGCCGCAGGCCGCGGTCGTCGCGAGCAGCAGGACCGCACAGCCTGCCGCGGTCAGGGTGGTGTTGCGTATGACGCTGATGACGTACTCCCTGTAATCGCCCGCGACGGGGTCGTGAGGGCGCCGCGGTACCCATGTGACCCACGAGCCGTCCACATGGTTGTGCGGCGAACCGTCCAAGGCGGGCCTACGGGCGGACCTGTGATGCTCCTGTCCGGGTACGAGCCGCGGGCCGGTGTGGGCGGATGCGGTCCGCCTGGTCCGCGCGCTGACCCGTCCGCTGCCGGATGGACGGTCCTGTCGAGCCCGTGCTTGGCCTGGACGATGACCCGCTCAGTACGCCTGCCGGTGCCGCCGCGCAGTACGCGGTCCAGGGAGACTCGCGTCCGCGGTCCGTGCTCCGCCAAGCCGCCTGCCGCCTTCACGGTCCCCAGATTCCCGGGACCGCGTGCGGACGGAACGGGAGCCCTGCGCACGGAGGTACGCAAACTGACCTTCCGCGCCCGTTCCAACTCGAACGCCGAAGAAAGCCTGTACGCCACCGGGTTGGTCCCCGAACGGAGGGCCGCTGCGCCGGGCGCGGGCGAGGGGAGGGGACTGTCTCTGGAAGATCCGACTGGTCGGAACCTTCGTAACGGGCTCGAGAGCCCCACGCCGGGAACACTCCCATGTGCATCCCACGAAGAGGTACGGGAAGCGGGCCGCCGTTCCCGGCCAGCGACCAGCCTTGCTGCCCGCGCGAGATCGTTGGACTTCGTCAAGCAGGCGCTGTATGGCCTGCGTTGGGGGAAAATAGACGGATGGGGCGTGGGGGAGTACGGCGCGTGGGGGTCCTCTATGCGGGGCTGACGCTGGTGGCCGCGGTGGTGGCGATCGCGCTGGCCAAGCATTTCAGTCTGGGGGTGCCGCAGACGCTGGTCGGGGTGCTGCTGGCGCTGGGCCCCGGGTACATGGCGTGGGCGGCGTTTCGCGCGGACCGCGTCGAGGCCGGTGCGACGAGTGTGGAGGCGCTCACCGACCGGCTGGCGGAGACGATCGCCCGGCAGTGGAGCGATGAAGCGACGGTGCGCCGGATCAACGATCCCTACCCGCTGCCGGTGGCCTGGCAGTTCGAGGCGGATCTGGCCGAGGAGTGGGGGCTGTTGTGTGAGATGGCCGCGAACTGGCCGGGCGGGCCGCCGGGCGACCGTACCCGGTGGCCGGCCTCCCCGGCCGACCTGGCTGGGGCCGGCCCGGGTATCGGGCGCGTCTTCAGCGACCTGATCCCGACCCGCCGCCTGGTGGTCCTCGGCGGCCCGGGCGCGGGCAAGAGCGTGCTGATGATGCAGCTGCTGCAGGACTTGCTGAGCCGCCGCGCCAGCGGCCAACCGGTGCCGGTGCTGCTGTCGCTGGCCTCCTGGAACCCCGAACAGCAGCGCCTGCGCCAGTGGCTGGCCGCGGAACTGCGCCGCACCTACCCCGGTCTCGCGGCACCCGCCCCGGTCCCGGCCACCGCCGGCACCGTGCCCGACCTGGCGACCCTGCTGGTCGACACCGACCGGGTCCTGCCCCTGCTGGACGGACTCGACGAACTGCCCGCCGACTGGCACGCCCCGGCCCTGGACGCCATCAACCAGGACCTGGCGGCGGGACAGCCAATCGCCCTTGCCACCCGGACCCCCGACTACCAACGGGCCCTGAGCCACGGCAGCATCCGCATCAACGGCAGCGCCGCCATCGCCCTGCAGCCCCTGAACGCCCGCGAGGCGGCCGCCTATCTGCGCCGGGACGCCGGCGGCGCGGGAACCCGCGGCCCCGCACGGTGGGACACCGTGACCGCCCAGCTGGGCACGACGACACCGGTCGGCCGCGCCCTGGGCACCCCCATCAACCTGTTCCTGGCACGCACCATCTACAACCCGCGCCCCGGCGCCGGCCCCGTGCCCCCGGCGATAGAGCCGGCCGAGCTGTGCGACACCTTCCGCTTTCCCAGCCGCGCCGCCGTGGAGGACCACCTCTTCAGCGCCTACATCCCGGCCGCCTACGCACCCCACCCCTCCCGCCCATCGCGGTGGAACGCCGAACAGGCCACCCGCGCCCTCACCTACCTGGCCACCTTCCAGGAAGCCCACCGCGCCGGCAGCCCGGACCTGGCGTGGTGGGAACTGGCCGGCGCCCCCACCGCACGCCTGACCGCACGCGGTGAAGGACCACCGCGTTTCACCGACGCGACCCGCAGCGCACTGGTGGCCTGGGCCGTGACCGCCCTGCTCACGGACGTGTCCGTCACTGTCGGCGAGGCAGTGTCCAGCCACAGCGCCACTGACACGGCGCTGGCACCGCTGCAGGCCCTGATCCCCAGCATTTTGTTGGGCGGCATCTGCGCCTTCTTCACCGGATCGTTTGCGGCGGTGTCCAAACGGCATGCCGGGCAGCGGACCCGGCTGCGCTGGAGACCGGCCGCGGCGCTGAGCGTGCTGGTCGGCGCGCCCGTGGCGGCGCTGTCCTTCACCGCACTTGCCTCGCTTGGCGCCGGCGTGGTGGGTCCCGCGCTCCTGGCGGTCCTGCTGGGCACCGGGGTCGGCTTCACCACCGTGCTGGGGGCCCCACGCATCGTGCCGCACCCGGCCATGCGCATCAGGCCCAGAAGAGGACTGTGGGGCGGCTTCGTTGCGGGCGGGTTCGGCGCGATCGCCGCCTTCCGGACCGACACCCTATGGACCGGGCTACCCACCCTCTTCCTGGTCTGCTGGGTCATCACCAACATGTTCATGCTCTCCACCCCCGCGCCCGTACTGCAAGGCACCCTCGGCCCCGGCGCCCTCTACCACCACGACCGGGCATCCTTCCTCGCCGTCGTCACCTCCGTCACGCTGGGCCTGGCCACCATGATCGCCATCCTCACCGGTGACATGCTGTCAACCGCCTCCATCATCAGCGGCGTCTGCGGCGGCCTCGCCATCGCCCTCTCCTACGGCCTCGGCTCCACCGCCTGGCCCTACCTCACCCTCATCCGCAGCTGGCTGACCCTCCAAGGCCACCTCCCACCACGTCTCCTGCCCTTCCTCAAAGACGCCCACGAGAACCGCGGCGTGCTGCGCCGGGCCGGCCCCGTCTACCAGTTCCGGCACGTGGAACTGCAACGCCATCTGGGCCAGCGCCTGGCCGACGAACCCGAGGCGACGCCGGCGCAGATTGCCCGATGAGAATCTTCGTCGTCGCTGCGCGTCACAGGCACGCCCGCCCCGTGGTACAGGGAAGCTGGGCCGACCCGGGCGTGCTCGCGTGGGGCTCGCCGTCATGGGCAGGATTCCGGCGAGTACCCGCAGTTGTCGAGTCAGCCCTGGGGGAGTAGACGATGACGCCGCCCGTGCCCTCGTACCTGTCGCCGCGGAGATGGCGGTGGATCCAGTTCATCACCCGCCATCAGGAAGTGCGGTTCCTGTACTGGCCGCCGCGCACCCCGACCGGATACCGGAACCTGCGGATGCACGACCGGGCCGGCTACGAGATTGGACGGCTGGTGTGGGTGGTGTGCGACGACTGCCGCGTCGCCAGCATCAACAAGATCTCCATCGTGTTTGACCATCATCGTCAGGGACTGGGACGGCGCCTGGTACGCCGCGCGCTGGTCGATGGCCCCGGCTACCGCTGGCAGACCACCTTCCAGTCGCCCGAGGCGAAGAAGTTCTTCCCCGCGCTCCAAAACGAGCTGGGCGTCGAACTTCCCGAGCACGGTGGAGTGTGTGCGCACTTGAAATCCGGGCGTCGCCCGTGGACCGTGGGCGACCAGCCGCGCGCAGCCTTGGATCGCACTGTGTGACGGCTACGACACAGCCGGGAGCACGAGGGTCCCTAGCTGGCTACATTGCCGGTCGGGTGCGTGGCGTCCTGCAGCGCACGAAGCCAGGCCTCACAGAAGCCGGTGGCCCCCGTCTCGTCGCCGGGAATGTGGAACAGGAGTGGGTCTTCGGTGAGTTGCTCGGTCAGTGCGTCATAGAGCTTGTCGAAAGCCGAGCCCAAACAGGCGGCCAGGCCCTCGGCGTACTGCTGCGGGGTCGGGCTGATGGAGATCATGTGGTCCAGAAGCGGAAACATGCCACGTTCGTCGATCCGGTTCCGCAGCGCGCGCAGGGCAGGCGTGTCCGGCAGGAGGAGCCCGTGGAGCACGTACATCGCGTAGAACGACTGCAGGCCGGTCAGCACGGTCCGAGCCCGCAAGAGCTGTGTGCCACTGGCGCGTTGGACCGGGCCCAGCATGTCCACGATCTGCTGCAACAGCCCCCAGTTCACTGGTGGACTCTCGCCCCGCTCGGCTGCGCCCAGCATGTCGGCCCACTCCTGGACCGTCAGCCCGAACATGCCGATTGCGGCGAATGCCTCCGCCAGGGCCTCCGCCCCGACTTCTTCCGCGCCCAGACAGGACACTGCGACGAGATGCACGAAGCCCGCGCTCGGTGAACCTGCGGGGATTTCGGTGTCAGCTTCGAGAACGGAGCGCACCAATGCGGGATGAGCGGCACCGCGGTAGGGATGGGCGGCCAGCATCCGCCCGGCAACCTCATAGACCGCGTCCTGCCCCTCCTCGCCCCCGGCTTCAGCCGCACGCGTGGCAGCCTGCAGAAGTTGCTGCGACATCGAGCCCCGCATCACCCACACCACGGCGTCACGCACCGCAACCACCGGCGGTTCCGGAACCCGCGCTGCTCCGGACTGACGGTGCTGGCCAGCCTCCGCGAACCAGTCCAGCACAGCCAAACGCCGGTCACGCCCCTGCCGTAGGTGCCGCGCCAGCGCCGCGGCCATGTCGACCACGACCGGATCGACTGCCTCCACGACCGATCCGCTGCCGCGCCCCAGACCGCGTCGCCGATGCCGTGGCAAGAGCCCTGCCCTGCGCCAGCTCTCCAGCTGGCTGGCCGTCACCACCAGCCCACGCGCGCGAGCTCCAGCTTGCGGGTGTGGAAGTGTTCCTGGAACTCGCGCCATTCGTCAGCCGTGGGTTCGCGGTATTCCTCTGCGGGCCGTGTCGTTCGCCGCTGGTCGAGGAAGGCCCGGTAGGAGCGGATCAGATCCTCCTGGAAGACGGCTAGGCGCTGTTTCTCGGATCTGCTGACACGGCATGGTCGTTGAGTTCAGGCTGGGGGTATGGGCCGTGGGGATTTAACGAATGCGGAGTGGGAT
>NZ_JBIWKA010000048.1:0-10923 GCF_044765445.1 Streptomyces sp. NPDC102467 | reverse complement strand
GGACTGTCGTGGTGGCGCAGGCGAGTGTGGAGTTGGTGTTGGCGTCGTAGAGCTTCCACTCCATGGGGGTGCGGCCCAGGCGGGTATCCGGCATCGGGAGCTGGTAGCGCAGGGTGTAGGTCGTTCCGGGAGTGAGCTGGCAGGAGGGGGTGACAGATTTTCCTGGCAGGTGTCGACTTCCTCCAGGACCGGCACGTCGGCCCACAGCCCGTTTACGTTCATCTGCGTGTTGAGCTGGGGTGACTGGGACGCCTCTTGGGGGACGAAGGGCATCGTTGCGGTGACGGCCTGGCCGGGCCGGAGTGTGCAGGGCTCTGCGGTGCACGGGTCGAGGGAGAACGCGCGGACCTGGCCGCGGCCGCAGTCTTTGAAGCGTGGGTCTGCCGAGGAGCCGGGAGCGATGAGGATCAGTCCGACGAGTGCGCAGGCACCGGTCGCTGTGACGGTGCGCCGGCGCAGGAGACGGGGCGGTTCGGCTCTGGTCATGCGCCGACGTCAAGCAGACCAGATCGTCCAGGATCCGTCGAAACGCCGTAGAACTGGAGAATCCGGGGCCCCGGTGGACGGCCGGGCCGCGATACATCGTGTGCCCGGCCGCTTGTCCGCCCGCGGAGTGGCGATATCAGGCTCAGACCCGCGGCGTCGGCAGGCGAACCGTGTACGGGCTCGGCGTGCTGCGGATCCCCGAGGTGCACGGGCCACTGATGGGGCGCACGGTGGAAGGTGAGAGGAAGGAGCCCATCATGCGCAAGCACGATCTGTATGAGCGGGATCTTTCATCTGCCTCGTGGCGCAAGAGCGCCAGGAGCATGGCAGATGGCGACTGCGTGGAGGTAGCCGATCTGGGCGGCGGCGCGGTTGCTGTGCGGGACTCCAAGAACCCTGACCGGGCCGACCTGCGCTTCACGGAGCAGGAGTGGGCGGCCTTCCGGGGCGGAGTACGCGACGGCGAATTCGACTGACGCCGACCACTCATAGGGTCCGTCAGCTTGCCGGCGGGCCCTTGACAGTGTGGCGGGCAGCGGTCGTGAACGTGACACTGTCTCCAGCTATGTTGCCTGCTGCCCGTCTCGCACTCCTCCGGCACGGCCGGGCTGAAGGCGGACTCGGCGACGGTGATCTCGCCTTCCAAGGCGAACTCGGGCACTCGCTTCGTCCCCTATTGCAACAGCCTGCGCCCACCAGCCAGTTGTAGTCCTTCGGACCGGGCCCGCTCCACCAGCATCGCGACTCACTGCTCCTCGGGCACGGGTGCAGACCACCCCACCTCGGCGCTCTCGAACGACCCAGGTGCACGGCGACTGATGTAGCGCACGGTAGAAAACGCAGAGCCCACTATCTCAAGGCCCATGGCGCCCCACCCGCGCTCTGGTCGGATACGCGCCTGGTCCCCGCGAAGCAAAGGAGGGAGCATGCTGGCACATGACACTGTTCCCGCTGCGGCCGAGAGGCTGGCGACGGTGGCCCGTGACCTCGCCCAGGACGGCATCACGCCCGAGGCAGTCCTGAAACGGCAGCCGACTCCGCAACGCGCCGCTTCTGTCGCTGCGTTGTACCCCCTGCTGTCGTCCGAACTCACGGCAGACGGATACCGGGTCCTGCCCGGCCTGTTCGCGCCGTTCATCCGTGAGGCCGGTCCGACCCCGGCGCATTGGACCGAGGCCGTCTCGGCGCGTACGGCAGCCCTCGACATCGCACTCGTGCTGGCCGCATCGACGGTGGGCGACGTCTTCGGGTGGGTGAATCAGCAGAATGGGCGTCTGGTGCACAACATCGTGCCCAGTAAGGGATGTGAGCGCCTACAAGTGGGAGCCAGCAGCACTGCACCTCTGACCTGCCACACGGAGGACGCATTTCACCCGCAGCGCGCGGACCTGCTGATACTGGTCTGCGTACGCAACCCCGAAGCTGTCGGCACCGCCGTGGCGAGCATCCGCCGGGCCGCCGTTTCCGACGAGCAGGCGGCGCAGCTGGGAAAGCCGCTGGTGCAAATCATGCCGGACGAGTCATACGGCAGTCGGACAGAAACCGCCACTGCGCCCGGGATGAAGACGCTCTGGAACGGGCTAGATGGTCGACAACTGCGCTACGACCCGGTTTACAGCAGAATGCTCACCGACGCCCCCGCCTTCGACAACGCCTACAGGGCGCTCGGAGCGCACCTCGCTGCCTGCGCAAAGACAGTACAGCTGCGCCCCGGCGACGCGGTCCTCATCGACAACGACATGGCCGTACACAGCCGCAGATCCTTCACACCTCGCTACGACGGCTCGGACCGCTGGCTCAAGCGCGTTCTGGTCCGGACGAACCGGCCACGCCCAGCAGAGGAGAACCACGAGGACGGCCATGGCCAGGTTCCAGTGCGGCCGCATCTGGGGACGAACGATGAGTAGGAAGGGAGGGAGGGTTGCCGCGCCGGTGCACCGAAGCTCGCCCCGAGCAGGCCGATCGTGCATGACGAGCAGCGAGGACCTCTGCCACGCTCTGCGAGACCGACCCTTGTTGCCCCTGAGGGGCCTCGCGTTTTCCGGACGCAAGCCTCGGAAACCTGAGTCAGTCGAAGAGGGCAACGAGTCCATTCACCCAGATCGCGAGGAACGCAAGGGCCGCCACCAGGCAGCCGACGCCTGCTAGCACGCCGCCGACCGTCCACGGCCCGGTTGGCACCTCGCTCTCCCCTTTCAGGTCGCCTCGGTAGGAGGCGGGGTCATCCCAGTTGACGGCGTGCCCTAGCTTTTCGGCGCAGGCGGTCCGCACTGCGACCAGCTGCCCCTCTGCGAAGTTGGTGCCGGCCTTCACCTCAGGGCCGTGCCAGGCGAGGGCCTTCATCCGCCACCCGGGAGAGCCGTATCGAGTCTCGAAGGCGGCGGTCTCGTCGGCATTCCGGTCCTCTTCGAGGTACATCCAGCGACCGGCCTCGGCGGCGTCTCCGTAGCGCCGGTACACCTCGGCCAGACGACGGCGGAGCGTCAAGTCATGCGGGTAGGACGAGATGAGACCACGCAGGCGCTGGCGAGCGACGGGAACCCGGCCGGCAGCCAGGTCTGCATCAACTCGGGCGAGTGTCTCTGTCAGGGGCATGAACGCATGATCATGCACCGCACTGGCCCACGTCGAACTGGATTCGTCGCTCAGCGCTGCTCGTTCTCAACCGCATTACAGTGAGCGTTTTTCATCCTCATGCTGATGCGTGGTGAAGGACGAGGACGGCCTTCACCACGTCGGTGATCCGATTGGTGCTGCAGCGGAGTTTCCGCAGGAGGCGCCAGCCCTTCAGCGTGGCCATGGCCTGCTCGCCGATGCAACGAATCTTGGCGTGGGTGGTGTTGTGGCGGCGCTTCCACCTCTTGAGGCGACGACCACGAAACGGCACCCGAACGGGCCCGCCGGCGCCTTGATACGCCTTGTCCGCCCAGCAGCTCAGCCCTGCATCGGCGAGAGCGTCGGTGATCCCGTGCTGCCTGGCGGCGGTCAGGTCGTGGGTCGAGCCGGGCAGGGCCGGTGAGGCCCACAGCAGACGGCCGAACGGGTCGGTGAGGACCTGGACGTTCATGCCGTGGCGTTTGTGCTTCCCGGAGTAGTACGGGGTATCAGCGGCGATGCGGTCGATCGGCAGCAGCGTGCCGTCGAGGATGACGAACGCTTTCTCCCGGATCGTCTCCATCGCCTCGGTCAGGGTCGGGGCGAGGGCTGCCAGGAGGTCGACGGTCTCGCGCATATAGCGGTAGGCGATCGCGATTCCGATGCCGAACCCGGCGGCGAGCTGTGCGTAGGTGTCACCGCACCTCAGGTGGGCCAAGGCGAGCATGGCCTGGCGTGCTGCGGAAAGCCGCCTCCAGCGGGTCCCGATCTCCCGTCGCCTCACTACCAGTTGCCTGGTCAGAAACCGCAGGCTGCGGTTGGACAGATCAATCGAGGACGGGTAGACAAGCACGCGAAGCTCCTGGCAGACACGGGTGATCTTGGTCGAGAACCCGTCTACCAGGAGCTTCGTCGTTGCGCGAGGTTGTCCGACTCGCGGTCAGCGCCGCCAGCTTGAAAAACGCTCACTGCTCCCGGTCGTTCACCTCTCTCAGCGCCGCGGCGACTCGATCGGTGAAATGCGGTGCGTCCAGATCGATCTGGCGCAGGGTGGCATGGTGCCGCATGAGCGCGTCTGCATAGTCGGTCGGCGCGATCTCTGATCCCACAGGTTCGTAGTAGGTCCAGAGCGAGATGGCGAAGGCGTCACGCACATAGACACGGGGGCTCGACCCGAGGATCGAGCTCAGCCACCGGTGCGTCGACGTCGGCGAGACGGTGAGCAACCTCCACTTCGAACTCGGAACCAGCCAGATGCCCCGAAGGCGCGACCCGGGCGAGAACATCGCAAGGGACCATGCGCAGTGCGACGCGGTCCGAGTTGTGGATGACGATGGCATCGTCGACCTGAGGGCCCAGCTCCGAAGCGGTTGCCCGTCCTGCCGCAACTGCTCGGCGGAGTTCTAACGGCTCCATACCGTTCTCCCTCATCGTTGAGTACGCATACACGTCTGAGGACAACAGCGACGCCCCCGATGTCTTCGCGAACATCATTCGGAGCCCAGACCCGGACCCGGCGTAAGCATCGCAAAGCAGGGCCTGCACAGGCCGGATTTTTTGTCCGCGGACGGAACGTGGCCGCTTCTGCTCCAGCAGGCCCAGGCTGCTGCCGACGAGGCGGATGAGATCGACTGGGTCGTCTCGGTCGACTCCTCCATCGTCCGTGCTCACCAACATGCGGTCGGCGCCCGCACGCAGACGCCTCTGGGTTCGTGCGCCGAGGAAAATGACACGCACCATGGGAATCCGGCGCTGACACGATGCTGGAACGGTGCGCAAAGCCGCAGGTCACAAGAGTTGACGCTGGATCAGGTAATGGGAACCTACAGAGAGTGTGGGGTCTCAGATCCCGTGTCGGAATCTCATGGTCGTTGTCGGATGGAAGTCGGGTCCGACACCAAGCTGAGATTCGCAGGTCGCTGCCGTACCTCATTCGGGCGAAAGCGTTGCTGGTGTGCTCCCGTCGGCGTGTTCGGCAGGAGCGCTGCCGCAGCCGTGCGAAAGTCCGGTTCCGGAACGTGATCATGGAGGTGGCAGCCGAGAAATCGGACACGATGCCGAGGCTTCCCGTCCTGGGGGTGGGACGGCTGCCGCGCTGTCTTCCCGGGCATGCGTGGCGAGGCGCTATTCGCCACCGGGGCCGGTTTCAGCGCAAGGCTCATCCTGTTGGACAATGCGCGCGAGGAGACCCATGAGCTGGGTCCGCTCGGCAGGCGTCAAGCCAGCGGTCAGCTCATCGTTCGCCTCACGGCCCAGTTTCTCCGTCTGAAGCAGGCGACGCTCCCCGTCCGGTGAAAGGGTGATGGCGTTCTTTCGACGGTCCTCGGCGTCCGGCGCGCGGGTCACGAGGCCGTCGTTCTGGAGGTCGTTGAGGATCGCGACCATGTCCTTGGGATCGATGCTCAGGCTGCGGCCCAACTCGGCCTGCGATACGGGTTCCAATTCGGCGACGGCTGACAGCACGGCATGGTGCATCATCCGCATGCCTACCTGAGCGAGGGCCTCGGCGACGAGCCGGTGCCCCCGCGCTGCTGCGCGACCCAGGAGCCAGCTGGGGAGGGAGCGGATACGGGCGGGAGCGCTGGTGGTCTCGGACATAGGGCCAGACTAACCAAAAAATCATTGGGGTTCCCTATGATCCTTCGCTATCGTTGGGCCTCCCAACGACCTGGAGGTGTGCATGCGGCGGGTTCGTTTCTATGAGTACGGCGGTCCTGAAGTGCTCTGCGTCGAAGACGCGGAGACCCCCAAGCCTGGACCGGGGGAACTACTGCTCCGCACGGAAGCCATCGGCGTGACCCTTCCCTCCGTGCGCAAGGTTCGCGGAGAAGACGGCAAAACGCCGCTACCGGGAGTCCTCGGAGGCGAGGTTGCCGGCACAGTGATCGCACTCGGCCCGCAGGTGACGGATTTCCAGGTCGGCGACCGCGTCACGTCGCTCACGTTCAGCGGCGGCTCGTATTCCGAACTGGCAATCGCCCCCGGCTTCATGGCGAGCCGCATACCGGACGGAGCGAGCGCCGTCCAGGCCGTCGCGCTGGTGCGCAGTGGACACGTCGCCTTCGCCGCCCTCGCCACGGCCCGACCCCTCGTGAGTGAGTCGGTCCTGATCACGGGTGCCGCGAGCGGAGTGGGGCATCTGGCGGTCCAACTGGCCAAGCTCCAGGGCATTGAACGGGTCGTCGCGGCCGTGAGTTCGCACACCAAGGCGGAGTTCCTCCGCAGTCTCGGTGCCGACGAGATCGTGACCTACGACAGCGAACACTGGGGAGAGCCAACCGACGTCGTTCTGGATGGAGTCGGCGGAGATCTACTCCCACGCGCCGTCTCCGCCCTTGCACCCGGCGGGCGACTCGTCTTCTTCAACTCGGGCGGCGGCACCGTTCCCGCCTTCGACCTCCTGGCAGGATCGAAAACCATCACCGGGCTCACCATGGCGAGGTTTGCCAACACTCACCGCGAGCTCTACGACCAGCATGGCGAGGAGCTGTGGAAGCTGACCCTGTCCGGACAGTTGCAGCCGGTCGTCCACGCCCAAATTCCGCTGGCTGACGCGGCACGAGCGCACGAGATCATCGAAGCACGTGCCAACCTCGGCAAGGTCGTCCTGCTGCCCTGACGGTGACGCGGGGCCGCATCGGGAAACGCGTGGCCGTCGCGGCAGGGAGGCCCCGCAGAGGAAATGGCACGACGGTGAGCCGCGCCCTGGTACGCCTTGTCGGCGTGGGTGGTGAGTCCGGCCGTGCCGAGCGCGTCCGGGATGGCGTGCTCACGTGCCGCGGTCGGATCGTGGGTCGCGCCGGGCAGCGCGGAGGAGGCCCGCAGCAGGCGGCCGGAGGGATCGGTGAGGACCTGCACGTTCATGCGGTGGTGCTTCTTCTTGCCGGAGCAGTACGGGCGGTCGGCGGCGATCCGGTCGATAGCGGCACGGTGCCGTCCAGGATCAGATACGCCTTCTTTCGCGCCGTTGCTATCGTCTCGTTGAGCGTCGGCGCGAGCGCGGCCGGCACCTCGGTGGCCTCACGGAGATAGCGGTAGACGGTGGCGATCCCCATACCGGACCCGGCGGCGAGCTGGCTGTAGGTGTCACCGCAGCGCAGGCGCGCCAGGACGAGTCGGGCCTGACGGCCGACGGTCAGCCGCCGCCGTCGTGTCCCGGTCTCCCTGCGATGGCCGGACAGTTGACGCGCGAGACGTCGCAGGTGCGCGGTGGACAGATCGATCTCCGACGGATAGGCAAGCACGTGAAGCTCCTGATGGTGCACGGTGGATCTTGGTCGTGACACCGTCTACCAGGAGCTTCACTACGTTGCAGAGCCGCTCAACTGACGGACCACACCGCCAGGTTGAAATGGGTTCAGTGCACGGGCCCGCTCAGCATTGCTGAACGCAGGGGCAGTCGAACTCCAGCTGCCAGCGGGGTCCGGGCGAGCGACTGGAGCCGACCTCCATTCGTCATCCTGCTTCATGTATTCACGCAGCGAAAGTCTGCTTGCCTCACGGACAACAAGCCTTCGCCTCGTGCCCCGCGTGAGCGCCTATGTCCGGGCGGCGGCCCCCCTTGTCCGTCATGCCACCGCCCGCCCGCGTCCACGCTGCGGGGCACGGGAGCTTGAGGTAGCGGCCCCGCCCGGAGGCGGGGCCGCCCTCCCCACTCGGTAAGCCATCCATAGCTCCGAGTGGGGGCGCGGGCGCTCGACTTGCAGGTGTCGAGCGCCCGATCTTCCCGCCGCAGGGGATCCGCGGAGACTCCGGCTGCGGGGGTCTGGCGGCGAATGCGGACTGGCGACCTTCGCGAGCGAGGCGGGCTGGGGCACGGGCCGCTGTGGATCTCGACCGTGCGGCCGGGCCCGGACCCGGTGTGCTGGGTATCCCGCTTGATCGGCTCGCCAACAGCGATCGGCTTCTGGCAGCTCCAGCAGACGGTCACAGCCTCCTCCCCTCCTTGAGGACCCGCCATAGCTCGGCGGACTCGGCGCAGGCGGGCCCCTCATCGACGCACTGCTCGCATGAATCGATGTGGTCGATCAACTGCCTGTAGACCGCCTGGACCGTGCAGAGGGGGCATCCGCGCGGGAAGATCCGGCGCCCCTCGGCGTCGTCCCGTTCGCCAAGGTCAACGCTGGCCCCCGGAGTGAGCGCGCTGCGGCACCAACTACATGCCCGACCGCAGAGTGCGTCTTCCGATGGGTCGCCGCGCGGGGGCAGCAGGACGGGCAGCACGTCCAGGGCAGCGGCTCGTGGAATGGTCATCAAAAGGCCTCCGCGGGAAGTCGGCCAGCAGCAGGACCGACTGCCGCGGCGAGATAGGCGGGTTCGGTGAGGCGGCCAGTTCCGTCCGGCGTGACGTGCCAGAAGCGTCCACCTGCCGGCCGGTCAACAGGCGGGCAGTGCAGGGGCCAGTCCACCGGGTGCACGGTGATCGGCCGCAGATCACTCAGGACCCCAGCAGCGGTGAGGGGGACGAGCCACCATGCGGTGTCGAGACCGGGGGCAAGGAGGAGTGGGCCGCGGCGGTTGCGGGGCAGTCGACTGTGAGCATGGAAGGCCACGGACAATTGAGCCTCGGCGGCGAGCCAGAGATTGGTGTGGATCGGGGCGAGGCCGTCCATTGCCCACACTGCGAGGGCAGTCTCGGGGTGGCGTGAGCACTCGGCGAGCCACGCGTTACCAGGGTGGTGCGGCGTCGGTAGAGCCATGACAAGGACCGTAGGGCGCTGCGAGAATCAGAGCCGGGCGTGATTCTCGGATATTCGAGCGCCGTGCCGAGCGATTCGCGTGGTTTCTCAGGCCATCTCCAGCTGCGGCCGAGCGCGGGTGATGACCCGGTGCGCGGTCGCCCCGTACACGGCGGAACTCTGGAGCGTCTCCCACACGCGGCGGTACAGACGGACGCTGTCCAAGTCGTCGAGCCACAACTCCGCATGCCAGTCCTCGACGATCGCCAATCGGTCGTCGTACAGCCAGAACCCGTTGGCCGGTGGGACTGTGACACTCGCGCCGAGGGGGACGATGCCGAGGCGGATCGTGTCCAAGCCGATCGCACCGACGAGCCGGTCCAGCTGCCCGGCGAGGACATGCGGCGGGGCCACCCCAGCGTGCAGGGCGGCCTCCCACATGACGGAGTGAAACGTGCTGCCAGGCTGGTAGAGCATCTCCTGTCGACGCATGCGGGCGCGTACTGCGTCGTCGAGGTCCCGGGGCGATCGGTGTAACTCCGCGTACCGGGCGAAGACATGGCGGGAGTAGTCCGGGGTCTGGAGCATGCCGACGACCATCGCGCCCTCCCACGCGCGAAGGATCGTAGAGCGCTCTTACTCGACGGTGAGCGCATCCTGTACCGGCTTATGCCCGCTGGTCAGCTGGCGGCGCCACGAACGAATCTGCGACTCAATGCCCTGGAGTCGCGCCCCCAGCTCGTCGACTGTTGCGGGCTGCTCTGTCGCGGCGGCCCACGCGGTGAGGTCTTCCATCGTCGGCGTCTGCCGGCCGGACTCCAGCTTCGACATCTTCGACTGCGGCCACCCGAGCCGCTCGGCGAGCACACGCTGGGGGACGCCGGCACACAGCTCCCGAAGCCGCGCGCCCAGCGCCGTCCGCCCCTGCTGGAAGTCAGTGCTCACATAGCGAACGTACCTGCTACGCCTTGTCGTACGGGATGGCGTGATGCCACGCAGCTTCCCGGGCCTGCGCGTCTCGGAGCACCTCGACGGGGTTCGTTACCAGCTCGACGCCGGTCATCACGTCATCGTCGTCGTGGTGCAGAAGCGCGACCACGCGGGAGTCGAACAGCCAGAAGTCTTCGCCCGGCAGCGCAAGTTCGTCGGCCCGCCGACGGATGAGAGTGCGGATGTCCTCGCCGACGGCGGTGTTGCATCGACCGGTTGAACTCGCCCAATATCGTGCTATTCGCTACACCGAACGCCTCGCCGACGAGGCGGCCGTGGCCTCGGTCGGATCCAAGGGCGACTCGTATGACAACGCCCTCGCCGAGGCGTTCAACAGCCTCTTCAAGGCCGAGCTGATCCGCAACAAGGGACCCTGGACGTCCGTCAACGACGTCGAGATCGCGGTCGCCGAGTATGTCGACTGGTTCAACCAGCGACGCCTGCACGGCGATCTCGCACACGTCACCCCCGCCGAGCACGAGGCCGCCCACTACGCGGCCGAACCCCCTGCGTCACTCCAGGAAACCAGTTAACTCACTCTCCACAAAGCCCGCTGCTTGACACCCCATCGATGAGCTGCATGCGACGAATACGTGCTCCCTGCGCGTCCGGCAGACCCGGAGGCGAGCTCCACGGTATAGACCAACCGTGAGAACTCGTCGATCGCTGAGTGCACGAAGGGTGGGGTCGTGGGACCGGCGTAGCCCCATTCCGTGCCGGGTCACGGTCCGCCGAGGGCGCAAGTAGGCGGTGGGGTCTGGGCGGAGTCGCGGCTGGGCGTGTGTTCACCGGTCCCGCGTCTGGTCAGCGCGGTCCTCGGATGCTGTCGATGATGCGAGTCCAGTTGTCGCTGCCATGTCCGTTCTTGATCGCCCGCCGATAGTGGGCCTGCACGGCCAGTGGGAGCGCGAGGTCGAGGCCGAGTGACGTGCTGGTCTCGACGATGTGGTCGGACGTCGCACCCATCATGGTGACCGTGCTGAGGTCGCCGGGATGCTTTCCAGCATCAAGTGCGGCGCCGGGGTTCTCTTCACCAGCCCTCATGATGTCGCCAATCGAGTCAGCGGAGGAGAGCAACTCTGGAGTTTCCCCGTGATCTCGGACACGTGATCGTTATGCCGCGAGGGTGTGTTGATGCCGCTGCCTTGTCTCGGCGGGAGTGAGGTAGCCGAAG
>NZ_JBIWKA010000047.1:0-11396 GCF_044765445.1 Streptomyces sp. NPDC102467 | reverse complement strand
GCAATCGGTGTCGGTGTCGCTGTTTCCCTGGTACGACTACGACTCTGCCCGGCGCCACTAACGTCCGGTCGCCGACCGCTAACGCCTCACTAACGTCTCGCTGATGCCCTGCTTACGCCTCGCGGACGCCTCACTGACGCCTCGTCTCGTCCGGATGACCGTCGTCGTGTGCGAGCTGAGACCGCACACCGCGTGGCACACGCATGCCGTGACCGCGCAGGTCGTCGATGAACCGTGCGACGAGCGGATCCGGTTCCGCGGACGTCACCGCCACCAGTTGCCTGACCCATCGCGGAGAGAACGACCGCACTGCTCCCGGAAAGCCGTGGCTGACCGCGCTCACGGGGCACACGGCGATTCCCAGACCGGCGGCCGCGAGCTGTGGTGCCGCCGCGGTCACCGATGTCCTCATCACCGTCTCCGGGTGGACTCCGGCGCGGGCGAAGGACTGGTCGAGCCAGGCGCTGAGGCCGTTGTCCGGTGTGAAGTGAACGAGCGGCGCACCTTCGAGGTCCTCAAGGCGTACGGCCGACCGCTCGGCCAGCGGGTGGCCGGCGGGTGCCGCCAGCACGATCTCCTCCTCGGCGACGGCGGTGACCGTGAAGCGGCCGCCCGAAGGAGCGGTCAGCACTGCCACGTCCACTTCGTCGGCGTCGACGAGGCCGAGCGCCTCGTCCATCGCCGTGGACTCGCGCAGCGTGATCGCGACCTCCGGGCAGCGGCGATGCCACTGGCGAATCACCGCGGCGAGCAGCGGCACCGTGAGGCTCTGCGCACAGACCAACCGCAGGACCCCTCCGGCCGCTTGACCCGCAGCACGGGCCGACCTCACCGCGGAGGCGGCCGCTTCGATCGCTCGTCTGGCGTCCGCGACGGCGGCACGACCCGCGGGAGTGAGCTTGACACCCCGGGGCTCGCGGCGAAGCAGAGGTGTCCGGGTCTCACGTTCCAGCGAAGCGAGCTGATGGGAGACCGCGGGTTGCGATGAATGCAGCAGCAGTGCGGCCTGGGTGATCGATCCGGCGTCCGCGACCGCGACGAGGCACTCCAGTGCCCGAAGAGAAGCCATCCAAAAAACTTATCGCAGACCTTCGAAGCATGAGTGCGGCGAAGGGAAGCCATTCGCACCCCTGGTTGCTCTCCTCCACGACACCTTCTCGCTCAAGGCGGCGAGGGGGCTCGTACAGAGCGCTCGTACAGAGCGCTCGTACAGAGCGCTCGTACAGAGCGAAGGAGAGGTTTATGGCACAGGCATTCATCACCGGCGGTTCGGGCTTCATCGGCCAGGTGCTGGTACGTCGGCTCCTCGCCGAGGGGCACTCGGTGAGGGTTCTGGTGCGGAGTGGGACGTCGGCCGCAAAGGTCGCGGCGCTGGGCGCGGAGCCCGTGCGGGGCCGGTTGACCGATCCGACCACGTGGCAGAACGATGTGGCGGGCAGCGATGTGGTGTTCCATCTCGCTGCCGAGACGGACGTCGCCGCTGATCGTGAGCGTCATGAGCTGGTGACGGTGCGCGGCACCCGGGCGGCCGTCGATGCGGCCCGGTACGCGCAGGTTCCACGGTTCGTCCACTGCGGGAGCGAAGCCGCGCTCCTCGCCGGTGCCCCGCTCGTGGACGTCGACGAGACCGCGCCGCTGCGGCCCGACTCGCAAGCCGCGTACAGCGCGGTGAAGGCCGTGGCCGAGAGGATCGTGCTCGACGCGAACACCCCGGGCTTCGCCACGGTATCGATTCGCCCGAGGTTCGTCTGGGGCCCCGACAGCTTCCTCGTCGAGGGCTTGGTCGCGGCGGCGAAGGCGGGGCAGTTCGCCTGGATCGACGGCGGCCGGCACACGACTGACATCACGTTCGTCGAGAACGCCGTCGAAGGACTCGTGCTCGGATGGCGGCGCGGCCGGGCAGGTCAGGCCTACTTCGTCACCGACCGGCACCGCGTCGTTCTGCGCGCGTTCCTGGAGACCCAGTTCGAGATCTACGGCGTCGATGTCGCGATCCCCGATCTGGATGCCGGGACCGCCGCCCGCGAGATCCCCGTTCCCGATCGATGGTTCCTCGGGCAGCAGTGCACTCTGCGGACGGACAAGGCAGTGGCCGAACTCGGATACGCGCCCGTGGTTTCGCACGCCGCAGGTCTGGACGCCGTCAGGAACTCGGTGGCCGCCGGCCGCGTATGAGGCGTGATGCACGTTCAACCGCCGTACACCAACGCCCAGTTGCGGCTGAAGGCACACTCCGAGTACAGCCGGGTGACGGTTGGTTTTCCGATGACTCTGCGCGTGACGGGGCTGGGCGGGCGCGGCCGAACGGACCCGGCGAAGGAGTCTCGTCAGGCGGCCATGGACTGCTCGAACGTGCGGTTGGCGTAGTTGCGGACCTGGGCGCAGCTGCGGGTGATGAGGCGGGAGACGTGCATCTGGGAGATGCCGAGCCGCTCGGCGATGGAGGCCTGCGTCATGTCCTCGAAGTAGCGCAGGTAGAGGATGGTGCGTTCGCGTTCGGGCAGGGACCTGAGGCCGTCCTTGGCCGCTTCGCGGTCGGTGATGACGTCGTAGGCGGGTTCGGCGTGGCCGAGGGTGTCCGTAAGGCTGAAGCCGCCGTCCTGCGCGCCGACTTCGGCGTCCAGGGACAGGGCGGAGTAGCTGTCCAGGGCCTCCATTCCGTCGCGTACCTCGTCCATGGTCATCCCGGCCTGTACGGCGATCTCCTCCAGGCGGGGCTCCGCGGGGTGGCCGGGCCGGTCCATGACCTCCCGGCGGGCGGTACGGACCTTGTTGCGCAGGTCCTGGACCCGGCGCGGTACCCGCACATCCCAGGTGCGATCGCGGAAGTGGCGACGGATCTCGCCGGTGATCGTGGGCACCGCATAGGACTCGAACGCGCCCCGCTCAGGGTCGTAGCGCTCGACGGCCTTGACCAGGCCCACGGCCGCGACCTGCTTGAGGTCGTCCACGTTCTCACCCCGGTCGCGGAACTTCAGCGCCAGACGGTGCGCCATCGGCAGCCAGGCCTCGACCAACTCCTCGCCGACCAGGGCGCGTTCGGGACCTTCGGGCGCCGCGGCGAGGCGGCGGAAGAGATCAGCGGTCCGGGGCGCGTCATCGTGCGGGTGGGGCGTGCTCATGAGCGGGTCCTGTCGTTCGCTGCTACCGGCAAAGTGACCGCGAACACCAGCGAACCCACAACCCAGGCAGGCACACTGCTCCCGCAGCCTGCGCCTGTAATCCCAAGCACTGATCTTCCGCCTGCCCCGCGCCCTCGGGGGCAAACGGAAGGGACTCCTGCGATCCGTACGGGTCACCTCAGCAGTTCCTGAGGGCCCTGTGAGCGAGCGCCGATGACGGGGGACGACCGCTGTGTTCGAGCACTTCGACAGCCGGATGGTGCGGCTGCGTGATTCCGAGATCTTCGTCCGCCACGGCGGTTCGGGTCCCCCCGTCGTGCTGCTGCACGGCCATCCGCGTACGTCGTCGACGTGGCACCGGGTCGCTCCCCTCCTGGTCGATCAAGGGTTCAGCGTCGTCTGCCCCGACCTGCGGGGGTACGGCCGATCCCGAGGGCCCGAACCGACGCCGGATCACACAGCGCACTGCAAGCGAGCGGTCGCGGGTGATGTGGTCGAGGTGATGCGGGAGTTGGGGCACAGCCGCTTCGCGCTGGTCGGCCACGATCGCGGCGGGCTGGTGGCCCTGCGCCTTGTCCTTGATCATCCTGAGGCGGTGACACGTGTGGCCTTCGCCGATTGCCTGCCGCTGACCGAACACCTCGAGCCCATGACCGTGGAGTTCGCTACGAGTTGGTACCACTGGTTCTTCTTCGCGCAGCCGGACGTGCCCGAGCGGGTGATCAACGCCGATCCCGACCAGTGGTACGGGGGTGATCCGCTGTCGATGGGCGCGGAGAACCACGCCGAGTTCCGTGCGGCCGTCCGCGATCCGCGCGTGGTGCGAGCGATGCTGGAGGACTACCGGGCCGGCCTGAGCGTCGACCGGCAGCACGAAGAGGCGGACCGGTCGGCCGGATCACTTGTTCACTGTCCGGCCCTCGTGCTGTGGTCGCTCCGGGACGATCTGCAGAGCCTGCACGGCGACCCCGTTCGCCTGTGGAACCGGTGGGCCACGGACGCGCGGGGGCACGGGATCGACTCAGGTCATCACATGGCCGAGCAGGCACCGCACGCGCTGGTGGGCGCCCTGTCGGGCTTCCTCGCCGGACGGTGAATCCCGCGCCTGGTACGCACCCGTTCAGCTGGGCGTGCGCGGTGCTGCGGGCCACTTCTCCAGTGGCGGGGCGGAAGAAGCGTGCATACAACGGATTGACGTTGATGCGCGAGGCGAGGACGCCCGCTGAAATGGAGAAGCGACGATGGCTACCGACTCATTCTCTGCCGAGTCCGAGGCTTCCGGGACCGGCGAACCCCTGGTCTCCACGCCGATCCACTGGGGCACCGCACAGCTCGGCACCCCGCCCCCCTCTCCCACCCGGCCACCGGCGTGGCCGCGGGCGGCAGACGTCGACACGGCCGACGCCCCGCAGGACCAGGCACTGCACCCCACCCCCGACATCGACCTCGACACCGGCGTCACCTGGGAAGAGGCGGCGGCCCTCGCCCCCTCGCAGGAGCCCACCTCCGCGCCTCTCCTCGATGCGCCCCCCGATGCCGATGGCGAGGCAGTGGAGGAGCTCATACGTATCGCCGTGCTGTCGCGGCCCCTGGACGACATCGCCGACCTGGTCACCCGTCTGGAGCAGACACCCGACGGCGCGCCGACCGCCGCGTCCGTCCTGCGCCTGGCCGCCGTCGCCCGCTCCGTGGACGACGTCACCCGGCTCGTGGAACTGCTCGGCCCGCCGCAACACCCCGCCGACCACATGGACGAGGCCATCCGGCACGCCGCACAGGAGCGACCCGTCCCGGACGTCACCCACCTGGTCCGGCTGCTCTCCCGTTCCCCGCACGACCCGCACAGCAGCGCCGAAGCCGTGCACGCCGCCGCCACGAGCAGGTCCGTAGAGGACCTGATACAGCTCATCGGCAGCCTGGGCGAGCACAGCGGCAACGGCGCGCCCGTGGTCAGCTCCACGCCGGCCGCTCCGCCCGCCGAGACCGCCGAGCACGCCGAGACCGCCGAGCCCGAGACGGCAGCGGAGGCCTCACACCCGCAGAAGAACCGGAACAGCAGCAGGCCCCAGATGTGGCTGCGGCGCACCGCGGGTGTGCTGATGCTGCTCTGCGCGGCGGCCCATTTCCCGATGGACTGGTCGCAGTCGTCCGCCGTCAGCGTCTCCGCCGCGATCGGCGTCTCCGCCATCTGCGCCGCAGCGGGCATCGCGCTCTGCCTCAGCCGCTCGACGGCCGTGGCCGTGGCCGCCGCCCTCCTGGCCGGTGCGCTGGCCGTCGGACATCTCATGGACGACCGGCTCGCATCCGGCTCGCTCGCGCGGGTGCTGCAGCCCGAGGGCGTCCCCGCACCGCTCCCCGCGCTCTCAGCGGTGATCGCCGCGCTCGCCGCCCTGCTGGTCGTGGCGATCACCGTCGCCGGCCTGCGCACCCCGGCCGCCGACCGCCGACCGGAGCCGCACGTCTGATCACGTCGGCGGCCGGACACCGGCGCGTTCCGCAGCGGGCAGCCGGCTGCCCGCTGTACCTCCTGCCATGACATGTGTCATCCCGGACAGGGGATGTACGGCCCTGCACCGGCACCGGGCGTTCTCCGTAGACTCATCAGCATGTTCAAATCTCGCAAGGCCGGGCGCGACGAGGCCTGGGAAGGCACCGTCGTCGACAAGTCCCGGGGCCTGCTCGACGGCTCGAACATGTACCACTTCGTCAAGGTCCGCCGTTCCGACGGCGAATCCGTGGAGGTCCGCATCAGCCGCGGCCTCTGGAAGGCGATCGCCATCGGCGATCGCATCGTCAAGCAGCCGGGTTCCGATCCGGTCAAGGGGTAGCCCCACCCGGTGTTGGTACGTTGAACTAAATTGGTACGCCGCACCAAATATGTCATCATGGGACGCATGACGACGCCAGCACGCCGGGCTCAGCGGCGTAACCAGGTGCTCTCCCGGGAGCAGATCATCGAGGCCGCGATCGAGCTGCTCGATGCGGGCGGCGAGGGCGCGCTGACCGTCCGGGCGTTGAGCGAGCGTCTGGCCACCGGGTCCGGCGCGATCTCGTATCACGTCGGCAAGCGGGACGATCTCCTGGACGCGGCGACCGAGACGGTCGTCACTGCCACGTTGGCAACGAAGCCCGCCGGGGCGGGGGCGGCGCCCAGGGATGAGATCCGCGTCGTGGCGCTGGCCCTGTTCGATGCGATCGCGGAGCACCAGTGGCTCGCGACGCGACTGACCTTGCAGATCGTCCGCAACCCGGTGGGCCCGGTGACGGTGGGGATCTTCGAGAGGATCGGCCGGCAGCTCGGCGCGCTGGGCGTGCCGCAGGCCTCGTGGTTCGACGCGGCCTCGACGCTCGTGCACTTCATCCTCGGAGCCGTCAGTCAGAACGCCCGCATCGAAGGCGACACCTCCGGTGTCGAGCCCGACGCGGACCGCGAGGAGTTCATCGACGCCGCGTCCGCGGCGTGGCACGAACTCGCCCCCGACGACTACCCGTTCATGCACGCGATCGCCGGCCAGATGGCACGCCACGACGACCGTGAGCAGTTCCTCACCGGTATCGCCATCGTCCTCGACGGCCTCACCCATCTCGGCTGACCCACCTCATCCGGCAGGTCGGCCCTCCCCCTTGCGTTCCGGAAGGGAAACCCTCATGCGTGACGTCATCATCGCGGGCGGCGGTCCGGTCGGTCTGTTCCTGGCAGGCGAACTCGCCCTGTCCGGCTGTTCCGTCCTGGTCCTCGAACGGGACGAGGAACACAGCGCGCCGCTGAAGGCGCTCCCGCTCGGACTGCGGGGCCTGAACGCCGGTTCCGCCGAGACGTTCTACCGCCGCGGACTGCTGGCCGCGTTGACGAAGGCTTCGGGCGTCGACGAGAAGAACGTCGGCGCGGACCCCGAGGCCGTCCGGGCACCGGCTCCCCGCGACGTGAGCCACTTCGCGGGCATGATGCTCGACGCGGCCGACATCGACGTGGCCGCCCTCCCCGACCGGTTGCCGAGCCCGGCCATGGAGGGCTTCCTGACAAGTCTGGAGGCGGTCGGCTCGGTCCTGTCCGAGCGAGCCGCCGCCCTGGGCGTGGAGATCGTGCGGGGCGCGCCCGTCACGGCCGTGGCCCAGGACGGCCGTACGGTCACCGCGAGCGCGGGCGGGAAGGAGTTCCGGGCGCGCTGGCTGGTGGGATGCGACGGCGGTCGCAGCACGGTGCGCACGCTCGCCGGCTTCGACTTCGTCGGCACCGAACCGCTGTTCACCGGCTACATAGCCAACGTCGCCCTCGCCGACCCCGAGCAGCTGCCGTTCGGGTTCCACCTGACCCCGAACGGCATGTACCTGCGGGCCCCGCTGGAGGGGTACCTGGGCATGATGGACTTCGACGGCGGTACGTTCGACCGCTCCGGGCCCCTGACCCGCGAGCACCTCCAGTCGGTCCTGCGCCGCATCACGGACACCGATGTGACACTGACCGATGTACATCTGGCCTCCAGCTTCACCGACCGCGCCATGCAGGCGACCACCTATCGCAAGGGACGCGTGCTGCTCGCCGGGGACGCCGCGCACCTCCACTCCCCCCTCGGGGGCCAGGGCCTCAACCTCGGTATCGGCGACGCCGTGAACCTCGGCTGGAAACTCGCGGCGACCGTCCACGGCCACGCTTCCGACGACCTGCTCGACACGTACACCAGTGAGCGCCACCCTGTCGGAGCCTCGGTCCTCGACTGGTCGCGGGCCCAGGTCGCGACCATGAAGCCGGGTTCCCACGCCCCCGCCCTGCGGCAGCTGGTCCTCGACCTGATGCGTACTGCCGACGGGACGACACACGCCTACCGCAGGACGTCGGGGCTGTTCCACCACTACGACCTGGGCAGTGAGCAGCCGCTCGTCGGACGCACCGCCCCGGACTTCCGCTTCGAGGACGGCGCCCGCCTCGGCGACCTGATGCACGAGGGGCAGGGCGTGGTACTCGACTTCGCCGGCCCCGGCGAGCTGCAGGCTGCCGCCAAGGGCTGGCAGGGCCGGATCCGGTACGCGTCCGGCCCGGTCCGCAACGACCTCGGGCTGGCAGCCGTACTGATTCGGCCCGACGGTGTCGTGGCCTGGGCCGGCGAGCACACCCCCGATCGCGCCACGTTCGAACAGGTCGCGGCCCGGTGGTTCGGCAGCCCGGAGCAGTAGTACGGGCGAAGGGTGCCCGTACGCGGGCCGGGGCCGACGCCCCGAAGACAGGCTCTCGGACGGGTCGGCGCGGCAGTGCGGGACTGTCGCGCCGGCCCTGGAGCGAGGTCGGTCAGAAAGCGAAGACCGCCGTCGACCCGGTTCTCTTCACGCACTCATTGGCGAAGGTGTGCTCGTACGCGACGCGGGTGCCTCGCCAGACGCCCTGCGCGGTGACGGTGATGGGGTCGTACTTGCGCGTACAGACCGCGTGCTCCTCGGTCGGCAGCTGGTCGAAGTCACCGTCGACCAACGCGAGTTGAGAGCAGGCGAGGGTGGTGGCCGGGTGGGTCCCCGAAGGCTTGGGGGCGCAGGTCAGGGTGACCGCCCGATCGGGGGCGGCGCTCGCCGCGTCGTCGCCGTGAGCCACCGTCAGGACGAGTGCGGACGGGGCGTAAATCGAGTGCGTGGACGGGGTGGTGCTCGGGAGTGCGGTACCGCTGAGCGGTCCCAACAGGGCGGTAGCCGTGAGGGTGATCGCTGTGGCCAGGCGCGCGGTGATCAGCATGGTGTGCATCCTTCCGCTTCGGTCGAAGTGCCGGGTTCGGCAGCCGTGAGTCTGCTGAGTCGGCCCCAGAAACACACATGCGGCACACGCGTTTCAGTAACTTTGAGTACTGAACCACTGGCGAGAAGTAGCGCAGATCGAACGCATGGACTCCGGAACCGGGCGACGACCGGGATGCGTTCGACGCCACCTGGCTGGTTAGCCCGCGTTCGACAATCGGCCTGATTACGCGGGCCACACCTCACTTCCGGCGCCCTGTCGTCCGCGGGCCCGCGGACAACAGGGCGCGTGGATCAGCTGTCGGTGCGCCGCCGCCTGGCCACCACCACGGCACCCGCGCCGAGTGCCACCACCGCGGCAGCGACGGCAGCGGTCGGTAGGGCGCCGGAGGACCCCGTAGAGGCCAGATCCCCGTCGTGGCGCTGCGCGTCGCCCGCCTCGTGCACCGGCTTGTCGGAGGTGCCGCCCTGCGGGGTGTCGCCGGGCTCGGGCCGGTCCGTGTCGGCGACCTCGGCGGGAGTGGCTTCACCCGGCTCGGCGGCGTCGCTGCCTGCCTTCAGCACGGAGAAGTCGTAGCGCTTCATCGGGCCGAGCACGCACGGGTTGTACGAGTCGGAGGCATCGCCCGCCACGAGCCCGTACGCCTTCAGGGCCGGGGTGTCCTTCGCCAAGGTGAGACGCAGTCGCACGTCGGTGGACGAGCCGGGCTTCATCGCCTCGATCGTCGTCGGGTGCTCCTCGCGCTGCGCGAGCTCCTGCCACGGCGCGCCGTCGCGCGACCACTGGACGGTCATGAAGTGCTGGCGGTCGTTCGTGGCGTCCAGCCGGAACAGCATCAACGGCCGCACCGTCAGGGTGCGTTCGCTGCTGTTGGCGACGGTCAGCGAGAAGTCGGTCGTGGTTCCGGCGACGACCTTCCCCGGGAGGCCGTCGGCGAGCACGGTCAGGTCGTCCGTGCGCACGCACTCCTTCGCGGCGTCGAGCGCCGCGTGGGCCTTCTTCTTCTCCTCGGCGGTCTTCTTCTCCGCGTTGGTCAGGGTGTTGTAGTCACGGCTCGCCGCGACGCGTACGTCATCCATCGCGTCGAGCGTCTTCTGCCGCTCGGCCTTGGCGTCCCGCTCGGCGTCGGTGGCCTTTGCGGCGGTGGTGCGTGCCGTCTCCAACTCCTGCTGTGCGGCGGGCTTGTCGGCCTCGTCCGCGGCCTTCAGCTTCTCCTCGGCCGCGGTGACGGCGGCGTCCGCGGCCTTCCGGTCCGCCGTGGCGGTGGTGGCCGTCCTGTCCGCCGCAAGGTACGCGGCGCGCAACGGGTTGGTGTCGTCGTGGTCGAGGGCGTCGAACAGCGCCTTCAGCTTCTCCAGGCCCTCCTTCTTGTCGGAGGCCGCCTTGTCGTGGGCCGTGTCCGCGTCGTCCGCGGCCTTCTTCAGCTCGGCGTATGTAGGCCGTGACGACGCATCGGCCGCCGTCTGCACGGTTGCGAACGCCGGGCCGACCGACAGACAGAAGACGGGAACGATCGTGGCAGTGGCCACGGCGAGGGAGAGAGCGCTACGCAGGTTCACGAGCAAGATCGTACAAAGGTGAACGATCTTGCGACGGCGTGATCGACTCCGGCCCGATCCCGACGTGGACAGCAAATCGGTACAGAAGCAAGCAGTTGCTCTCGGAACCTGGGCTTTTTCTGTGAGGTACCCGACCTCGCCCACGACGGTCAGCGATTCAGTTCTGCTTGACCGGCGGGCAGGTGCCCGTGTCCTCGCCGATGGAGTTGATCTCCGCGTTGGAGCGCGAGTCACCCGCGTAGTTGAGCTGGTCCGTGCACTTGGTGTCGGGGTCCTTCGGCGTACCCGACGCCGCGCCGGACTTCTGGACGGGCGGGCAGGTGCCGGTGTCCGCACCGATGGAGTTGATCTCCGCGTTGGAGCGGGAGTCGCCGGCGTAGTTGAGCTGGTCGGTGCACTTCATGTCGGACTGCGACTTCTGGACCGGCGGGCAGGTGCCGGTGTCCTCGCCGATGGAGTTGATCTCCGCGTTGGAGCGCGGGTCACCCGCGTAGTTGAGCTGGTCCGTGCACTTCGTGTCGGACTTGGCGGGCGCACTCGACGGCTGGCCCTGCGCGGCGTCGGACCGGTCGGACCGGTCGGACTGGGGGGTGCTGGTGGCCGTCGATGAACTGCTGGTGGAACTCGCGGAGTTCGAGGAACTCGCGGAGGGGGACGCGTCGTCGGCGCCGTTGTTGCATGCCGTCAGCGCCAGGCCGAGGGCCACTGCGGTCATGGTCAGTGCCGAGATCTTACGAGTACGCATGCTGGTGTCTGTCCTCTGTGTGGGGGCTGTCGCTCCTGGGGAGCGAGCGATTGAGCGAGTGGGCGAGCGCTGGGCTCGGGTTCGTCCGTGAGTTGTGTGGTGGGGCTTGGTGGGGCGTTGTGGGGGGCGCCCCCTATTCGGCCTGTAGTCGGCCGTGTTGGTCAGCCGATGGGGTTGACGAAGGTGGCCGGGTGGGTGGCGCCGCGCTGGTCGACGAGCGGGCTCCAGGGCCAGTCCAGGGTGATCGAGGT
>NZ_JBIWKA010000046.1:0-12288 GCF_044765445.1 Streptomyces sp. NPDC102467 | reverse complement strand
CCAGAAAGCGCAGCAGGTCGAGACGGGTAAGCAGTGGATCGGACACGCGTTCGATTCTATGCTCATAGTGCACACACTCAGCAGACGAGCCCCATTGTCCTCTGACAGGGGATCTTGGCCGATTGCCAATCGATCTTGACCGTTGGATTTTGTCCGGGGCGGGCTCTACAGGGGCGAGTAGGTCTGGTACTTGCCCTGCAGGGACGAGGTGGCTGCGCTGGCCACGTCGGCCCGGGGGCCGGCTGCACATCCTTGGAGGAACTCCGTGACCCGGGGGCCCGTCCAGCCTGCTGCAGCGGCAGCGACCCAGAACCGGCGGCCATCGTGGGGGTCCAGAGGATCGAGGAAGTCGAGGACGTAGTCGATCGTGGCCCCATCCAACGGGAATCGCCGCATGGCGACGGCGCGGAGGGCGCCGTCGGCGAGCATCGGAATGCCGGCCTCCAGACACCAGCGCAGGGATTGGGCCGCATCTTCCGGAGCACTCAGCCGGATCACAGCGTCACCGAGCGCGACATACACCATGGTCGCTTCGAAGGGACGCTGGGCGAGTTCACGGATCAGGCCGAGGGAAGGCTGGTGACCGCACACCCCCAGAGCCATGACCATCTGGTACTGGGTCTCCCACGTGCGGGCGTCACGGACCTCCTGCTGCAGGGCCTCCAGCAACGCCGGCCCCGCAGCGGGATCAGCAAGCCGACGAAGGCGCGTTGCAGCGGAGCGTCGCTTGGGTGAAAGCCGATGGCCGAGCTGCGCCACAGCTTCGTCCAAGGTCAGTGCCATCTCGGATCCCATCTGGCCGGTTCCATGCCGGTGAAGAGTAGGTCCTCGCTCTGACAGGACAGTCCGCGGCACTGCAGCGTCGGACGATCCCGCCCCTGGTCAAGATTGCTTGGCGGAAACCCACAGCCCGTCAAGATCACTTGGCAATCGGTCAAGATCACCTGCCAGAGGACACCCATCAGGAGGTGGCATGGACGACCACCCGCATATCCGCCTCAGCATCGACCCGGCCGAACTGGAAGCAGCACCGTCCCGCCGGCCGCCGTCCTCGATCAGCCGCGAGCGCCTGGCGCCGCCGCGCTCCGTGCCCTGCTCGAAGTGCGGCACGCTGTCGATCGCGACCCGCATCGTCACTCTCGACGACACGCCGCGCTGGCTCGACCTGTGCCGCACTCACCTGCTCGCGGCGGCGGGGCGATGCTGATGAGCACGCCGCCCGGCCGCTACCACGTGACCCTCAGCTTCGACGGCAGCCCAGCCCTGGAAGGCTGGTGGGACAACCCTGACACCGCCGACTGGAAGGCGGACCGGCTCATCGCCGAACACGCGGAGAACGCCAACGCCAGCGTGACGGTCACCGAGTGGGATGACGGCCGCGAGTGGCCGCTGCGCCAGTGGCCTACTCCTCCACCGGGGGATGCCGAACGGTCTGCCTGAGCGCCTTCTCGACGGCGAACCGATTCAGCTCGTTCTCCCGCGCGTACTCGGTCACCGCGGCGGTCACCACCGCGGCCGCCTCGAACCACACTTCGCGCTGCGTCCGGCGCTCGTCATCGTCGAGGTGTTCCAGCTTCCGCCCCTCGTCATCGGCGGCGCGCTGCAATTCGATCAATCTGTCAGGTAGATCCACGAACGGATCTTAAGCAGCTGGGGAACCGCCAGCCCCTGGACCCGTGTGTGGGAGCAGTCCCGCGCGCGGACGTGGGGAGTGGGGGAGAGGGTGAGGGTGTGGAGTACCCGGTCGAGGTGGCGCTGGCGCAGCAGGTTCCAGCCCTGCCCGAAGGGCCGGGCTGGTGGTTCGAGCCGAAGCTCGACGGCGACCGGGGCGTGCTGTGGCGGCGCGACACGGTTCGCATTCAGACCCGCTCGGGCCGCGATGCGACGCAGCAGTGGCTCGACATCGCCACGGCCGCGATGGAGCTCCCACCCGACACCGTCCTCGATGGCGTTATGTGACCTGTACGGGTGTCTCAGACCCAAGGTGTCTCAGGCGGTGCACCTCCGTAGACGAGACGCGTTCGCCTCCGATGGTTCGGGAAGCCGAGGAAGGCAATCGGGCCGTGCGGCCGTCGGTGAGGCCCGGATAGCCTGCGCGAATGAAGCGGATTCAGCGAACGGCCGGCGCGGTCGTCGGCTCAGCGGTGGGCGACGCTCTGGGCGCCCCCTTCGAGTTTGGCCCCCAGGGAGCGTTCTCTGCGCGGTTTCCCGCGCCTGGTGCCGGTGGCGAGATGTGCGGAGGTGGTGGCTGGGACCCCGGCGAGGCCACTGACGACACGCAGATGGCCGTCCTGGTCGCGGAGTCGCTGCTGGAGAGAGGCGGGCTGGATCTGCCGGACATCTTCGCCCGCTTCCAGCGGTGGGCGGCATCAGAGCCGAAGGACATCGGCTTGCAGACCGAAGACGTCCTGACCAACGGCATGCCCTGGGACCTCGCCGCCGCGATCCACTTCCAGGTCAACCAACGAGCGGCGGGAAACGGTTCCTTGATGCGGGCGTCGACCTCCGCAGTCCACTTCGCGGCCGCCGGCCAAGAAGTCACCATGGAGGCGGCTCGGCGTATCGCTGCCCTCACCCACGGGGACCGCGCGGCCTGGGAAGGCACCGCGATCTTCCACGAGCTCATCCGTGTCACGTTCGAGGACATTGACCCCCTCGCCGCGCTCCCGGACGTCCTGGCTCTTGTCCACCCTGACCACCGTGGCCGGTACGCGACCGTCCTCGCGCCCGACTGGCACCCCGAGCAGGCGACCGAGTTCAACGGTGCCGTCTGGCCCTGTCTGGGCTCAGCCGTCTGGGCCCTGCGCACCACCACCAGCTTCGAAGACGCGATACGCGCGGCGATCGACCTCGGCGGTGACACTGACACCGTCGCCGCGGTGACCGGAGGCCTCGCGGGGGCGTACTACGGGCTGGACGCAATCCCCGCCCGCTGGACCCAACCGCTCCGTGTCCCCCTCCCGGGATTCGACGGACGGGTGCTGCACGCGCCGGATCTACTCAATCTTGCACACCGCCTTGGAACCACTCACGCTGGTGATCTGCCGTCGAGTGAAGACCGTTGATGAGACAGATGTGGTAGCCCACATAAACGGCGAACTGGTCATCTGGCGCGACGGCCGGACCGACTTCGGGGCGGTCAGCTCGCGCGCCGCGGCGCGCGGCCGGCGCCTGGCCGACCTGATGCGCCGCTACCCCGCCTCGTTCGCCGCGTTCGACTGCCTGGTCATCGCCGGCCGGGACCTCCGCGGCTGCTCGTACCTGGAACGACGCGCAGCCCTCCTGGACATCCTGGAGCCGCTCGGCCCGCCGTCTGGGCGTCCGACGTCATGACGTCGCGCACCGATGTGACCAGGTGGCGGAGCAGTTCCTCGGCCATCACCGTGCGATACAGGTTTCGTTCGCTCTCGTCCGTGCACCGCACGACGGCTTCGGCTTCGCCGGTCTCCAGGAGCCGCTCGGCCCTGAGCAGGGGCGTGTTTATTCGTCGTCTTTGTGGGCGAGCCGGTCCGCTTCTCGCGGATTGTGCGTCGAACGGCTCGCTGCGCTGCGGCCGAGGCGGGTTCACTGCGGCTCGTGACGTGTCAGGGGCTCGTGACGTGTCAGGCGCAGGCGAGTTGGACGGATCTGCAGAACGAGAAAGCTCCTGGTAGACGAGGGGCGGGATTGCTCAGGGCTTGCTCGCGAATACCCACCGGTTGCCCGCCAGGGCGTCGTTCTCCTCGGGGAGCGGGCCACGTCCGTGCTGGCGGGTGAAGTCGAAGGGGGTGCGGATGGATGTGGCCCAGCCCTTGCCCGCCAGGTCGCCCGCGGAGTCGGGCCGGGGTTCTTTCGCGAACAGGTTGAGCAGGTCGATGCCGATCTGTTGGGCCGTCGCCGTGTAGAGCGGGCTGTCGCGGTAGACCGTCAAGTCCGACTCGAGCTTGGCCTCGTACGCCAGAGCGCTCCCTTGCGTGCTCAGTCGGTCCACCGTGTCGATGAGGGCCTTCTCGGCGACAGCGGGGAGGTAGAACAGCAGCCCTTCGGCCAGCCAGACGCTCGGTGCGGTCGTATCGAATCCGGCATCGGCGAGGGCTGCCACCCAGTCGGCGCGGAGATCGACCGGGACGGGCACACGCGCCGCCTTCGGAGTGGCCGACAGCCCGTCGAGCACCCCCTCCTTGAATGACAGCACTTCCGCCCGGTCGATCTCGAAGACCACGCAGTCGAAAGGCCAGTCGAGCCGGAAGGCCCGCGCGTCCAACCCCGAACCGAACAGCACGACTTGGCGGGCGCCTCCTGTGTGCACCGACCGGAGGAGGAAGTCGTCGAGGACCCGCGTCCGCAAGCCGAAGTAGCGTGCGAACCGTCCCCAGAGGGGGTTCGCGTCCCCCTCGGGGACCTGGTGCGGGCGGGTCGGCCAGCCGGCGGACGCCGGAGCGGCGAGCACGAAGTGCTCCGCGAAGACGTCCTGCGCCAGGGTGTCGTGACGGTAGGTCTCGATCGCCCGTGCGGCAGCGACCAGAAGAGCGGTAACCCCTACCCCTCCCGCCACGCCCTCCGCGCCTTCCGCGCCTGTGTCGCGTTGCGTTGTTCCGACCACATTTCCTCCGGTGACAGCGGTGACAGCGGTGACAGTTTTGACAGAGGCGCTCATCGATTCCGCTTCCGCCCCTGGGGAAGCACGACGGGTTTGACGACGCGCCCCGCTTCGCAGTCGCTTTCGGCTTCGGCGAGGTCGGCGAGGGGATACGTACGGATCAGCTCGTCGAACGGGAACCGACCCGCTTGCCACAGACTGATCAGCCGCGGGATCAGCAGGCCGGGAACCGCGTCTCCCTCGCAGATGTGGGAGATCCTCCTGCCGCGGTCCAGCGCCCCCGCCTCGATCGGCAAGGGGGTCTGCAGCCGGGCCACCAGGCCGAGATGACCGGTCGGGCGCAGCGATCGGAGCGCGTCGTTGATCAGCGCAGGGACGGCCGTGGTGTCCAGCGCGTAGTGCGCGCCGCCCTCGGTCAGTCGCCGGACACGGGCGGGCAGGTCGGATGCTGCGGCGTGCAGCGGGAACGCGCCGAGCCGTTCGGCGAGGGCCAGCCGTCCGGGGTGTCGGTCGATGGCCACGGCCACCGCCCCCGCGGCAGCGGCGGCCATCACCGCGGCCAGGCCCACCGCTCCCGCACCGAGGACGACTACGGTCTCGCCAGGCCCGGCGCCGAAGGAGTTGAGGACCGCTCCGGCGCCGGTGAGGAATCCGCAGCCGAGCGGTCCGAGAAGTTCGATGGGCAGCGAGGGGTCGACCCGTACGGCGTTGCGGGCCGGGACCAGGGCGTACTCGGCGAACGAGGACTGCCCGAACCAGCGGGGAGCCAGCGCGCCCCCCGCGGCGTCGGTGAACCTGTCGGCGTTCTCCTTGCGCCCTCCGAAAAGGTTGAGCGAGGCGAAGGAGTCGCAGTAGGCAGGGGCGGCGTTCATGCAGTTCAGGCAGTGGCCGCAGGAGTCGAAGCTCAGGACGACGTGGTCACCCTCGCTCAGCCCGGTGCGGGGCCCGCCCGTCGCGGCGACGACCCCGGCGCCTTCGTGGCCGAGTACGGCCGGCAGTGGCGAACGGCCCGCCGAACGCCGGACCGCGAGATCGGTCCGGCACACCCCGCACCCTGCGATCTCGACCAGGATCTCGTCGTCGGCCGGCCCCGAGTGCAGCACCACCGCCTCGACCGTGAACGGGCTCTCGTAGGAACGCAGTACCGCTGCATCGAACCTCATCGACATGTCGGCAGTCAGCCCGCGGTGACGACGGCGGCCGTGTGTTCCCTGGCGTGCCGGTCCATCTCGGCACGGAAAGCCGCGACCAAGTGCGGCTGGATCCTGCCGGTGGTGCGGTCACCGCCGGCGCAGACCGCGCCCCGCACACCCACGATGTCCGTGCCGATACGGGTCAGCGCACCGAGGTCGCCCACGTGCACACTGCCCGCGAGAGCGGCCAGGAGATCAGCTTCGTGGGCCCGTCGCACGAACTCCGCGCAGATCTCCGACGGGACGTGGTCGAACAGGCGGGTACCGTCCTTGACGGCGGTATCGAGCATGGCCGCGTCGGAGCCCGAGCGCAGAGCGATGTCGGGCAGCGCGAGCGGGTTGACACAGCCGATCCGGTGGGCGTCGGCATAGCCCGAGGCGACGACGAAGGCGTCCGGTCTGTACTCCTTCACCGCCCGGACGACACCCCGCATGACATCGACAGCTTGCTCGGGTGTCGTGCATCCGTAGAGCCCGACCTTGATGTAGGTGGCTCCGGAAACGGCCGCGCCGAGGGCGGCCTGGGCCACGGTGCCGGGCTTGTACGGCACATCTCCCACGGTGGCGGAGACCGGCTTGTCGGCGGGAACCGCGTCGCGAATCTCCCTGATGACCCACGGGAAGTTCGCACCGAGCGATCCCTCGTCGGGCTTTTTGACATCCACGATGTCAAGGTGTTCCGCCGCCTTCACGCATTCGTGGGCCTCCTCGACACCGTCCGGTGAGATCAGAAGTAACAACGTGAACTCCTTTCCGCGTCCACGCCCGGCCCAAAAGCAGGCAGGGGTGTGCGAAGTCGCTTGAAGCTGATGCGGTCTGCTCATCATCAGCGGCGGTTCGTGACCACCGGTAGGGCGTGCGAGAACCGAGGGAGGTGCTACCCGAGTTCCAAGTGCGCCGTGCACGCCGGTTCCCGATGGCTCACCGTCCGGCGACGCAGCGGGCCGCCAGCCAAGAGCCGGACATCGGTTCATGCCGCGCGGCACCATCTTCACTCTTTATGCTGACCAGCCGCTCTTCCCGGAGCGCAGGGCCCGGCGGCGCCCGCATAGTTACTGCTCGGACAACACACACGGCCGTCTCCAGGCCTCCCGAAAGGCAGACACACATGCGCACCGAAGCAGTCACACGTGTGAAACTCGTCTTCACCCTCTTCGACGCCGACGGCAACGGGGTCCTGGAGGCCGACGACTTCAAGCTGATGAGCGACCGGGTCGCCGCGGCCGTGCCCGACGCCGACGAAGCACGCGCCCGGGCCATGCGCGCCTCCTTCCAGCGTTACTGGGAGACGCTGGCCGGTGAACTCGACACCGACCGCGACGGCCGGATCACGTACGAGGAGTTCCAGGCGTGCGTCCTGTCGCCGGAACGCTTCAGCGGCGCCGTCGACGCGTTTGCGGCCGGTTTCGCACACTTCGGCGACGTGGACGGCAGCGGAACCGTCACCCGACCGGTGTTCATCGGCATGATGAGAGGCGTCGGCTTCGAACTGCCCAACATCGAGGCGCTCTTCGACGCATTCGGACCCGACGCCGCAGACCGGATCCGGGTGGACGTCTGGGAGGCCGAGATCAAGAACTACTACGCCCCTGACAAGGGCGGTGTCCCCGCGGACCTGCTGGCAACGGCTCCGTAGCCCTGACCCAGCCGGGCCCACGTGAAGATCCGCGACGGCGCGGTGGCCAGCCGGCCCATCTATGTGGCCCCGGCCGTCACCACCGAGGGCTGGCGGGAGATCCTGGGGCGGTGGGCCGGCGACGGCGGCGAGGGTGCCAAGCACTGGCTGCACATCCTCACCGAGATCAAGAACCGCGGCGTCAGCGACGTCCGCATGCTCCTCTCCGACGGCACCTCTCGGGCCCGGTGAACACCACCCCCCCCAGGTCATCTGCTTCGACAGGGGGACACAGTCATGCCGGGCCCAGAGGCCAGCGGCCCTCTTGCAGGACCGCTAAAAACATTACGGGGGAGGCGCTCTACTGGCGGACCGCCGAGATCAGTCCGCCGGGCCGTTCCTCGCGTTGCGGCGGGGTGCTGATCGGGCGGCCGTAGGCGGCAGCGCGCTCGCGCAGGGTGTGGCTGTCGGCCTCCCAGCCGTGCCCGGCCAGCCAGCCCACCGGGTCGTCGGGCATCTCCGAGATCCACATGGACGCCGCCGATCCCGGCACGGCGTCCGCGCCGAAGCGCTCGATCACGCCACGCGAGCCCAACGTCAGCCCCATCCGGCTGCCTGCCGCCGACTGCGCACTGATCCGGGCCAGCAGTAGCTCCACCGCATCCTCGGGCAGATAGATCAGCAGTCCTTCGGCGATCCACACGGTCGGCACTGCCGGGTCGTGCCCTGCGGCGGCCAGCGCGCCTGGCCAGTCCTCACGCAGATCCACCGCGACGGTGATCCGCTCGCAGCGCGCGACGGCCCGCTCCCGGCGCAGCACCGAAGCCTTGAAGTCCAGTGGCGCGGCGGTGTCGACCTCGAACAGCCGGGTGCCCTCGGGCCAGTCCACCCGGAAGGCCCGGCTGTCCATGCCGGCGCCGAGCAGCACGACCTGCCGGACCCCGGACGCGGAGGCCTGCTGCAACAGGTCGTCGAGGAACTTCGTCCTGATGACGATGGACAGTGACACGGCCAGCCGGCGGCGTCGCGCGGCCTCGTCATCGGGCAGCGGCGCCGAGGAGGGCCACAGACCGCCGGCGGCGGCGAAGGCCTGTGCCAGTGGGTCGCGGAACAGCGCGTGCTTCCGCTCGGTCTCCAGCGCCCGCACCCGTGCCACCCCCACCGCTGTGGCCCACACTCCCGACGGCTGCACCCGCTCCTGCTCATCAGTCACCGCGCCAGCCTAAATGATCGATTCCAAGGAGAACTGATGAGCGGAGCCAGGCTTATGCGCGGCCAGCCGGTCATGCGCGCACACTCGCCGCGCTGGTCATGACGGGGCAGTATGCCCGCCGGACACCGCCGCACCAGGGGCACAGGCGTTCGCCACCAGAGCTGCGCAAGGCCTGACCGATCCGCTGGGACGCCTCCTGTAGGCCTGCGGCGGGTCCGGGGTGATCCCGGCGAGACACTGGGCGGGGCCCGGGCCCAGCATCCCTTCCGCCACACCGAGTGCGGGTGCAACGGCAGGCACAACAACACACGGTCCAACCGTGCGATCCTGCGCCCTCTTTTCTATCGCCTGTGCCTCAGGGGGGCACCAGAGCCCATCAGCCAGAATACGCAGCGCTGTTCGGCTTGATCGCGGCAGAGACCCGTTAACCCCCACGCCCGCACCGATCACCAGCGCATGCCGAGCTGGTCGAGGTCCGCCCGTCGTTGCGGGGTGAGTTTGTCCGCGCGGCGCCGGGTGTTGGCGAGGAACATGCCGAGTGCTACGGGTACACCCTCCCCACCCCGCTCCACCCCGTGCGCGCTGCGGCCGGCCTCCGCGGGCGGCACGACCTCGGTGTGCTTGCGCGGCACCTGCAGGTGCCCTTCCCGGGCGTGGAAGGAGCGCGCAGCCGCAAGGTTGAGATTCCACTTGTCGTCCTGAGTCCGGCGTACCGGCCGCTCCTCCTCCCCGGCCTCCTCGATGCCCAGGACGCTTTCCAGCAGCCACTGCTGCGCTGGCCCGAGCTTGTCCCACCCCAACCGCTGCGCCTGCACCCACGCGCCCAGATCTTCGCCCTGCACGACCAGGACGCCGGCCTTGCGGGGGAGGGTGCCGCCGGCGTCGAGGTGGTTCTTGGACAGTCGATAGCAGCGCTGCCAGGCGGTGTCCCAGGCCGGGGCCCAGCCGGGGTCGATCGCGTCGAGGGCGTCCTGGCGGCTCTCCACAAGTCCCCAGGCGCCCGGCGCCACCGACTGTCCCTGTTCGTGCGCGGCAGCGGCTTCTATGGCCTGTCGGGCGGCGGCTCGCTGGTTCTTCAGCCACACCCCGATCGGGAACCCGCCCGCACTCACCGCGCTCACCGGCGCGAGCAAGTGCCCGTGCTCCTCCGCCCAGGCGCGGGCTGCGCGCAGGCCTTCCTCGAAGGCACTCTCGTGGGCGTTCCAGACCATGCCGAGCTTGTCCAACTGCCGTACCCGCTCCGCCTCGAGGAGTTCGGCGTTGTAGTACCTGCGCTGGTCCGCGAGCCACATGCCGAGCGGGAAGCCGGCGGGCGCCCAGTCGTCCGGCGTCACATACCGCTGCGGCACCTGCAGGACTTGGCCGTCGGTCTCCTTGAGGTACTGGATGCAGGCTTGGATGCCGCGGCGCCAGTAGGCGTTCTCCGGGTCGATGATGCGCAGCTGGATGAACTGCGCGATGAGCGCGGGATCGCGCGGCGTGCTGAACTTCAACAGCCCCGCAGCCGGCCCGCTCACCACTGCCTCATCCCAGGCAGTCTCGGCGTCTGCCTCGCTGTCGCTCTCCGGAGCATCGTCGATGTCAGTCTCGATATTGGCGTCCTGGTCCTCGCCCTGCTCCCAACTCCCGCTGCGTACACGGGGATCCGCGAGCGCTTCGATCGCGTCCGAGTCGTGCGCCCGCAGGGCACCGAGGACCTTCGTGAGGCTGCCGTAGGCATCAGAAACCAGCATTTCCGACGCATCTTCACCCGGACTGAGGAATACCGGAACGACCAATGTCGCGAGTTTTCCCTCACCCGGACGGATACGCAGAGCGCGCCCGACCATTTGCACGATGTCGACCATCGAGCCCCGCGCGTCCATAAAGGCAACTGCGTCACACCGGGCGGTATCAACACCTTCTCCGAGCACTTTCACGGACGCGAGAATCTGCACGGCCGCTTTCACCTCCCGACCGCTGCGCCCCTGCTCGCCCCCGTCCTGAGACGGGATGAAGTCGGAGGCGAAATCCTGCAGGACGGCCTGGCGGTGGCCGGGGGAGTGCTCCCCGTACAGCCACTGCGTCCACACCCGCCCGGGCGCCGGGAACCGGTCGGGATTGTCGGCGTGCAGCTGCTTGGCGACGGCCGGCACCCCGGCCGCCATCGCCTCCGCCTCCGCCACCCGACTGTGGAACGTCAGGATCCGCCGCAGCTTCTCCTCCACGGCCGCGGTCAGCAGACCGGTCTGCAGGGCCGCCAGCCTGGCGCCGCGCACTTGATCGGCGCCCAACGGCGCCTCCCGCAGCGCCTGGTACACGTCCTCGTCACGCAGCTCGACGCAAACAACCTGGTAGGGCGCCACGATCCCGCGCCGGATCGCCTCCGACAGCTTCAACTCATACGCCACCGGCCCGAACAAAACGCTGTCCCGATCCATGGACGCCACCATCCGCGGAGCATCCCCACCGGCCTCCCACACCCGCGGCGTCGCCGTCATATACAACCGCCGCTGCGCCGGGATCTGCTGCTGATCGTGCACCGCAGCCCACGGCTTCCCCGCATCCCCCGACGTCCTGTGCGCCTCGTCCACCACGACCAGGTCCCAGACCCCCACACCTCCCGCGTGAGCCGACTGGAGGGTGCGCAGACCCAGGGAGGCGTACGTGGCGAACACCGTCACCTGATCCAGACCGCGGAGCCACATCCGCAGCTCCTCCGGACTGGTCGTGCACGGCACGCCCTGGCTGTCGGCGGCGCTGAGGGAGCAGACGCCGACCATGGCCCCGCTTCGGCCGCCGGCCCGCCATGCGGCCGCTGTCTGCGTCAGCAGATCCAGCGTCGGCACCAGCACCAGGACCCGCCGCGCCTTCAACTGCCGGGCCGCCTCGACCGCCATCAGGGTCTTGCCCGAACCGGTCGCCGAGATGACCTGAGCCCGCAGCCCTTCCGCTGGCATACTCCCGTCAGGCGCTTTCTGAAGAACCCTCAGAATGCCGTCGACAGCCTCGACCTGATGGGAAAGAAGTTTCATTACTGCCATTAGTGGCTCCCGTAAAAGGTATGCTCGGTAAGCGTTTCGGGCACTGAAAAAGTGACGCCACGTTTTGAAAACTTGGCGACGCGAGCAGAGCCAGAGCCAGAGGCGGGGGCCGATGGTAGGCCTATAGTCCATAGACTAGCCCGCTCACCACAATGACGCACATGCCCAACCGGAAGCAACTCATACCGTCCGGCTTTGATCACGTAGTAGACGGCGCTCGCTAGAAGGCCCATGGTTAACGGGCAAGAACAATGAAGGAGGGGCCATGTCTTCCAATGCCGGCCAGGACGGCCAACAGGCGAGCGCTCGTCCTGAGTCAGAAGTCATAGTGTTCCTGAAGGAGTACCAGGAGCCTGAAAGGCGAGGCCCCGGGCCTGTATCCATTGGACTGTCCATGCTCATCTGCCTCGGGTTCATCGCGTGGGCCATCGGCATCGCCCTCAAGTAGCCACCGCGTCAGCCGCTTCCGCAGGCCCGCGCGGAGCGCGAGCCTGCAGGGCCGGATCGCGGAGCGATCCGAGCCGTCAGCAGCGCGGAGCGTTGCTGACCCCGCGTCACGGAGTGACGCCAACTCGCGTGCGGAGCACGCGAGTTGCACCTGGCGCGGAGCGCCGGGTACCGCCGCGTAGCGGCGGCGCGTCGTGTCTGCGGAGCAGACCGCGCGC
>NZ_JBIWKA010000045.1:0-12570 GCF_044765445.1 Streptomyces sp. NPDC102467 | reverse complement strand
GGGGGTGGGGGGGCCCCCGGTCGCGCGCCCCCCCTGCCCCCTCGGTCCTGCCCAACCAACCCCCGCCCCGGTGCTTAGTTTGGCCGCTCAGGGCCCCCCCGGGGGGGGGCCCCCCCCTTCTCCGGCGTGGGGGTTCAGCGGGTTCCGGACTCAGAGGTCCCGGCAATGCGTCTCAGTACGCGCTGTTCACGTTGTCGATCGAGCCGTACTTGTCAGCGGCGTAGTTCGCGGCGGCCGTGATGTTGGCGACCGGGTTGTAGATGTCCGACGAGGTGCCGTCGACGTGGTACGCGTCGAACGTCGGCTGGATGACCTGCAGCAGGCCGATCGACGGCGTGCCGTTCTGGGCGTTGACGTCCCAGCCGTTCATGGCGCTCGGGTTGCCCGTGGACTCGCGCATGATGTTGCTGTACAGCCCGTTGTACGTGCCCGGGATGCCCTTGGACTTCATGATGTCGAGGGACTGCTTGATCCAGCCGTCCAGGTTGTTCGCGTAGACCGGCTGGCGGGCGGCGGCGCGGGAGGCGGCTTCCTTGACCTCGCGCTCCTTCTTGGCCTTGGCGTCCGCGTCGGCCTTCGCCTTGGCATCCGCGTCCGCCTTGGCCTTGGCCGCGGCGTCGGCCTTCTTCTTCGCCTCGGCCTCCTGCTGGGCCTTGATCTTCGCGGCGGCCTGCTTGGCCTTCTCCGACGCGCCGGCCTGCTGGTCGGTGACGCTCGCCTGCACGTCCTTGATCTGCTGCGTGCCCGCGTTCGTCGTGAAGGCGACGGGAGCGGCGGCGACCGTCTCGCCCTGCGCCTGCGCCTGCGAGTCGTGCGCCGGCACCAGGGTCACCGCGAGGGCCGCGGCACCGAGAGCGGCGACGCCGGCCATCGAGACCTTGTGGGTCCGGGTCAGCTGACTATGGCCGGGGAAGCTGTGCTTGGACATGGAGACGGGGACCTCTCGGAGAACGGATCCGCTCACCGACCGAATCGGACGGGCTGTGTTTAGGACACGAACGCCCCGGGTAGAACCGGGCGGCGTTGAGCGACGAGGGTCATTGTTAGCGGCCGCAAAATTCTGTGGCAAAGGTGTGACGTACGAAGTCAGGTAGTGGATCAGGCGGTGGAAAAGGGACACGTCGAAGGGGGCCGGAAGCCGCCTCGCGACTCCCAGCCCCCGAACAGCCCTGAAATCTAGGTCCCGCGCTCACCCACTAGGGCCCTTCGTACGTGATGTGCGCCCTATGCGCGGCGTCACATCACGTCACTGCCGATCTCACCATCAGTTGCCATTGCAACGCGCTGTGTGAGGCCCCTCCTCCGGAAGGATGAGGTGCACGTCGCCGAACTCGTGCCACAGATAGAGCCCCCGCAGCGCCTCCTCGTACGTACGGCTCACCGCCGCCCGCCCCGCGACCGCCTCCAGCATCAGAAGATGGGAGGCCTCCGGCTCGTGCAGCCCGGTCAGCAGGCCGTCCACCACCCGCACCCCGCGCTCAGGCCTCACGACGAGCTCGGTCCAGCCGCGCGCCGCCCGCACCACCCCGTCGTCGCCGACCGCGGACTCGACGGCCCGCACGGCGGTCGTCCCCACGGCGACGACCCTGCCCCCTCCCGCCCGCGCCGAGGTGATGAGCCGCGCCGACGCCTCCGGCACCTCGAAGCGCTCCCCATAAGGCGGCTCGTGCGCCTCCGCCGACGCCACCCCTGTATGCAGCGTGATCGGCGCGAACTGCACACCCCGGCTCACGAGCCGCGCCACCATCCGCTCCGTGAACGGCCGCGCCGCACTCGGCATCTCCGCGCTGCCCGCCCCGTCCCCGTACGGCAGCGCGAACACGGTCTGGTAGACGGACAGCGGCTGATCCCGCTCCGTATAGGAGTAGCGGATCGGCCGCCCGTACCGCCGCAGCAGCCCCGGCACGTCCCCGGCCGCCCGCGTCCACCACAGCCGCTCCGAACCCGCCGCCACCGGCTCGTCCCACACCAGTCCTACGCCGTTGGGGAGCGCCACCGACGTGCCCGCGGGCCCGCCAGCGCGCGGCCGCGTGGTGCCCCGCGCGTCCGGATCGCGCAGCTCGACCGCCCAGCGCCCGTCGTCGCCACGGGTGGAGAAGTGCACGACCACGCGTGCGTGCCCGAGGCTTCCGTCCACGGCGGCCGCCAGCGTGGGCGAGGTGTTCACGACGAGCAGGTCCCCGGCCCGCAGCTCGCCCGGCAGCTCGGCGAAGCCGCGGTGGGCGACCTCCGTGCCCCGCGACACCAGGAGGCGCACCGATGACCTGTCCCGCCCGGGCCCCCGCTGCTCGGCCGGGACCCGCGCCGACAGCTCCTCCGGGACCCGCAGCGCGAGCGTCATCGGGACTCCAGCAGGGAAGGCGCCGCGTACCGCCCGCTCGCCGGCCGCTGATCCAGCAGGCGCAGGAAGACGGGGACCACGTCCTCGGGGTCCGGCACCCCGCTCAGGTCCTCGTCCGGCTCCGCGGCCGCCAGCATGTCCGTACGCATCCCGCCCGGATCCACCGCCCACACCCGCAGACCGGGCTCCTCCACCGCGAGCACCGCCGACACCTGGTCCAGAGCCGCCTTCGTCGCCCCGTAGCCGCCCCACGTGCGGTACGCCTCCGACGCCGCGTCCGAACTCAGGTTGATCACCGCCCCGGCCGGCGCCTCGCGCAACAGCGGCAGCGCCTCCTGGAGCAGCCCCAGCGGAGCCACCACATTGACCTCAAGGGCTGCCCGGAAGTCGTTGAGCGGATGGTTCTCGAGCGGCACCAGGGGCGCCGCACCCAGCACCCCCGCATTGTTCACCAGCAGATCCAGGCCCCCCAACTCCCAGGATGCCGCGATCAGTTCGGCCCGGTGCCCGCCGTCGGTGACATCGCCGGGCAGCGCGGACACCTTCCTGCCCCGCCTGCGCAACGCGGCGGCGACCTCCTCCAGCGGCTGTGCCGACCGCGCGTCCAGCACGAGATCCCAGCCCCGCTCGGCCAGCGCCGTGGCCAGCGCCCGCCCGAGCCCCCGCGAAGCCCCCGTGATGATCGCTACTGCCATGAGAACCGTCCCCTTCGATCCGCCGTCCCTGCGTGCTGTCAGCAACGTAGGAACGCGGGGGCCCGCGGCACCTCGTGCGCGGGCCGCAACGTCCCAAGGACCTTCGGCCTACGTCCACGGCCCCGGTCGACCGCCGCCCCAGGTCGGATCCGCCCTGTCACACCCCGCCGGTACGGTGAGGTCATGAGTCACGGTCCACGGACAGGACTGGCCGCGGTGAGCGCCGCGTTGCTGGCCATGAGCAGGCACCTGGAGGTGCGCGACGTCCTCAAGACGATCGTCGCCTCCGCGCGCGAGCTGTTCGACGCCGAGTACGCGGCGCTCGGAGTGCCCGACGACCACGGCGGCTTCGCCCAGTTCGTCGTCGACGGCGTCAGTGACGCGCAGTGGAAGGCCATCGGCCCGCTGCCGCGCCAGCACGGCATCCTCGCCGCGATGCTGCGCGAGGCGCGCACGGAGCGCCTCGCCGACGTCCGCGAGGACCCCCGCTTCGAAGGCTGGCCGTCGGCCCACCCGGAGATGTCCGACTTCCTGGGCCTGCCCATCAAGGACGGCGACGAGACGATCGGCGCGCTCTTCCTTGCGAACAAGAGGTGCCCCAAGCCGCAAGGAGGCTGCGGCTTCACGCAGGAGGACGAGGAACTGCTGCGGATCCTCGCCCAGCACGCCGCGATCGCCCTGACCAACGCCCGGCTCTACGAGCGCAGCCGCGAACTCACCATCGCCGAGGAGCGCTCCCGGCTCGCCCACGAACTGCACGACGCGGTCAGCCAGAAGCTGTTCTCGCTACGGCTCACCGCCCAGGCCGCGGCCAAGCTGGTGGACCGCGATCCCGCCCGCGCCAAGGGCGAGTTGCGCAACGTCGTGGAGCTCGCCGCCGAGGCCACCGAGGAACTGCGGGCGGCCGTCGTGGAATTGCGCCCCGCGGGCCTCGACGAGGACGGCCTGGTCGCCACCTTGCGAACCCAGATCCAGGTCCTCGACCGCGCCCACACGGCCCACGTCACCTTCGCCACCGGCGGCATCAGAGCCCTGCCCGCCGCGCAGGAGGAGGCGATGCTGCGCGTCGCCCAGGAAGCACTGCACAACGCGTTGCGTCACTCCGGTGCGGAGCATGTCCAGGTGACGGTCGACAAGCGCGGCGCGGGAGCCGCCCTCCGCGTCACCGACGACGGCGAAGGCTTCGACCCCAAGGCGATACGCCGAGCGGGACGCCACCTCGGCCTGGTCTCCATGCGCGACCGCTCGAGCGGCGTCGGCGGCCGGCTCACAGTGGAATCAGAGCCCGGCAAGGGCACCACGATCGACATGGAGGTCCCCGGTGGCTGAACCGATCAAGGTGCTTCTGGTCGACGACCACCAAGTGGTCCGCCGGGGCCTGCGGACGTTCCTGGAGGTCCAGGACGACATCGAGGTCGTCGGCGAGGCCGCGGACGGTGCGGAAGGAGTCGACCGCGCCGAGGAGCTGCGGCCCGACGTCGTCCTCATGGACGTGAAGATGCCGGGCATGGACGGCGTCGACGCGCTGCGCAGACTTCGCGAACTGGCCAACCCCGCGCGCGTGCTGATCGTGACCAGCTTCACCGAACAGCGCACCGTGGTCCCGGCCCTGCGCGCCGGAGCCGCCGGGTATGTGTACAAGGACGTCGACCCCGACGCACTGGCCGGCGCCATCCGCTCCGTCCACGCGGGCCACATCCTGCTCCAGCCCGAGGTGGCGGGCGCCCTGCTCTCCCAGGAGACGAACAGCGGCCAGGGGCGGGGCGGTTCGCTCACCGAGCGGGAGCGCGAGGTCCTCGGCCTGATCGCCGACGGCCGGTCGAACCGGGAGATCGCCCGTGCCCTCGTCCTCTCCGAGAAGACGGTGAAGACCCATGTGTCGAACATCCTGATGAAGCTCGACCTGGCGGACCGCACCCAGGCCGCCCTGTGGGCCGTACGGCACGGCGCCGCGGGCTGACCGGACACGCTCCGGCGCACTACTGCACGTCAGCGGGAGCGGTTGCCGTCCGGTGAGAGATTCATACTGTCGTGTATGTGTCCTCCATTTGGCGCAACCTGCCGGACCCCGCCGCGTTCTCCAGTGCGTGCTGCGGCGGCTGGCCGCGGCAATCGCTAGGAGGATCCTGAAGTGAAGAACCTGAAGAAGGCCGCGGCTGTCACCCTCGTCGCAGGTGGCCTGGTCGCCGCCGGTGCCGGTCTCGCCTCCGCCACTGACGGTGCGCACGCGGTCGGCAAGGCCGTCCACTCGCCGGGCGTCGGCTCGGGCAACCTGGTCCAGGCCCCGATCCACATCCCGGTGAACGCCGTGGGCAACAGCGTGAACGTCATCGGCGTGCTGAACCCGGCCTTCGGCAACGCCGGCTTCAACGGCTGACACAAGCTCAGGTCCCCAGGACCACCGGCCTCCCGGGCGTGCCCCGGGGGCCGGTCTGTTCTCTCCCCTCCGGGCTTTCCTCTCGAATTCTTTCGAACGAGGCGCCGGGCGTACGCGGGCCGATTGATCCGATCGGGCGTATCGCGCGGCCCGCCCGTTGCGTCGCTCCGGCCGGGACGTTGCTCACGATGCGGCTCGCCTTTGGGGCCGGAACGCACCATCTGGAGGAACACTTCTCATGAACATCGCCAAGAAGGCCGCTCTGGCCGTAGCCGTCGCCGGTGTCGCCGCGGGTGCCTCGGCCGGTGCCGCGGTCGCCGACGCCGGGGCCCAGGGTGCGGCCACGAACTCCCCGGGCGTGATTTCGGGCAACCAGGCCCAGGTGCCGGTCCACATCCCGGTGAACGTCACGGGCGACTCGGTCAACGTCATCGGTCTGCTGAACCCGACCTTCGGCAACACCGCGGCGAACGACTGAGGTTCTCCGCTGCCGAGCAGGCGCACCGGAGCCCCGCGGACGGAAGTCCGCGGGGCTCCGGCTGTTCCACCCCGTTGCGCAGACCGGGCCTCACCCCCGCTCCCGCTCCTCCACGAACGCGTTGTACGCGGCAACCTGCGCCCGCCGGGCCGTCCGCTCCACCGGCCTGAGCGCCACCGCCCGGGCGCCTATCTCCGACGCGCTCACGGCCCCGCCGTGCCCGCTCTCGTACGCCACATCGACCAGCAGCTTCACCCGCTGCGCCAGCTCGAGTACCCGCACGGCGCGCGGCGGATACCCGGGCGCAAGCGCCTCCCGGCCCCGCTCGGCCCGGGCCCGGTACGCGTCGACGGCGGCATCGGCCACCGGCCCCGACCCGGCCACGTCCAGCCGCGTCAGCACCTCCGTGGCTTCCCGTAGGGCCTCCGCCAGTTCCCGCTCGGCCTCGCCGAGGGACGGCACGTCCGCCGGGGGAGCCTCCCGCACCGGCAGGCAGTGCCAGACCACCTCGACGTGGACATCGCCGTCGGGCCCGGCCTCGTACACCTCAGGAACCAGCCCGAGCGCCGCCCCGGAACAGACGACCGCCTCCTCGGCCTCCACGGCCCGCGCGTTGAACTCCGCGGGACCGCTCAGCCCCAGCGGATGCCCCGGCGCGGGCAGCGCGACCCGCAGCCCGCTCACCCCGAGGGCCCGCAGCCGCCCGAGAGCGAGCGTCAGGCCGACCGGGCCCGCCTCGCCTGGGACCCCTTCGACGCGGTGCACCGCGTCCTCCCCGACGATCGCGAGCACCGCGTCATCAGGCGCAATAAACCCGGCCAAAAGGGCATTTCCCCATGCCGCGAGCCGTCCAGAGCGTGGTTCCGAGAGCATGCGTCCCACCTTAGAAGCCCCGGATGACGCCAAAACCCCGACCGATGGAATGGACGACCGGACCAGTGGCGTAGGTTTTCCCTGGGGGCTGCGTCCAGCGCCGAACAAGCCGAACCTCTACGGACGCACGCGAGACGGCCGAGACTGCAATGGGAGACAACGCGCTCATGAGCGATGTGCTGGAGCTGGAGGACGTATCCGTGGTCCGCGAGGGCCGGGCTCTGGTGGACCAGGTCTCCTGGTCGGTGAAGGAGGGCGAGCGCTGGGTCATCCTCGGACCGAACGGCGCGGGCAAGACCACCCTCCTGAACATCGCCTCGAGCTACCTCTTCCCGAGCAGCGGCACCGCCACCATCCTCGGCGAGACCCTCGGCAAGCCCGGCACGGACGTCTTCGAACTGCGCCCGCGCATCGGCATCGCCGGCAACGGCCTGGCCGAAAAGCTGCCCAAGCGCCAGACGGTCCTGCAGACCGTGCTCACCGCCGCGTACGGCATGACGGCCGGCTGGCAGGAGCAGTACGAGGACATCGACGAGCAGCGCGCCCGCGCCTTCCTCGACCGCCTCGGCATGAGCGAGTACCTGGACCGCAGGTTCGGCACGCTCTCCGAGGGCGAGCGCAAGCGCACCCTGATCGCCCGCGCCCTGATGACCGACCCCGAGCTGCTCCTCCTGGACGAGCCCGCCGCGGGCCTCGACCTGGGTGGCCGTGAGGATCTCGTACGCCGCCTCGGCCGGCTCGCCCGCGACCCGATCGCCCCCTCGATGATCATGGTCACGCACCACGTCGAAGAGATCGCCCCGGGCTTCACGCACGTCCTGATGATCCGCCAGGGCAAGGTCCTCGCCGCGGGCCCCCTGGAGCTGGAGCTCACCTCCCGCAACCTCTCCCGCTGCTTCGGCCTCCCCTTGGTCGTCGAGCAGCGGAACGACCGCTGGACCGCGACGGGCCTCCCGCTCGGCTGACGGCCACTTCCGGCCGCGTGGACCGATCGTCCCCTGTCGGCACGGCCGTCCGCGGATCTACCATGACCAGGTGGCAGACATCGACGCATGGGTGTGGTGGCTGATCGGGGCGGCCGCGCTCGGAATCCCGCTCGTCATCACCGCGATGCCCGAACTCGGCATGTTGTCCGTGGGCGCCGTCGCCGGCGCCGTCACGGCCGGACTCGGCGGGGGTGTGGTCCTTCAGGTCCTCGTCTTCGCCGTGGTCTCGTGCGCGCTGATCGCCGTCGTACGGCCCATCGCCGTACGCCAGCGGACCCAGCAGCCCGCACTGGCGACCGGCATCGACGCCCTGAAGGGCAAGCAGGCCGTCGTGGTCGAGCGCGTCGACGGAAGCGGCGGCCGGATCAAGCTCGGCGGCGAGATCTGGTCGGCCCGCACCCTGGACGGCGAGGCGGTGTACGAACCCGGCCGTCAGGTCGACGTGGTCGACATCGAGGGGGCCACGGCGATCGTCATATGAGCCTGCGGGTGACCTGAACTTCCCCCGCCACATGGGCGGTTCTGACAGACTCGATCAGCAGGAACCCATGATCTTCCGGCGGGACGGCGCCGGAAGGACGACGGCACGAAGGGCACAGGAGACGCGATGTCAGCGATCATCATCGTCCTGATCATTCTGGTGGTGTTGGTCTTCATCGCCCTGATCAAGACCATCCAAGTCATCCCACAGGCGAGCGCGGCCATCGTGGAACGCTTCGGCCGGTACACCCGCACCTTGAACGCGGGCCTGAACATCGTCGTCCCCTTCATCGACTCCATCCGCAACCGCATCGACCTGCGCGAGCAGGTCGTGCCGTTCCCGCCCCAGCCGGTGATCACCCAGGACAACCTGGTCGTCAACATCGACACCGTCATCTACTACCAGGTGACCGACGCCAGGGCGGCCACCTACGAGGTGGCCAGCTACATCCAGGCCATCGAGCAGCTCACGGTGACGACCCTGCGCAACATCATCGGTGGCATGGACCTCGAGCGGACCCTGACCTCCCGCGAGGAGATCAACGCGGCACTGCGCGGCGTCCTCGACGAGGCCACCGGCAAGTGGGGCATCCGCGTCAACCGCGTCGAGCTCAAGGCGATCGAGCCGCCCACCTCCATCCAGGACTCGATGGAGAAGCAGATGCGCGCCGACCGTGACAAGCGCGCCGCGATCCTCACCGCCGAAGGCATCCGCCAGTCCCAGATCCTCACGGCCGAGGGCGAGAAGCAGTCCGCGATCCTACGGGCCGAGGGTGAGGCCAAGGCGGCGGCTCTCCGCGCGGAGGGCGAGGCGCAGGCCATCCGTACGGTCTTCGAGTCCATCCACGCCGGAGACGCGGACCAGAAGCTGCTCGCCTACCAGTACCTCCAGATGCTCCCGAAGATCGCCGAGGGCGACGCCAACAAGCTCTGGATCGTTCCCAGCGAGATCGGCGACGCCCTCAAGGGCCTGAGCGGCGCCATGGGCAACTTCGGCCCGATGGGCGGCGGCGGACAGACCCCGCCCGCGCCGTCGAAGGAACGCCGGGAGCAGCCCCCCATCGACTGAGACCTGGCTTCGAGCACAGCAGAGCGGGGGGGGGGCCGGGGGGGGGGGGGGGCGCGCGGGGGGGGGGGGGGGGGGCGCCCCCCCCCCCCCCCCCCGCGCGCCCCCCCCCCCCCCCGGCCCCCCCCCCGCTCTGCTGTGCTCGGTCGGCTACGCCGCAACCTTCTGCTGCCCCAGCCATACCGGAAGCCCCGCACGCCCGTCCGTCCCCAGCGACAACAGCATCGCGTCGGCGGGCGTCGGCTCGAACGGCTGCCGCAGCAGCGGCATCCCCGCCTGCTCCGGCGTCCGGTCGGCCTTGCGGTGATTGTCCTCGGCGCAGGACGCCACCGTGTTCAGCCAGGAGTCCGCGCCACCCTGCGACCGGGGCACCACGTGGTCCACCGTCGTCGCCCGCCGCCCGCAGTACGCGCACCTGTGCTGATCCCGTACGAGCACACCCCGCCTCGACCACGGCGCACGTCTTCGGAACGGCACCCGGACATATCTGCAGAGCCTGATCACCCTCGGCACCGGTATGTCCAGGGCCGCTCCCCGCATGCGCAGCTCGGGGTGGGCCTGCTCCACGACGGCCTTGTCCTGAAGCACCAGCACGACGGCTCGGTTCAGCGTCACCGTCGAGAGCGGCTCGAAGCTCGCGTTCAGCACCAATGTGTCCCGCACCCTGCCCACCTCCCGTACGCAGCGGATCACCCCTCGGCGTCCGTGCGTCAACTCTGGCCGCGCACGCCGAGATGGACAACGCAATAAAAAAATGCCCGCCCCTGATCAATTCCAAGACCAGGGGCGGGCAAACGTCCGGTGAACGCTAGCTCTCCGCGGGAGCCGCGTACTCGGCGATCACCTGCGCCCGCGCAAGCGTGTGGAACCGCAGATTGAAGCCGACGAACGCCGGCGGAGCGTCGGCGTCCGGCCCGAGCTTCTCCTGATCCACCGCGTACACGGTGAAGACATAACGGTGCGCGGGATCCCCGGCCGGCGGCGCGGCACCGCCGAACTCCTTCGTCCCGAAGTCGTTACGGACCTGGACGGCGCCCTCGGGAAGCCCCTCGAACGTGCCGCTGCCCGCTCCCGCGGGCAGCTCGGTCACCGACACCGGGATGTCGAAGAGGGACCAGTGCCAGAACCCACTGCCCGTAGGCGCGTCCGGATCGAAGCACGACACGGCGAAGCTCTTGGTCTTCGGCGGGAAGCCCTCCCACCGCAGGTGCGGCGAGGTGTTCCCGGCCGCGTGGACCTGCGCGTCGTCGAGGACACCACCCGGCTCGAAGTCCTCGCTCACGACGGTGAACGACGGCACCTGCGGATGAAAGTCATGCGGGAGCGGCGCCCGCTCGGGCTGCTCGGTCACGACGACACCTCCTGGATCACGGATCTCACAGAATCACGGGTTGCACAGAGCCTTGACCCTGAAACCTAGAACCAGTTCTTCCGGCTGCCGACCTCCGACAGCCACTGGTGCAGATACGCCGACCAGTCGGTGCCCTGGAAGTCGTTGTGCCCGACGACGAACGAGCGGAACGTGTCACTGCCCTCGCTGAACAGGCCCGGCTTCTTGTCCATCTCCAGTACGACGTCCATCTCCCGGTCGTCGGCCACGAAGCTCAGCTCCACCTGATTGAGCCCCCGGTACTGCTGCGGCGGGAAGAACTCGATCTCCTGGTAGAACGGCAGCTTCTGCCGGGTGCCCCGGATGTGCCCACGCTCCATGTCCGCACTCTTGAAGCGGAAGCCGAGCCCGATGAAGGCGTCCAGGATCGCCTGCTGCGACGGCAGCGGATGCACGCTGATGGCGTCGAGGTCCCCGGAGTCCACCGCCCGCGCGATCTCGAGCTCGGTGGTCACGCCGATGTTCATCCCACGCAGCTGCTGCCCGTCGATGGTCGTGACCGGAGTCTCCCAGGGGATCTCGAGCCCGAACGGCACCGCGTGCACCGCGTTCGCCTGCAGCTGGAACGCGCCCCCGAGCCGCACCTTGGTGAACTCGATGTTCTGCTTGGTCTCCTGCTCGCCGCCCTCGACCTCGACGCGCGCCTGCAGCCCGACGGACAGGCCCTCGATCTCCTGGTCGACGGAGCCGCCCTGGATCCGCACCTCACCCTGCACGACTCCACCGGGCACGACATTGGCCTCGGTGAGCACCGTCTCGACGGACGCCCCGCCCGCACCCAGACTCGCCAACAGTCGCTTGAAGCCCATGTCTCGATCTCCTCCGTAGGTGAACGTTGATCTCGCGAGGACCGAACCTGCTGGTCCTGCTGGTCCTGCTGACTACAAACGCCGTAGACCGGCGCCCGGTTCCGCAGGCCCCCAGCTCGCCCGTTCCGTTACCCTCGGACGGCATGATCGCGGCCCCTGACCGTACGCCCCTGACCCACAAGTTCTTCGACCGCCCGGTCCTGGACGTCGCTCCCGACCTCTTGGGCCGCACCTTGGTACGGCACACCGCCGACGGCCCGATCGAGCTCCGCCTGACGGAGGTCGAGGCCTACGACGGCGCGAACGATCCCGGCTCCCACGCATATAGAGGACAGACCGCACGCAACAGCGTGATGTTCGGTCCGCCCGGCCACGTGTACGTCTACTTCACGTACGGCATGTGGCACTGCATGAACCTGGTGTGCGGCCCGCCGGGCACAGCGAGCGGAGTTCTCCTGCGCGCCGGTGAGATCACCGTGGGCGCCGAGTTCGCCCGCAAACGTCGTCTATCGGCCCGTAAGGACAGAGAACTGGCCAAAGGCCCTGCGCGCCTGGCCACCGCCTTGGACGTGGACCGGACTCTCGACGGCACGGACACCTGTACCCCCGCCGACTCCCCGGTGACGATCCTGCACGGCACCCCGGTCCCCATTGACCAGGTACTCAGCGGCCCCCGGACCGGAGTCGCGGGTGACGGCGGCGTCCATCCGTGGCGCTTCTGGATCGCCAACGACCCGACGGTCAGCCCTTATCGGGCGCATACTCCGCGCCGGCGCCGAGCTTGACGCGGTCTTGCGGGATCCGTAATGTGGTCCGAGCCGCTTGACCGGGTATGGCGCTCAGCCAGCAGCCGGAAGCGGCCAAACCACTACCTACGACTTCCCTCAGCGGGGATCATTTCGGCGTGCCCGCATGCCTGAATTGAAACTCGCGAAACTCAATTATGAGTTGCCGGGGGAATCGGCTAACGTAGTGAACACGCCGAAAGGCAAAGGCCCCCAACGGCCACCGGAAATGAAATCCGAACCGGAAACGGAACGGAAAACGGATCTGGTAAGGTTGGAAACACGAAGGG
>NZ_JBIWKA010000044.1:0-13208 GCF_044765445.1 Streptomyces sp. NPDC102467 | reverse complement strand
ACACCAGAACTGGCCCCAGCCCGCCCGCGCCGGCGTTCAAGCCGTCCGCATCCAACGACCCCAACCCGCCAGCCCGTAAAGCAACAGCATTGCTTCTAGGCCGTGTATCGAAAGTGGATCTCGGGCTGTGAATGATCACTGTTCATGGGTCGGGGAGATCTCACGGACGAGCAGTGGGCGGTGCTGGAGCCGTTGTTGCCGAGGGGTGCCAGGGCGGGGCGGCCGCCGGTCTGGCCTCGGCGGCAGCTGATCGACGGCATACGGTTCCGAGTTCGTACCGGTATTCCGTGGCGGGACGTGCCCGTCGAGTACGGACCGTGGGGCCGGGTCTACGAGGTCCGCGTGCCCCGCATCGGGGTGGGCCGGCCACACGTCCGCCCCAACCGGGTCCGCGCGGACAAGGCGTACGCCTCCCGCAAGAACCGCGCCTACCTGCGCCACCGCGGGATCCGCTGCACCATCCCCGACAAGGCTGACCAGGCGCGCAACCGCAGAAAGCTCGGATCCCGCGGTGGCCGACCACCGCGCTTCGACCCGGTCGACTACCGCGAGCGTCATGCGGTGGAGATGAGCAAGCCGCAGTGCTGTCATAACTGCGTTGTGCCGTCATCGCCTTCGCCTCCTTCGCTGTGGTGCAGTATCACTGTCCGCTGGTAGTCGAGCCAGGCTTGCTGCGATCGGCGTCCGTGGGACTGCTGGTGGAGCCGGTGGAGCCGTTCGACTTCTTCGGGGTCGGCCTGGACGATCCATGGCCTTCGGGGTTCGTCGAGCTGGCGGCCGGTGATCCAGCCACGCCTGATCCAGCAGTAGAGCGTGACGCGTGGAATCCGAGTGTGGCGAGCAAGATCGTTCAACCACCATTCGTGCGAGCCGAGTTCAGGTTCCGGAGGATGTCGACGCTGTTGCCTGCTGCCGCAGCCGATCTGCCGCAGGAGTTCGCGCGCCCCTGACGGGCTGAACTCCTCGACGCGTTTGGGCGGACGAAGTCCTTCGGCGTTCAGGACGACTGCGATCGCAGTGGAAGGCTGACCCGCTTCGGACAGTTCCCTGGCCCGGGCCGCGAGTCGGGGAAAGTAGCTGAGCTGATCCAGCCGGGCGACCGGGCGGACGACCTCGCCCTCGGTCTGGTGGCCGCCGGCCCAGGTGACCTGGACGGTGACGCGTTCGCTGTTTTTGATGACGGTCACGGTGATCTTTTCGAGCAGGTGGCGCATCAGCTGCTTGCGGTCCGTATCGGTCGTGGTCGGCGCCTGCCAGACGGCCGGCAGATCCTGGGCCAGAGCCCGGATCTGCTCGCGTTCTTCGGTGGTGAGGACACGGGGCCGGGTGGCCGTGAAACGGTCGTACTCCTCGCCCAGTTGCTGGCGCTCGGTCAGCGCGTGTTCCCAGCCGCGTTCCAGCTCGCGCACGACCAGGCGGTTTTCAGGCTCGGCCAGCTGGTACTGACGCCGGGCCCGGCCCACGGCATAGTCGGCCCGTTCCAGACGCTGCCGCCAGATCCGGTCCACGGCTTCGCGCCGGTTCTGGGCCTGCTCGGCCACGGCGAGGGAGACCTCCAAAGAGGCCGGTTCCACCGCGGTCAACAGCAGGCCGGTGACATACCGGTCCAGGCATGCCCCGGCCAGCTGCTGACACAGCTCGCCGCCGTAGTCGGACTTGAGGCGGCCGCACTCGTACTTCGGCCACAGCATTCCGTCCCGGCCGCGCTGATAGTGCACGGCCATCCGGGTGCCGCACCGGCCGCAGTGGATCAATCCGACCAACAGGGCCGGGCCGTCACGGAGGGCGCCCATGCTCAGCGAGCGGGACCGGTTCGCCTCGATCCGGTCCAGGTTGCGTTCGTGCCGTTCCATGCTGATATAGGCGGGCAGCACGCCGGGCAAGTAGACGTACCAGGTCTCGCGCGGTTTGCGGACCCGGCCGGCGAACGGCCGTCCCGGGACACGCCGGCGGGGGTCGGTGCGGCTGCGGCCATAGACATAGATCCCGGCATAGGCAGGGTGCCGGAGCATGTTCTGGATCATGATTCGGCTGGGGCGGCGCCAGACCAGCTGGCCCTTCTCCGGTCCCTCGCGGGCCCGGATGCCGAACTGGATACCGTGCTGGACCAGGAACCGCAGCACCCCGTTGATCAGAGCAAGTTCGTCGAACAGGTCGAAGACCAGGCAGACCACGGCCTGCACCTGCTCGTCCGGGTCCTTGACGATCTGACCGTCCGCGAGCCGGAGGTAGCCAACCGGCAGCGGCATGGCCAGTTCACCGCGGCGGGCCTTGCCGATCCGGCCGTTCCACATCCGTTGTTTGATCAGGTGCAGTTCGGCCTCGCTGATGGTGCCCTTCAGCCCGAGGAACATTCTGTCGTTGTGTTCGGCCGGGTCATAGACGCCGTCCGGGTCGGCGAGGAGGGCTCCGGCCAGGGCACACAGGTCCAGGAGCTGGTGCCATTCGCGGCCGCTGCGGGCCAGTCGGGACATCTCCACTCCGAGGACCAGGCCCACGTGGTCCAGGCCGACTTCGGAGACCAGCCGCTGGAAGCCGGGCCGGTCTACCAGGCCGGATGCCGAGTGGCCGAGGTCCTCGTCGATCACCAGGACCCGTGACGGGGCCCAGCCGAGATCGACGGCCCGCTGGGTGAGTCCGTACTGCAGCCGGGTCGACTCCGCATGGTCGATGACCTGCTGCGGGGTCGACTGGCGGACATAGACAACCGCGAGACGGTCGAGATGCCAGGGCTGGATCTTGCCGTCAAGCCGTTCCCACGGAGCCGTCATCGTCACGGGGTTCACCCCCGCCCCACTCGGCCTTGATCACCATCCGGGCCGCCAGCTCGGCCACATGATCACCCGGTTGCGGCGCATGTTTGCCCATCGACCGCAACGGGGTGATCGCGCCGCCACCTCCCCCTGCACAACCGGTGCCATGCGAGGCGGCCCAGCGACGGGCTGGTGGGTGGGGGGTCGATCAGTACCCGCCCGGACTGCGTCGGCGTCAGGTGTCGGGTGTGTGTGCCTGCCAGTAGTTTGACCGGACGTCAGAGACGACAGGGGCCCGGGTCATGGCCGAGGGGCGGAAGCGTGGCCTTGGTGATCGAGGTCGCGGCTCTCGTCCGGCCGTCCGCAAAACCCGGCTACGAGCGCAGGGCGTCGACCGGTTCCATGCGGGAAGCCCGCAGCGACGGGTAGAGCCCGGCAAGGAGTCCCACCAGGGCTCCGGCGACCGGCGCACCGAGGGCGAGGCTGATGTCCAGGACCGGCGTCCAATCCTTGACCGCGGAGACGATCACCACGACGACCATGCCGAGGGCGGCGCCGACGACACCCCCGAGCAGGCCGATCGTCGTCGACTCCACCAGAAACTGGCCGGCGACCTGTCGCCGCGAGGCGCCGAGGGCACGGCGCAGTCCGATCTCCCCGGTCCGCTCGATGACCGTCACCAGCGTCACGTTGGCGATGCCGATGGCGCCGACCACCAGCGAAACCAGCCCGAGGATCAGGAACAGGCCGTTGACATCGCCCTGCACTCCCTTACGGGCCTTGGCCGGATCGGTCGGAGCCGTCACGGTCAAGGAGGTCTCGGCTCCGGGAGCCAGCGCGATCGGCGCCTGCCGGGCGACCTGGTCGGCCGCGCCGAGCGAGGTGTTGATCAGGACACGGGTCACGGTCCCCAGCCCCATCCGGTCCGCAGCCGTCGTGGGCGGCAGGATCATCGCGGTGGCGAGCTGCTGCTCCCGCTCGACTGCGCCGAGTATCCCGATCACCGTGTAGGCCTGGCCCTTCAGGAAGACCGCGGGAGCGTTCTCGACCGAGCTGATGCCGAGGAGCCGCGCCGCCTGGTCGCCGAGGACCGCCACCCGGTCGTGCCGGGCGATGTCCCCGGCGTCGAAGAAACGACCGGCGGCCATCGCGCCGCGTACCGCGGCCGGTAGTGTGGAGGAGGCGGCGACGACCGCCATGGTCTGGCCACTGACCTCACCGGGAGCGACCACGTCGTTGGCCCGCACCTCGACGCTCGCCGTCTTCTGGGAGTCGGCGATCGCGGCCACCGACTCGACCCCTGCCAACCGGCGCACCGCGTCGATCCCCGCCCAGTCCACGAGTGGACCGGAGCCGGCCGCCTCCACGGAGGGCACCCCCACCGTGACCGAAGTTGCGGTCAACGCGTCGAACCGGCCTACGATCTGGTTGCCCGCCGTGGCGGAGATCCCCATGGTGATGACCAGGGTGGCGATACCCAGGACGGTGCCCAGCGTGGTGAGGGCGGAGCGCGTCGGACGGGCGAGCACCCCCGCCAGCGCCTCGGACCACAGGTCCCGGAAGTCCATCCACGGATACTCGACGGGCTTCCCGTCCCTTACCTTCCTCCCATCCCATGCTCTCCTCCCGGCCCGTGCTCTCCCCTCGGGCCGTGCTGTGCCTGCGGAAGCCGCCACATCCGTCGCAGCCACAGTCTGTTGGACGCGTGTTCGGGACCTCATCGGTGCTCCTCGGTGAGCCGTCCGTCATTGATCCTCACTCGCCGGTGGGCCCGTGCGCTGACCGCCTCCTCATGGGTGATCACCACCAGGGTCATGCCCTGCTCGCCGAGCCGGTCGAAGAGAGCAAGAACCGACTCGGTGTTCTCGCTGTCGAGGTTGCCGGTGGGCTCGTCGCAGAGCAGCAGGGCGGGTTCGCTCAGTAGCGCGCGGGCGATCGCCACCCGCTGTCTCTCCCCGCCGGAGAGCCGGTCCGGCCGGAAACCGGCCCGGTGCCCCAGGCCCACCTGATGCAGTGCCCGCTCGGCCCTGGCGCGGCGGCCGCCCCGGCCGCGCCCGGGGCGCGGCCGACGGTAGGTCTCGGCCAGCATGACGTTCTCCGCCACGGTCCGGTACGGCAGCAGGTGGAAGGACTGGAAGACGAACCCGATCCGGCTGCCCCGCAGCGAGGTGCGCTCCAGGTCGTCGAGCGCGTTGGTCTCCACCCCGTCGAGCCAGTAGGTGCCCGAGGTGGGGCGGTCCAGCAGCCCCAGGGTGTTGAGCAGCGTCGACTTGCCGGAACCGGATGGGCCGACGATCGACAGATGCTCGCCACGCCGCACTCTCAGGTGCACGTCGCGCAGGGCGTGCACCGGCGGTTGGGAGCCGAAGGTCCGCTCCACGCCCGCCAATTGGATGACCGTGTCCGCGCCAGGCGCACCGGAGAACGTCCCCGGACCGGGCACGGACGGATCGGCCATGTGGGGATCAGCCATGGGCGGGCCGGTCGTTACCGGGCCGGATATCGGTGTGGCGGTCGTCGGCGGGCCGACCGCCGGTGGGCGGCTTATCGACCGACCTGCTATCGGCGTACCGTTCACCGCCCGACCACCACCTGGTCGCCCGGCTTCAGGGTGGTACCGGACGCCGGGGTGACCTCCACCTGCCCGTCCGCGGAGAGCCCGGCCTCGACGACAACATCCACCACCTTGCCGCCGCGTACGACCTGCACCCGGGCCGTCCCGTGGGCGGACGTGTGCAGCGCGGCGACGGGCACCGTCAGCACCTTGCCCTGTGACGAGCCCACCTCGATGGTCACCTTCGCGGATTCGGCGGCGTTCTTGGCCAGCCTCCCCGCTGGTACGGAGACCTGTACCGGTACGGGGGTCGACGCGTCATCGTTTTCACCGCTCGGGGTTCCTTGCTGCTTGTCGGTGTCGGCCGAGTCGTCCTTCGGCACGTCGGCGCCGAGTGCCACCACGTCGCCGTCCACCTTCGTACCGTCGGTGGTCTCCACCCGCGCCGACATGCCTTTGTGGAGCAACGTGGCGTCGTCGGCCGGGACCACGGCCCGTACCACGACCTTGGAGCTGGTCACTGTGGCGACCGGGCCGGTGGGGGTGTCGCCTGTCTTCACGGACACCTTGTCGAGGCGGGCCGGCAGTTCCGGCAGGAAGACCACCTCACCGGCGGGGACCTTGGTTCCGTACGCGGCCTGGAAGGCCAGGAGCGCGGAGTTGGCCGCGTCCAGTTGTTGCTGCGCCGACTTGAGTTGCAGCTCGGCGGTGCTGCTGCCGCTGCCCGAGCCGCCTGCGGATCCACTGCCGGGTGATTCGTTCCCAGATGATCCGTTACCCGCTGATCCGTTCCCGGACGAGACCTTCCCGGAAGCTCCGTTCCCGGAAGCTCCGTTCCCGGAAGCTCCGTTCCCGGAAGCTCCGTTGCCGGAAGCTCCGCTGCTGCCGGATTCGCTGTTGCCGGATTCGCCGCCCGGTTCCCGTGCCGCGAGGAGCGCCTGTTGCGCGCTGGTCACCGCCGCCTCGAGCGTCCCCAGCTGCTGCTTGTCGGCAACGGTGGGCTCCATGGCGCGGTAGCCCTTGCTTTTGTACCAGCGGCTGACCGCCGCGGCGTCCGACTGTCCGTATGTCCCGTTCGCCGAACCGGGGTTGAAGCCAAGCCGAGTCAGCGCCCGCTGCAGCTGCGTGACATCGTCCCCGGAGGCGCCGGGCCCCAGGGTCCGGTACATCGGCACGTTGCCCCGCAGCACCAGGACCGGCCGCCCGCTCACCTGCATCAGTACGTCGCCCTCCCGCACCTCCACCCCTGCCGCCGGTGCCTTGGTGACCCGCTGGGCGACGCTGTCGCCGGCCCCCGCGTCGCCGGCCCCGGAGCCAGGGGAGCCCACGAGTCCGGCCAGGGTCACGCCGCGCGAAGACGCGAACTCCACCGAGCCCTGGGCCACCACACTCGCGGTCAGCGAGCGCCGCTCGACTGCGACGGTGACGGGACCGGCTTCGGGCGGCCGGTGCGCGGCGGCGGCGTCCGCGGGCGACTGCATCCTCGATCCGGCGAACCAGCCGCCCGCGCCGACCAGCGCCACCGTGGTGACCACGACGCTCAGCTGTCCGGAACGGGTGCTGATCAGCTTGCGGAACTGTCCGGGGCGGGCGTCGGCCGGCTCGGTGTGCTGCCTCACCCGGCACCGCCACCGCTGGTCGGGGCCTTCAGGAACTTCGGGAAGTAGGCGGCCCGGAACTCCTTGCCGCACTTCAGGTCCCGCATCGCCAGCTCGATGTCCTTGGTGAGCAGGGGGAGGGCCTCCTCCTTGCTCAGCGACTTCTGGGAGTCCCCCTCCGCGTCGACGGCGACGGGGCCACCCGCGCCGGGCGGAGTGGACGCGAGCGCCTGGAGCCTGACCATGTCGCCGATGCCGGTCGGCTGCGTGGTGGTGACGGAGACGCCTTCCTTTCTCAGGCATGAGGCGTACGACTGCGCCAGCGCGACCAGGTTCGGATCACCGTTGAGGGCCTGCGCGTTGGCCTGGTTCTGGCCGGCTGTCGTGGTGCTCCGCTCCTGGGGCGACGCGGACCCGTAGACCTTCTTGTCGGCCTCCCCCTGGCAGCCGGTCCAGGTCTTCGCGCCAGCCTTGGGATCCGGGGGCCCGCCCAGCACCTTGTCGTACGCGGTCTTCTGCTCGGGAGTGAGCGTATTCACGTAGTCCGCGTTGGGTGTCCGGTCCGAGTCCTGCTGGGCGGCCGTACGGCCCGACGCCGCGGTGTCGTGGGGATAGACGATGCCCGCGTAGATACCGAAACCGTACTTCTGCCGGTACTTCATTGTCAGCGCGTAGTCCGCCCCATTGGTGGCCCAGGAGTCGGCGGGGTCCTCGGGCACCACGGGGGTGTAGGTGAATCCCTGCTTCTTCATGCAGGCCGCGATCGCGTTCTCCAAGAGGTACTTCTTCTTGAGGTCGGCGTTCGCATCGGCGGGCACGTCGAGTTGCCCCGACGATCCGGCCGCCGTCGTTCCACCGTCCGAGGAGTGCGACTCCACGCCGGTGCCGGCATCGTTGCCACAGGCCGCCAGCAGGGGCAGCAGGCTCACCGCGACCGTCGCGGTCAGCCTTCGGGCAGTGTGGGATCGAGTCATGTACGTCCATCCGATCGGGAGAAGAGAGAAGGGAGGTTCTGCCGGCGAGGCGGGAGAACGCTGAATTCACAGTGGTGCCGGCAGTTCATGGCCGTAGGTTCGCCGTATGACCAAGCTGTAACGACCGGTCGCCGCGACCATTGACGGCGGTCAGACGGGTGGTCCGGTGACGAAGTGGCCGTATCTGTCGTAGGGCCAGGCGTTGGCGACGCAGCCGTGCAGGCCCTTGATCTGCTGCATCATCACGGGGGCCAGTTGTCCGGGTCCGGCGCAGGTCACGTGCGAGTGACCGAGGAAGTGCCCCATCTCGTGGTTGATGATCAGCGCGCGGTAGTCGTGGATCGGTCCGTCGAAGGTGGGCGAGCCCTTGACCCAGCGCTTGAGGTTCACCACGACCCCGCCAGGGACCTCGCAGTTGTACTCGCCTCCGGTGTCCTGCTGGATGCCCGCCCAGCACAAGGCGTCCGCCGTCCCCGGCGTCGCGATCTTCACCGTGAGGTCGTGCGCGGCCCCCGCACCCACCAGTCGGAACGCGGTGCCCGGGTCGTGGGTCCAGCCCCGCGGGGCGGCGAGTATCGCGGCGATCTCGTCGGCCGCCTGGGACGGCGAGATGTCGAGCCCGCTCTCGACCTCCACGACGTAGCGCAGCGGGTGGGAACCGCTGCCCACGGTCTCCCCGCCGGCCCGCGCGGTGACGAACGTCCCGCTGCCCGTCGCGGGTACGTCGATCTCGGTCCGGCTCACGGTCGGGGTGGGCGTGGGAGTAGGGGTCGGAGTGTGCGTGGGGGTCGGAGTGTGCGTGGCGGCGGTGAGGTGCGTGTGCTGCGGGCGGGGCGCATCACTCGAAGCGTCGCTGCGCCCGCCTTCCAGGAAGTACGCCGTTGGAATCAGCAGGCCGACGGCCGCCAACAGGATGGTCAGCAGGGCTCGGCCACGGCGGCGCGGCCGTCTCCGACGACGGGAGGACCGGCGTCGGCGGTCGCCGCGGTGAACGGGCGTGGTGCTGCCGGCGGGAGGTGCGGATGATCGCTGTCGTGCTGAACGCATGGCAGCTCAAACTGGCCATCCCAGATGATCGCCATGAGCCGGTATTGTCGCGAAAAGATAACGAAACCCAATACCTCTCGGCCCGTTGTGATCATTGTGTAACGGCGGCCCGAGAGCGGCCCTCCCGGAGACGGCGACACCACCCCGCCTGCTTACACTGCCGAAATGTCACGGGTCCTGATCATCGAAGACGACCAAGATGTCCGCCTTGCCATCCAATTGGGCCTGCGGCATCAGGGGCATCAGGTCGTCGCCGTCGGAACGGGGGAGGAAGGGCTGGAACAACTCCGCCCCTTCCAACCGGACGTCGTCGTACTCGACCTCATGCTGCCCGGCATCTCCGGCTTGGACGTCTGCCGCCGGATCAGGGAACGCGACCTGGTGCCGGTCATCATGGTGACGGCCCGCGGAGACGACATCGACGTGGTCGTGGGCCTTGAGGCGGGTGGCGACGACTACGTGGTCAAGCCCGTAAGGGCTCGGGTGCTCGACGCGCGAATACGGGCCGTGCTGCGCCGACAGGGCACGTCGCTGCCGGACGGCACCCGCCCCCGGGCCGAGACCCACGGCGAGCTGGTCCTCGACCGCGCCGGACTCATGGTGACGCACCGCGGCGACCCCGTCGCCCTCGCCCCCTCCGAACTACGGCTGCTGCTCACTCTGTCGGCCTCGCCCGGCCAGGTGTTCAGCCGCCAGCAGCTCCTGGAAGCAGTCTGGGAACACAGCTACCACGGCGACATACGACTCGTGGACGCCTGCGTGAAGCGACTGCGCTACAAGCTCGCCGAGGGCAGGAACCCCCGCTACGTGCAGACCGTACGCGGATTCGGCTACCGCTTCGGCACCTCATGAGCGCCCGGACATCCGCGGGCAGGAATAAGCCCACCAGAGCACGCGGAACCCTGCCCCAAGCCCCCGCCACCCCCACCACCGGCGAGATGCCCGCCGCACCGGGCGCCGGCCCCCGGCGGCTCCTGCGGGCGGCACTGGTACGCATTCCGCTCCCGCTGCGCGGCCTGCGCCCCCGCCTGCTGACAGCTTTCGTCCTGGTGGCCATGGCCAGCGCCCTGGGCACCGGGGCCCTCGCCTTCCGTGAGGCGCGCACGGGGGTGCTCCAACAGAGCCAGGATTCCGTCATCCGCCAGTTCCGTACGAGCGTCGACGCGATCGCGCCCTACATCCCCCCTTCCCCGGACCGGTCAGATCTCCAGTCCGTCGTGAACCAGGTGCTGTACGCCAACCGGTCCTCGGGCTGGCGCGTCATGGCCACCTACGGCGACCACCGCGCCTACGCGCCGAGCGCCGGTCTCGTCGGGCTGACTCCCGAACTGCGCCGCTCCGTGGCCGAAAAACGGGCCACCGTGTTCCAGCGGGTGAACGTCGACGGCCGTCCCCGACTCGTCGTCGGCATGCCCGTCACCTCCACCTCGGGCGAGAACACGCAGCCCAGGCTCTCCGGGCTCGTGATGTACCTGGAGGTCTCGCAGAACACCGAGGAGGGATCCATCAAGGCCATGGTCAGCGGCATCGAGCGGGCCACCCTGGTGGCCCTGTGCCTCGCCGTCGTCCTCGCCCTGCTGGCCGCCGGCGGCGTACTGCGTCCCGTACGGGCGCTGCGCCGTGCGACCCGCCGGATGGCCGCGGGGCATCTCGACGTCCGGCTGGACGTCACCGGCTCCGACGAACTGGCCGATCTCTCTCAGGCCTTCAACGAAACCGCGGCCGAACTGGAGCGCACCATCAAGGAACTGCACCGCCTGGAGGCCCAGGGGCGCCGCTTCGTGGCGGACGTCTCCCATGAGCTGCGCACCCCGCTGGCAGCGATGTCGGCGGTCACCGACGTGCTGGACCCGCAGGAGCGGGACGGGGAGACCGGCGAAGCGCTGCGGCTCATCAGCGAGGGGACGAACCGGCTCAGCGTGCTGGTGAACGACCTGATGGAGATCTCCCGCTTCGACGCGGGAGCCGCCGAACTCCACCGGGACGAGATCGACCTGGCCGAGTCCGTACGGCGGACCCTCGCCTCCCGGGGCTGGCAGGGACAGGTGGAGGCCCGGCTGCCCGGACCTGGTGTGCTCCGCGCGCGCGTCGACCCGCGCAGGCTCGACGTGGTGACGGCCAACCTGGTCGGCAACGCCCTGCGGCACGGAGAGCCGCCCGTGCGGCTGACCGTCGGCGTACGGAAGGAAGGGACCGGCATGGCGTGGGCCGTCATCGAGGTGAGCGACAACGGACCAGGGATCGCCGAAGAGGCCTTGCCGCACATCTTCGAGCGTTTCTACAAGGCGAGCACCTCGCGGGCCCGAAGCGAGAGCAGCGGCCTCGGCCTGGCCATCACGGCGGAGAACGTGCGCCTGCACGGGGGACGTATCCGGGCGGCGAACCTGCTCCGGGGCGGGGCGGTGTTCACCGTCGAGCTCCCCCTGCACCCCGACGACGCCGACCCCAGCCCCGATACCCGTACCGCTGCCGCGGGGGGTGCCCGATGAAGGTATCGCGGTCGGCGTCGGCTCTTCTGCTGCTCGGGCTCACCGCCGCGCTCACGCTCACGGCGTGCGGGGTCCCCCCGTCCGGCGTCATCGAGGCCGGTGAACCGGCGAGCGGCATGTTCTCCTCCAGCTCGCGGCCGTCTGCGCCCGCGACCGTCTCCCTCTTCTTCCTGCGCGACGGGGACCTGACGGCCTACCCCCGCCGGACCGGCGACGCCGCCGACCTCCAGGACGTCGTAGGCCTGCTGTTCGAGGGACCGACCGCGACCGAAGCCGCGACGGCCACCACGCAGCTGCCCCGCCTGACGGACGCGCCCCGGCTGACGACCGGCGACGACGGCGTGCTCTCCATCCGCCTCCCGGGCGAAGCGGCCCCGCTGAGCCGTCAGGCCCTGCGCCAACTGGCCTGCACGGTGGACCACACCGCCTCGCCGCTCGTCGCGGCCGCCCCTGGCGCCGACCCGGAAGCCGTCGCTGGCACCGGGCACCCTTCCCTCACACTCAGCAGCCTCCGGGTACTCGGGGATGGCTGGACGATGACGCAGTCGGACCCCGAGTGTCCGTCCCCGTCCGAGCCACAGGAGCTGCCACAACCCTGATCCCGATGAGGGCGAGCAGCAGCCACCAACCCGTAAGCAGAGGGCGGGACGCGGTACGGGCGGCCCTTCCGAGACGGGTGCCCCCGCGCTCGACCGCTGGACCATCGACCTCCGCTCGGGTCGGAAACGCAGCACCCGCCTGGACGACCGCCCGCAGGAATTCCCCCGCGTCAACGAGTCGCTGGTCGCGCACCGGCGGCGGGGCCCCGGCGGATCTTCCGTCGGGTACTGCGGCCGCCGGGCGGGTGGATCACGTCATGTGGGCGCCGAGGAGACGGGACGGCATCGAAGGCCCAGGCCACGGTGGCCATCCGTTTGCGGTTGGGCTTCTCGCCGGGCGCGAGTCTGGTGCGGTGCCCGCTCTGCGCGGAGGCGTGATGGGCCTTTTGAGTGGCGGGCCGTAGGGCCTCGGGCCGCATGATCACGCCTTTGCCGTCGGCTTCGATGACCAACAGAACGTCCCGGCTGGTCGGGATGGGGACCATCTGGCGGTAGAAGTCATCGATGTCGCCCGGCGCGGCGGCCACGAGCTGTTCGAGGCGACGTTTACCCAGGACTCTTCCGCATCGTCGCTCGACGCGGCTTGGGCCTGGTCGAATGAACCCCGCACCGCCGCGGTGAACGCGAGCCGTCGCAGTCCCACCGAGTGCCGCCCCGCGGGCAGCGACAGGACCTGATCCGTGGGGTGGACGTTGGTCATTCCCGGCCCTTGATGGGCCATTCGTTCCACCCGGACCAGGCCGAACAGGCAGGCCAGCCAGCGCGCGTGACCAGCTTCGCGCCATGGGCGCAGGCGACCGTCCGGGCCCCTCACCGGTGGGTGTGTGCCAGCTTGCACCGCATCCTGCTCGCGGCGGGCACGCAGGGGGAGATGATCCTGCAGCAGCTGCCGCAGCAGTCCTCGCCCGGCGAGGTCCAGATGTTCTTCCAGCTCGGCGTGGTTCCAAAGGGACGCCAACTCGCCTTGCAGGGTGCGTAATAGCGACTCGAAGGCACTGCCCGAGCGGACAAAGGGGTCAGTGCTCACGCAGGTGTCATACGGTTCCATTCCCAGGGCTCTTCTCGGACTGTGTCGATTTGGTTGGCACCTTCGGCTCTAAGAGGACGTTCGCGTCACTTATAGGCCGCTATGAGCCGGTTCACCGCCTGCAAGCGGCATCTCGGGACAGGGCATTTGCCGAAATCGCCCGGCTT
>NZ_JBIWKA010000043.1:0-16490 GCF_044765445.1 Streptomyces sp. NPDC102467 | reverse complement strand
GCGCGCGGTCTGCTCCGCAGACACGACGCGCCGCCGCTACGCGGCGGTACCCGGCGCTCCGCGCCAGGTGCAACTCACGTGCTCCGCACGCGAGTTGGCGTCACTCCGTGACGCCGGGTCAGCAACGCTCCGCGCTGCTGACGGCTCGGATCGCTCCGCGATCCGGCCCGAGGCTGGCTACTCGAGGGGGCTCCAGGAAGCGCTGACCTCACTCGGACACCGCACCGGGAACGACCGCGCAGGACACTTCGGAGCTGTTTCCCTTTGGCGCGCTGAATCCGGTTGGAGATGAGGATGCAGGTGAACACGAAGCATGTGCAGCCTGAGGAGACGATCGCTCCTGTCCCGTCACCATCGTGGATGCGTAAGAGCAGGAGCCCGAGACTCAGGACGAGCATCGGGCCACACACCCAAGGAACCCGGCGAGCTCCAGGTCTGCTCCAGGCCGGCGCTTCATGATTCGGTAGTTGTGGCATGCGGGCCTCCTCTCCTGCTCGCATGCCCGCTTCCTCTGAGCGCACGCGCGAGTTGGGCGCCGCCCTGTCGGATCCGCTCCACGCATTCGACAGAAACAGCAGCTACGAGCGTGGCACTGCCGCGTCTATCCCGCCTCGCTCCACACGGATCATGAAGGGGTCCATATCGGTATTTCCGTCTACAGCGCTGCTTGGGTCTCGTGTGGCCGGGATTCCTGCGAGCCGGAGTTCTCGAACTACGGTGTCGGCGAGGCCGTTCCACTCGGCGATGCTCTGTTCATCGGCCCTTAGTTCTTCAAACATGTACCATTCCTCTCCTCACATGTGTGTCATTATGTGAGGTGGGCTAGGTTATGGCCTGGAGGTCGACCACTGGCCCAGTGCCGGGCTCGGGTCTGACGCTGGATTATCAGTGATTCGGCGTCACGTTTTCAGTGCCCGGGACGCTTTCCGAGCATACGTTTCATGGGAGCCCATAATGGCGGCAATGTAACTTCTTCCCCATCAGGTCGAGGCTGTCGACGGCATTCTGAGGGTTCTTCAGAAAACGGTTGATGGGCGTATGCCGGCGGAAGGGCTGCGGGCGCAGGTCATCTCGGCGACCGGTTCGGGCAAGACGCTGATGGCGGTCGAGGCGGCATCGATCCCCTGTCAGATGAGAAACCCGCTGGCCGCGGTGGACGGCTATCAAGTCGTCGGAGTGGCCGCGGCCGAAGCGGACGGATGACCTCATGGCTGCCGCCCAAGCGACCGGAACCGTGGCCCCGCCCTCCGGAATAGGGCGGGGCCACGGGGTCGGTGGGCCCGTCGGTACACCTACGGGGTCTTCCCGGCGGCTTTGTCGTTCACGGCCGGTTCGACCCACTGCTGCCAGCGCGGGCTGGCCGCGATGGTACGCAACCGGGCTTCGGTGAGCGATGTCCCGGTGGCGGTGACGAGGATTCTTGTGCCGTCGGGGCGCAGCAGGTCGGCGGTACGGGTGCGGACACCGTCGGTGGTGGTGGTGTACGCGAGCAGCGTGGCGCCGCCTTCGAGGGTGCTCAGGTGGCAGTCGGTGAGGGGCGTGGTGCTTCGGACGTCGCAGGTGTAGAGGTGCTGCAGCTGAGTCCTGCTGGTGTCGTGGCGCTGTTTGGCGATGCCCGATTCGTGGCTGCGGCGGGCGGCGTCCTTCTTGCCGGCCTCCTTGTCGGGTGTGACGGTGCCGCCGCTGTCCGTCCCCGGCGGTGCCTTGTCCGCGTCGGGGGGGTTGCCGGGAGCGGCCTCGGCCTCCGCGGGGCTGAAGACGAAGTCGCCCATGACCCGGACGTCGACGACGGTCTTGTCGCGGGTGGTGATGCTTCCCATGGTCTGGACGGATGTGAAGCGCGGATCGGTGTTCTGCCAGCGGACGGTGGGCTGTGGGCCCGGCCCGCCGGGGAGCAGGTCCCGCAGGATGTCCACGGTCGCGGCCCCGGTCAGGGCCTCCTTGCCCGCGGGCGGGGAGGCCTGCGCTCCGACGGCCGTGAAGTCGGGGATCCTGACGCTGGTCGCGGTGGTGTCGCCGGCGTGGCTGCCCGGCAGCGCGGTGACGACGGCGAAGGCGGTGAGTGCGGAGAGCGCGGTGCCCGCGGTGCTCCAGGCCACCGCCCGCCGGCGGCGCCGGGTGCGGCGGCCCCGGGTCACGGCGCCGCTCACCAGGGTCTCGGTCTGCACCGGAAGGTCGCTGAGCGTCGAGTTCATGGTGCGGGACAGCTCGGGTCCGAAAAGGTCTGCGGCTGGGTCATCGTGTTCGTGCAGCGGCATCGGAGCACCGTCCTTCTCGGTGGCGGGCAGGGTGGTTCGGTTGGACTGCCATGATCAGTGCGGAGAGTACGAGGCGTGCTCGCCACCGATGAGCTTGCGCAGCCGGGACAGGCCGCCCGCGCTCCGGTTGCGGACGGATCCCTGGCTGATGCCGAGTTCACGCGCCGTCTCGGCCACGCTCCTGTCCTCCCAGTACCGCAGGATGACCACGGCTCTCTCACGCACCGGGAGCTCCGCGAGCGCGGCGAGGAGCGTGACCCGCAGCGCGGCGTCCGAATCCATGGCCGTGCCTTCGGGTACGGCCGAGACCGGGCGCTCGGTGGACCGGCGCAGCCGGGTGTGCGAGATGAAGCTGCGCATCAGCACGGTCCGTACGTACGCCTCCGGGTTGTCTGCCCGTCGCACCCGGTGCCAGGAGGCGTACGCCTTGCCCAGGGCCGTCTGTACCAGGTCTTCGGCGAGGTGCCAGTCCCCGCAGAGCAGCAGGGCGGTACGGAACAGGCGCGGGGTGCCGGCACGGGCGAACTCCTCGAACTGCCCGAGGTCCTCCGAAGACGCCACTGTGCCCCAGCCCTTCAGCCGATCGGAGTTCTTCCACATCCTTAATGACGCCGCGGGGTGCGGATCCTGTCACGGCGTCCGGAAGAGAAATACGGATCTCAGCGTCGCAGTGCTTCCGCCGGCTGGATGCGGGATGCCCGTAGCGCCGGATAGAGACCGGCCACCAGGCCGGTGACCAAGCCGATCACCGGGGCGGCCGCGACGGTCGACGGGTGCACCACCGGCGTCCAGTCGCGGGCCACGGCGACAGCCACCACGGTCACGGTTCCGAGACTGGTCCCTATGAGGCCGCCGAGTGCGCCCAGGGCGGCGGACTCGGCGAGGAACTGCACGGTGATGTGGCGGCCGCGAGCACCCAGTGCCCGGCGCAGACCGATCTCTCCGGTGCGCTCGAGGACGGCGACCAGCGTGGTGTTCGCGATACCGACCGCGCCGATGACCAGACAGATCGAGGCGAGCAGCAGGAAGAGCTGACTGAGGTCGTCGGTCACGTGGGAGCGCAGCGACTTGGGGTCCGGCGGTGGCACGGCTTTGAGGTAACCGGGGTGGTCCGGGCGTAGGGCGGTCGGCGCCTCGGCGGCGATCTGCTGGGCGGCGCCGATCCGGGTGGAGATGAGCATCTTCGCCGGGGTGTCCTGCGGCTCGCCGTACAGCCCGAGCGCGGTGGAGCGCGGGATGACGACCGACGAGAGCAGATCGGCTTTGCGCCGGACGTCGTCGATGATGCCGATGACGGTGAACGGCTGCTCGCCGACGAAGATCGCCGGATGCGTCTCCAGGGTGGTGACGCCGAGTCGCTCGGCCAGGCCGGAGCCGATCACGGCCACATCGTCGGCGTGCTTATCGTGGTAGGTATCGAAGATCCTGCCCTGGGACAGGTGCGGTACGGCGGCTTCGAGGACCCCGGGGGAGGCCGCCACCAGCGCGGCGTCCTCGCCGGTCCCGTCGGCCGAACCGCCGCCCAGGGAGGCACGTACCCGCATGTCGGGGCCGGTGCGCACGGTCCAGAACACCCCGGCGTGCTCCACCCCGGCGAGTCCCTCGATCCGCTGGTCGGCGTTGTGGGGAAAGGCCATCGACGCGTAGGGGTTCTGCTCCCGTGCCACGTCCTCGACCGTGACCTCGGTGGCGGTGAGTACGGAGAACCGGGCATCGATCTGCGAGGAGGTGGTGGCGGTCAGGCCGAGGATCGCGACGAAGGTGCCGACACCGAGGACGGTACCCAGCGCGGTCAGGGCGGAACGGGCCGGTCGCTGGAGCAGTCCGGCCAGTGATTCGGCGAGCAGGTCACGCACGCTGAAGGAGGACGGTTCGACGGCCCGGTCCGGCCGTTCGGTGTCGCTCACTCGGTGCTCTCCCGGTCCTCGTGCAGCACGCCGTCGCGGATCGCGACGGTACGGGCGCCGCGGCCGGCGACCAGCGGGTCATGGGTGATGACGACCACCGTCATGCCGTCGGCGTGCAGTTCGTCCAGCAGTTCCAGCACCGCTTGGGCGTTACGGGTGTCGAGGTTGCCGGTCGGCTCGTCGCACAGCAGCAGCGAGGGACGGCACGCCACGGCGCGGGCGATGGCGACGCGCTGGCGTTCACCGCCGGACAGCCGGGTGGGCAGCGCGTTGAGCCGGTGGCCGAGCCCGACCCGTACCAGCGCGTCGCGCGCCCGCGCGGTGCGCTCCGCGCGGGCGACGCCGTTGTACGTCATGCCCAGGACCACGTTCTCCTGCGACGAGCGGTGCGGCAGCAGGTGAAAGGACTGGAAAACGAATCCGATACGGCGTCCGCGCAGCGCGGTGCGGTCCGCGTCCCGCAGTGCGCCGGTGTCGATGCCGTCCAGCAGATAGCTGCCGTGGGTCGGTGCGTCGAGCAGCCCCGCGATGTTCAGGAAAGTCGACTTGCCGGACCCGGAGGGGCCGACGACGGACACGAACTCACCGCGGCGGATCGTCAGGTCGCACGGTCTGAACGCCGGTACCGGCGGCGGTCCCGGATAGGTGAGGCCCGCCTGCCGGAACTCGATGACCGGAGGCGGTACGCCGGGAGCCCGTGGTTCGGCGTCCTGCTGGGTCAGCGTCACGAGCCGCTCCCCGCGCCCTTTTTGACGCCGGTGATCACCAGATCGTCCTCCTTGAGGGACGCGCCCGCTTCGGGCGTCACGGCCACGAAGCCGTCACCGGAGGTGCCGGGCCGCACCGCGACCCTGCGCTGCCTGCCACTCTGTTGTCCGTTACCGGCCTCCAGGACGGTGACGACGCTCTTTCCGTCGGCTCCCGACGACAGGGCGGTGACCGGAACAACCAGCGCGGCGCCCGATGTGGAGGCCGCCTCGACGGTCAGCCGCACGTCCTCGCCGGCGGAATTCGAGGGCAGCGGCCGGTTCGGGTGGACCACCATCAGATAGCCCTGAGGGACGGAGGCGGCGCTGCCGCCCGTGCCGCTGCCCGCGGTGTCACCCGCGGTGGCGCCGTCGGTGCCGCTCTGCCCGGTCGCCTGTTGGCCGTTGTCCTGGGAGTCGGCCACCGAAGTGACCGTGGCGGGCACGGTGAGGCCGGCCGACTCGATGTCGATCCGCACTTTCTGCCCGGATCTGATCAGGCCCTTCTGTTGTTCCTGCAGATAGCCGTCCACCACCAGTTGACCGGCCGATATCTTCATCGCCGCACCGTCGGCGCCGGAGCCCACCACCGCGGAGACCTGGGTGACCCGGGCGGGGAAGCTGCGGATGAACACCACTTCGCCGGACGGCAGCATCGGCCCGGCCTTCTGCTTGACCTTGCTGAGGGCTTCGCGGGCCGTGGCGAGGTCCTCCGCGGCGCGGCTGACACCCTTCCGCAGTGAACGGGTGTCAGCGCCACCGGACGTGGCGTCGCCGCCGCCTGAACCGGCGGAACCGGGAACCGTCTTGCCGTCGGCCAGGTCGGCCGCCGAGAGTGTCGCGGAAGCCGAAGGGCTCGGTGCGGCTGTGGACGCCGAGGCAGTCGGGGGCGCTGTGGCCGCCGTCGCTTCGTGCAGTGTGTCCAGCGCGTCCTCGTGGGCGCGTTCCGCTGCCGTCACCGCGCTCTCCGCTGCCGATATCTGGTCGGCCTCGTCGGCGGACGCGGGCAGCGGGTCGTAACCGATGGAGGCGTAGTAGGCGCTGAGGGCGCTCTTTGTACCCGCTCCGAAGTGTCCTGCGCGGTCGTTCCCGGTGCGGTGTCCGAGTGAGGTCAGCGCTTCCTGGAGCTGCTTGACGTCGTCGCCCTCGGTGCCCGGCTTGAGGTCCCGGTACACCGGCACCGAGCCCTTGAGCGCGAACACCGGGCGCCCGGACACCTCCATCACAACCTGGCCCGCGGAGACGGTCTGTCCCTGGCGCATCGGCAGTTTGGTGACGACCGGGCGGCCGCCGTCCTCTCCGCCCGCGTTGGCCGGGGTCACGTCGACGGACTGTCCGGCGGTGACCGTGCCCCGCAGGATCACCGAGTCCTTCAGTACCCGGTTCTCGACCGGTGAGGTCAGGATGTCCGGAGAGGGGGCCCGCGCGTCGGCGGCGGCCTGCGCCGGGGATTTGATCAGCAGGGAGGCGCCGACGCCGGCCCCGGCCAGCAGCACCGCCCCCGCGGCGACGAGGGCCACCCAGCGCCGCCGCCTGGCGAGTACGGACGCGTTGTCGTCCTCGGCCGTCGGCATGTCACCGGTCGTCGTCATGTCACTCACCCGTGACCTGTGCGGCCAGCTTGACGTCGTGCTCGATGTCCTTCTTGACGGCGTCCAGCTGCTGCGCGTTCTTCTCGATGGCCTGCTTCTGGTAGGCGACGTCGACCGCGTTCCAGATACCCGCGACGTTGTACTTCTCCATGCAGGTGGCACTGGCCGTCGCCACCTGCTTCTCCTCGGCGCTCACGGTCGTGCCCGCCCACTTCGGGTCACCGTCGGCCTTGATCGGCGTCGGGTAGTCGAAGCCCTCCTTCTTCATGCAGCCGGACCACTTGGCGAAGGCCGCCCTGACCCGTTTGTCCTCCGTCGACTTCTGGAAGCTGTTGATGTTGACGTCGACGGCGACCGGGGCGTCCTGGTAGTTGCCCAGCTTCTTCTTCGCCTCGCCGTAGCAGCCGCCCGCGGGGACCTTCTGGCCGTTGTAGTCCTGGCCGCCGGGACCGGACTTGACCGAGGGATCGGTGGTGCCCCTGAGGACACCGAGCTGGGCCGTCGACAGGTTCGACCGGGAGGCGGTCCCCGCGTTCTTCAACTTGGCCAGGTCGGACGCGGTGTGCTGGCCGGGTACCTGGAACCCGTACTGGGCGGTGACGGCAGGGTCGAGTTTTCCGTACCGGTACTGCGAGAGGACGTACTTCGGGCCCTTCAGCTCCGTCGTGGGCTCGTGGAACTGGATGCCGAACCGCTGCATGCAGCGCTCGCGCAAGGTGTTCTCGGCCTTGCCGAGCGCAGTCGACTGCTCGTCGGTGAGGAGGTAGGCCTCGACCGGAACCGGCGTCTCCACCCGGGTGGTGATCTTGGGGGTCGACGCGACCTCGGGGGCGCCGTCGGATGCCACGGTTTTCTCCGTCGACGAACCGGAACAACCAGTGGCCAACGCGGCAGCCAGAACGGTCAGAACGGCTGCGCCCTGGAGGGAGCGGGAGCGGAGCTGCTTCACGAGCGGCACTTCCTTGTTGATGAGTGGGCGTCTGGGGCCTGAGCATGAAGAAGGGCACTCCGCCCGATTCCGGCGAGCGGAGTGCCCGTGCACCGTGCGGAGAATCTCGTCCACGTCCTGAGGACGCTTCGGGGCACGGTTCTTGTCACGCGGTTCTGCGGATGGGCTTGCTCAGAACCAGTCGCCGGACGCGTTGTTGTTCTTCATCGTGGAGTTCAGGTTCGCGAAGCCGCCCTTGCCGATGGCCTGCGAGGCGAAGCTGGCGTTGTAGTTCGAGTTGTAGTAGATGCGGATAGCGAGGTCGAAGTCCCAGTTGTCGACGGACGCGGCGTTGTTCTTGACCGCCAGTCCGGCGCCGTTTCCGCCGTTGGTGCTGGTGCTTGCGGAGAACTTGAGGCCGGCGTAGTCCGGGATCGCGTAGTACTGCTTGTACAGGGCGCCCGCGTTGTCGGAGTTGTAGTGCAGGCAGGCGTAGTCGACGCTGCAGGAGACGGCCGCATTGGCCGGCGAAGCGAGGACTAGGCTGCCCGCGGTGGTCGCCAGAGTGGCTGTGCATGCGTCAGCGGGGATCAGGCACACCTTCCGTGAGAGCGGTGGACGAGTCTCTCCTGATCGGCAGACTGGAGCGATGCGGATAGAGAGCGTCGTCGGGATCCAGGCAGTCCGGCTCGCCGTGACGCTCGGTGCAATCGTCATTGCTCCGGTTCTGTTGGTCGCCGGGACTCCGTTGCGGCGCCGCATGCTGCGCCGCTACTACCGCGAGGACGGTCCGGGGCTCGTGAGCAAGGAGGACGGTTGGGTGAGCCCAGGGTATTTCGTCGTCACGAACGCGGTTGTTCGAGCCCTCTGCTGGCCGTCAGATTACGTACTTCGACGGCTTCGTCCTGCCTGAGCAGGACGGTCATCGGGCAGCGGTGAGAAGTACCCGTTTACGGAGAAGCGGGAGCTTGGCGCGGCCGAACATCTGGCGTTTGATCATCTTGATGTGGTTGACGCGGCCTTCGACGGGACCGGAGTTCCAGTGGCTGGTCAGACCCTGGATGACGGCGTCCCAGCCCTTCTCCAGGCCGGTGGCAAAACTGTGCATGCCGGGCAGGTTTTCGGCGCGGACGGCGGTGATCCAGTCTTTGAGGTGCTGGCCTGAGCGGGTGGTGAGGATCTCGGCGAACCCTCGGACGAGTCGGCTCGCAGCATCGAGTTCGGGGCTGCGAGCGAGGACTTCAGCGAGCTGCTGGCGGCCTTCGTCTCGGAGTCGGTCGGGGTGGCGCATCATCCATCCGGTGATCTGGCGGACGCCTGGTGGTGCCGGGCCGACGACGCGGATGCGTTGCCTGCGGCGGGGCCGCAGGTAGTCGCTGATGGTCTGGTAGTGGCCTCGGTAGCCGAGTTCTTGGAGTTCGGTGTGTAGGTGGATGGCGTTCGTGCAGCCCTCTGACCAGCGTCTGTCCAGGTGTGCCTTGTAGGGGTCGAGCTGGCTTGGTCGTGGTTGTCGTCGTCCGGCCAGGAGCTGTTCGGAGGTTTCGGCGCGGGCGGTGCGGCGGACGTTGTTCCCGCCGATGTGCAGTTCCCGGGCGATCTCGCGGATGCCGTGCCCCTGGGCGAGTAGGGCGTGGACGGCGTTGTGGCGTTCACGGATTCGGGCTTCGATCGGCGACATCGCCTTGTCCGTGCTCGCCGGGCCGCCAGTGGAGATATTCGCGGTGCTGTCCGGTCCGGTGGACGGTTTGAGAGAGGCGTTGTGCCGGCGGACGATGGTCTCGACCGCGGTGCCGAGGTTCTGCCAGATGTGAAAGCGGTCTGCGACCTGCACTGCTTGCGGCGCGCCGGTCCGGGCGCCGTCGGCATAGGAGCCGCCTCGGTCACGGCAGATGATTTCCACGCCGGAGTGTTGGCGCAGCCAGTTCGTCAGTGTCTTCGCGTCCCTGCCCGGCAACAGGTCAAGAGGCTGGCCGGTCGCGCAGTCGATGATCACGGTGCCGTAGTGCTGCCCGCGGCGGGTCGCGAAGTCGTCGACGCCCAGCACTCTCGGCTCCGCCCAATGCGGGTCAGGAAGGGCCATCACCAGCCGTAACAGGGTCGTCCGGCTGACCACACTGCCCAGCACCACGGCCAACCGGCTGCCCGCCCGGCCTGCGAGAGCGACGACCACCGCTTCCAGAATCCGACGCGACGCCGGTGTCCGTCTGCCGTACCGGACGGTTAGCCCCTCGACCTGTTCGACAAACGTGCGCCGCCGGCAGCCAGTGTTCTCGCAGAACAGCCGGCGCACGGTCAGCTCGACCACCACCGGCTGACCGCCGACCGGGGTATCCGCCAGCCGCCGCCCGTACGTGCTGTGCACCCGGCTCGACCGAACCGAGCAGTCCGGGCACGGCACACTATGGCTCCGCGTCCTAGCCGAGACCCGCACCGTCCCGCACTCAAGGAACACCCGCTCCACCAGCACCGCACTGAAGTACGGAAACAGCACCGCTATGAGGTCATCACACCGCACCAAGGTCCCAGATGACGGGACGTCACCGTGACGGAACGCTGTTGATTGCCCTCACGGAATGTGTGCCAGATCCCTTCCTGGTTCGCGCTTGTAGGGGGGTTCGTGCCGTGCCTGTGGCCGCGGTCAGGGGCGTGGGCGGGCCAGGGTCTGGGGAGACAGGTGTCTGGCCAGCACTTCGAGGGCCGCGAGGACCTCTTTGCGTGCTTCGGGGGTGTTCTCGTCGAGGGCGGTGGTGAGGGCGTCCTCGATGGTGGTGGCTCTGATCTCGCTGACGCGGGCGGAGAGCCGGGGTGCCTGGCGGACGAGCAGTCGGCGGCGGTCGGCGGGGTCGGGTGCGGTGACGACGGCGCCGGCCTCTTTGAGGCGGGCGACCGAGGTGGAGACCTGGCTCTGCGGCAGGCCGGTGCGGGTGGCGATCTCCCCGACCGCGCTGTCGGGGTGGGCGGCGACGTCGCTGGCGACGATGAGTACGGCGCGGGTGTTGCCGGCGTACTGGCTGCTGCCGCCCTCGGGTTCCGGCATCGCCGCTTCGCCGATCTTCATGAGGGTGCGTCCCAGGAGAAACAGTTCGACTCCGTTCATGGCCACAGGTTACATCCAGAACGATGCATCAGACTTGATGCATCTATTTCGATGGGTTATTTTCGTGTCAGGCACCCGGAGACCGCCGGGGAGAGAGAAGGGGCATCTGCCGTGCGAAAGTGGCGAGCGAATCCGTGGGCAGTCCTCGTGACGCTGTCGCTCGGGTTCTTCATGACCCTGCTGGACCTCACGATCGTGAACATCGCGATCCCGGACATGATGGACGGCCTGGGCGCCTCGTTCGGCCAGACCCTCTGGGTCGTCAGCGGCTACGCCCTGACCCTCTCCGCCCTGGTCATCACGGCGAGCCGGCTCGGTGATCTGCGCGGGCCGCGGAATCTGTTCGCGATCGGCCTCGCGGTCTTCACCGTGGCGAGCCTCGCCTGCGGCTTCGCGCCCACCCCGCAGGCCCTGATCATCGCCCGGGTCGTGCAGGGGATCGGCGCGGCGCTGCTCACCCCGCAGACGATGACGCTGATCGTGGCCGTCTTCCCGGCCGAGCGGCGCGGCACGGCCATGGGCATCTGGGGCACGGTCGCCGGTCTCGCCACCCTGTCCGGGCCGACCCTGGGCGGCTTCCTCGTCTCGGCTCTGGACTGGCGCTGGATCTTCTTCGTCAATGTGCCGATCGGTGTCGCCGCTCTGGTCCTGACGTTCCTGGTGGTGCCCGACATCCGGCCGGGTCGCGCCCACCGCTTCGACCTCATGGGTGTCGTCCTCGCCACCGGTGCCCTGTTCTGCCTGGCCTTCGGTCTGCAGGAGGGCGAGAGCTACCACTGGGGCGCCGGGATCTGGGGGCTCATCGCCGCCGGATGCGCGCTCGCCGTCGGCTTCCTGCTGCACCAGCGCCGCCGCCAGGACCGCGAACCCCTCGTCCCCTTCGCGCTGTTCCGCGACCGGAACTTCACCTCGATGACCGCGCTGGTGGGCCTCGTTTCGATCGCGATGCTCGGTCTGGTGCTGCCGTTCAACCTCTACCTGCAGTCCGTCCTGCACCTGAGCGCGGTCAAGGCCGGTCTGGTGCTGGCCCCTTCGTCGCTGGTGTCGATGACCGTCGGCCCGTTCGCCGGCCGGCTCGCCGACCGCATCGGCGGCAAGTACGTCCTGCTCAGCGGTCTTGCCTGCTACGCCGCCGGGATCGTCGTCATCGCCGTCGTCGCGACGCCCGGCGCCACCTGGCTCGCCTTCCTGCCCGCCACGCTGCTCACCGGGCTCGGTGTGGGCTGCATCATCGCGCCGATGTCCACGGAGGCGATGCGGTACGTGCCGCGGCACCTGGCCGGTGCCGCCTCCGGGGTCAACAACACCGTGCGGCAGATCGGTTCGGTGATCGGCGCCGCCGCCGTCGGCGCTCTGCTTCAGGGGCGCCTCGCCGCGGAAATGGCCGCCGGCAAGACGTACGCGGCGGCGTTCACGGCGACGCTGCACACCACCGCGATCCTGCCGATCGCCGTGCTGGTCGTCGGCGCCCTGGCCTGCCTGATGCTGCGGCCCCGTACCGCGCAGCCCGCGACGGCCGCCGCCCCGGCCGAGACCGCGCAGCCCGCCGCGGCGCGCTGACGGACACGGCCGCCTGCCCGCGGGCCGGTGCCGGACGCCCCCAGCGGGCGCCGGGCACCGGCCCGTACGGGCGCGGCGGGCCTCCGGCTGCGGGGTCATAGGAGCCCCTGGGCCAGCATCGCCTCGGTCACCCGCTCGAACCCGGCGACGTTGGCACCCGTCACATAGTCCCCGGGTGTCCCGTAGCGCTCCGCGGTCTGCCAGCACACCTCGTGGATGTCACGCATCACGGAGGCGAGTTCGTTCTCCACCCGCTCCCGCGGCCAGGTCTCGCGGCCGCTGTTCTGGCGCATCTCGAGGGCGCTGACCGCGACCCCGCCCGCGTTGGCCGCCTTGCCCGGCCCGTACGCGACCCCGGCATCCCGCAGGATCCGTACCGCTTCCGGTGTGACGGGCATGTTCGCGCCTTCCGACACCGCCTGCACCCCGCCGCGTACGAGTGTCAGCGCGTCGGCGACGTTCAGTTCGTTCTGGGTCGCCGACGGCAGCGCGACATCGGCGGGCACCTCCCACACCGAGCCGCCCGGCACATACACGGCCGAGGCGCCGCGGCGTTCCGCGTAGTCGCGCACCCGACCGCGTTCCACTTCCTTGATCTGCTTGAGGAGTTCGAGGTCGATGCCCTTCTCGTCGACGACGTAGCCCGCGGAGTCCGACACGGTCAGCGCCCGCGCGCCCAGTTCGTGGAGCTTCTCCACCGTGTAGATCGCCACGTTGCCCGAACCGGACACCAGCGCCTGCCGGCCGGCCAGGTCCTGGCCGCGCCTGCGGAGCATCTCGGCGAGGAACAGCACGTTGCCGTAGCCGGTGGCCTGGGTGCGGCCCTGTGAGCCGCCCCAGCCTGTGCCCTTGCCGGTCAAGACCCCCGCCTCCCACCGGTTGGTGATCCTGCGGTACTGGCCGAACAGGAATCCGATCTCCCGGCTGCCCACCCCGATGTCCCCGGCCGGCACGTCCGTCCCCGCGCCGATGTGCCGGTACAGCTCGGTCGTGAACGCCTGGCAGAACCGCATCACCTCGGCGTCCGAGCGCCCCCTCGGGTCGAAGTCGCTGCCGCCCTTGCCGCCGCCGACGCCCAGGCCCGTCAGCGCGTTCTTGAAGATCTGCTCGAAACCGAGGAACTTCACCACGCTCAGGTTCACCGACGGGTGGAAGCGCAGTCCGCCCTTGTACGGGCCCGGCGCGCTGTTGAACTCGACCCGGAATCCGCGGTTGACCCTGGCCCGGCCCTCGTCGTCCTGCCAGGACACCCGGAAGACCACCTGCCGCTCGGGTTCCAAGAGGCGCTCGATCAGCGCGGCCTCCGCCAGCTCCGGGCGGGCCGTCAGCACCGGCTCCAGCGACTGGAGGACCTCGCTCGCCGCCTGGTGGAACTCCGGCTGTGCGGGGTTACGGCGGACGATCTCCTTCTGTAGCGCGGCGAGCCGTTCCTGTGTGGATGCTGCGGTCATGGCAACCCCTTCCGGGCCGACGGTGCCTGAGTCGGCCGTCAGTAGAGACCCGGTGGCTAGGGTTGCGGCAAAGCAGCGCTCGCCGGGGCCGGTGCTCCCTGGTGGGCCCGCGTCACCGGATCCAGAGCCACCTCGAGGAGCGCCGAGTGCCCGGGCTCAGCGGCAGTGCCGCCGTCCGGGACCTCCCGCGCTTCGTGGTCCAGGAGCAGGGACAGCGCGATGCGGCAGCGCATCCGGTCCGCCGGCGAGGCCGTCGCCGGCATCATCAGTGCCGAGAGCCGCGCACGGCAGAGCTCCAGCGCGCCGGTGACCGTCGACTGCCGTACCGCCGCCCTGTTCTCCCGCACCAGGCGCAGCTGCGGTGCGGCGGCCGCGAGCAGCGCGTCGCAGCGGTGCAGCGCTTCGCGGGCGGCCGCCTCGCCCGGCGACCGGGCCCCGGCCCACGCCGCGAGTTCCTCCAGGCACTCCGTGAGTTCCGCCAGGACGCCTTCGGCCAGCGCCTCCCGGGTACGGAAGTAGTAGTACAGTGCGGCTTTGGTCAGGCCTGCCTCGTCCGCGATGTCCTGCAACGACGTCCTGTCGTACCCACGCTCCACGAAGAGCCGCAGCGCGGTCCGCTCGATCCTGCGCCGGGTCATCGTCCCGCTTCCGCGCGGCCGGCTCATCGGCACAGGGCCAGGGCCGCGGCGGAGCCTTCGCGTACCCCGAGGTCGTACAGCGCCCGGTCGGCGGGCGCGGCGGGCCGGCCGGCGCAGCCGACGTACGGCTGCGCCACTCCCTGTGCCAGTCCCTGGCCGGTGGCTTTGAGGCAGGCCTCCTTGCGCGCCCAGCAGCGGGCGAACGCCGACGGCCGCTCGTGCCGTGGCAGGGAGTTCAGCTCGGCCTGTTCCCTCGGGTGCAGCATCGGCGCGATGTCGCTCACCGTCGCCGATGAGGGCACGTCCTCGATGTCCACCCCCACCGGGCGGGCGGCGAACGCGGCCAGGGCCAGGTCCCCGGCGTGGGAGAGCGAGAAGTGCGGTGCCACCCCCGCCCCTCGGCCGGGTGCGACCCGGGGACGGCCGTGCGGACCGCCGCAGGTCACGCACGCCTCGCGGGTCAGCACCACCTCGTGCGGCGCCAGCGCCAGGTAGACGCCGAGCAGTCGGCGCAGTGCGATGTGCGCGCCGTTGTACCGCGCGCGGTCCCGCTCCCGGACGAAGCCGCGGCCCCTGGCCCGCTCGTCCTCGTCCAGTACGTCGAGGCCCTCACTCGTCTCGCGCCCGTCCCCCGGCAGACCGATGGACCACACCTGCACCTCGCCGTGCGCACCCGGCCAGCGAGCGGGCAGCGGGCTGTCGCCGTAGCGGAGACAGCGCGCGGGGACGACGGTGGGTCCGGGCCCTGACGACTGGTTCTGATACTCCGTCATCTCGGGTGGTGGCCCGTCTCATCGCAGGCTGCGCCGGTATTCGCCTCCTGCGCATGCGCGTCCTGCTCGTCGCGCGCTCCCGACGCACACCAGCCCAGGACGTCACCGGAGACCCCTTGGTGATCAACGCTCACGCAAATCTTGTATGAGCCCGGCTCTCGTCGTGGCAAATGTCTGCGCCGGGAGTTCGCTGAGCCGGGAGCGTGTGGTGGGCCTGACCAGAGGCTGGGCGCGCGATGTCCAGCCCACCTCGTGTGGTTCTTCTGCCAAGTTGGCGTCCTACCTGGCGAGAATGAGTAAGCTTCAATTCGGAATAGTGATCGTTACATGGCCGTTGACGCGGCCTCGCTGCGGGAGGCTCGATGCTTGCGGACACGGTCAGAACGTGGGTGGCCGGCTGGGCGATCTCACGGCGCACACCAGCGCCGGTCGCAAGGCCCTGGGGGTTCTATATCGAGGTGGCCGGCAACCCCGCCGAAGTGGGGCGCCACGTCCTGCCGGAGACCGATGAGTCGTTGGTTCGCAGCGCGGCCGCTTCAGTGACGTTGCCGCGGACCTGGATGAAGATGCCTGCCGAGCCTGAGGAGGTCGAGCCCTGGCTTGCGCCGGGGTGGGTGGTTGCCTGGGAGGAGACCGGCCATCTGATGGCCATGGACCTGGCGGCCACCCACCCGGTCGCCCCCGCGGGATACACCGTGTCTGCGGAGGCAATCGACGACGTTGTCCACGTCCACGTACGGGATGGGGCGGGTGAGTTGGCAGCCAAGGGACAGGCGGCACTCCTCGGACAGGCTGCGGTGGTGGACCGGGTGGTGACCGAAGAGGCCCATCGGCGGCGCGGGCTCGGCGGCTTGGTGATGCGTACGCTCGCCGACCAGGCTGTGGCCCAGGGCGCGGCCGTGGGTGTTCTCGGCGCGACGGACGCCGGACGCGCACTGTACGAGACCCTGGGCTGGAAGAAGCATTCAACACTGGCGGAGTGCATCTACCGGCCCTGACATCGCGCGAGCACGGAGCCACACGAAAGAGGCACACAGAGCCCATTTCATCGTTCCTCTGACCTGGCCAGATGAGGATGTGCGGATGGCTCGGACGAGAGTGGTGATCCGGTTCGTGCTGCATCGGATTCGGCGGAGAACGCACCAGCCCTTCAGCGTGGCGACGGCCTGTTCGCCGACGCACCGGATCTTGGCGTGGGTGGTGTTGTAGCGCCGCTGCCACCGTTTGAGTTTCCGGCCGCGGATCGGCACCCGGATAGGCCGGCCCGCGCCTTGGTACGCGCGGCCGGCCCAGGTCGTCAGTCCAGTGGCGGCCAGAGCTGCGATACGTCGGGCATCAATTCTTGCCTTCGGGGTCCTGGGGCAACGGCATCTGTGTCCTATCAGAGGACGTTCCGCTTGAAGAAGCGATAGTTCAGGGTTTGTGCCAGGTTATGGGTGTTTCTTCGGTGGCTCGTTTCGCGAGGTTGGAGATCATCGCGAGGCGGATCATGCTCTCGGAGTGGGTGGGTTTGGTCTCGTAGTCGCGGGCGAGGCGGCGG
>NZ_JBIWKA010000042.1:0-17452 GCF_044765445.1 Streptomyces sp. NPDC102467 | reverse complement strand
AAGCTGCCCGAGCCCGCGGTCGTCGACAAGCCCATCGTCACCAACTGGTCGACCAACAGCGCCGAGACCGTGCCCGTCATCGCCTGACCGACAACCCGGCGACATCGTCCGTCAGGTCATCATCCGAGCCCAACTCGGCGGTGGCGGCCGCGTAGGCGAGCTGCAGGGCCAGGTCCTGCTGTTGCCGGGTGAACCGGCGCCAGGCCTCCCGGCCGTTCACCACGAGGGCCACCGCGATGATCAGGCTGCCCCCCATGCAGGAGGTGACTGAGGCTCGTTACGTGGATGATGGGGTAGGCGGCTGTTGCGGGGGCGCCGCCACCAACCCGACGCCACGCGGGGGAGCCCGCGACGACAGTCCACCTGCAGCTGATCCGGTAACGCCACGACCAGTAAGGAGCCTTGCCATGTCCGCCGGGCCATTCGAGGTCACCATCACCGAAGCCGAGATCGCGGATCTACGTGAACGATTGCGACGGACACGGTGGCCCGAGCGCGAGCCGGTGGACGACTGGTCCCAGGGTCTGCCGCTGGCGTATGCGCAGGAGCTGTGCCGCAGCTGGGCCGAGGACTACGACTTCGGGTTCGCCGAGCGCCTAAACGTGTACCCGCAGTACCGGGACACGATCGACGGGCTGGGCATCCACTTCCTGCACGTCCGCTCGCCGGAGCCGGAAGCGTTCCCGCTCGTGCTCACGCACGGGTGGCCGGGTTCGGTGCTCGAGTTCCTGGAGATCCTCGGCCCGCTCACCGACCCACGCGCGCACGGCGGTGACCCGGCGGACGCGTTCCACGTGGTCGCGCCGTCGTTGCCCGGGTACGGCTGGAGTGACAAGCCATCGACGACCGGGTGGGGCATCACGCGCACCGCGCGCGCCTGGGACACGTTGATGGTCTCGCTGGGCTACGAACGGTACGGCGCGCAGGGCGGTGACTGGGGTTCAGCGGTGTCCGCGGCACTTGGCGAGCTGGCGCCCGAGCGGGTCGCCGGCGTGCACCTGAACCTCGGATCCGTGGCGGCGGGCACGTTCGACGACCCGACGCCCGCGGAGCTGACGAACCTCGAAGCCGAGAAGGAGATGCAGCGCACCGGCCGGGGATACTCGGCGATCCAGGCCACCCGGCCGCAGACGCTCGGCTACGGCCTCACCGACTCCCCGGCAGGGCAGGCCGCCTGGATCGCCGAGAAGTTCTGGGCGTGGACGGACAACGACGGCCATCCCGAGGACGCGTTGTCGCGGCAGACGATCCTCGACGAGATCTCGGTCTATTGGTTCACCGCGTCGGCCACCTCGTCGGCGCGCCTGTACTGGGAGAGCTTCGCCAACTTCCGGGACAAGGTGACCGCGCCATCCGGGCTGTCGGTCTACCCGCGCGACATCACCCGCCCATCGAGGCGAGAGGCCGAACTGCGGTTCACCGACCTGCGCTGGTTCGAAGAGCTGCCCCATGGTGGCCACTTCGCCGCGCTGGAGCAGCCGGAGTCGCTGGTCGAGCAGGTACGCGGGTTCTTCCGCCTGTTCCGCTGACTGTCCGTGCCATCCCTGGGACCCGAGCCCATTGGATGATTCTTGTCCTCCCTCGGGTTACCGGCACACCTGAAACCCCGTCAACCTGCTCCGGTCAGTTGCCCAGCACCTCCCGCTGCGCGCACGAGAGTCGGCGACTGCCTCGAGCCGGCCTGCGGGATCCGGCGAGTGCCATTCGGTCGGCCGGCGACGATACCGAGCAGCAGATCCTTCCCGTACAGGCCTGGTGTGTTGCGAAAATGACTGCGGACGGTGTGCTCGGCCACGGCTCGTCGGGCTTCAGGTCCGGTCGGCCCCGCAGGTGCACCCAGCCTCAGCCAATCCCCGGCGGCACGCTGCTGCACCCAGACCGGACCAGGGTGGCCACGCCGAGCCCGACCCCGATGACTTTCAGCAGGGTCAGGGAGGAGCTGGCCAGCACGGCCATGGTGGTGGCGAAGACCAGACCTGCCGCGCTCACCAGGCGGCCGGTGCGCTGCACGCCAGCCCCCACGGCCGCCTTCGTGTCGCCGGTTGCCGCGTAGGCCTCGCAGGTTTGCGACAGCAGGAAGACATTGAAGGCAGGCTCGCGCTTCGGGTGGGTGAGGGCGGCGGGGCCGAAGGACAGTCCGCGGCGACAAGAACTCCTCACACTTCCTCAAGATCGCCCTGAACTGTGCATGCCTATGCTTCCCTTCGCAGGGTCATGGCATCGGCCTTGGCACGAACAGAACGGGGAACGTGCGATGAGCAAGGTACGCAGCAGAGTTGTCGCGCTGGTCACGGCGGTGGCGGCGCTCTCGGGGGCTGCCGTCACGATGGGGTCGGGGACCGCGAGCGCGTCGGACGCGGTGTTCGAGATCAGCGCGACGGCCGCTGACGGAAGCCGAACCATCAAGTACTACACCAACAGCAGCAGCCCCGCAGGGGTCGGCCAATGGCAGGCGAACGGCGACACTCTCATCGCCAAGGACCTCGCTGCGGACGGATTCGGCTTCGAGGCCCGCCTGAGCACGGGACGGGTCGCCTCGACCCGAGGGCTGAACTCGCCCGTCACCGTGAAGAAGACGGGGGACCTGCCGGAGGGCAACTGGTACACCCTGCAGCTGTGCCGGGTGAAGGGCACCAACTCCTACTGCTCCGGCGCGTACTCGGTCCACGCCTGAGGCTCTGACTCCCGCGTAGGGATGGCACGAGGAGGAGATCCCCCGTGCCATCCGGTGGCCGTCCCCCGGCATGCGGACGCCTGCATCTGAAGCGACCGCGGAGTCAAATGGTTCTGGAACACACGCAGCGCATGCGCCTTCTTCTCCTCGGCGAGGTAGTTGTCCGTCCACGGCCGTAGCCCGACCTGCCCGAACTCCCCGTTGGCCACGGCCTGGAGTGCACCCAGGCCGCGTCTTCAAGTGATCTTGAGTGGTGGATCATGGTTGGGTGATACGTCGTCATGAACTGTCCGATGCCGAGTGGGAGTTCGTCCGGTCGTTGCTGCCTGCCTCGTTGCGGGGACGCAAGCGGTTGGATGACCGGAAGGTCCTCAACGGGATCGTGTGGAAGTTCCGGACTGGTACGGCCTGGCGGGACGTGTCGGAGCGGTACGGACCATGGACCACACTGCACACCCGGTTTCGGCGGTGGGCCAAGGACGGCACCTTCGAGCGGATGCTGCGGGTCGCCCAGGCCAGGGCCGATGCGGTCGGCGACATCGACTGGCTGGTGTCCGTCGACTCCACGATCGTCCGCGCCCACCAACACGCCGCCGGGGCCTAAAAAAGGGGGCTCTCCAGCCCCTGTCTCGGATGCTCCCGGGGCGGCCTGACCAGCAAGATTCACCTCGTCTGCGATGCGCTCGGCCGCCCACTGGCCTTCACTCTTACCGGCGGCAACACCAACGAATGCACCCAGTTCACCGCCGTGATGGAGTCGGTCCGGGTGCCCCGCATCGGGCCGGGGCGGCCGCGGGTGTGCCCCGCCCACGTGCTGGGTGACAAGGGCTACAGCTCCCGCGCGATACGCACCTGGCTCCGGCAGCGCGGCATCGCCCACACCATTCCCGAGCGAGCCGACCAGGTCCGCAACCGGGCCCGTCGCGGCAGCCGGGGCGGACGCCCACCCCGCTAACCGCCGTGCGCGCCGGGCAGGTTGAGCTAACCGGGCCACGTGCGAGGTCGGACGAGACATGAGGGCTGGTGGACCCGCCCCTCGGGAGCACCTGCGCCGGCACCCTTCAACCAACCGCCAGGAACCGGCGGCTGCGGCGCCCGCGCCCCCAGACGGGAGTGAGCGGTGACCTGTGGCGGCAGGTCCTGGCCGCGCTCAACGACACCACCCTCGACAACGCCGACCCGAAACCATCGTGGCCCTCGGGGCCGCGCAACTCGCTATCCGCCGATCTCCCGAAGGTCAGAGCGCCACCGCCGAGGAGGTCATGGGCGTCGACCAAGGAACTCACGCCACCAGCACACCGCGACCGGGGTGAACCGACGGCAAGAACACCGGAAACCACATCGTCAGCCCCCGGCGACGTTAGCCTGCCCGCCCACACGCTCAACTGGCCAACTGAGCACTTCAGGATTTCGGCGGCAGGCTCTCAGGCCAGGATCCGCCGCATGTAATCATTCGCCGCGGCGAACTGCTCGGCCGTCATCGAGTCCCGTCCCGCGTGGTAGGTCTCGACGTCGGCCTGGACGGTCGCCGCCAGGCCGGTGCGGAACTGGTCGGCGTTCATGTCCTGGCAGTAGGTCGGAGTGCCGGGCTGCAGCCGCCAGGAGTCCTCAAGGGCGCCCGCGTCGACCGGGTCGAAGCCGATCTCCTCGACCAGCGCCATCACCTGCTGCTTGGAGTCGCCATCGGGGCCGGCGACCGTGAGGCCGAGACGCCGAGCGGCATCGTGGGTCGCCTTGTTCTTGAGGCTCGGAGCGACGATGTTGTTGAAGACCTTGTATACGGGGCGGCCGAGGCGGGCGGCGACCCAGGCGCTGTCAGCCATCCCCCGGTCCAACTCGTCGATGTTGCCGTCGCGGACCGGGTAGTAGTTGCCCGTGTCGATCACGACCGGCACGGACGCGAGCGCGGCGGTCATGTCCTCGGGGAACGCCCCGACGGCCTTCACCGGGACGCTCAGGATCGCGATGTCCACGCCCGTGACGGCATCCACAGCCCACATCGGCCGGATCGCGTCGTCACTGTCGAACTCGGTCACGGTCTCCGGCCCGCGGGAGTTGGCGATCCGGACGTGGTGCCCGACCGCCGCGAGCTTCCTGGCGAGCGTACCCCCGATGAACCCCGCTCCGATGATGCCGATCTCCATGTCACTCTCCTTGCGTTCCTGCGCGTCTGGGGGGCGTCAGTGGTGAGTCACCGGTCAGCGGCCTCGGGTCCCGAGCCCATCTGGTCCAGGACGAGCGCGAGCAGGCCCGGGAAGCGCCGGTCGATCTCCTCACGACGCAGCCAGTTGCGGTGTCTGGTGCCGTCAACCTCCTGCCGGATGAGCCCCGACTCCCGCAGCACACGCCAGTGCCTGGTCAGCGTCGACTTAGAGACGCCGAAGTCCGAGGTGCTGCACGGCCCACCCGGCGTGGTGGCGATGTGTCGCACGAGCGCTCGCCGGACCGGGTCGGTCAGCGCCGACATGACCTCGTAGAGGTCGATCTCCTCCTCGTCCGGGATCGTGAGCGGCCGAGCCAGCCGACTAGCCATGACGAACCTCCTATGTACCGGACTCAGCGTACATGAATGTACCGCTTCGTGCGTACATGAGTTTAGGGGGGTGCCCGAGCGACCACGCCAGCCGCTCTCCCGCCCCTGCAGCGAGCGAGACGGGCGCCAGCGTGGCCAACTGCGATGCACAGAGTGGTCAACTGAGCCTCCGCCATCCTGAAGACACAGGTCAAAGGGCTGGTGTGACCGGTCCCCGGGGTACCCGTGCTGGTCGTGAGCGGGAGTCCACGGAGAAGATCATTCGTCAGCGGTTGGTTTCGAGGTTCGTCAGGACGAGCAAGGCGCGCAGGAGGCGGGTGGCGCGGGCGGGGTCGGTGCGGAGCTTGGTGAGGGCCCGCCAGTTCTTGAGGTCGGCGAAGCCGTGCTCGACCGGCGCCCGTCCGACGGCGAGGACACGGTTGGCTTCCTTCTGGCCGGGGGTGAGCTTGTGGGTACGAGTGGCGATGTAACCGGTGACGACCACGGGGTCGAGGATGTCGTTGTCCAGGCCGCGGAAGCCGAGGTCGGCCAATGCTCCGAGGCCGGCGGCGCGCAGGTGGGCCAGAATGTGATCGTGGCGGGCGGCGGTGTTGTCGTGTGTGCGGCCGGGCCGGGCGGCGGATATCCCGATCAGGCGGCCGTTCTCGTCGGTTAGGGCGAGGAAGTGCAGGCCGTGGTTGCGGTGCTTGCCGGAGTAGTTCCGCCGGTCGGCCTTGCCGGTGCGGAGCTGGGTGCGGATGAGGGTGCCGTCGATCAGGACCACCTCCCCTCCTTGCTTGGCGACCTTCTTCAGGGCGCGGTCCAGGCGGGGTGCCTGGGCGGCGAGCAGTCCGATCAGTTCGTCGCGCCAGCGGCGGACGGTGGACTCGGACACGCTGTTGCCGCCGGCCATGTCGGCCAGGCGCTGGTCGTGGCGCAGTACAAGCAGGACGATCACCGCGGTCTTCCCCGGCGGCAGAATCCGCCACCTTGATCGAATCGCCTTCAGATGACGCCGCAGCAGGTCGGCGAGGTAGTTGACGGTGCTCGTGGACAGCGGCAGGCGGCACTGGTAGACAGGCGGGCAAGTGTCCTCGGCGCGCTGTTCGGTATTCGTCACACAATTCCAACGGCCTCCGGGGGCACCCCGGTTACGCCCATACCGCGCTGCTCCGAGTGGCCGCTCCCGGTCACAGGCGGGTGGTGAACCGGCCGTCGGGCAGTTTGCGCAGCCAGCCCCGATCGACGAGTTTGATCCGCTTGCTGCGTAGCGGTTCGAGCTTGGCCTTCACGCTGACGTCCACCCCCACCACCTCGCCGACTTCACGGGCCATGACCGGTCCGGCGGCCTGCCGCACGGCGGCGATGATGCGCTGGTAGTCCGACGGGAGCATGCTTTCGTCCGCGCCCGGCTCGCGGTGCGGGATCAGCATCACCGCTCGGTCGCCCACCTGCCCGGGAATCGGCCGGGCTGAAGAGCGTTCCTCGGCGAGCTGCTCGCTCACCCTCTCAAATACACGTTCGGCGACGGCGAGCTCGTCCCGCTCAGCCCGCACCGCATCCAGCTGCTTGGCCAGGTGTTCTTCGAGTTCGTCCAGTTCCGCACGGCGCGTAGTGATCCGTTCCAGCAGTTCGGGATCCAGCATGCACATACGAAGCCATCCGTGCCTGATTCACCGTTCACACCGACGCTAGAAGGCAGTTCAGGCACCATTTGGTAGGTGACAACCGATGCCTTCCTCGCCGACTGCCGCGCCCGCCTCGCCTTCGACCTGCTCTCCAACACCTGGAACGCCGTGGTGCTCTGGGCCCTGCGCGAAGGACCCAGGCGACCGGCCGAACTGCGGGAGCGGATCGGAGGCATCAGTTCCAAGGTCCTCACCGAGACCCTGCGACGGCTGCAGTTCAACGGGCTGGTCGACCGGCGGGCCCACCCCGACGCACCGTCAGGAGGCTCGTATCAACTCACCGCTTTGCGAGAGACCTTGCTCGCGCCCATCGACGCGGTCGGCGCATCGGCCTTTGAGTACGGCGACGAGGTGATGGCCGCCCAGGCATCGGGCGCTGTACAGCGGACGAGCGGCACACGTCGCCCTGGCTCACCTTCTGTGCCGTGATATTGCGTCGAACGGGCATCGGGCCACCAGCGCCAGGCGCCCTCCCAACAGCTGCCCGGGCTCCGCTCAATGTGCCCGGATCCAGTAGGTGGCCACCGCCTAGGCCCGAGCCGGTCACGCCTGGGCCCGCTGCCGCATCTTTGCCGGGATCAGGTGGTCACCAGGAGCCGCCGCCTCCGCCGCCACTGCCTCCGCCGACACCTCCGCTGCTGCCGCTGCTGAATCCCGCTCCGCTGCCGCCACCGCTGCTGTTGCTGCTGGAGGAGGGCGGCGGAACGCTGGACGTCGCGGACGCGGTGATCAGCCCCAGCGCGAAGCCGGGGAAGAATCCCGAGGTGAGGGTCGAGCGGTGTCGGGGTGCAGCCGTCGAGTCGGCCACCGCCCTGTCCCACGCGTGCGCCGCATCCAGTGCCACCGCCCACGCGGTGTACAACTCCAGCCGTTCTGCGTCCAGGGGCTCATCCCCGGACAGGGCGGATGGGTCGGCGAGGTAGCGCTGGAACGCCTGCGTCCGCAGCCGCAGGTCGGTACCGCGCGGACTGCGCCTGTGCAGTTCCCAGGAGCGCAGCCACAGCGCCAGGCCGACGCCCACAGCGAGCAGACCCAGCAGCAGAACGGTCCGGCCGGACGCATGCCGGCCACCGCCGAGCCAGGCGCCGACGGCTGTCGTGACGAACCCGAGCAGGGTGGCGGCGATACCGACGGGGCGTCCGAGGCGGGCACGGTTCGCGGCCGCCTCGTCCCACAGATCGCTGGTTTCCTGCCAGACCGCCAGCTCGCGGTGAAGGAACTGCCAGCCCGCCCTGAACTGGGCATCGCGCGGGCCCAGAGTGACCCAGTCACGCCCCGCGAAGATCGTGTCGAGGACCGAACGGGCAATCGAAGCGTCCACCGAGCCCGCCGGATCGTCCGGTGCGTCGGCCGTCTCGCGCCGCCTGAGGGTGGGATTCTGCGCCGTCCCTCCGACAGTGATGCGCCCCTCGATCGTCATGCTCAGGAGCCAGGCCACCTGGTGGTGACTCTCCACGCGTTCGGCGAGCAGGATTCCGCCCTGCGCCGGGGACAGACCCTCCGGGGGCACCGCAGCCGAAGGGGGCGGGGCGGCGGAGCGGCGGGCGAGGCCGCGCCGTATCCGGCCGGGCGGACCGCCGGGCCCTTCTTGGGCGGTGCGGTCGCGGCCCAGCAGGCGCAGCAGCCCGACCGCCGCGCCGGCGCACAGTGCCGTGAGACAGGACGCGAACAGGGCCACGCGCAGCGGGCTTTCCACCGTCGTGCCGACGGCCTTGGCGCCGGAGGGCGGCGCGGGCAGTGTCTGCGGCACCCCAGTCGGTTTTTGCCCGCCGGAGGCGTAGAGGGTGACGCCTTCGTGACCGTGGAGCCTGTCAAGGGTGACGTCGAGTCGGCCGGGCCCGTCCGGGCGGGCGGTGCAGGGATTCACGGAGCCGTCCGTGCCCTGTACGCAGCGCGCGCCGATCAGTTGGTAAGGGGCCACGACGTGGATCTGCACGTCGGAGCGGTCGACCTGCCATCCGGTGCCCACCGCGTTCCAGGCGATCTTGCCCTTCTGCACCACGTCACTGAGCGTGTACTGGATGCGGTACCGGTGCACGCCGGTCACGGAGTCATCGGGATCCCCCACCTTGATCCGGGTGGCGATCTCCCGCTGCCCGTCCGGCTTCTCGTAACGGTCGCCGACGTCCAGTTCCCACGGCATGCGGACGCCGTCCATGGTGACGCTCACCTCGGCGCTGTCCGCGTCGTAGGGCAGGTCCGGCAGGTCACGGTAGATGCCGTGCCTGGTGGTGTGAGGGGCCCCGAAGTCGTAGTCGATGACCTCGGTGACGCGCATGCCGCCGTCGGCGGCTATCTCGGCGCCCACCCACAGCGTGTTGACGCGCTCCACATTCCCTCGGAAGAGGGCGACGACACCGCCGAGCAGCAGGACGGCGAAGAAGATCGCGACCCAGGCGCCCCGTCTGCGTCTGGCGGTCTGGCGCACTCCAGCCAGCGGTCTCTTGTCCTTCGCAGCACTCAAGGCGATACCCCCACGTCAGGGAGGCCCCCAGCCTCCGCGGAGATCGGATACCGGGACAGGCCACCGAGCCTGGCGTCGGAGCCATGCGGCCCGCGGTGCCCAGCCGGCCCCCTCCCGCTCCACCGGCCAGCGTGGCGTGGCGCTCAGGACTCCCGGCTCGGTTCGCGTCGGGGAGGCGGTGGGCCACCAAGGCATCACTGCTCAGAAACCGGGCACCGGGGGCGGCCCTTCGCTGGAGGACCGCCCCATCGTCGATCACCCGGGAAACGGGGAACCTGCCTCGTGCAGCACAACAATTCCGTCCGGGCACGCCCGTCACCGCACCGAATCCAGTGACGTGCGGCTTCCCCAACGCGCCCTTCGGCAACGTCGCGGCCGCCGCCGGCGAAGGCCCGGCGACGACGGCGGGTCGTGCACGTCAGGCGTAGTGGTGGATGGTGCCGTGCAGTGCGGGGTCCGTGCCGTCGCAGCGCAGCGTGAAGGTGGCGGCGAATGCCTTGATGGCGCCGTCGCCGTCCCGCGTCAGCTGGGAGAAGGACAGGTCGCCGGTGACGGTGCGGACGCAGCCGTAGGCGGACACGTTGATGACGACGCCCGCGACGTCCTCACTGCTGGAGAACGCGATGGGATAGGTGCGGCCTGCCTCGAACCGCTCGCCCGTCGGCGGTTCCAGCGACATCTCCCAGTACTCGCGCTGGCCCGACACCATGTACTGGACGCCATCGGCGGACGGGGTGAGCGCGAACGTGCTGCTGCCACCGGTATGGGTGCTGGACGCGGCGATCGCGTGCTGCGCGAAGGTACTGCCCGCATCCGCGCTATAGGAATAACTCAGCGGCAGAGCCTGGTACTTGAAGGAGCCCCTCAGCGCTGGCGCAGTCGCGCTCCCGCATCGATGGGTGTAGCTGGCATCGAGAACGGTGACCGCGCCCGAGGTGTCCGTCTCTATCTGGTTGATCGTGAACTGGCCGTAGGGGGCCTCACACCCGCGGCTCTCATTGAACACGGTGATGCCCGGGGCGTGACCGGTCCGGATCGCCGCCCCCTCCGCCCTGGTGTAGACCCCCGGGGTGAGTTTCTGGCCGCGCGGCGCGGCGAACTCCACCTGCCAGAACGAGGTATCGCTGGGGCTGACGCTGATCCGTACGTACTCGGCGGTGCCGGAAACGGTGAAACTCGCCGTCTTGGGTGTGTAGGCCAGACTGCTTCCCTGACCTACCGGATCGCCTGCCTCACTGGTCTGCGTCCACCTCGTCACGGTCACCGGTGCCGCGGCCGAGACAGTGCCCGCCTGCGCCGCAGCCCTGGTCGACGCCGTTCTCTGGGACGACTTCGTGACCGTTGCCGCGCCCGCGCCCGCCGCACCGGACGCGGCCGACGCACCGGTACCGCCGTAGGCGGTGGATCCGAGCACGACCGTCAAACTCGCCAGCGCGCCGATGAGAGCGCGACGCCACCCTGTGCGTGTGCACACGAAGGCCCCCTTTGTGAATGCGGCACCCCCACCGGGCACCCCCTGCACAGTTCTAACATCATTGCTGGTGAGCGGAGTTGCCGTTGAGACACGGTTCCACAGTGTCGACCCGGCCGGAAGGGGCGGAGGCGAGGGGCGCGGGCTGGAGGTGGGACGGCGGGGCGGGGCCGGGAGGTGGCGGGTGGTAGGGCGCGCCGACCGGGGTCGCGGCGGGGGCTGGCGGCGGCCCGCGGTGAATGGAAGGCTCGCCCGCGAGCGCGTGCACGTACCCGAGCAGGTGACCTGGACGGCGCTTCGCGCGCTCCTCCTCCGGTCTGTGCCGGGAAACCGTGCAACCCGCTTGGGAATGGCCTTGAGTCTCCAGTGACTGGAGACAGCAGAGTGGGGGACATGGACGTTACGACCCTCTACTCGATCGGGGAGCTTTCCCGGCGTACCGGCTTGTCTGTGAGGACCATCCGGTTCTACTCCGATTCGGGGGTGGTAGCGCCGACCACTCGTGGTCCCGCCGGCTGCCGGCTCTACGACCAAGACGCACTGCTTCGTCTGGAACTCCTGCGCACCCTGCGCGAGCTGGGCATGGACCTGGCCACGATTCAACGGGTACTGGACCGCGAGCTCTCGGTGGCGGAAGTCGCCGCAGCGCACGCCGACGCCATGGACGTCCAGATCCGGGTGCTGCAACTGCGTCGGAGTGTTCTGCGAGTCGTGGCCAGACGCGGCTCCAGTCCCGAGGAGATCCCACTCATGCACAGGCTCACACAGTTGTCCGGCGAGGAACGCCGACGTTTGATCGACGATTTCGTGGATGGCACCTTCGGCACGGGGGATGCCGACCCGACCGCGGTGGCCATGGTTCGCGCTGCCACCCCCGAGCTGCCCGATGATCCGACCAGCGAGCAGGTCGCCGCGTGGGTGGAGCTCGCCGAGCTGGTCGGTAACGAGGATTTCCGTGCCCGGATGCGCCGGACAGCCCTACGCCAGGCCGCCGGGCGCCCACTCGACATCGAATGCCAAGCCGGCGAAGAACTGATGGAACTCACCCGCCACAAGGTGGCCGAGGCCGAGGCCGTGGACTCGGGCATCGACCCGCTCAGCGACAGGGGCGCACCTGTCATCGACGACCTCGTGCACCGCTTCGCCGAGGTGCTCGCGCGCACCCCTGACACGGAATTCCGGGACTGGATGGCCCAGCAGTTCGAAGAGGCCCACGATCCCCGGGTAGACCGGTACTGGCGGCTGGCCTCGTTCGCCGGCCTGTAATGATGCACCACGTTCGCCCACTCAAGCAGCCACGTCGGCACCACGGGGGCCCCGCTTGACGTTTGCGAAGTCAGTGCAGGACCTTGCTCTTGGCGCGCTGGAACTCCTCCTCCGAGATGTCGCCCTGTTCCCTGAGCCGGGACAGCTTCGTCAGCTCCTCGGCCGGAGTGGCCTGAGGCGTGTCGGCTGCCGCGGTCCGGCGTACGTATGCGTCGAAAGCCTTCTGGCGAGCCTCCGCCGCGTTCGCCTCGCGGTGTCCCATGCCGCGGCCCCGGACGAGGACGTAGACGAAGACTGCGAGGAAGGGCAGCACGATCAGGAAGATGATCCAGCTCGCCTTGACCCATCCGTTCAGCTCGTCGTCGCGGAAGAGATCACCGATGAGGCGAAAAAGCAGGAAGAACCAAAGGATCCACAAGAAGATCAGAAACGTGGTCCAGAAGACGCCAAGGAGCGGGTAGTCGTAGGCGAGGGTGACGGAACTGCTCACAGTGCTGCACTCCTTCCTCGCACCGACCGCAGCGCGGGTTCACGCGGGCGGCAGACGGTCGGTGTACGGATCGTTTGGGACTGCGGCTCCTGCAGCAGCCCTACATCATTGAGCGACGCATCGGTCGGCACGGCATCACCCGCGGGAGGTGAGTTGTGACGGTACGAGCGAGGGCGACGCGTGTGACGAGACCGTCAGAGAGCCGACGTGACCCGGGTTCGACGTGGGGTTCGTGCAGGGCCGCTTCGCACGAGCGAGTGCCATGCAGTGGAGGGCGCGGACACGTTCTCGCCCACCAACACGGCGAGCCAAGACGGGGAAAACGCTGGGGGAGGGGCAGAGCACGTCCGGGACCGTCTCCTACTGGAGCAGGCTCGCCTCCGGCCCGCGCGGCAGGTCGACATGCGGTAGCACCTCTACATCGGGAGCACGGGGCATCCAGCCCCAGCCCCAGGCGCATTGGGCCAGCCCAACTGGGCCCAGCGGACCCAGACCGATGGCCTCGCGGGCGCCCATCGTCCAGGCACGTGCGGGGCCCAGAGCAGAGATCCCTTCGTGCTCGTGGCGGACGGCACCCACCATGCTTAGCCTCGGTGTGAATAATCGGTGGGTAGAACACGGGGCCGGGGCATCGTGTTTCTGTCGATGCCCCCGGCTTCAACTCACCCCTGACATCGCCGACGTGTTGGACACCAATGACCGTCGCCGAGGGCGTGTACGTTCCCGTGGACCAGGTTTCCGAAGCAACCGGAACCGCCCTGTTCCTGAGCGAGACCAAGTATGCCGAGCGCGGCAAGCAGGTCGAGATCACCGGCCTGGACCCGCCGACGCGGCTTCCACAAGAGGCTCAGCGGAGAACTCACTGCCGTTCACTGAGCGGCGGGCGCCACCGCCGCGCTCTGTCGTCGGCACGGCGCTGCCCCACCGTCGTCAGCGCCAGGAAGGCTCCCATCACCAGTACCACGGGGACGGTGCTGGTGTGCCGAGCACCCCGATCAGCGGCGAAGCGACCCTTCGGCCTACGAGGGGTTTTCGTGCTCTTCCAGTGCGCTGATGGCCGTGGCGGTGAGGCTGTTGGCGATGTGGTCGTACATGAGCTGGGCGGCCTGGTCCGCCTGGCCATCCACGACGAGGTCGACCAGGCGGTGGTGTTCCTCGAGGTCGCGGGTGCGCGGCTCGTCGCCGGGCGGTAGATCGAGACCGAGACGGCGGTAGCGGTCGGACTTGTCCCACAGGTCGTCCAGCATCTTGATGAGGACGTCGTTGCGGGAGGCCCGGTAGAGGGTCTGGTGAAAGACGCGGTGCGCGGCCAGCGCCCCTTCGCCCCACCGGCGCGTGACGGGCAGCAGCTGGTCCACGGCCGCCCGCATGGCAGTGATGTCGCTCTCGGTGCGCCGCTTGGCCGCGAGCCCGGCCGCCGTCGGGTCGAGCGACAGGCGGACTTCGAAGAGCTGGCGGGCCTCGTCGGCGGTCATGGTCGAGACTCGCACGTCGCGGTGGGTCTCCACGGTGAGCAGGCCCTCGCTGCTCAGGCGCCGGATGGCCTCCCGCAGCGGGGTGATGCTCATGTTCAGCGATTCGGCGAGCTCGTACTGCGCCAGGCGGGAGCCGGCAGCAAGGCCGCCGGTGAGGATCCTCTCGCGCAGTTCCGCGTAGGCGAGATCGCTCTTGCTGAGGAACATGTTCTGGCTCGCCATGGCCGCGTGACCGTTCCCTTTCCCCGAGGTCGCCACCCCTTGACAGCTCCCGGTGGCACCGCTCACTCTAACAGCCGTCACATCTTATAAGTTACGAGAAAGGCCGTCACCGTGAAGATCACCAACGTCTACGAGGGCGTCGTCCCGATCAGCTCCTCGATCCGCAACGCCTGGATCGACTTCTCCTCCATGGACTGCTCGATCGTCGCGATCGAGAGCGACGTCGTCCGTGACGGCAAGCCGGTGGTCGGCTACGGCTTCAACTCCAACGGCCGCTACAGCGCCGGCGAGATCCTGCGCCGCCGCGTCCTGCCCCGCCTGACCGCCGCCGAGCCCGGCAGCCTGCTGAACGAGGCCGGCGAACTGGACCCCGCCAAGGCGTGGGACGTGATGATGCGCAACGAGAAGCCCGGCGGCCACGGCGAGCGGTCGGTCGCCGTCGGCGTCGTCGACATGGCGCTCTTCGACCTCGCATCGAAGATCGCCGGACAGCCGCTCTACCGCTACCTGTCCGCGCGCCACGGCGACGGCACCCCCGACGACTCGGTGTTCGTCTACGCCGCCGGCGGCTACTACGCCCCCGGCAAGACCCTGGCCGACCTGCAGAACGAGATGAAGGCCTTCCTCGACCAGGGCTACGACGTCGTCAAGATGAAGATCGGCGGCGCCGACCTCGCCGAGGACCTGCGCCGCATCGAGGCCGTCCTCGAGATCCTGGACGGCGACGGCTCCCGCCTGGCCGTCGACGTCAACGGCCGCTTCGACCTGGCCACCGCCCTCGAGTACGGCAAGGCCATCGAGCCGTACGGCCTGTTCTGGTACGAGGAGATCGGCGACCCTCTCGACTACCACCTCAACGCCACCGTCGCCGAGCACTACAGCGGTTCGATCGCGACCGGCGAGAACCTCTTCTCGCTGCAGGACGCCCGCAACCTGATCCGCTACGGCGGCATGCGCCCGGACCGCGACACCCTGCAGTTCGACCCCGCGCTGTCCTACGGTCTGACCGAGTACCTGCGCATCCAGGACATGCTGAAGCAGCACGGCTGGTCCTCGCGCCGCTGTATCCCGCACGGCGGCCACCAGTTCTCCCTGCACATCGCGGCCGCCCTCAAGCTCGGCGGCAACGAGTCCTACCCCGGCGAGTTCCAGCCCACCGGCGGCTTTGCCGACGACGCCGTCGTGGAGAAGAGCCGGGTGGGCCTCACCGACATCCCCGGCATCGGCTTCGAGGGCAAGGCCGCCTTCTACAAGGTGCTGCGCGCCCTGCACAGCTGAACCTCACCGCACCGCGACCACGCGCCCGCTGCAGGGCCGGCGCGGTCGCGCCGGCGCAGCTCCATCCACGCGCCACGTACGACACCGGGGACCCCGAGCCGCAGTACGCAGTCCCCGGCACCCCCACGGGACAGGGCTACACACGATCGTCGTGCAAGGGAGCACCAACGATGACATCCACTACCGCCACCGACCGCCCGCCCCGGTCGAGGCTGGGCCGCCTGCTGCGTGAACTGTGGTTCCAGGTCGTCCTGGCCGCCGTCCTCGGCATCGCCGTGGGACTGGTCGCGCCCGGGTTCGGCGAGGAACTCAAGCCGCTGAACGACTGGTTCATCGCGCTGGTCAAGATGATCGTGATCCCGGTCGTCTTCTGCGTGGTCACCACCGGCATCGCCTCCATGGACAACCTGCGCAAGGCCGGCCGCATCGGCGTAAAGGCGATCGGCTACTTCCTGGTGCTGTCGCTGGTCTCCATGCTGATCGGCCTGCTGGTCGCCAACGTCTTCCACCCCGGCACCGGCCTGCACGTCGACCCCGCCACCCTGCGCGCCGAGGACGTCCCGGAAACCGCCACCGAGCACGCCACGTTCACCGGCTTCATCTCCTCCCTCATTCCCAGCTCTCTGCTGGGTGCGATCACCGGCGACGCGATCCTGGCCGCGCTGATGGTCTCTATCGTCTTCGGCGTCGCCCTGAACATGGCCGGCGAGGACGGCGCCCCGCTGACCCGCGGCATCAAGGCCCTCTCCGACGTGGTGTTCCGCATCGTCGGCTGGGTGATGCGCCTGGCACCGCTGGGCACCTTCGGTGCCCTGGCCATGGTGGTGGCCACCTACGGCGCCGAGAGCCTCAAGCAACTCGCCTACCTGATCATCCTGTTCACCGTGACGTGCATCGTCTACGTGCTGGTCGTCCTCGGCGCCATCATGCGCGCCTGTCACCTGAGCCTGTTCGCCCTGATGCGCTTCCTCAAGGCCGAACTGCTCGTCGCACTGAGCACCTGTTCCAGCGAGGCCGTCCTGCCGCAGCTGGTACGCAAGCTGGAGACCCTTGGCATCGGGCGCCCCGTGGTCGGCATCGTCATCCCCTCCGGGTTCTCCTTCAATCTGGACGGCTCCGCCGTCTACCTGACCATGGCCTCGCTGTTCCTGGCCCAGGCCATGGGCATCGACCTGTCCTGGCAGCAACAGCTCGTGATGGTCGGCATCATGATGCTCACCAGCAAGGGCACCGCGGGCATCGCCGGCGGCGCGTTCATCGTGCTCGCCAGCACCGTCACCGCGGTCGGCCACATCCCCCTGGCCGCCCTCTCCCTGATCGTCGGCATCGACCGCCTCCTCAACGAGGGCCGCGTCTTCATCAACGTCCTCGGCAACGCGGTGGCCACCATCGTGATCGGCAAATGGGAGGACGACTTCGACGCCGAACGCGCCCGCTCCGTACTCCACCCGGGCAAGAGCACGCCGCCTTCGCCCCCCACCCAACGCGACCAGGCCACGGTCGGCGCCGACAGCTGACCGCACCACCTCCCGCATCCGCCGGGTCTTCCCAAGCCCTGCGCCCCGCATGACATGACAAGGACAGACCCAATGAGCGCGCCCAGCGTCTCCTACTCGATCACCATCCGGCTCGACGTCCCTGCGAGCGGCAGCGCCGTCTCCCAGCTGACAGCCACCCTGGAGGCGCTCGGCGGTTCGGTGACCGCCCTGGACGTCATATCCTCCGACGCCGACCGCCTCGGCCTCGACGTCACCGTCGCGGCCAGCTCGACGTCCCACGCGGACGAGATCGTCACGGAGCTGCGGCGCATCGAGGGTGTGACGCTCGGGAAGGTCTCCGACCGTACGTTCCTCATGCACCTCGGCGGCAAGATCGAGATGCAGTCCAAGCACCCCATCCGCAACCGTGACGA
>NZ_JBIWKA010000041.1:0-21207 GCF_044765445.1 Streptomyces sp. NPDC102467 | reverse complement strand
GAGACCCGATAATTCAGAAACGCTCGCAGACACCGGCACCACCCCCGGGAGCAGTACGCAGAAGCCTACGCCGAGCAGCTAAGACAACGGCATTGCGTCTAAAGGCTGTCCCGTATGGGGCGGGAGTTATCCGGTGAGGGCCATGTTGTGGAGGCGTGCGATGCCGAGGATGGCCTGGTGAACGCCGCTGCCCTTGAGGCGGCAGTCCCGCAGGATCTTCCAGTTCTTCAGCCGGGACAGGGCGTGCTCGACGCGGGCGCGGGCCTTGCGGTGCACCTTGTTCTCGACTTCCTGCTGCGGGCTCAGGGCTTGTTGACCGCGTCGACGGCGGTGAGGGATGAGCAGGCTGGTGCCCTGGTAGCCGCCATCGGCGATCACGGGGACGCCGCGGCAGGCGATGTCGACGCCGGATTCGGTGAAGGCCCGGCAGTCGTTGCGGCTGCCGGGCAGGGGTTCGCCGACGGCCACGGCCAGGCGGCTGTTGGCGTCGATGACGACCTGCAGGTTCGTCGAGTACCGGTAGTTCTTGCTGGAGGCGGCGATGCTGCGGTCCCGGGTGGGGACCAGGGTGCCGTCGACGATGTAGACGGTGTCCTCGCGCTTGCGGCGGGCCGGTGAGATCGCCGGCAGCGGCGCGAGGTGGTCCAGGATCCGGTCCGCGGCCGACTTCGAGATCCCGAACAACGGGGCAACCTGCCGCAGCGTCAAGTTTGTGCGCCAGTAGGTGGCCACGAACAACACCCGGTCTTCCAGCGGCAATCGCCACGGCCGGCCCCGCTGCACATCGCCGCCACGACGTCGCACCAGCGCGACCAGCCGGTTGAACTGTGCCGGACTCAGCCCGGTGAACGGCTCGATCCACTTCGGATCATCTGCTGACATCACCCCACCGATGACCAGTCAACGCCCCAGCAACCGCATGAGTTACAGGACAACCTCTAGCGTTCGCCCATGACCTCCTCGGACGGCGCCATCGACGACAAGCCTGACGTGACCATGCGCTCCATGGACAACGCGGCCGTCGGAGTGCGTCTCAGCGAAACGCAGCCGTTCGACGAAGGCTGCGTGCAATACGTGGTCGAGGCCTGGGCTCCCGGCTTGACCGCACGCATTGACGAGGTCGTGGCCTGGATCTGGGATGCCGATCTCGCGGCCTTTATCTCCGAGCTGGCCGCAGATTTTCAGGGCTGGGAGGGCGAGCGGACCTGGAAAACGTACGACGGGGATTTGGCAGTGTCGGCCGTCTTTCGGTCCGGTGGCAGCATCGGACTGACCTGGACGTTGCGCCCCTGGCCGGACGTCGCGGGAGGATGGACCGCTTCGGTGACCACCTGGTTGGAGGCCGGAGAGCAGATGTCCTCTCTGGCGGCCGATATCCAGCACTTCTTCGCCGAGGAGTCGCAGTGATATCCGGCATGCGCATCACCTGGGCCCTGGGGGCACATGGGTGGGCGGACTGCACTGTTGAGGACCAACAGGCGAAGGCGGAGTTCACCGCGTCCTACATCACCAATGCGCCCGAGGAGTTTCTGACGGCGGCGGCCCGGCTCGTCGCCGGCGAGACGGAGACCCACGCGCAGTTCGAGGCCGAACCAACGGCCTACCGCTGGATCTTCTATCGCGAAGGCGAGGACGTCTGGGTCCGCGTGCTGGAACTGCGTCATGGCAGCGACCACGACAACAAGGGCACCGAGATCTGGTCCGCCCAGCTCTCCGTCGCCGCAGTCGCTCGAGCTGTGATCCGCTGCTTCGACGAGGTGGCTCGGTCCTACGGAGAGAGCGGCTACCGCAGCAAATGGGGCGAGCACTTCCCTCGAACCGAGCTCGAAGCCCTCAGACGCCTCTGGCACGTTCACCATCGCCGCGACGACGCATGGCCCGCAGGCGCCCGCTGCTCAGGTTGAGTAAGACGGCCCAGCCGTTGTCGTCTCACTCAACCTGGACCATTCCAGGTCACCGCCTCGCGATGGCCCACTCCTACTGAGACAGGACATTAAAACCTCGCAAGCGATCAAAGGTTAGAAAAATATCGAAGGATTTGGCAATGGGTGACGATGGAAGAAGTTTTGGACATAACGACAGAAAACCTTACAGAAAGGCCGATGTCAACTTTTTCTAATTCTTTGCCGGATGAAGTCAGGAGCAGACTCCGAAAAAAGCTGAGGGGGAATGTCCGAAACTCATGCCCGTAAGGGTGACGACATCTTGTGGCGGACCGATCATGGAGCTACGTTCGGTGCTGCGCTGGATGGCCGGGGAGTTGAGGGTTGGCCGTGGAAGAATTTCGCTGGACATCATTCATCAGGAACAGGAGATCCGTATGAACGTGAACCACGAGACCGCGCAGGACTTCGACATCGACACCCTCCTCTCTCTCGCCGAGGCTGACGAGACCCTCTCCGTCGAAGCCATCGCTCCGAACCGCCTCAACAGCAAGTACGCCCTTCTGCAGGAGTCCGGCAACAACTAACCGGCAGCCGTGCAGTTCGGTCTGATCGGCTGAAGCACGCCCCGTCCGCGCACTGACGGCCACACTCAACTCCCCATACGGCATCGAACCTTCGCGAGAGTTCACATGCGGCAGCCTCGAATACTTCTCGTCAATCCGCCTATCTGGAACGTCTATGCACCCCACCTAGCGGTTCCGCTCCTGGCTGCAGTCATGCGTCGGCACGGCTGGCAGGTATCCTCCCTTGATCTGAGCATCGAGCAAACGGACTGGCTGCTTTCCTCTGAAGGGCAGGAAGCGCTACTGCCACGGGCCGAACACCGCCTGCGCGAGATGGCCGGCAGTGAGCGACAAGCGCACGAGGAGATACTCACCGTATTCGGTGACACGGCGGCTCGCATTGACAGTGCCCGAGCGGCACTAAAGTCCCGGGACATTCTGACGGACCCGCGCGCCTTTACCGCTGCGGCCACCGTTGTACGCAATGGACTCGCTTGCGTTTCCGCTTCTTTTCCTGGTTTGAATTTCGACCTCCGAGGGAACTTCTCCTCTTTCTCTCACCGACACTCGGGTTCCGTGCTGGAGGCAGCGCGATCAGCGGATCGCAACGTGTACGGATGGGCTCTTGAGCACCGCCCAATTCCTGAGCTTGAGGACAGCGACCTGGCAGTGGTCGGGATTTCGGTGTCCGCCGATACGCAGTTGATCGCAGCCCTGACCGTAGCCCGTCACGTCAAGCGCCGGCGACCGGACGTGCACGTAGTCATGGGCGGTAACCTCACGACGCGCATGGTGAGTCGCTGGCAGGAGGAGCACCCCTTTTTCGAGTATGTGGACTCGTTCGTGTCCTACGAGGGCGAGGACGCGCTGCCCGCGCTGTGCGACCGGATCACTGGTGCCGACGACAGGGCCGTCCCCGGGCTACTGGAACGCGACGGCCGGGGTGGGCTCCTACGTACCCCAGCAGCCATGGTGGACGTGGCCGATCTCCCCACGCCGGACTTCGACGGTCTGCCGCTCGACCGATACTTTGCGCCTGGCCCCGTCCTGCCGCTTCAGGCTTCGAGAAGCTGCGCCTGGGACTGCGCCTTCTGCTCGATCCCTTTCGCCAGCAACAAGTTCCGTATCCGACGCGCCGACCAGGTCGTCCGCGACATGGCTGCTCTCGCGGACAAGCACGGCAGCGACACTTTCATGTTCGTCGATGAGATCATGACGCTCACGTCGTTGCGCGGGGTGTCACGGCAGCTCATCGACGGCGGTCACAGGCTTGCCTGGTACGGGGAGACACGCTTCAGCAAAGGGCTTGACGACGAGCTGGCGAGGGCACTGCGAGACTCGGGGTGTCGCCGTCTCGACCTCGGCCTCGAGTCGTACAACCAACGCGTACTGGACCTGATGCGCAAGGGCACCAAAGTCGCGGACATCGAGCCGTCGCTCCAGGCACTCTTGGGGAACAAGGTGCCTGTCCACCTCTTCTGTATGACCGGGTTTCCCGGGGAGACAGAAGAAGAGGCTCTGCGGACCCAGGAGTTCGCTGCGGAGACACTGCGTCGCTCCACGGAGGAGTTCGGCGTGCCGTACTCCACGGCCGCCAACGGGCCGTTCATCCTGGACGTGCTCTCCCCGGTGGGTGAGCGTCCCGATCTGTTCGGTGTCGAGTTGATTCCACCGGGCAAGGACGAGGACCTAGCCTTTGACCTTGACTACACGGTCGCCGAGGGTCTCACACAAGAGGATGCTGTCCGACTCACCTCCGGTGGACCGAAGACGTCCACCGGAGCCGCGTTCCACCGGGGGACCTGGATCGGTGATGCGGAGGAGTGGTCGTTCCTCTGGGCGATGGCCGAGGCAGAGCTGCCGGCGCGGCGGGTGACCGCGCCTGCTGTCTCGTACCCCGGTGTGGATGCTGTGACCATGGTGCGGTTCGCGGACGGTGTGCGTGCCCGCCCGTCGACCACCGGACGGGGCATCCTGCTGCACGTGCCGTCGAGTGATGCTCTGCTGTCGGTACCGCAGGAGTGCCATCCGTTGCTCGACGGGCGGTTCCATGCGGTAGCGGACCTCTGGGAGAGCTTCGGTTCCACCGCCATGGCCGCGACCACTCTGGTGCGGCTCGCCACTCACGGGGCCGTGACCTTCGAACCCGTCGCCGCCGCCTCCCATGCGCATCGCTTGCTCTGGTACGCCGCTCATCCTCACGAGGTGACGGACAGCCGAGCCGATGGCAGCTGCCTGCTCACCTCCCCGGAGACTGGCAATCGAGTCAGGGTCTCCGCCGCCGGCCGACTTCTCTGGTTGCTCGCGACCGACGGCGTGACGGCTGCGGATCTGGCGGCCCGCTCCCGATTGCAGGAACAGCAACTGCGCCCGCTGCTGGAGGATCTAACCAGGCATCATGTGATCGCAGTGGCCTCACTCCACCCCGACCTTCTCGAGCTGCCTCTGCCGACCGCTGCGGCACAGCGTGCCCTTTGATGGTCCACTCGAGTCCACCGAACCTGCCGCGCACGCGGCCCGAGTACAGGAGTTCCCCCTTGCCCCACCCGGTCACTGTGGCAGGCGCCGAAACGGACCGCTTTTGGAAGGAGTTCGCCTCCCGTCACTGGGAGCAGCAGCCGCTCTCCCTTCCTGCCGCCCCCGTCCAACTGGACATCGGTGACGAAGATCTGCTGCGAGCCCTGGTTCGGGCGGCCGACGGAGCCGGCCGCCCGAAGGGGTCGGGCCTTCCGAAGGTCGTCGTGACGGTGGACGGGCGGACACAGCCGATCGATACGCGGCCCTTCCTCCCGCTGCCCGAGGACCGTTGTCTGGACGATTACACCGCCCGGGTCGACAAGCGGATGCGCGAGCACGAATGGAGCGTCGCCGTATCCGGCCTGCACGCGGTCGACGCGCTGATGTGGGACCGGGCCAAACGACTGTCCGACGACGTCTACCGGTACACGGGAACACGTGTCGCCGGCCGGGTGGACATGGACACCTTCATCGGCCGGTACGCCTCCACCAACGTCGGTGTGCACGTCGACCACGCTGGGAACTTCGGTTTCACCTTGCGCGGTCGCAAGATCCTCCTCACGTGGCCGCCGGAGCGCGCCGGGGACGTCCCGCAGCACACCTCCGACTATGCGTCGGCTCGCGATTTGGCCCATGTGTTGGTCGGCGTGCCCGGTGCGCTGACCTACTTCCCCTCCGAACAACTACATGTGGGCGAGTCCCCCGACGCCGTGGCCGTCAACGTCAACATCGCCTTCTTCACCAGGAGCGATCCGGCCGCTCTCGTTCTCGGTGCCGTCGGCGGCCTTCTTGGACGGACACGCGCTGACGAGCCCGGCTCTGGCGCGCAGACCCCCGACGGCATTCCGGCCGCAGCCGCGGCCACGCTCACGGCCCTGTCGGAACTGTCCGGTGACAGCGTCGAAGACGCCGTCTGGGAGCACCACATGCGTACGGTGACTTCCGGCGGGCTGGGCCTGAGCCGACCGGCCGGATCACCCGCTCCCATAGCGCGCGACGCCCGGGTTCGGATACACGCGGACATCGTGGTGCGACAGCGGCTGCTCACCGATGGCCGCCGCGCCGTGGCCACGCAGGGGCACACCCTGAAAGTCGCCGACCACCCGCAGGTCGAGGCGGCCGTGTCCACCTTGGCCGCAGGAGACACGCTTGATCTTGCGGACTGGGAGCGTCGGGCGGACAGCGCGGCCGTACCCCTGCTTCATGCCGTGCTGTTGAGGCTGAAAAGCTGGCAGGCCATCGGTGTCGAGGCCGCCGCGTCCGCTCACGCGCACCAGACGGAGCCGCGTCGATGACCTCCTTGCGGCAGGGCAGGGCGGCGACACTGATGGTGATCGCCGCCCTGCTGGTGAGTACGGTGGGGGACGAGGTCGCCATGGTGGCGCTGGCCTTGCGCGGTGCCGACCGCACGGGGCTGACATCGGTGGTGTCGGCCCAGATGCTCGCCGGGCTGGTTCCCGGCATCGCCCTTGGCGGCCCTATCGGACGGATCGTCGACCGCTTCCGCCCGGACGCGGTCCTGGGGGTGACTCTGGCCCTGGAATGCCTGGTCGCAGCAGCCGCCGCGGCGGTCGCCGACGGCGCGGTGCTGCTCATCGCCACCATGCTGCTGCTGGGCGCCCTCGGTGCTGTCGCCCAGACCTGTGTGATGGCACTCGTACCGCAACTGTTCCCGGCCTCCGCCGCCCAACTGCGGGTGAACAGCCTCATGGAGTCGGTGCGCAACGCGGGATACATCGTCGGCCCGTTGCTGGTGGGCCTGCTGACGGCGCGTGGCGGGACCGGGCTGGCGCTGGCGGCCGACGCGGGCACCTTTGCCTTCGCCCTGCTGGCCGTGCCGGTGATCAGCCGGTGGCTGATCGTGACGGCCCGGGAACGTGCGCGCACAGCCGATGTTTGTGACGCGGTCGCCGCCGGAGCTGACGACGCGGTCGCGAGCGGATCGCAGCCGCCAGGGAAGACGGAGGGAGGCCTGCGGGTCGGGCTTGCCCTTCTCTGGGCGGGGGCGCAGCGTCGGGCGACGCTCGCCACGATCGTGGTCACCGTCGCGGCGACCTCGGTCGTCAACGTGCTGCTGCCCTTCTTCGCCGACGACATTCCCGGGGGGACGGCTGTCTACGGCGTGTTGCTGGCAACCTGGAGTGTGGGTCTGGTGCTTGGGCCGTTCACTCTCCGGGGCCGGCTCGGTCGGCGGCCTACCTCCGTCGTCTCCGTCGGAGCTGCGACGGTCGTCGGCCTCAGCTACCTGGTGACCGGTGCCTATCCGGTCGTTCCCCTGATGCTGGCCGCCTTCCTGTGCGGCGGCATGGCCAACGCTGTACAGAACGTGGCGCTTCGTACGTATGTCATGGCCGACTGCCCAGCAGATGTCCGGGGCCGTGTCGGCGCCGCATACGGGGCGACGCTGCAGAGCTCGGTGGCCGTCGGCTTCGCCCTGGCGGGACTCGCTCCTGCCGAGGGAGCCCGCTGGGGCATCCTCGCCGGCGGCGGCGTCGCTTTCCTGGCCGGCCTGATCGGCTGGCTCCGTACGCGCGCAGTGGCCCCTTCTCCGGTGCCGGCCAAGGACGTGTCCGTAACCGCCGGTCAGGGATCGGAAAGAGGTACGCCATGAGCAGCCGACGCACCGAGCTCGATCCGGTCATCCCCCGGTTCTGCGCCCAGACAGGAGCCACGCTGCCGCTCGCCTGGGAACTCGCCTGGTCGGAGCAGCACGACGATGCCCCTGTCAGACTGACACCGCCGCCGGCTCTGCGGGCCATCGACCGCGCAACCTGGCCTCGTCGTCTGCCTGCCGGCCTCAGGCTCAGCCTGCCGCCCGGGGTGCGTATCCAGAACACGCCTGTCCCGTTCCTGCACGCAGGGGGGGCCGTGGCCGTGTTGTTCGGAACGCATCCGCCGGCCTTCGCCGAGGTACCCGAACTGGTCGGCGGCCTACTCTTGCGCGGCGCCATGGTCGCCGATATCCGCCAGGTGTGGGGGCAGCCGGAGGAAACCGTTGACCACGTTCTGGTGGGCATGATGCGATGCGGCCTGCTGAGTAACGACGTGCTGCACGCGGACCGGCAGGAGTCGCAGGGTCCGCGGATGCTGGTCCAGGAGGCATGGGTGCAGGCAGTGAAGCAGCAATCCGGTGGCCACGTCCTCGCGCACACCCCGACGGGCAACTTCCTCAAGGTCGGTGCGGCCGCACTCCAGCTGTGGCGGTGGGCAGGGCATGAGGACGGAATCGTCCTCGACCGGCTTCCCCCGAAGCTGTACGACGTGGCGGACCGGCTACTGTCCGCCGGCATGCTCCGGGCTGTCTGTGCCTGACGCCCCAACGGCATGACGGCCGAGGAGAGAACAGCCGTAGAGAGAGGACGATCGATGCACGACCCGGCCGACGAGGCGCTGAGCGCCCTTGCACGCCCCGGCATGGGAACCGAGAACGCCGGTCCTGCGCTGCGCGCACTGGCCAGGATGCTGCGTCCGCGCACCGTGGTCGAAGTGGGGGCTGGTTCCTCGACTCTGCACCTCCTCCTCGGGCTGCGCGATGCCCTTTTTGAAGCCGCCGAGGACCGAAAGATCGTGCACGGACAGGTCGCGGCGGACGAACGGGCGTCGGTGTTGCACCCGCGCTCCGTGCTCGACGACTACGCGCCGAGGCTCCTCGTCGTCGACGACTTCTCCGTACCGGGTACGTCAGCGCATCACGTGCGGGAAACCGCCTGTTCGCTCGGCCTCGACAGCATGCTCACCTTCGTCGAGCGGGACTTCTTCGACCTGGCAGACCATGAGCTCGACGCGTGGGGGCCGTTGGACCTGGTGTGGCTCGATGCCGGCACGCAGGCCGACGACGCCCGATTCCTCACGTCGCTGTGGCCGCGGGTGGCGCCTGGCGGCACCGTCGTGCTGCACGAGCCGTATCTGGCCACGACGGTCGAGACAGACGTCGGTGAAGGCGGCGTCCGGGTGGCGTGCCGGGTCGTCCCTACACCGCTGTTGCAGGAACTGCGCCGGCAGGCCGCCGTGCCCGCGAGCGAATTCGACGTGCTTGCGCTGAGCGAACCTCACAAACACCGTCAGACGGGCCTACTGCTGCTGCGCAAGCATGGTGCGGGGGAACGTGACCGAAAGGTTCCGTTTCCCGAGGAACTCAAGGCCCTGGGTGAGACCGACTCCGCCGAGCCTCCCCAGCTGGGCTCGGTCCCAGCAAAGACGTCTGTCGACACGGCAGACGCGGCGGGCGGCATCCTCGCGGCACTGGCCGATGTCACCCGGCGCACCGTCTACAGCGCCGTCGTCCTGCAAGCCGACACCACGCAAGGCATCGCAGAGCGTCTGGGGATGGCTCCCGGGCGCTGCGCGAAGTCCCTCAGCACCCTGGAACAGGCAGAGTTGGTCGTCTACACCGACAGGCGCTGGTCCGCCGTCAGCGATGTCTGGCGGCACGCTGCGCTTCGCCGCCCGCGGCCACGGCCGGCGGTTTCCATCCCCTCAAAGCACAGCAAGCGCAGAACGTTCCTCGAAGGGCTGGTACCACTCTTCGAACTGCACCGGCGTTACCCGGAAGTCGAAGTCAACGAAATTTTGCGTGAAGTCCACCCAGATGTGGCCGCGTTGCGCCGTTATCTAGTAGAAGAGCAGCTGCTTGTGCGAGCCGATGGCCGCTACTGGCGGCCATGAGCGGCCCACACATGGCCGCCAGAACCGCTCCGCTTTTAGAGGTGTCTTATGTGGTGAGACGGACGTACTGGTTACTCAGTTCTCTGACGGGGTCCGTGCCGTGATCTCCCGGGCGAACCAGTCCGCCTCCTGCGACAACTCCTCCAACCCCTCCCCCGCGATCAACTGAAGCAGGCGCAGCAGATCATGGGCTTCCTCCAGGGTGAGCATCTCCAGACGGCGTGCAGCGTCCTGGGCGGGAAGGAGACTGGTGATGTCGTGGCTCATGCTCCGATCATCAGCCGCAGCCCGCGGTCGACGGGCACGCGGGCGGGGTCATCCACCCGCATGGAGGCATGTGTAGCGACGAGGACGTCCCGCAACCCTCTGTACTCCGGCGTGCAGGTCGGGCTGCCCTGCCCACCGCCGTCCACGGTCGGCGGCATGCTCGCCGCCGCGGCCGGGGGCTGGCAGCACATCCCGGCAACCTTCCGGTTCGCCATGGCCTTCCACGCCCAGGGCCACGGCATCGACCTGGAGACCTACCACCCCCTGGATGCCAAGGGGCGTCCCACCACCCCGGTCCCCAAAGACCGCGAGTTCCTGGCCTTCCCCGCCCTGACGGCGTGGATCACCGAGCAGCCCGAGTGGTGGCAGGGCATCCTGCGCCGGCCCGTCTGGCCACTGCACCTGGGCCGCAGCCAGGACCTGGTCGGCCTGCGCCTGGCCACCGTCGAGCCGGCCCGGGACGCCGGGGAGCAGCGCGGTGCGATCGTCGAGGACGTGCCCGGCACGGCCGGGACCGCGCTGCGCCTGCCCACCGCGATCCGGCTGGACCGGACGCGCACGGTGTGGGGCACCTACCGCCACGATGCCGCCGGCACCGCCTCCAGCGTCGTGCCCGGCAGCTACCGCACCCCCGCCGGGCAGGCGGTCAGTCTGCTTCCGCCCACGCACCCCGCGACCGCGGAGGCCTAGCACCCGATGTCGTCACCACGCCCGTCATTGCCGCCCTCGGAGAAGCTGATCGTGGAAGAAGAGCGCCTACTGCGCACGATCCTGGCCAAGAGCGCCCGCAAGGGGCGATCCGCGGAGCGGTTGACGGTGCACCTGAGGGCGGCACTCGACGCGGCCGCACTGGTGGCCCGCCGCACCGGACACCTAGTGCTCTGGCCGGATAGGTTCACCGGGTTTCTACTCGTGTTGGGGCTGGGGCCGGTTGGTTGGGCGTGACAGTCGATCCAAAGCATGGAGGCGTGGTGGCGGAGCCGGTCAAAGTCCGGAGGCTGACCGATCAGGAGGGGCAGCGGCTGCAGCAGATCGTGCGGCGGGGCAGCACCAGTTCGGTGCGGTATCGGCGCGCGATGATGCTGCTGGCCTCGGCCGGCGGGAATCGCGTGCCGGTCATCGCCCAACTCGTGCAGGCCGACGAGGACACGGTGCGCGACGTCATCCATCGCTTCAACGAGATCGGCCTGGCCGCTCTGGACCCTCAGTGGGCGGGAGGCCGTCCCCGCCAACTCAGTCCTGACGACGAGGACTTTGTCGTCAGACGGCAACCACGCGTCCGGCCAAGCTCGGGCAACCGTTCACCCGCTGGTCGATCCGCAAACCCGCCGCCTACCTGCGCAAAGTCCACGGTCGAGTGATCCGTATCGGCCGCGAGGCCCTGCACTGCCTCCTCGCCCGACGTGGCGTCACCTTCCAGCGCACCAAGACGTGGAAGGAGCCCACCGACCCCCATCGTGACGCCAAGCTGGACCGCATCGAGTACGTCCTGGAGCACTTACCCGACCGTGTTTTCGCGTTCGACGAGTTCGGCCCGCTGGGGATCCGCCCCACCGGCGGGTCCTGCTGGGCCGCGCAGGACAAGCCCGACCGCATCCCGGCGACCTACCACCGCACCCATGGAGTGACCTACTTCCACGGTTGCTACTCGGTCGGCGACGACACCCTGTGGGGTATCAACCGCCGGCACAAAGGGGCCGCGAACTCCCTGGCTTCGCTCAAATCGATCCGGGCGGCCCGTCCCGACGGCGCCCCTATCCACGTGATCATGGACAACCTGTCCGCGCACAAGGGTTCGAAGATCCGCACCTGGGCGAAGAAACACAAGGTCGAGCTGTGCTTCACACCCACCAACGCCTCCTGGGCCAACCCGATAGAGGCCCACTTCGGGCCCCTGCGGCAGTTCACCCTCGCAAACTCCAACCACCCCAACCACACCGTCCAGACCCGCGCCCTGCACGCCTACCTGCGCTGGCGCAACGCCAACGCCCGCCACCCGGGCGTCCTGGCCGCCCAACGCAAGGAACGCGCCCGCATCCGCAGCGAGAAAGGCATCCGATGGGGCGGACGCCCTGCTGCGGCGTGATGGGTCGTCCGGCAAAGCCGGGCCGGTCAGACTGACGAGGTCATCTCCTTCGGGCCATAGAGGGCCGCAGTCTCACCAGTGATCAGAGCCCAGTATCGGTCACCGAAAGACCAGTGCCACCACTCGGTGGGGTAGTTCACCAGCCCCGCGGCGGTGAGCACCGAACCCAGCAGCTTCCGGTTGGCGCGGGCCTCCGTGCCGATGTTGGCCGCGTGGGTGTAACAGGCACCCTCGCTCTCCTCGGGGTCCGCGTTCATCCGGGTGCCCAGGTCCAGCTCGCCCCCTCTGCATCGGCCAGGGTGAGGTCGACGGCCGCGCCGGCGCTGTGCGGGGCGATGTCGGGCGGTGACACGTACCGGCTCGCCGCCGAGTGGATCTGCTGGGAGGACCAGTCGGAATGGACGGCCTGCAGCTGGCTGGCGTAGTCCGCGAAGTACGTGCGCTGGAGCGAGGGTGGCCGGTATCCCTCAACAAACAGCAGTCGCAAGCCCTGCGGGAGCAGCGCCTGGGCCTTCATCAGCCGCTCCAGCACACCGATCCGCAGGTACGCGAAGACATCTGCCGGATCCTGCTTGCGTGAATCGACCAGCAACCAGCCGTCTCGGCGGACGTCTACGAGATGTTCCCCGCACTCCGCGACGGGTATAGCGGCAACGTTCGGATCTGACATCAAGACGATCTCACTCATGACGCGATCATCTCGCAGGACTCACCCGGTGAAACCTTCCCGGTCACGGCACTAGTGCGAGGCTCTTGGTCAGGACATGCGTCGGCCCGCTGGTACGGGGGGGCCAGCGAGCCGACCCGTTCATGCTCGCACGCAGTGCCCTTCGTCGGAGGTCTCGAGAGCCTTGAGGTGAGGTGTCAGCTCGTTCGCTGCATTTCGACCTGCCCCGCATTGCTGGTGGCGGCGATCCCCACGTCACGAGCTCGGATCCGGCAACCCGCAGCGCGGGCAATCGCGTGATGCCCGGCGGTCTGTAGCGACGTGTCTGGAGTCGGACGGCGCGTACAACAGCGCAACAACGGACGGATCGCCTGAGTACGCGTACTCGTCTCCACTGAGGTCCTCGCCCCTACTGACGCCGCTCTGCCCTCGACACACTGACTTTTCACGCTCCCCTACGAAGAGGTCCTGATGAGCCGTCCCCTGACCTTGCGTTCCGCCACTACGGACGACCTTGGCTGGATCTACGAACTGCGGCACCGGGTCTACGCGCAGGAGTTGGGCCAGCACGCGCCCAATTCCGAGGGGCGGCTGGTCGACGGACTGGACGGCGACAACGTCTACCTGATCGCGGCCCGCGGCCCTGTCCGTGTCGGCTTCGTCAGCGTGACACCGCCCTGGGCGGGTCGGTACGGGCTCGACAAGTACCTCACCCGGGAGGAGCTGCCGCTCCTTGACGAGGCCGATGTCTTCGAGGTGCGCCTGCTCACCGTAGAGCCCGACGCGCGATCCGGTGCGGCAGCTGCCCTTCTGATGTACGCGGCACTGCGCTGGGCCGCATCCCGGGGCGGGCGGCGCGTGGTGGCGATGGGCCGCGCCGACCTGGTCAGCATGTACCGGGCGGCGGGCCTGCAACCCGTTGGCCGCACCGTGCAGAGCGGCGCGGTCGCATTCGAGGTTCTCACCGGTGAGGTAGCGGAACTGACGCAGGGCACCCTGGGCCTCCGGCATACCGCGACCCTGGCGCGACTGGCGGCCGGGGTGGACTGGCAGTTGGACGCCTCGTTCGCACCCCGGCCGGACGGCTGCGAGCACGGCGGTGCCTCGTTCACCGCGATCGGCACGGACTTCCGCACCTTGGACCGACGTCGCGAGGTGGTGGCGGCTGATGTGCTCGACGCCTGGTTCGCGCCGGCCCCGGGGACGCTCGCGGTGCTCGCGGAAGATCCCGGGTGGGTTGCCCGTACCTCCCCGCCGACCGGCGCGGAGGGCCTGCTCGCGGAGATCGCCGCCGTCCGCGGCCTGCCCGTACAGACGCTCGCAGCCGGGGCCGGCTCCTCCGACCTGATCTTCAGGGCCTTCGGCCGGTGGCTGACACCGGCGAGCCGGGTCCTGCTGATGGACCCCGGATACGGCGAGTACGCCCATGTCACCGAGCGGGTGATCGGCTGCCGCGTGGACCGGTTCAGGCTGCGGCGCGAGGAGGACTGGCGGATCGATCCGGCGCGGCTGTCGGCAGTCGTCGCCAACCAGGAGTACGACCTCGTGGTCGTGGTCAACCCGAACAACCCCACCGGCCGCCACGCGCCGGCCGCCGAGCTGCGCGCGGTGATCGCCTCCGCGCCGGTGCGGACCCGCTGGTGGATCGACGAGGCCTACCTCGGCTACGTCGATCCCGCAGAGTCGCTCGCCCCGTTCGCCGCGGCCGACCCGCGGGCAGTGGTCTGCACCTCGATGTCGAAGACGTACGCGCTGTCGGGCGTGCGCGCCGCCTACCTGGTCGCCGAGCCGGAAACGGCGGCGGAGATACGCCAGTGGACACCGCCCTGGACGGTCGGGCTGCCGGCCCAGCTCGCCGCCGTGGCAGCGCTGCGCGACCCGGGCTACTACGCCGACCGGCTGGCGCACACACACCGGCTGCGCCGACAACTCGCCGCGGATCTGGCCGGGGTGGACGCCTCCGTCCTGGTTGAGGAATCAGTGGCGAACTTCCTCACCCTGACCCTGCCGACGGGCGGGCCGAGCGCCGCCGCACTGGTCGCACAGTGCCGACGCCACGACGTGTATCTGCGCGACCTCTCCCCGCTCTCCACCGCCTACGAGGAGCGCACCGTGCGCGTCGCGGTCCGCGACCGTGCGGAGAACGCGCGCATCGTCGCCGCTTACCGGGCTGCCCTCACCGCCCTGCGCACCACCCCCGCCACCCCCGCCACCCCGCTCGGAACCGCCCGTGCCGCCGAAGTCGCCAGATGACGGGGGTGGCCTCACTGGCACCATGGCTGGGCGGTGCGTTGGTGGTGAGCGGCGTGGCGGTAGGAGTGTCCCGGCACCGCGAGTTGCTCATCCGGTGGTGTGCGTGGGCCCTCGGTATGCCCGTGGTGACCGCCGCGTTCTGGTGGGGGCGCCCCGGTATCGCCCTGCTCGCCGGCATCGTCGCGGTAGTCGCGGTGCTGGAGTTCGGCGCACTGACCCGCCTGCCCCGCGCCGAGCGGGCGGTGCTCGCCACCGCCGTGCCGGGCCTGATCCTTGCCGCTGCCTGGGCGCCGGACCAGCTCTGGCGGGTGGGCGCCGTCGGTGCGCTCGCGCTGGCCGCCGTACCGCTCGTGGCCGGCGACGCCGAACAGGGCCTGCACCGGCTCACCACCAGCCTGCTCGGACTCATCTGGCTCAGCACACTGGCGGCACTGGCACCGCTCGGGACCGTGGCGCTGGCACTGTTCGCGGCGGTATCCGTGGCCGACGTGGTGGCCTTCTTCGCCGGCCAACGCCTCGGCGGGCCCCACCTGTCACCGCTGTCCCCAGCCAAACGGTGGAGTGGAACACTATGCGGCGCTGCGGCGGGACTGAGCGTACTCGCCCTGCTCTCCGCGTGGACCTGGCCCGCAGCGATCGCCGTCACCGTGGGCGGCCCAGCCGGCGACCTGCTGGAGTCCCTGGTCAAACGCGGCGCCGGCGCCAAGGACTCAGGGCAGTGGCTCGCAGGATCCGGAGGACTCCTCGACCGCATCGATTCGCTGATAGGAGCGGTGGTGATGATGACTCTGCTGGGATGAGACTGCCGAGGCGGACGTGCTGGGACACTCCGACACTCGCCAGCCTTGAGAGGCATGGCACGGGCCGCCGCGCGCATCCAAGTGTCAGGTCCTTATCTGGCACGCCGGTTCAGGCCAAGGTGCAGTGCTCCGCGGGACGCAGCATGCGCACTGCAGGCAACTGCGGGTGACGGTGTAGCCGGCGCCGCAAGCATGTGGAGGCTTTGGCGTTGAACCCGGCTGATGGGGCGGCAGCCGGCGCACCCATCGTACAGGCGCAGCGTTTCCTTCAGCTGGCGCACCCGGTCGGCGTGCGCGCTGTGCCCGCGGCGAGCCCGGCTGGCGTAGGCGGTCTCGTCCAGGGCGGGGTGGCCGTCATGGTGGGGGCACGTGCCAGGAGGGTGCCGCGCAGCATCTGCCAGGCGAATGCGGGTGCGTTGGCGCTGGCGCTGGCGAGGGCTGGCTGCGTAGTTCTCGATGAGTGCCGTTTGTCGATGGGTTCGGATGTCATTCATGGGCCGGTGGGTCTGTGAATGTCTGTGAGTTTCGGGTTCTGGCACAGATCTTGGGGCGCCGTCGCGGAGCGTTACCTCGATGTTCGATTGTGGGGAGTCGGGTTCGCGTGAGGCCGCGTACGCCGTGTCGTCCGGTGGTCAGAACTGACGCTCCCTCAGGTGTCTGCCAAGAGCTGCTGCCGTCGGTTGCGGGCGGTGATGGTGCTGGTCATGCTCACCGATGCATCGTTCTGGGACTCGCTGGTGTTCGACGGGATCGACGATGTGGAGGTCGAGGCGGTTACGGCCGCGTTCGGCGCGGTCGAGGTGATGGCGAGAGGCCGCACAGCTGGGGCTACATGTCCGGACTGTGGCCGCTTCTCAGACCGAGTCCACGACCGTTACCAGCGCAGGCTGAGGGACCTTCCGCTCGCTGAGCAGAGCTTTGGGATCCGGCTGACGGTTCGGCGCTTCATCTGTGGAGCCGGGGACTGCCCGCGCCGGACGTTCACTGAGCCGTTCTCCCGGCTGGCCGCCCCGCACGCACGGTTCACCACGCGACTCAACCACGCCCTGGAGCGAGTGGGGCTCGCCCTGGCCGGACGGGCCGGCGCCCGGCTGGCGGCCCGGCTGAACTTCGGCGCGAGAAGGATGACCTTGTTACGCAGGGTCATGGCACTGCCCGATCCGCGGTTCAACACGCCGCGGGTGCTGGGTGTGGACGACTTCGCGATCCGTCGCGGCCAGACCTACTCCACCGTCTTGACCAGCGTCGAAGACCATCGCGTGGTCGATGTGCTCCCGACACGTGAAGCCGGGCCGCTGGCCGCCTGGCTGACCCGCCACCCCGGTGTAGAGGTCATCTGCCGGGACCGGGCTGACGCCTACGCCGAGGGCGCCCGGCGCGGTGCCCCCGACGCTCTGCAGGTCGCCCACCGGTTTCATTTGTGGCAGGGCCTCGGCCGGGCCGTGGAGACCTGTGTCGCCGCCCATCTCGACTGCCTGCGCAACCCTTCGTCCAACGGCATGGTGCCGGTCGCCACCCGGCTGGCTTCCGGCCGGCCGCACGACGACTCGGAGCCCGTCGGCCGGCGGGCCGAGCGGAAGAAGGCAGCACACGCACTGGTCCACGAGCTGCTCGCACAAGGCCACTCGCGCCGGGCGATCGCCCGGCATCTGGGCTGGGGCCTCAACACCGTGCTCCGGTACGCGAACGCGGCACGATGGCAGGAAACCTCCACGAGAACCGGCCCCGGCCCAGCAGACTCGACCCCTACGAGCCCTACCTGGAGCGACGCTTCGCCGCAGGGTGCACCAGCGTCACCCGACTGCACGGCGAGCTGGTTGCCGAGCACGCTCCTGTCACCTACGGCATGGTCCGCGCCCACACCGCCACCTTGCGTGGGACGTCCGAGGCGCCTCCCCGGCCACCGACAGTGCGGCAAGTGACCGGCCGGCCCGCCCGGCACCCCACCACCCTGACCGAGGAAGACCGGGCCGGCCTGAAGGACGTCCTGGCCCGCTGCCCCGAACTGGACACAGCCGCCGGACATGTCCGGGACTTCGGCGAGATACTCACCGACCGCCTCGGCGCCACCCTCCCCACCTGGATCGACGCAGTCGACGCCAGCCAACTTCCCGGCCTCACCGGCTTTGCACTCCACATGCTCCGGGACCTCGACGCCGTGACAGCCGGCCTCACCCTCGACTGGAGTTCCGGCAGTATCGAGGGCGCCGTCAACCGCATCAAGAAGATCAAGCGCCAGCTCTACGGCTGAGCCGGCTTCGAACTACTTCGCAAAATGATCTTGCTGCATTAGCTCTGCGCGACGGCGTTGGTCTACCGCTGGTCGGCACGTTCGAGGTCAGAGATCGGTCGTCCAGACCCCGACAGGGTGCTCACTCGGCGGCAGCCACAGCTGCGGCTGCGACTCCCGATGCCTATCCTCAGCCTGCTCTTCCCAATGAAAGCGGTCATCCACGTCGGGCCACACAACGTGCAGCACAGGAAAAGGAGGCCTCCGATAGAACCCGATGGCCCGCCCGAAGAAGGTCCGGTACCAGCGGAGATCCACCTGCCTGAGCGCGACTTGGTGACCCTCGACGACGTCGGGATGCCTCTGGTCATCAGCCAGTACAGCGCCCGCGGCGGCCTTCGCTCCGAGCCTGTTGAGCATGCGGTGCATGGCGTGTACATCGAGCCCGAACATGGCGAGGTCAGGTGCGCCGTGAGTGTGCAAGAGGCCGATCGTGTAGGCGAATCCAGGACCGATCTCGTCCTCGGGAACCATCACGACGTGCCATCCGTGCTGCCGCACGTTCTCGATGATCGTCAAATCCATGCGGTCCGCTTCGTCTCGGTCACCGTAGTCATGGCAGAGGACGCATCGGCACTGGAACGGATCATCACTCATGCGCGGAGGTTACGAGTTGGGCGTTGGAGGGCGACGGCCGGGGTTCGTGACCACCCTCCCCAATCGAACGACACCGTCACCCTCCGCGACCGCTCCCCAAGATCTGTGCCAGAACCCCAGAGAAGGTGACACAGCCACTTTGCCGGCGCGTTCGGGCACGAGCCCAGTTTTGTCCAGCGCCGCCTTCTGCGTGGGGTCGATGACGAGCTGCCAGCGCATCTTCGTGGCGACCCAGTCGGTGTGGAGGCGCCGGAGGCCCAGGCCTCGGCGAGGGGGACCAGGTGATCGACGTCGAGCCGGTGCCTGTCGTCGAGGCAGAGGTTGTCGTAGGCCGAGTGACGGCAGGACCGTGGTGTTCCACGAGGAGCCCGTCCACAGGAAGGACTGCCGCTGGCGTCCGCCCGGCCGCCTTAAGGCACGTCGTCGGCGGAGGTGAAGTCGGTGGACAGGGTCAGCTCCTCCCAGGTACCGAGGTCGCGGTCGACTGCCTTGCGTCCGGCCCGGACCAGACGCAGGGCGTCGGACCCGAGGACGAGGTGGGCCGGCGGGTTCGGTGCGTCGAGGATGTGCAGGAGGGCTGCGGCGGCCTTGGCGGGGTTGCCGAGCTGGTTGCCGCTGGCGCTCTGGCGGGCGGCACGGATGGGCTCGAACATCTCGTCGTAGTCAGGGATGGTGCGCGGCGTACGGACCATGGAACGGCCGGCCCAGTCGGTGCGGAAGGAACCGGGTTCGATGGCGGTGACGTGGATCCCGAAGGCGGCGATTTCCTTGCCGACGGCTTCGAGGATGCCTTCCAGGGCGTACTTGCTGCCGCAATAGGCGGAGACGCCGGGGAAGGAGGCAAGTCCGCCCATGGAGGTGACGGCCAGGACGTGTCCGCGCCTGCGTTCGCGCATGAACGGCAGGACGGCCTGGATGGTGGCGGCGGCGCCGAAGACGTTGACGTCGAACTGGGCGCGCAGGTCGGACAGGGGCGTCTCCTCGAAGGTGCCTTCCAGGCCGTATCCGGCGTTCGCGATCAGCACGTCGACGGGCCCGACTGAGCGTTCCACCTCGTCGACCACGGCGAGGACCGCGGCGTCGTCGGTGACGTCCAGGAGTCGGGCATGGGCGCGCTCGGGGTGCAGGGCGGTGAACGCCTGCGCGTCGGCGTCCTTGCGGACGGTGCCGACGACGCAGTGGCCGGCGGCCAGGGCGGCGGTGGCGAAGGCCCGGCCGAGACCGCTGCTGACGCCGGTGATCAGAATGGTTTTGGTGGTGGCTGTCATGCCTGGGTCTCCTTATACAGAACGAGGTGCTCGTGGAAGAGCACGCCGTCGCGGATGTCGCCAGTGGCGGTGAAGCCGGTGTCGTCGACGTAGAAGAGGTAGCTGCCGGTCACGGTGTAGCGGCCGGTGTAGGCACTGCGGCGGGTCCCGCGGGCCTCGTCGTACCGCCCGTCGGCACGCAACTCCTGCCGGATGTGCCCGTCCGCGGTCACCCACATCCCGACCACGTCCACATCACTGTCCCCTCGCCCGGCGGCTTCCTGCGGCGGGGCCGAGTGCTTTCTCACCATGTGCTCCTTCTCGACTCGCGGGTGCTGATCACCAGCCTGCGCGGACCGCGGAAGGGCATCCAGGACGAGTCGTGCCTGGGTAGGGCACACCCAGGCACCAGGGGTGGGGTGCGGCTTAGCCTGGAGGGGTGACCAGCAACGATCTCGGAGATTTCCTGCGCGCTCACCGCGCCCGCCTGCGACCCGATGACGTCGGGCTCGCCTCCTACGGTGCGCGCCGGGTGGCGGGGCTGCGGCGCGAAGAGGTCGCCGTCCTGGCTGGCATGAACAGCGACTACTACGCGCGCCTCGAACAGGGCCGCGAGCGCAGCCCTTCCCCGCAGATCCTCGAAGCGATCAGCAGCGCGCTGCGGATGGACGACCATGCGCGCGAGCACATGTTCCGGCTGGCCGGCACCGCACCGGAAGGTGAGCGGCCCCAGCCGAGAGAAACAGTCAACCCCGCGCTGCGGCAGCTGCTGGACGGATACCCGGGCGCCGCGGCGTTCGTGCTGAACCCGGCCAACGACTTCCTGGCCTCGAACGCGCTGGCCGACGCACTGTTCTCCCCGTTCGAGCGCATGGACAACATGGCCCGCATGACGTTCCTCGACCCCGCCGCGCGCAGCTTTTTCACCCAGTGGGGGCGGGCTGCGGAGGCGGTCGTTGCCGGACTGCGTCACGCCACGGGCCTGGACCCGCACTACCGGCGCCTGCACGACCTGGTCGCCTCCCTGAGCGACGAGAGCGACGAATTCGCCGCTCTGTGGTCCTCGCACGCCGTCCACGGGAAGAGCCGGGACGCCAAGGACCTCCTCCACCCCGATGTCGGACCGCTCGCCCTGACCTACCAGACCTTCGACGTCCGCGGAGCGCCGGGCCAGCAGCTGGTGATCTACCACGCCGAGCCGTCAAGCCTCAGCGGTCAGGCACTGTCCCTGCTCGGCAGCCTCCACGCCACCGACCGCCAGCAATCCGCCACCGAGCACTAGTGTCCCGCGTCGGAGATCCGTCGTTAGTTTGTGTATGACTGCTTCTGCGGATGTGCCGGTGCCTCGTCGTGGTCCGAAGTTGGAACC
>NZ_JBIWKA010000040.1:0-22228 GCF_044765445.1 Streptomyces sp. NPDC102467 | reverse complement strand
GTCACCACCTTGAAGCCGGGTGACGCGGCGGTCTTCGACCTGGCCTACACCCTCGACAACAGCGGCAACAGCCTCTCCTCGCCGACCAACATCATCGTGACGCCCCCGAACGAGACCCACACCGTGACCCTGGACTGGCCCGCGGGCGCCGGAGACATCAAGGGCGCCTACACCGACGTCCAGGTCTACCCCACCCACACCACCAAGTAGCGGCGTCGCGTGTGGTGGGTCGACATGCGATCGGGGCCCCGCAGGAGAGGATGTTCTTCTCCGCGGGGCCCCGATCCGGGCATGGCGCATCGGCAGGCGGCGATGCTTGTCTAGAAGTAGTGTTTGCGTCCGCCGACGGCGCGGCCGGTCGCTCCGAGAATCCAGAGGATCGCGCCGACCAGGATGAGTATTCCGCCAATGGTCGTCAGCAGGGACAGGCCCACCAGAAGGCCAATGATCAGCAGAATCAGTCCAACAACAATCATGATCAATCCGATCTTCCGAGTGCTCTTCTTCGGCACGCGCAGCCCCGACCTGTCGAGCCCATCGCGTCCCCTTGCCTCAACTCCGTGCCCCAAACCGGCTGCCGTCCCGGCCAACCGTGATCGGCGGTGCCGCCGGCCTGTGTGGTGCTCCACCCGTGTGCCCCGCATACGACAGCACATGCGCGTCGGGTACCGGCCTCGCCGGATCGCCCCCTGCCATCAGAAGCACGGTGAAGCCGTCGGGGGCATGGGGACTGCCGAGCCGCTCCGCCGGCCCTCGTACAGTCGCTTCGCATGACCGACGACGAGATCGAGATCACCGCAGACTTGATCTACGACCTGCTCCAGGAGCAGCATCCGGACCTTGCCGGGTTGGCCATCCGCGAGGTAGCGGGCGGGTGGGACAACCAGATGTGGCGTCTTGGGGACGGGTTGGCGGTGCGCATGCCGCGGACAGAGGGCGCCCCGGCCCTGCAGCGCAAGGAATGCCGGTGGCTTCCTGTCCTGGCTCCGCGCCTGCCGCTGCCGGTCCCGAACCCGGTACGGATCGGTGCACCGTCCGCGCGCTTCCCGAAGCCGTGGACCGTCATGACCTGGGTTCCGGGTGAGCCGCTGGACTACACCTCGATCAGCCGCGGCGACCACGCGGCCGACACCCTGGCGGGCTTCGTCAGGGCGCTCCACGTAGAGGCACCGGCTGACGCGCCGGTCAGTGAGGACCGCGGCGAACACCCCAGGAAATGCACGGCCGGCTTCGACCGCTTCTTCCATGCTGTCGTCCCCGACGACCTCGCCGACGATGTACGGGCCGTCTGGGACGACGCCGTCGCGGCGCCCGAGTGGGCGGGCCCGCCGCTCTGGGTGCATGGCGACCTGCATCCGGCGAACGTCGTCGTCGCGGACGGGACGCTCTCGGGCGTGATCGACTTCGGTTCCTTGTTCGCGGGTGATCCGGCGTGGGACCTCGCGGCTGCCTGGGTACTCCTCCCCGCGGGCGCCGCCGCACGGTTCTTCGACATGTACGCGCACGCGGACAAGGCGACGATCCGGCGCGCCCGCGGGCTGGCTGCTCAGCAAAGCCTGTTCCTCATGCTGATGGGCCAGAACGGAGACCGGGGCCTTCCCGGAGGCAAGCCGACATGGGGACCCGCGGGCCGGGCAGCGCTCGAGCGGGTTCTGCGGAGCTGATACTCATCCCCGCCCCGGCCGACATCCTGCTCGCTTTCGCGGGCGGGACGAGAGCGCCCGTGCCGGACGGAACCGTGGATTCACAGGAGCTGCAAACCGTATCCCCGGCACACAGGCTTGAAGTCCGCCGGCCCGTCAGCCAGGGCATTCATGGTGATCTGCAGTGTCGGATCGTCGTTGAAGAGACCCATGTGCCCGGCGCGGTCGGCCGGGCAGAGGTCTTGCAGGACCACGTTGTCGACGTCCTTGCCCTGGAGCGCCTGGGTGGCGTACGGCGTGACGACGGTGTCGTACTTCGTCATCACGACCGTGTAGTGCGGGCCGTCCGGGACGGTGTCGCCGTCCGCCCACATCTCGCGGCTGTAGTCCGAGGTGTTCGTCTGCTCGATGACTCCGGGGAAGCGCGCCACGTTCGAGAGGTGGGTCACGAATCCCATGAGGTTCAACTTGGTGCCGAGGTCGGCGATGCCGTTGAGGTTCGTACCGTGCGAACTCGGGGCCCAGCCCACGTACTTGTCGACCTTAGGGGCGCCGCCCATCTTCTTCATCCACCACATGGGGACGCTCCCGCCGAGCGAGTGCCCGATGATGTTCACCTTCGCCGAGCCCGTCGACGCCAGGACCTTGTCCACGAACGCATCGAGTTGAGCCGCCGATTCACGGTTGGGGCCGAGCCCTCCGATGCGGCCGAGGGAGACCGGGGTGAAGCCGTAGTTCAAGGCGTATACGCAGTAGCCCGCGTTCTTCAGCCGGGGCGCCGTCTTCACGAAGTTCGCGCCGAGGTTGAAGAAGGTGCCCGGCAGCATGACAACCGGCTCGGGGTGCTCGGCGCTCGGCTTGCAGGACCAGTCGTTGGCGCCCGGCACAGCTCCCGGTGAGCTCACATAGTTCCAGAGGGCTTCCGGCACACCCCCTTCGCGGAGTTCGGGCGCCGTGTCCGCCTGCGCCGGGGCCGCTACCGAGAAGGTGAGGGCGGTGGCGGCACAGGCGGCCGCGGCGATGAGACACGAGCGGAACTTGCGCGGGGAAAGCTCGGTCACTGGCATACGGATCTCCTGAGGTGACTGCCGGCTGACGGATCGGCGTGGGCGGACGCCTCACCACGAGGTGAAGAAGCGCTCCCAGGGAAGCGCGAGGTGAAGAAGCGCTGCCAAAGGAAGACTGAGGCAACAACCACCCCATGGACCCCGACCGGCGTCCAGACATCACGCACACCATTTGTGAGCCGTCACAAGGCGGAGGCCCGCGCGAAGACGCGGCGACCCCGCACACACCACCGGCCGCGCTCTTGACGCGGCGCTCACGGCCAGCGACTTTGGCTACCACCACACGTAACGATCTCGGGGCGGGAGAGGCGAGCGGCATGGGTGAGGATCACGACGGGACGACACCGTTGCCGTTGCCGCTACCGCTGGCCTTCGACGGCGTCGTCCTCCACCAGCGCCTCAGCGACGCGCTGCCCATGCTGGCGGGCCGCGTCCTGGACCGCCTCGTCGACCACGTACCGGTCTACGACACGATGCCCGGCGAGCAACTCCGCGGCGAGATCCAGAGAGTCGTCGAGCAGGGCATCGGCTCCTTCGTCGCCATGCTGCGCACGGGACAACCTCCGAGCGAGAGCCAGCTCCTGGCGTTGCGGCAGTCGGCCGCCAAACGGGCCGAGGAAGGGGTACCCGTCGAGGCGGTCGTGCGGGCGTACCACGTAGGCGCGCAGGAGTGCTTGCAGCAGATGCTCTCCCACGCCACACCGGACGACCTCGAACACGTGCAGGCGGCCACCGTGCTCGTGCTGCAGTTCCTGGAACGTATGACGGTCACCGTGGTCGCCGGCTTCTTCGCCGAGCGTCAGGCGGTCCTGGGCGAGGAGCAGTCCGCACGTCAAGCCCTGCTGACAGCGCTCGTCGAGGGCGCGGACGCGGCGACCACCGCGGCCCGTTGGGGGCTGGACGTGCCTCCCTGTTATCTGGTCCTCGACCTCGCCATCGGCGCCCATCCCGATGAGGCGCTCGACGGGGTGAGTCCGGTCATCGCGGCCAAACGCAAACTGCGCCGGCTACGTGTGGAGCTCGACCGGCACGTCGACGGCACCGTCCTGTCCGCATGGTCCGGTGACGGCGGCCTGGCGCTGATCCCGTGCAGGACGGAGCCGGACCGGGTCGCAGGCCGGGACTGGGCACGCCTGGCCAAGGCGGTCGAGCACATGCGGCGGGTCGCCGGCGTCGACATCATGGCGGGCGCGGCCGCCGCCGCCCCGGAGACCATCCCCGCCGCGGTGACACTGACCCAGGAGGTGCGCCGGGTGGCGGCCGCTTCGGAGCGGCCGCCGGGCCTCTACCGGCTGCCGGATGTGCTGCTCGAGTACCAGTTGATGCGCCCGGGACCGGCCCGGGACGAGCTGGCACGGCTCGTGCGACCGTTGACGGCCCGCCCCGAACTGCTGGCCACGGTGCGCGCGTACCTGGGCTGCGGGCTCAGCCGTCGCCGCACCGCTCAGGAACTGTGCGTGCACCCCAACACGGTCGACTACCGGCTGCGTCGCGCCGCCGAGATCGCGGGGCTCGACGTCACGACGGGGCCGGACGCGCTGCGCGTACGAGCCGCGATCAGCGCCCTCGACGCGGCGGAGGCGCTGGAGCGCGGCCCGGCGGGCGGCTGACCCGGTGTGCGGGTTCGGGCGAGCATGCGCGAGAGCCTCGTACGCCGCGAGTGACGGGTTGCCTAGCGGCGGGTCGTGCGCGTCACCATCGGGAGCGAGATGAAGTCGGCGAGCGCCTGCTGGCCGGCGATATTGACGTGGACTCCGTCGCCGGTGTCGTAGGCGGGGTTGATGCTGTTGGGCTGCACCGGGTCCTTCAGTACCTGGTCGAAGTCGAGTACTCCGTCGCAGGTACTGGAGCAGTCGCTGCCCTTCTTCACGAAGTCGCCCACCGCTTGCCGGTCCCGGTTGTTGACATCGCTGTAGCCGGGGCGCGGGGTGATCGGCGTGACGTAGACCTTGATCCCGGCCGCATGCAGCCGCTCGAAGGTGTCGCGGTAACTGCCGATGATCTGCTCGGCGTCGCACCCCACGGCGAGGTCGTTGGTTCCGTAGTAGAAGAGCACGGCTCGCACCCCGTGCAGTGACAGGACGTCCCGCTCCAGGCGTGCCAAGGAGTCCAGGCCACGGACGGAGTCGTCCATGCCGGGGCAGTCGGCGAAACTGGTGGTGCCGGCCACGCCCGCGTTGGCCACGGCGAACTGGCGCTCCTCGGGCAACTCCGTGCCTATTCGCCGCGCGAGGTCGTCACTCCAGCGGCGGTTGTTGCCCAACTCGGTGCAGCCCGGGCCGCAGTTCGTACTCCCCGTGCCGTCCACGACGGAGCTCCCATAGGCGACGAGCGTGCCCTTCAGGTCCCTGTTGCGCACGTCCACCGCGCTGACCAGGTAGGTCGACTGCACCTTCTCGGTGTAGGCGCTGCCGCTCTCGTCGCCGCTGTGGTCGCCGGAGCCCGGGGCGGAAAGGTAGTTGGTGCGAAAGGCGTTGTCATGGCGGCCCGCGCTCGCCTGCCCCGACACGGACAGCGACACGGCCACGTCGCCCTGCGCCCTGGTCCGCATCGGAATCGGGTCGCTCCAGACCTCCTCTCCCGCCGGCACCACGACGCGCCCCTGCCCTTCGAAGGTGACTCTCCGGGCCGCGCCCTCAAGGGCCGCGCTCTTGCCGTCGCTGCCCGCGACGGTGGCCGCGCCGATGGACAACGGGCTCTGCGAGAAGGTGTTCTGCACCCGGACCCGCACCGCGTCCCCGCCCTGACTCAGGTGACTGATCATGCGGACGGACTGATCGCGCAGGGGAGTGGGGGCAAGACTGTGCTGGGAGCCGGCCCAGGAGGTGTGCCAAGAGGTGCCCGGTGAGTGCCGCGTGGTACCGGGCCCCTGCGTCCCGACAGCCGCGACACTTCCGTCGGCTGCGACGCTTCCGCCGGTCGCCGTGCAGGTCAGTGCGGCCGCAAGCAGTAATGTCGACGAAGCTCGAAACATGTGCGCTCCTTAGAAGTGACGCGATGCCGCGGGCGGTCCCTCCGACAGACTCCGAGCGCGGCTCACACCGAAGCCCAACTCGCGTGTGGTGGCAGCAAGTTCGGGGCCCTACACACCACATCCAGGGGAACCATGGTCGGCATGTAAGCACACTTGCTCATGCTGGGTTCAGACCCGGCTCTTCGCCGGGCACGGTCCCGGGATGCTCGCGAGTCGGTCAAAGGCGCGCGGGGCCGGCGATGACGCGTCGGCCGGCCCGGTTCATTCGCCCGTGGTGTCCTCGGCCTCCCAGCGAAGCAGGTCGCCCGGCTGGCACTCGAGCACCTCGCAGAGCGCGGCGAGCGTCGCAAAGCGCACCGCTTTGGCGCGGCCGTTCTTGAGTACCGCCAGGTTGGCGGGGGTGATCCCTACGCGGTCGGCGAGTTCGCCCACGGACATCTTGCGCCTGGCCAGCATCACGTCGATGTCGACGGCGATCGGCATCAGATCACCTCGTCCAACTCGGCCTGCATCCGCGCCGCTTCGACATCGCGGGCGACGGCCTGGGCGAGCAGCATCCGCAGTACGAGCACGATGAGCGCGACTCCCAGGATGGCCAGCCCGATCCCGCCCATGATGAGGGTGACGCCCGGGTCCTCCCGCTGGCCGGGCGCGTTGATGGCCGTGACCGTGAACCACAGGAGAGCAGCCGCGACGATCGCGCCGATGATGCCGTCCACGTACCGGAAGGCGACGTGGGAGAACACGGTTCCGCGTCGCACCATCGTCACCAGTCGCCATACGCAGACCAGGGCGACCTGGGCCGTCCCGATGCCCAGGATCGTGATCACGCGCAGCGGGGTCAGCGGGAGCGACCCGTCCTCCGGGTCGTTCCCGCTGACCAACGCCCACACCATCAATGCCTGTACGAACACGGTGCCGGTGAGCACCACCACGAGCACGGCGTGCAACGCGCGCACTGTCAGCTTTCCCATGTCCCCTTCCTTCCATCGACCTACGATGGAAATCTATCGAATCTCGATAGGCTGAGCAACTCTGCGGGCGGCGGGCGGCGGGCGGTCAGCGGTCAGCGGCATGGTGGTGCGATGCTTCTCGATCGCGCCGAAGCCATGACCTGCCCCGCATCCTGCTGCGCACCGGCCGCCCGCCGGACCCCCGCGCAGGCCGCCGCACCACCTAGGAACCCCTATGCCCACCTGGAAGAAGACACTGCGCCACGCCGGGATCGAGCGTGCTGACCTGCACGTCGACTACACCCAACAGCGCTCTCTCGTGAAGGCGTTCGCGAAAAAGGAGTACCTGGCGGTCCGACTCCTGCTGCCCGCGGCGCTGCACCCGCCGATCATCGCCGCTGTGGCTTTCATGCATCTCACCGACGAGCGCGTCGACACGGGGGAAGTGGCCCACCGCAAGAACGAACTGGCGGAATGGTCTGCCGCCACGCGTGCCGCTCTTGACGGAACGCGACCCATCGACAACGCCACCCTCCGGGCGCTTGCCGACACGGTCACCCGCCACCCCCGCCTGCGCCCGCGCGTGGAGGCCTTCCTCGACGGCGCGCATCTGGAGGTCGACTACACGGGCTTCCTCACCGAGCAACAGCTGCAGGACTACGTCGAAGGCTACTCACTGCCCGCCTTCATGCTCATGGCCGATTTCGTCGCCCCCACCGGCACGCACAGCGATCAGGCGGCGTTCGAAACCGGATGCCGGGCCCTCATCGAGTCGATGCAGCGCGTGGACTTTCTCGACGACCTTGCCGAGGACGCGGTCGGTGGTGTGGTCGGAATCCCTCAGCAGGACCTCGATCGGCATCAGCTGACCTTGGCGAGCATCGTCCACCCCAGCGGCGAGGCCCGACGCGCGCTGGCGGAGATCGTGCGGGAACAGGCGGCCTTGGCGCAGGACCAGCTGCAGGCGGCTGCGCGGCTGTCCGAGCTCGTCGACCCCTCGGTGCGGCCGTTCGTCACGGCCCTTTGGCAGCTGCAGAGCCTGAAGCTCACGGCGGTCCGGCACGCGGCCGGCGGCCTGGTGGACGGGGGAGCCGAGGTGCCACTGCCGGCCGTTCTGCGCACGCTGGGTCGGCAGTACCGGGCCGCACGGTTTCACCGTAAGTAGGCGCAGCGCCCACTTGGATCGGATCACCGCATCACCGCATCACCAGCCGGACACCGCGTCCGCCGCTCCCCTTTCCGGGGTGGCTTCGGGGTGGCTGTCGCTGTTTAAGCCGTATGACGGTGGTTCAGTTGCAGGTCGTTGAGAGGGGTCCCACGGTGATCTCAAGCGTCACCCTCAAGCCTCGAAAGGCGAAAACATGCCCGCTCTGCCCGTACGGCGCCTCGTGATCTCCGCTCTCTGTTCGTCCCTCCTGATCGGCGGCGCGGCGCCCGCGTTCGCGTCGGACTCCGCCGACGAGAGCACCCGTCGCACTTTCGTGTCATCCGACCCGGCAGCCGACCCCGACCCGGGAGCGGTGCTGCAGCAGCTGGCCCCGCTGGGCGGCCTCACCGGCATCCTGGCACCGATCAACGGCCTGCTCGCCGGGCTCCTCGCGGCACCGCAGGGCAAGACGACCGCGCAGGACACGCAGGACGCGCAGAAGCACGTCGACACGATCGAGGCTGCCCTGCCCAAAACACCGCGCGACGGGCAGACCGAGGCCATGGCCGAGCTGCAGTCCGCGATCGACGACCTGGTGAAGACAGCCGAGTCGGGCGGCACCACCACCATGACCCCCCGGCTGTCCAAGGCGGTGTCCGGGCTGGTCACGAGCCTCACGTCCCAGTGGCTCGAAGGCGCCACGAAGCCCTGACCTCCGTTTCCATCGGCGAAGCCGCTCGTACGCGAAGCGGTTTCCGCACCGCTGTGGAGCTCGGCCTGTGGCCCCGCGTCGTTGGGCTGGCACGTGAAAAGCTCAGCCACCGCACGCGTGGGGCCCCGGCCGCTTCCTGCTTCCTGCCCGGCCTGGGCCCAACGGTGTCCTCTCAAGAGATTTCCAGCCTGGACCGGCCGAGCGTCGCCCGCCCTGCTAGGGACGCTGCCCCGGCTTGTCGACGACGGCGCGCTCGAGGATCGCGCTGGAGCCGGTGAGCTCGCCCTTCTTCTGCCCGTCCGGCAGGTCTTCTACGGCGACGGTGCGTTCTCCGAGGAATCGCTTCGATTCCTTGTCGAAGATCAGCTCTTGGCGCTCCCCGCCGTTGACGCGCGCGACGGCCACGCCGCGGCGCCCCGCCGCGTCGACCGCGTCCGGAACGACCACCACCCCGGAGATCGTGGCTGCGGCCCGGTAGAGGGCAGCGCTCTGAGCGGCCGGCATCAGTCCCTCGAACGACAGGTCACCGACCAGTACGAAGGTGTTCTGGTCCTCGCTCTCGCCCCCGTCACTGACCCGGTGGAGCCACTTCAGCATCTGGTCGGGGTCGGTCGGCAGGGACTGCAGGTTGCGGTAGTTGGTCGAGCCCTCATACAGCGGGAGATCGGGCTTCAGCGCCTCCTCGCCCGCGAACCCGTAGTCCGGCTCGCGGATCAGTCCCGTATGCAGGCCGTCCACCGAAAGCCAGACCTCCCGCTTGTGGAGGGGATCCAGCTTCGCCTTCTTGCCTTCCTGGTGCGTGGTGTAGCCCACCTTGCTCTCGACGTACACGAATTGATCGTCGCGGATGTCGCCGGGCACCTTCTCACGGGCGGCCGCCAACGCGATGTCCTCCAGCAACGCCACGGCCTCCTCGGTCGGCGGCTGCGCGTTCGCGCCTCCGCCGGACGACGGGAGGACCACCAACGTGACGGCCACCGCGGTGGCGACGGCCGCCGCCGCGAACGCGGGCCGCAACCACTTCTTGCGTACGGAGGACGCCCGCGCGGGCGTCTCGGTCTGCTGGATCGCGGTCTGCCGGATCTCGGTCATCAGATGCTCCTTGAGGAGTTCGTGACGGCCCGGCGGAAGGCATTTCTCGGGAAGCTGGGTCATCGGTTCCCCTCCTTGACGGGCCTGACCGCAGTAGTGCGGTCATCTCCCATCTGTCCGCGTCCGAAAGGCGGTTCCATGTGTTTCGCGAGTTTTGTTCTGGCTCGGGAGAGCCGCGATCGTACGGTTCCGACAGGCACCCCGAGCGCCTGGGCCGCCGCCGCGTAGTCGAGCCCCGCCCAGACGCAGAGGGCCAGTACCTCCCGATCGGCCCTGCGAAGCCCGGACAGCGCCGTTCGCACCAGAGCCAGCTGCGCCGAGTCATCGAGGCGCCCGGCGATCTCGTCGGCGAAGTCCCGCTCGGTCTCCCCACGAGGCAGACGAGCGATGGCTGCCGCGTGTCTTCGTGCCGCCCGGCGCGTATTGCGCGTGACGTTGGTGGCGATCCCGAGCAGCCAGGGCCGCAGCGAACCACCTTCCTCATTGACCTTCTCGCGTAGGCGCCATGCGTCCAGGAAGGTCAGTGACACGACATCTTCGGCCTGCGCCCAGTTACCGGTAAGCCGGAACGCGTGGTTATAGACGGAACGTGCGTACGCGTCGAAGAGCTCGCCAAAAGCGCCTTGGTCCCCCGTGCTGATGCGTTTGCGCAGAGTCGTATCCACACCTTCCATCTGTCCGTACGGCGAAGGCCGGTTCCAGTGACCCACACCACAGAGGTTCGGCCATGAAGCGGCCTTCGCCCAGGCCTGTGATGTTTCGCCTTATAACCCCTGGTTAGGGATGGCAGACCAAGAGGGGGACACCGTCTCTCAGGGCTTTCCCAGTCGTGCGCTCCGCACGCGAACTGACGCCGGCATCAAGGCCTTCGTTCAAGAGCAGCACGAGCAGCAAGAACGCTCCATGCATGTCGGAGCGGGCACGATCGTCATGACGGTGCTCGTGGTGCTCGCTGTCGCCGCGTGGGGTGTGTATGCCCTGGTCCGACAGGAGCCTGCGTCAGCTCGTTGGGTGCGTGCCCTGGAGGATGTCCCGGGAGTGTAGGCGCAGTTGGTCGGCCCCCGTGCCGGTGAGGACCAGGCGGGCTGCGTGGGGTGGTTCCACTTCGGGTGACGACACGCGGGGGTATCGGCTGATCTCCGCCACTGTCAGGTCTACGGCTCGGCCGTGATGAGTCATACAGGGAAACTCCGCGCCCAGCCGCGTCGTTGCGAGGCACCGCACCACGACAGCCAGCCGGCTCGGTCCAAGAATCTCGACCTCATGGATCTGAATCCTGGGATGTGGGGTCTCGGCGAGGGGTGTGGTCACACCGCGATGCTCTCAGAGTGGGGTCCATGACTCATGGGGTGAGGCTGGTTCGGTCGAACGGGCCGCCGTGCGCGGCGGCGTACGCGATGGCGTCGTTGACGGCGTCGAGGCCGAACGACCGGACTCGTTCGGGGGCGAGATCCAGAGTGCCCGAGGTGAGGAGGCGGATGATGCCGACATTGGCTGTGCGCGGGTACATCCACTGCCCGCGCACGGTGACCGAGTTGCGCATGATCCATGGGTAGGGGAGTGCCAGGTCGTCGCCACCGAGCATGCCGACGCCGCCCATGAGGACGACCCGGCCGTACTCGCGCACGGTCATGGCCGCCGCGCGCGAGGCCGAACTGGGTGCGCTCGGAGGGAGCAGGTCGATCACCATGTCGACCGGGCCGTCGGCCGCCGCGGACATCGCCCCGCGGTCCGTGGCCTCGTCCCCGGTCAGCGGGACCGGGCGCAGCCGCGGACCGAACCGGTCGGCGAGGAGGCCGAGCGCGGCCTTGTTGCGGCCGGGGGCGACCACGCGACCCGCGCCCATCGCGAGTGCGACCGCGACCGCGCTGCTGCCGAGGTTTCCGGTGGCCCCGCTGACGAGCAGCGTCTCGCCGGCCGCGAGCCCGCCTGCCAGCAGCCCGCCGTAGGAGATGGTGTGCACGGTGAGCGCGGCCCAGCGGGCCGGATCCTCCCCGGCCGCGGTCGGCAGCGCGAAGACGTTCTCCGTCGGGACCCGCATGAGCTCGGCGAACGCGCCGTCGTGCAGGTGCTCGGCGAGCCGCGCGCCGCCCTCGCCGCGTGAACTCCAGCCCTGGAGCGTGATGTCGGGCGTCAGGGCGTCGTCCCGCGAGCGCACCGTCGAGTCGCACCACACCAGGTCGCCGACCCGCAGCCGGGTGGCGTCCGGGCCGACGTGGACGATCCGCCCCACGCCGCCGACACCCGGCACGACAGGAGGGACAAGGGGGTACTTCCGTTTGCCGCTGAAGACTTCGGCCGCGTAGGGCGCCACGCCGGCGGCGAGGACCTCGACCACCACCTCCCCGCCCCCGGCCTCGGGGTCCGGCACCTCCCGCACCGCGAGTGGGGCGCCGAACCGCGTCAGAACTGCTGCGCGCACGTGATGACCTCCGTGTTCGTCCATGTTCATCCGTCCTCTTAAGAGCGACACTAGGAGCGGGATGTACATGCGGGAAGCGATGATCTGGCATCCGTGGTATGCGTATAACGCATGGACATCTCCAGTACGGGACTGCGGGTCCTGCGGCAGATCGCCGAGTCCGGCAGCTTCACCGCGGCGGCCGCCCGCCTCGGATACACGCAGTCGGCCGTCTCACGCCAGGCCGCCGCCCTCGAACACAGTGCCGGCGCCACCCTGTTCGAACGCCGCCCGGGCGGGGTGCGGCTCACGTCCGCCGGCTTGACCCTGCTGCGGCACACCCACACGATCCTCGCCTCGCTCGCAGCGGCCGAGCGTGAACTCACCGGCACTGCCCCGCGGACCGAACTGGTGCGGCTCGGGGCCGTCCCGAGCGCGGGCTCGACGATTCTGCCCGCCGCGCTCGCACACCTCGCGAAGGCCGACCCGCAGATCACGGTCACCACCCGCGAAGGCACCACGCCCACCCTGATCCGGGCGGTGCGCGCCGGCTCGCTCGACCTCACCGTGCTGACATCCCGCCCTCCCCACCGGCCCTTCGACAGCGAGTTGCCGCGCCTGCACCTCACGACCGTCGCGGACACCGAACTGGTCGTGGCCGTGTCTTCGACCGGAGACTTCGCCGGACGCACCACCGTGCACGTCGACGAACTGGTGGACGCCGCATGGATCGCCACCCCGTCGTCGAACTCCGAGCCGCTGCTCGGCGTCTGGCCCGGCCTGCCCGGACGGCCGCGGGTCGTTCACTCCGCGCGCGACTGGCTGACGAAGCTCCAGCTGGTCGCGGGCGGCTTCGGCGTGACCACGGTGCCCTCCGGGCTCTCACTGGTGCCGCTGCCCGGGGTGAGCGTGCTGCGCGTCGACGGCGCACCCCCCGAGATTCGCCGGGTGCTCGTGGCACGCCTCTGCGGCCACCCCACCCCGGCGATCACGGCCGTCACCCGAGCGATCACTTCGACCGCCTGAACCGCCACCAGGGCCGTACACATGGCGGGTACCCCTGACCCGCGTTTGTGCGGAGTTCACCGCTCTCAGGGCGACCTGCTGCGGCCGGCATGCGCAAGCACACACCGCGCGCAGGCGCAGCCGTGCCGGCTTCGCTCGAGCAGGGGGGACCCCCATCCAGGACCTTCCGGCGCCTTGCGATCGCACGCACCAGACGACGCGCGCTGATCCGGCCGGGGATATGACACAGGCTCTCACCGGTCTACGTGCCGGCCTGTCGTCGTCTGCGACAATCGCGGACATGAACGCAGCATCCACCGCCCTGGAACCCATCCTGTCGATCCAGGCCCGCGACGAATACCGCGCCCTGAGCGATGAGCAGGCCAGCGTTGTCGATCGTGCCATCGGGATGCTCGCCCGCAACCCTGAGGCCCGAGGCACCGTGGACGAGGGGCAGGGGGCACGCCGCGCGTTCGTCTCCCAGGACCTCCAGATCCGCTACGGCACCCACGAGCACATCCTTGTGATCGCCGAGATCCTTGTCACCGGCGGCGGCTTCCTCCTGGGCGGCGGATCCTGACCGGGGCGCCCGGCGAGCAGTGACGGCCGGAGCGCGCGGACCTGACCGCGACGATCTCAACGCCGCACAAACCGGGTGATGGTCGGCGCGATGTCCTTGAGAGGCAGTACGAGGTCGACCAGGCCCGTGTTGATCGCCGAACGGGGCATCCCCTGGAACTGTGCCGTGTCGGGGTCCTGCACCAGGACGGTGCCGCCGTGCGCCTTCACGGCGGTGATGCCCTGGGCGCCGTCGCCGTCCGTTCCGGTGAGCACGCAGGCGATGGCCTTCTCACCGTAGGCTTTCGCGGCCGATTCGAAGAGCGGGTCGGCAGCCGGGCGGGCGGATTTCACCGGGCCTTCTTCCGTCAGTGCCAGCTTTCCCGCCGTGCGCACGCACAGGTGCCGGTCGGGCGGGGCGATGTACACCGTGCCCGGAACCGGTTCTTCCCCGTCCTGGGCCAGCTTGACCGCGAGGTCGGTCCGGCGGGTCAGCACGGAGACGATCTGTGTCTCGCGGCCACGGCGCAAGTGCTGCACCACCAGCACCACCGCCGGAAGCTCGCCGCTCAGGCCGCCCAGCAGTGTCCCCAGGCCCTGGATCCCGCCCGCAGAGGCAGCCACCACGACGCAACAGTCAGCACAAGCAGGGGAAGAGTCGGTACCCACGTCTGGAGAGTAGCCGTCTCCAGGCCGAGCGGGGCCGCCAGACCGGAGTCGGTTCAGTAGTCCGAGTAGTCCTCAGGGGGGCTGCTGGTGTCCTGCTCGCGATCCAACGGATCCACTTCGCGGTGCGCCCCGTCCGCTTCACGTCAGCAGCCGTAGCACGGCCTCCTCGATGGCCCCCTGGGTCGCCGGGTGCCCGAACGCAGCGCCGTCGCCGAGCTGCTCGAGGGCGTCGGCGATCGTGCGCCGTTGATCGAAGAGCTCGATGATCCGCGGGTTGATGTACGAGGCCCGGCACACCGCGGGTGTGTTGCCCAGGTACGCGCTGACCTCGCGGACGGCCCGCGTGACGGCGCCTTTGCGTGCGGCGCGGGACCCATCGGCCACGCGAGCGGAGACGGCGAGGGCGACCGCCGCGAGGACGGTGGCGTGCCAGGTGCGGAAGTCCTTCGCGGTGATGTCCTTGCCCGCGCTCTCGTGCAGGTAGTCATTGAGCTCGGCGGCGTCGAGTTCGTGCCAGGCCCCGCCCTGCCAGTAGGCGAACAGCCGTTGGCCGTCGCCGCCCCGGCGCAGCAGGGCGCGCAACACCGTGCAGGCGGGCGGATCGACGAACGCGCGGCTCTGCGTCTTGGAGTACTTCGCCGGATACGTGAGACAGACCTCTCCCGCCCGGCAGGAGGCGTGCTCCTTCAGCAGAGTGGTCAGCCCGTACGTTCCGTTGTCCCGCCGGTAGGCCTCATTGCCGATGCGGAAGAAGCCGAGGTCGAGCAGGCGGACGGCGCAGGCGAGCACCCGTTCACGGCACAGACCGCGGCGGCCGAGGTCCCGCGTCACCTGCGCGCGTACCTCGGGGAGCGCGCGGGCGACCTCCAGCACGTGGTCGTGCTTGGCCAGCTCCTGCCGCTCGCGGAACAGCGGGTGGTACAGGTACTGGCGCCTGCCCGCGGCGTCGGTGCCGACGGCCTGCAGGTGACCGTTGGGCCATGGGCAGATCCAGACGTCCCGCCAGGCCGGGGGGATGACGAGTGCCCGCAGGCGTTCCTTCTCCTCGGGGTTGTCGATGTCACGCCCCGAGGCATCCTTGTAGCGAAATCCGCGTCCCGAACGGACTCGGGTGATCCCGGGTCGGTCGACGTGGCTCGTCCTCAGCCGCCACTTCTCACCCATGTTCCAGGAGTGCCCTCACGGCGTGGTGCCGGATCCTGAAGTGGCGCGTTCGGCGCAGCCCGCCGTCGACTACGCGTCCGCCGCTGGGCAGCGCGTCGCTCGTGACCTCGTTCGGTGTGCGAGCCATGGCCCCGCGATCCGGATCCGGTGCCCACTCAGGCGCCGGGATGCGCGGCGTCTTTGAGCCTCCACCCGTGGCCCGTGCACCCCTCCGGCGGAGGCGGGAACCGGTGGCCGCGTACGTCGGTGCTGTAGCCGTGATGCTGCTGGCAGTCGCACTCGTAGATTCCCGAATCGGGAACGATCTCGCCGGGGTGGTGTACCCGTTCTTGTCCGTGCCCGCCACTGTCTTGTCTGTCGCTCATGGGTCCGGTCTACGGCCAAGGCCGGCCTTCACGCGACTCGAGTACGCCGGACGGAGGGCCCACAGCCCCACGAAGACCACGCCCCGGGTCGGCGGGGCCTGTGGGGGGCGCCGGGTGTGGCGGTTCGGCCGGTGGGTACTGGAGGCGTCCGGCTACCGCGTTGACGCGTTCTGCGGGGGCGGCGCAGAGTGGTCGCACGCGAGGGTGCGCCTGTCGGCGGGGGGATCGGAACCCCATGGCCAGCCGGGGCCAGGGGGCATCAGAGGGTCATCGGAGGCCGTGGCCGTGAATGACACGTTCCTGCGCGCCCGGCAGATGCGAGTGCAGGCACGAGGGCACCGGGAGGCTGCCCGGCAGATGCGCGGCGACCTTCGGAAGATGCTCGTGAAGGCGGAGCGCCCGCTACCGGTCCCCGACGTGCGCCGCGAGTAGAGGGCCCGACAAGCCACCCGCCGAAAAGCAGGCGGCTCCCCCGGCTCCGGTCCGAACCGGAAGAGCCTCGGCGCGAGTGACCTCCAACGGGGGTGAACACGCCTCTTTGTTGACTCCCCGTTCATCAGAAAGCTCACACGTGTGCGGGTAGGCCCCCGTTTCGGGTGAGCGTGTGGGGCGGGCGGTGAAGGCGGGGTTTCCAGGCTCGGGGGAGTAGGGGACGGTATTGGCACTGTTGTGTCGCGGCCCCCCTTGACCCCGGAGGCGAGAGTGATGTCAGAGGTACCGGAGCAGGACGCTGCCCCGAAACTCGAACGAGCCAAGGCGACGGTCGCCCGGCTGGAGGAGGAAGTCGGCCAGCTGAGACACGCGGCCGACGCGCATCATGAGATCGGCCAGGCGGTCGGCATCATCATGGCCGTCGCCCACGCGACCCCCGATCAGGCGTGGGACGTGGTCCGGAACATCTCCCAGCGCACGAACATCAAACTGCGCCACATCGCGGACCTGCTCACCGAGTGGAACCTCACCGGGAACCTCCCCACCGACGTCCGCACCGAACTCGACCGCCAACTACGCCTGCTCCAGCACCGCCCGCAAGCCCAAGCGCCCAATACGCCGCCCTGACAGATCGCCATCACGTGCCGACGGCCGGAAAATCGATGGCACGCCCGGCTCGCGCGCGGTGAAGATCGCGGCATGCCCAACTTCCTGGAGACCGACCGGCTCGTTCTGCGCGCGTTCACGGCGGCCGACATCGGCCACCTGCTCGCCCTGGACAACCACCCCGAGGTCATGCGCTTCATCAACGGTGGCCGTCCCACCAGCCGCGAGACGATCGAGACGCGGGTCCTGCCGCGACTTCTGCACGACTACCCGTGCTGGGGGACCCGCGGTTACTGGGCTGCGCAGGAAAGGAGCACCGGCACCTTCTTGGGCTGGTTCGAGTTCCGGCCGTTGGAGGAGCACAGCGCTGCCGTGGTCGAGCTCGGTTACCGCTTGGACCAGGCGGCATGGGGGCGCGGTTACGCCACCGAAGGTTCCCGGGCCCTGATCCACAAGGGATTCACGGAGCTGGAGGTCGAGCGGGTCACAGCGGACACGATGGCGGTCAACAGCCGCTCCCGTCGTGTCATGGAGAAGTCGGGCCTGTATTTCGTGCGGAACTTCACCGGGGACTGGCCGGAGGCGATCGAGGGCTCCGAGCACGGTGAAGTCGCGTACGAGCTCACCCGGACCGCGTGGGAACAGTTTCGGTAGACGTACCTCGACTGCCCCCGTCCACGATTCCTGACCTTCCTCGTGCGCAGGGCCGCTCTAATGGTGGCCGTGGGCGGTGTCGGAAGCGCCGCCGAAGAGACGGGCGACCGCGCGGAAGGGAAGCGTCACTACGGTGGCGATGGCTCCGCCGATGGCCCGGAGTACGTCTGCAATGGCCTTGAGCATGAAAATGAGCCTTCCATTACCGATGAGTGGTTCGTCGTCCGGCCGCCCGTCTTTCGGGCGGCCCGTATTTGGGCGGGTGCCCGGACATCCGTTATGCAAAACACCCTCCCGTGGGCCCCAGCATGGGCGGACTCACCCTGGAGCAGCAACGTTGAATAGGCCCACTGCCTCATCCGCCGATGAACCAGCAGGCGTAAGCGTGAGCTACTTTTTCGCGCGGGCGGGTACAGCAGTCGTATGCAAAAGACGGAGTGGGAACTCGCCGTGTCGTCCAGTGCGGCTTTGCTGATGTGGATCGCGGGCGTGGTGGTCGTCCTGGTCCTGATTGGCGCTTTTATTCTGGGGCGCCGAATCCAAACTCGTGAATCGCGCCGACCGAGGCCGGAGGAACAGCCGAAGATGCCGGAAGGCGGCCCTGTCGGGGAGGTCCAGGAGTACCGCGAACCGGACGAGGTGCCGCAGGACGGCGGTCGGCTCAGGCCGCACGAGCTCCATGAGGGATACGGGACCTCAAGTACGCATCCGAGCCCGTCGCAGGATCCGGCCGACCACAAGAAGGGCGACGGAAGCAGCTTCGGTAGCGGCGGCTTCGGCAGCTGATCCGGCCGGGCGTCGCTCGACCCCGGGTGGGCTAGGTACGCCCGCTGGACTCTTCGGGAACCCGCCTCCACCGTGCCGCCGCGGTCATGCGCCGCGCCGGGACCGGGAGGTGAGTCCTGACATGTCGCGGCAACGGTTGATCATCGCTCTGGCGGTGCTGGCCACGGCGTTCTTCCTCGTCTACGCGGAGCCATGTACCCGCCCCGCGCGGCGCACCAGAGGATGTCAGCGACCGCCTTAACGTGTCCATATGCGTACAAAACAAGGCACCTTCGTCCCAGTGTGCCGACGTCTGTTGAACTCGCGCGGTATCGGTCTGGTGTGCGCCGTCGCCGCGGCGGGGGCCCTGATCACGGGGTGTGGCAACGACGACAAGGAGGTCGGCCGGACCGGGGCGGACACGGGCACTACCCGCGCGTCGACGACTTCCTCGGCGTCGGCGGGCAACCTCACCGACGACCAGGCCGAGCGGAAAGCCCTCGTTCCGAAGGCCAAGGTCGGCTACGACAAGGCACTGGACACGGCGGTGAAAGCCGTGGACGGGTCGAAGCCGGTCTCGATCGAGCTCAAGGGCCCGGCCGACAAGCCCGGCTGGGATGCCAAGGTGGCGACGGACGACGGTACGGAGCGCACCCTCCGCGTCGACGCCGTCACGGGCAAGGCCGGCAAGGCGCAGGCGGACTCGGACCAGGACAGCGACGACAAGCAGGAACTCGCCGGCCGGCTGTCCAAGGCCAAGGTGACCCCGCAGCAGGCCGTGGAGACCGCCACGGACAAGACCAAGGGCACCGTCACCTCCGTCGAGCTCGACGACACCGACCAGGGCAAGCCTGTGTGGTCCGTCGACGTGGTCACCACGAAGGACTGGAACAAGACGACCTACGACATCGACGCGACCGACCGCACGGTTCTGCGCAAGCACACCGACCGCGACTGACCCGCGACTGACCCACAAGATGGCTTCAGGGGCGCTTCCTGGCCAGGTTTTACGGCTGTCGGCCCCCGACGGCTCTGCGGTCCTCGCCTCACTGCCGAAGCGACGCCCGCACAGGGGCCGGGGCCAACCGGTTGCCTGCCAGAGCCAGTCTCGCCGTGAGGGCGGACAGACGCAGAGGCCGACCGGGCCATACCCGCGGACAACCGGCCCTCGTTCCTGCCTGCCTCCCGCTCGGGCATGCAGGCCGGCCCTCAGATGCATAGTGCTGCGCCACCAGAATGTGGTGGCTAGTCTGGTGGCATGACTGTCATGACGCTCCGGATCCCCGACGACCTCGATCCGTCGATCCGGGCCGGCGCGGAAGCCGCCGGTCTGAGCCTGAACGCGTACATCGTGCGCGCCGCCCGCCGCCAGGCCGTCCTCGACGCCGCGCAGCAGCTCGCCGCGCTCGGTCTCGGCAGTGACCTGGCGGGCGAGGGCGACACCTTGTGAAGCGAGGCGAAATCTGGACGCTCGCAGACGGCCGCGACGTTCTGATCATCTCCCTCACCGGACTGGAGACGACGTTCGGCGCGGTCGTGGCGATCGTGCTGCACCCCTCGGGCCGCTACCCGGACACCGCGATGTCCGTAGTGATCGGCGACCCGATCCCCTGCACCGCGGTTGCCGTCAACGTGCAGCAGCTGCGCACCGAGCGGTTCGAAGGCGCCACCCTGCGCGGCACCGTAGGCCAGGACGCCATGGCCCGCGTCGACCGCGCGCTGCGCGCTGTGCTGGACCTGTAGGACTCGACTCGGGGCGCCGAGCAGCCCGCGGCGTCGGGCAGGCACCCACGGATCTCAGGCTCCCTATGCGTACGTGAACCACTGAAAGTCCGCGACCGGCAGCGCGGAGTCCATCGGGCGGTGACGAATGTCCATGGCCATTCGCGTGCGCGTCACCAAAAGATAACGGGTCTGGTCCAACGCCCCTGTGTACTCACAGGCGTTGGACCCACCCGTGCCCGCACGCCACCGGAGGACCGCATGTCGCGCAACACGTCCGGCGTCACCCGCCGCTCGCTCCTCATCGGCACCGCCACCGCTACCGCCACCGCAGCCCTCGCCCTGAGCGTGCCTACCACTGCGTACGCCGCAGCCAGGACCCCCAAGGTCCTCGTCATCGGCCTGGACGGCACCCTGCTCAGCAGAGTGAAGGACGCCGACGCGCCCCACCTGAAGGCGCTGATGGCGGCCGGCCTGACCGCCCCCAGCTCGATCTACGCGAACCCGCTCGCGCCCACGCTGTCCGGGCCCGGCTGGTCGACGCTCATCACGGGTGTCTGGCCCGACAAGCACAACGTGAAGGACAACAACTTCACCGGCCACAAGTTCGCCCGATACCCGGACTTCCTGACCCGGATCGAGACCGCGAAGCCGGGCCTGTCGACGTACGCCGTCTCCTCCTGGGCGCCGCTCACCGACACCGTCTTCTCCCCGAAGGTCGACACCCGCGTCTCCACGCCGAGCGCCGAGTACGACACCGGCACCGCCGCCCGCGCCGTGGCGCAGCTGAAGTCCGCCGACCCGGACGCGGTCTTCGTCCAGCTCGACAACGTCGACCACGCGGGGCACTCCTATGGCGCGGCCAGCGGGCAGTACCTCGACGCCATCCACGGCGTCGACGGCCAGGTCGGGCAGCTGGTCGACGCCCTCAAGTCCCGTACCACGTACGCCGATGAGGACTGGCTGATACTGGTCACCGCCGACCACGGGCACACCGACCCGGGCGGCCACGGCGGCTCCACGTGGCAGGAGCGCCAGACTTTCATGATCGCGGTCGGCTCCACGGCGGCTGCCGGCTCCCTCCGCCACGACGTCAAGATGCCCGACATCGCGGCCAGCGCCCTGGCCCACCTCGGCATCGCCATCGACCCGACCTGGGGCCTGGACGGCCGACCGATCCAGCAGCCGGGCCCCGACGACTTCGACAGCCTGCGCACCGAGCTCACCGGGCCCGTCGACGAGACCGGCATCGGTGCAGGCGTCGTCGGCTTCACGCACACCCCGCCCCGCGGCTGGTCCGTCGACAACTCCGCCATGGGCACGGGTGGCGTCACCGAGTGGCGCGGCTGGTCGTTCACCACGGACGAGTTCTGGACCAAGGCCGAGCGCGACCAGCAGCGCGAGTCCAACATCCGGGCCCGCAACGTCTTCGCGGTCGCCGACGGCGACGAATGGTCCGACAGGGCGGTCTCGGGCACCTTCGACTCGACGCTCGTCAGCCCCGACTTCACGGTCACCGGCGGCCGTTCGGCCACCCTCACGTACACCACCTTCTACCGGCAGGAATCCCCGCAGAAGGGCGAGGTGCTCGTCTCCTACGACGGTGGGACCCCGGTCTCCGTGAAAACGTATGCGGCCGACACGTCCTCCCGCACCGAGAGCGTCTCGCTCCAGGTGCCCGGCGGGGCGACCAGGGCGAAGGTGCGGTTCCGTTACACCGGCGGCAACAACTGGTTCTGGACCATCGACGGGGTCAAGATCAGTCAATCCTGAGCAGGCTGATGGCGGTGAGCTGGGGCTTCGGTCCACTTGGTGTGATGCGGGGGAGTCACGGTCGCTGAGACAGAACCCGGACGTCCTCAGGATCAGTTAAGGATCAACGCGGCCTTAGTGTCAGCGGTGTCAGCAGGAGACACCGCTACCGACAGGTCCTGGAGATCATCATGCGTTCGCGTCGTGCCGCCCGTTCCGCCCGCCTCGTCCTGGCCGCGGTGGCGGTGACGGCCCTCGCCGCCACCGCCACCGCGTGCGGCCCCGAGGACACCACGGGTGCCGGAACGTCCACGGCTTCCCCCGCCGCGAGCAGCGGGAGCGAGAGCCCCGCGAACGGCAGCCCGTCCAGCGGCTCTGGCTCCAACTCCGGTGACACCAGCGGCAAAGCCGACTCCGGCACCGACGGCGGTGGCAGCGGTGGCGGCGATGGGAAGAGCGGTTACGGGCAGTCGTGCGGCACCAACGATGTGAGCTTCACGCTCACGTCCGAGTCCCAGGCCGGCGGCTACTACCTGGTCACCGCCAA
>NZ_JBIWKA010000039.1:0-24591 GCF_044765445.1 Streptomyces sp. NPDC102467 | reverse complement strand
CGCCGATGGTACTGCAGGGGGGACCCTGTGGGAGAGTAGGACGCCGCCGAACTAAATTTGATAAGAAGCCTCTGGCCTCGAGCATTACGCTCGAGCCCAGAGGCTTTTTGCGTTTCCGGTGACCCCCGTTGCCAGGGCCGGGCAGGGCTGAGGGTAAAGTCAGGGGGCATCGTTGGCTCGTTTCCCACAGGAGGCCCCCGGGTGGAGGTCCAGGAGACCCGTGTCCAGACGGACCGGGTGCTCACCATCCCGAACATCCTCAGCATGGCGCGTCTTGTCGGCGTACCCCTCTTCCTGTGGCTCATCCTCAGGCCTGAGTTCGGCGGCCCCAAGAGCGACGGCTGGGCACTGCTGGTGCTCGCGCTCAGCGGCATCAGCGACTATCTCGACGGAAAGCTCGCCCGCCGCTGGAATCAGATCAGCAACCTCGGCCGGCTGCTCGACCCTGCCGCCGATCGGCTCTACATTCTGTCCACCCTGGTCGGACTGACCTGGCGCGAGATTCTTCCCATCTGGGTGACCGCCGTACTGCTGGCGCGAGAGCTGCTCCTGCTGGTGATGGTGTGGATCCTCAGACGCCACGGCTATCCGCCGCCGCAGGTGAACTTCCTCGGCAAGGCGGCGACGTTCAACCTCATGTACGCGTTCCCTCTGCTGCTGCTCAGTGACGGAAGCGGATGGATCCACGAACTCGCCGCAATTTTCGGATGGGCGTTCGCAGGATGGGGTACAACCCTGTATTGGTGGGCAGGGATCCTGTACGTGGTTCAGGTCCGCCGTCTTGTCAAGGCGGACTCCATGGCCGATTGAGCTCGCCATCGGGCGCCAGGTGAAGCCGGATGGTCCGCAACATGACAACTGCGGGTAATTTGGCGGGCGAAGTCGGCTAGACCGTCGTCTCTTACAAGGAGGACGCTTCCGACATGAAGGCCGTCGTGATGGCCGGCGGCGAAGGCACGCGCCTTCGCCCTATGACCTCGAGTATGCCCAAGCCGCTCCTGCCGGTGGCCAACCGGCCGATCATGGAGCATGTGCTCAGGCTGCTCAAGCGGCATGGGCTCACCGAAACCGTGGTCACCGTGCAGTTCCTGGCCTCGCTGGTCAAGAACTACTTCGGGGACGGCGAAGAGCTCGGGATGGAGCTCACCTATGCCAATGAGGAGAAGCCACTCGGCACTGCCGGCAGCGTGAAGAACGCTGAGGAAGCGCTGAAGGACGACGCTTTCCTCGTCATCTCCGGCGACGCACTGACTGATTTCGACCTCACCGAACTCATCAATTTCCACAAGGAAAAGGGCGCGCTCGTCACCGTCTGTCTGACGCGTGTACCCAATCCGCTGGAATTCGGTATCACCATCGTCGATGAAGAGGGCAAGGTCGAGCGGTTCCTCGAGAAGCCGACGTGGGGGCAGGTCTTTTCCGACACCGTCAACACCGGCATCTACGTGATGGAACCCGAGGTCTTCGACTACGTCGAGGCCGACGTTCCGGTGGACTGGTCCGGGGACGTCTTTCCGCAGCTGATGAAGGAAGGCAAGCCGGTCTACGGCTACGTGGCCGAGGGGTACTGGGAGGACGTCGGTACCCACGAGAGCTATGTGAAGGCCCAGGCCGACGTGCTGGAGCGCAAGGTCGACGTCGAGCTCGACGGGTTCGAGATCTCGCCGGGAGTCTGGGTCGCCGAGGGCGCCGAGGTGCACCCCGACGCCGTGCTGCGCGGGCCGCTCTACATCGGTGACTACGCCAAGGTCGAAGCCGATGCGGAGATCCGCGAGCACACCGTCATCGGCTCGAACGTCGTCGTGAAGAGCGGCGCCTTCCTGCACAAGGCCGTCGTGCACGACAACGTCTACATCGGACAGCACAGCAATCTGCGCGGGTGTGTCGTCGGCAAGAACACCGACATCATGCGGGCCGCGCGGATCGAGGACGGCGCCGTCATCGGGGACGAGTGCCTGGTCGGTGAAGAATCGATCGTCCAGGGCAACGTGCGCGTCTACCCGTTCAAGACGGTCGAGGCCGGCGCCTTCGTCAACACGTCGGTGATCTGGGAGTCCCGCGGACAGGCCCATCTGTTCGGCGCCCGCGGTGTCTCCGGGATCCTGAACGTGGAGATCACGCCCGAGGTCGCAGTGCGACTGGCGGGCGCGTACGCGACGACCCTGAAGAAGGGGTCGACCGTGACCACGGCGCGTGACCACTCACGCGGCGCCCGCGCGCTCAAGCGGGCCGTCATCTCCGCCTTGCAGGCCAGCGCCATGGACGTACGGGACCTGGAGAACGTGCCGTTGCCGGTGGCCCGGCAGCAGACGGCTCGGGGCAGTGCCGGCGGGATCATGATCCGTACGACACCGGGTGTACCGGACTCTGTCGACATCATGTTCTTCGACGAGCGGGGCGCCGACCTGTCCCAGGGGAGCCAGCGCAAGCTCGACCGCGTATACGCGCGGCAGGAGTACCGGCGGGCCTTTCCCGGGGAGATCGGGGACCTGCACTTCCCCTCCAGCGTCTTCGACTCGTACACCGGGTCTCTGCTGCGCAACGTGAACACGACCGGGATCGCCGACGCCGGGCTCAAGGTGGTCGTCGACGCGTCCAACGGCAGCGCCGGGCTCGTGCTGCCCAGCCTGCTCGGACGGCTCGGGGTCGATTCACTGACCATCAACCCCGGCCTCGACGAGTCGAGGCCCACCGAGACCGCGGATGCCCGGCGGTCCGGGCTCGTACGGCTCGGCGAGATCGTGGCGTCGGCGCGCGCGGCGTTCGGGGTGCGGTTCGACCCGGTCGGGGAGCGACTGTCGCTCGTCGACGAGAAGGGCCGGATCGTCGAGGACGACCGGGCGCTCCTCGTGATGCTCGACCTGGTCGCCGCGGAGCGCAGAAGCGGGCGCGTGGCGCTGCCGGTCACGACGACGCGGATCGCCGAGCAGGTCGCCGCGTACCACGGGACGCAGGTGGAGTGGACGACCACTTCGCCCGACGACCTCACGCGCGTGGGGCGTGAGGACGAGACCATCTTCGGTGGCGACGGGCGCGGTGGTTTCATCGTGCCGGAGTTCAGCAGTGTGTTCGACGGGTCCGCGGCCTTTGTGCGGCTCATCGGTCTCGTGGCGCGTACGCAGCTGACGTTGAGCCAGATCGACGCGCGGATTCCGCGGGCGCATGTGCTCAAGCGCGATCTGGCGACCCCGTGGGCCGTCAAGGGACTTGTCATGCGGCGGGTCGTGGAAGAGGCCGGCGACCGGTCTGTGGACACCACGGACGGTGTGCGGGTCGTCGAGGCGGACGGGCGCTGGGTCATGGTGCTGCCCGATCCGGCGGAGGCCGTCACGCATCTGTGGGCCGAGGGGCCGGACGACGCCTCCGCGCAGCAGTTGCTCGACGAGTGGGCGGCCGTGGTGGACAGCGCGGGTCGCTGAGCCCTCGCTCGTGCCGGTCGGCGCCCTTCCCTGGCGCCGACCGGCACGCCGATGGGGCCATTCGGAGGTAGCGGCCACGACGTGCGACGATGTGCGGCATGCCGCAGCAGCCCCCGGTTCGGAGCACCCCCAAGCGCCCTGCGCGCCCCGATGCTTCCATGTCGCTGCTGACCAACGTGATGGACCACAGCCTCGACGACGGGTACGCGGAAGCCACTGCCCGTAGGCGGGCTCTGGGGCAGAGCGGGCTGCCGAAGACGCTGCGCTCCAAATTGGGACTCGCGGCGGGACTTGTGCTCGCCGCGCTCGTGGTGACTGTGGGAGCCGCGCAGGCCCGGGTCGCCGCGCCCGTGGTGGCCAAGGAGCGCGAGGAGCTCATCGACCGTATCGAGCAGGAGACCAAGTCCGCCGATACGTTGGAGGGCCGGGTCGACTCGCTGCGCACCGATGTGGGGGAGATGCAGCGCGAGGCGCTGAAGAAGCACGGTGGTGAGCAGGGCGAGTTGGTGGGCGTGCTGTCGGGCGCCGTCGCCGTGCACGGACCAGGGGTGAAGCTCGTCGTCGACGATGCCAAGTCGGCCGAGTCCGGTGGCGGGGGCGGGCCGCGGGAGAGCGCCGGGTTCTCCGACACCGGGCGGCTGCGCGACCGCGACATGCAGCGCGTCGTCAACGGCCTGTGGCAGTCCGGTGCCGAAGCCGTCAGCATCAACGGGCAGCGGCTTACCGCACTGTCCGCCATCAGGGCCGCGGGGGACGCGATACTGGTCGACAACAGGCCGCTGGTGCCGCCCTACACGGTGCTGGCGGTAGGGGACGGCCAGCGGCTGAGCACCCGGTTCCAGAACAGTTCCGACGGGATGTACCTGCACGCCCTGCAGGAGAACTTCGGGATCCGGACCAGTATTTCGGCCCAGGACGACATCAAGCTTCCGGCCGCACCCAGCGTGATCGTACGTACAGCACAGCCGAGAGCAGAGCAGAAGGGCACATCGTGATCGCCGTACTGGGCCTCGTCGTGGGAGTCGTGGTCGGGTTGTTCGTCCGGCCCGAGGTTCCGGCGGTGGTCGAGCCTTACCTTCCGATCGCCGTGGTGGCGGCGCTCGACGCGGTGTTCGGCGGGCTGCGCGCCATGCTGGACGGGATCTTTGTCGACAAGGTGTTCGTCGTGTCGTTCCTGTCGAACGTCGTCGTGGCCGCGCTCATCGTCTTCCTGGGCGACAAGTTGGGCGTCGGAGCGCAGCTGTCCACCGGTGTCGTCGTCGTGCTCGGCATCCGCATCTTCTCCAACGCGGCCGCCATCCGGCGGCACATCTTCCGGGCGTGAGGCCGATGAACGCGGAGCACGGCGAGAACGCCGGAAGCGCTGAGAACGCCGAGAGCGCCGAGAACGCTGAAAGCGCTGGGGGCCGGGAGGCGGCTGGGCACGCGCACGCGCATCGGCTGCGCAAGGAGTTGCCCGCGGAGGTCACGCGGGCAGCGGAAGATGCGGAACCGGAGCAGGCGCAGGCGCAGGACGGCGAGCCTCGGCTGACCGGGCGTCAGCGACTCGTGAAGGGGCTGTGGCCGCCACGCGTGTCGCGTGCTCAACTCACCGTCGCCGTGCTGCTGTTCGTACTGGGACTCGGACTCGCCATCCAGGTGCGGTCCAACAGCGACGACAACAGCGCCTTGCGGGGTGCGCGGCAGGAAGATCTTGTTCGCATCCTCGATGAACTCGACGACCGGACTCAGCGTCTGGAAGATGAGAAGCAAGGTCTCGAGGACCAGCGCACCGAGTTGGAGAACAGCTCGGACCAGGCCGAGGAGGCCCGCAAGCAGACGGTCGAGAAGGAACGCCAACTCGGCATTCTGGCGGGCACCGTGGCCGCGCAGGGCCCCGGGATCACGATGACCGTCACCGACGCGAAGGGGGCCGTCGAGGCGGACATGCTGCTCGACGCGGTCCAGGAGCTGCGGGCGGCGGGCGCCGAGGCGATCCAGGTGAACGACGTCCGCGTCGTGGCCAACACGTATCTGACGGACGCGAGCGGCGGGAAAGGGATCAGTGTGGACGGGCACAAGATCGGCCAGCCGTACGTTTTCAAGGTCATCGGCAAGCCGCAGGACCTCGAACCCGCGCTCAACATCCCCGGAGGTGTGGTGCAGACGCTGGAGAAGGAGCAGGCCACGGTGGCTGTGAGCCGCTCGCAGAGGATCGTCGTGGACGCCTTGCGAACGGCGAAGCGGCCTGATTACGCTCGGTCGTCCTCGTAGTGAGGGGCAGGTGCATGGGGGATGTCGTGCAAGGGCATGAGGTTGCGGGGGGTCGGCGCACCGGAGACGGGGTGCGTGGTGGAAACTGTTTGGCGGATACGGACGTTGTGAGGATGTCCGTGTCAGTGATGTACACGGATGTAGGCAGTCAGGGTTCGTCCTGCCCCACGGGCGGGTCTGTTTCGGTCAAGGGGAATCGCCCGTGAAGTTGTTTGCGAAGTTGTTCGGCAAGAGTGCGCGTGACGACGCCCGTCATCGTGCGCCGCGCCACGGAGACGAGGCGGAGACGCAGCTGGGCGAGCGCCCGCTCTTCCGCGACCAGGTCGGCGGTGACATTTCGGGCGGACAGGGCGCGTCGTCTGTTGACCGTGCCGGTTCCGGCCGCATAGGTTTCGGCTCCGACCCGTATGCGTCGAATGCCCCCGCGGGGCAGCCGCGGCAGGAGGATCCGTCCATGTCGGCCCTGGTGTGTACGAGGTGTGGGAACCGGAACGGCGAGAACAGCCGGTTCTGCTCGAACTGCGGTGCGCCGCTGCGTAGCGGGGCGACGCCCGAGGGGCCGTCGGAGACGACGTCCACGATCTCCATCTCGGGCCTTGAGTCGTACGACCCGGAGGCCACCGGGCAGACGCAGCTGCCGGCCCTGTCGCCCGAGGCGCAGGCCGCGGTCGACGCGCTGCCGCTGGGCTCGGCGCTCCTGGTGGTGCGCCGCGGTCCGAACTCGGGCAGCCGTTTCCTCCTGGACGGCGACCTCACGACGGCGGGACGCCACCCGCAGAGCGACATCTTCCTGGACGACGTGACCGTGTCGCGCCGCCATGTGGAATTCCGTCGCCAGCAGGACGGCTCGTTCACCGTGTCCGACGTGGGCAGTCTCAACGGGACGTATGTGAACCGTGAGCGCATCGACTCCGTGACGCTGAACAACGGCGACGAGGTGCAGATCGGCAAGTACCGGCTGGTCTTCTACGCGAGCCAGCGAGGTATCTGACCCATCCGCGAGCCTTCAGGAAGGTCCATGCTTCACACACCGAGGGGCGGTGCCGGAACGGGCACCGCCATTGTGGACAGTCGGCTGATGAGCATCGGCACCGTGCTGAACGAGCTGCGCGACGAGTTCCCCGAAGTCACCATCTCCAAGATCAGGTTCTTGGAGACCGAGGGTCTCATCGAGCCGCAGCGGACGCCCTCGGGCTACCGCAAGTTCAGCCCGGACGACGTCGAGCGGCTCGCCCACGTCCTGCGGATGCAGCGCGACCACTACCTTCCCCTGAAGGTCATCAAGGAGCAGCTCGACGCCCTGGAGCCGGGTGAGGCGCTGCCCGTGCCCGCTCCTGGGCGCCCTGGCGACGCCACGGGCGGGGCCGAGAGGGCTCCCACCGCGGCTCGCGTCGGCCGGGACGAGCTGCTCGCCGCCGTGGGCATCGACGAGGGGGACCTCGCCGAGTGGGAGTCGTACGGGCTCATCGTGCCGTTGCCGGAGGGCGGTTACGACGCCTCGGCCGTATTGGTCGCCGAGCTGGTGGGAGAGCTGGGCCGGTTCGGGATCGAGCCACGGCATCTGCGGGTCATGCGGGCGGCCGCGGACCGTGAGGCCGGACTCGTGGACTCGGTCGTCGCGCCGCTCAAGGTGCATCGCAATCCGCAGACCAGGGCCCTCGCGCAGGCGCGGGCCAAGGAACTGGCGGGCCTCACCGTGCGGCTGCACGCGGCCCTTGTACAGACCGCTCTCGGGGTGCGTCTGCCCTGATCGCAGGGCGGGTGAGCGGCGTGGGCCCGGCCCTCGGCGGATGCCCGACTACCCAAACCGGCCGGGCACGTCCTAGGGTTGCTGTGTGAACGAGCTCGACGTCGTAGGTGTCCGGGTCGAAATGCCCTCCAACCAACCGATCGTGCTCCTGCGTGAAGTGGGAGGCGACCGTTACCTCCCCATCTGGATCGGACCGGGGGAGGCGACGGCGATCGCCTTCGCCCAGCAGGGCATGGCCCCCGCGCGTCCGCTGACGCACGACCTGTTCAAGGACGTGCTGGAAGCGGTCGGACAGGAGCTCACCGAAGTACGCATCACGGACCTGCGGGAAGGTGTCTTCTACGCGGAGCTGGTGTTCGCGAGCGGCGTGGAGGTCAGCGCCCGCCCGTCCGATGCCATAGCGCTGGCGCTGCGCACCGGAACGCCGATCTTCGGCAGTGACGGGGTTCTGGATGATGCCGGGATCGCCATCCCGGACGAGCAGGAGGACGAAGTGGAGAAGTTCCGCGAGTTCCTCGACCAGATCTCGCCCGAGGACTTCGGGACCAACAGTCAGTGATCGGCGGAAATGACCATGAGGCGGTCGCCCACCGGCGGCCGCCTCGGCGCATTCGGCTAGCCTTTCCCCGCGGTGGGATACGGGAAACCACTCCTAGGGTGATTATCACTCGGCGTGGCGAGTGTGGCGTTCGTTGACGCACCCCTTGTGACTGCCTACCGTCGTGTAGGCAGGTCAAAGAGGAGGTCGGCGTGAGAAGCAGCGGCGACGGTACGGCGACGGGCGGTCCGTACTCGTTTCACGGCAGCGCGGCCGATCTCACTCCGCAGCGCCCACAAGCGGTGTCTGCGGTGGCGGGGGAGAGCGGCGAAGAGGCGTCCGAGGAAGTCGGATACCGGGGCCCGACCGCGTGCGCGGCGGCCGGCATCACCTATCGACAGCTCGACTACTGGGCCAGGACCGGCCTCGTCGAGCCCAGTGTGCGGTCCGCGTACGGGTCGGGGGCGCAGCGCCTGTACAGCGTCCGGGACGTCGTCGTCCTCAAGGTCGTCAAGCGTTTCCTGGACACGGGTGTCTCGCTGCAGAACATCCGCACGGCCGTGCAGCACCTGCGGGAGCGCGGCCTCGCGGACCTGGAGCGGATGACGCTCATGAGCGACGGCGCGACCGTGTACGAGTGCACGTCGCCGGCCGAGGTGCACGAGCTGCTCCAGGGCGGGCAGGGGATCTTCGGGATCGCCGTCGGCGTGGTCCGGCGGGACGTGGAGGGCGCCCTGTCGCAACTGCACGGGGAGCGGGTGGACACCGGAGAGACCCTCGTTCGGCACAATCCCGCGGACGAGCTCGCGAGGCGGCGCAACCGGGCCGTGTGAGGGCCGTTCGGCCGCGTTGTCAGTGGCGTAGGGCAGCATCGGTGGGGTGAGATCCGCGCCGACGATTCTGCATCTCGACATGGACGCCTTCTACGCTTCCGCGGAGCAGGCGGCCAAGCCGAGCCTGCGCGGGAAAGCGGTCGTCGTGGGCGGGCTCGGGCCGCGTGGCGTCGTGGCGACCGCGTCGTACGAGGCGCGGAAGTTCGGGGTGCACTCGGCCATGCCGATGGGGCAGGCGCGGCGGCTCGCCCCCCACGCCGCGTACCTGGTGCCCAGGTTCCGGCTGTACCGGGAGGTCAGCGAGCAGGTGATGGGGCTTCTGCGGGAGCTTTCGCCGCTGGTGGAGCCGTTGAGCCTCGATGAGGCGTTCGTCGATCTGGAGACCGCAGAGGTGGCCTGGGACGAGGCCTCCGCGCAGGCCGTCGGGGTGCGGCTGCGGGCGGACATTCGGCGCGTGACCGGGCTGACCGGGTCCGTGGGCCTCGCCGCCTCCAAGATGCTGGCGAAGATCGCGTCGGAGGAGGCGAAGCCGGACGGTCTGGTGCTGATACGTCCGGGGACCGAGCGGGCGCTGCTCGGGCCGAAGTCCGTGCGGATTCTGCCGGGGGTCGGGCCCGCGACCGGGGATCATCTGCGGCGGGCCGGGATCCTCACCGTCGCGGAGATCGCCGGGGCGGGCGAGGACGAGCTGGTGCGCCTCTTGGGGAAGTCGCACGGGGGGCATCTGTACGCCATGGCGCTGGCGCACGACGACCGGCCCGTGGTCGCCGAGCGCGATTCCAAGTCCGTGTCGGTCGAGGACACGTATGACGTGGACATCCATGACCGGGTGCGCGTCCGTGCGGAGGTGCGGCGGCTCGCCGACCGGTGTGTGGAGCGGTTGCGGGCGGCCGAGCGGTCGGGGCGGACCGTGGTCCTGAAGGTGCGGCGGTACGACTTCTCCACCCTCACGCGGTCCGAGACGCTGCGCGGGCCGACGGACGATCCGGCGGTGGTGCGGGAGGCCGCCGCGCGGCTGCTGGAGTCCGTGGACACGACGGGCGGGGTGCGGTTGCTCGGGGTCGGGGTGAGTGGTCTCGCCGACTTCACGCAGGAGGACCTGTTCGCGCAGGCGGCTGCCGCCGAGGAAGCCGAGGAAGAGGACCGGAGCGCGGTGGACGCCGTCGAGGTGGGAGAGCGGGTCGAGGCCGCCGCCGAGGTGGTGGCCGAGGCGGTCGAGCGGCGGTGGATGGCGGGGCACGATGTGCGGCATGCCGAGTTCGGGCCGGGGTGGGTGCAGGGCAGTGGGCTCGGGCGGGTGACGGTGCGGTTCGAGACGCCGTATGCGGTGGGGCCCGGGCGGGTGCGGACGTTTCTTGTCGATGATCCGCTGTTGGAGCCGGGGGAGCCGTTGCCGTTGGTCGAGCGGGGGGAAGAGGGGGTGGTGTCCTAGCGGGGGTGGGTGTGGGCGCGGCCGGGTGGTGGCGTGCTGCAGGGGGGGGCGCCCCGCGCGGGGCCCGCCGTTCCTCCGCCACGCCCCGGGGGGGGGGGGGGGGCCGGGGGGCCGGGGGGGGGGGGGGGGGGCGGGGGGGGGGGGGCCCCCGGGGGGGGGGGGGGGGGCGCGGCCGGGTGGTGGCGTGCTGCACGGGGCTCCGCCCCGGACCCCGCTCCTCAATCGCCGGAGGGGCTTGAGTTGCCGGAGCGGCTTGCATTGTCGGTGGGGCTTGGGTTGTCGGGGGGTCCTCCGCCGCCCGCGATGCGGCCGAACATGATGTCCGGGGCGTGGGGGGCCGAGATGTCGAGGCCGTAGTGGTGGTAGAGCTGCAGTTCCTGTTCGGGGGAGAGGTGGCGGCCCACGCCGAAGTCCGGGGAGTCCTTGATCAGGGCGCGTTCGAAAGGGACGCGGAGGGTGCCGTCGATCAGTTCGCTGGGTTCCAGGGGGATGAAGGCGTCGCGGCTGAAGAGGCCCGTCCGTATCGCCGCCCACTCCGGAACGCCCGTGGCGTCGTCGAGGTAGACCTCGTCGATCGTGCCGATCTTGGTTCCGTTGCGGTCGAGCGCCTTGCGGCCGATCAGGTTGCGCGGATCGATGTCGGTCTGCACGGGCCCTCCAGCTGGTCGCAACTCATCTGTAAACACTACGAAAGAGCACATTGGGGGAGGCGGCCACTCGAGGGAGGGCCAAGGCGCCGCTGGTAGGCTGGCAGGTGGCTGCTGACCCCGTGCGGGAGAGTCTCCGAGCAGTTGTCGGAGGCGCCGAAGGAGCAAATCCTCCCCGGAATCTCTCAGGCCCCTGTACCGCACGGACGAGGTCACTCTGGAAAGCAGGGCGGGTGCACGTATTCCGCCCTCACCGACGGTGAAAGCCGGTGTGTTCCGTGATCGCGCGGGGCGGGCCGGTGAAGCTCTCAGGTTGAGATGACAGAGGGGGAGGCCGTCCGGGCACGCACGCCGTGGTGCCCCTCGCAGGTCGCATCGACCAGGAGGCCTCCGCCAATGACCGCCAACCGAACTCCGCTCTCCGCGTTGGAGCAGGGAATCCCCTTCGAACAGCGCCACATCGGTCCGGATGACGCCGCGCAGGCCAAGATGCTCGCGCAGGTCGGCTACGGCTCGCTCGACGAGCTGACGGCGGCCGCGGTGCCGGATGTGATCAAGAGCGCCGAGGCGCTGGACCTGCCCGCCGCCCGGACCGAGGCGGAGGTGCTCGCCGAGCTCCGCGCCCTCGCCGACCGCAACCAGGTGCTCGGCTCCATGATCGGGCTCGGCTACTACGGGACGTTCACGCCGCCCGTCATCCTGCGCAACGTCATGGAGAACCCGTCCTGGTACACGGCCTACACGCCGTACCAGCCGGAGATCTCCCAGGGCCGGCTCGAGGCCCTGCTCAACTTCCAGACCATGGTCGCGGAGCTGACCGGACTGCCGACCTCCGGAGCCTCCCTGCTCGACGAGGGCACGGCCGCCGCCGAGGCGATGGCGCTGTCGCGGCGCATCGGCAAGGTCAAGGACGGTGTGTATGTGGTGGACGCCGACGCGCTGCCGCAGACCACCGCGGTCATCCGGACACGGGCCGAGCCGACCGGCGTGGAGATCGTCGTCGCCGACCTGAGCGACGGCATTCCGGCCGAGGTCGCCGAGCGCGGCGTGGTGGGCGTGCTCGTGCAGTACCCGGGGGCCTCCGGCGCCGTGCGCGACATCAAGCCCGTGATCGACCAGGCGCACGAGCTGGGCGCCATCGTCACCGTCGCCGCCGACCTGCTCGCTCTGACGTTGCTGACCTCGCCCGGCGAGCTGGGCGCGGACATCGCCATCGGCACGACGCAGCGGTTCGGTGTGCCGATGGGCTTCGGCGGCCCGCACGCCGGATACATGGCCGTACGGGAGAAGTTCGCGCGGTCCCTGCCCGGGCGGCTCGTGGGTGTCTCGGTGGACGCCGACGGGAACAAGGCGTACCGGCTTGCCCTGCAGACGCGTGAGCAGCACATCCGTCGTGAGAAGGCCACGAGCAACATCTGTACGGCGCAGGTCCTGCTCGCCGTCATGGCCGGGATGTACGCCGTTTACCACGGTCCTGACGGCCTGCGGTCCATCGCGGCGCGCACGCATCGCTACGCCACGCTGCTGGCCGCCGGTCTGACGGCGGGCGGCGTCGAGGTCGTGCACGGAGCGTACTTCGACACGCTCACGGTCCGGGTGCCCGGGGCGGCCGCGGGGGTCGTCGGCGCCGCTCGTGAGGGCGGGGTCAACCTGCGGCTCGTCGACGCCGACCACGTCTCGATCGCCTGCGACGAGACCACCACGCGGAGCCGGCTCGGGGTCGTCTGGGACGCGTTCGGTGTCGAGGCGGACATCGAAGCGCTGGACGCCGAGGTGGCCGACGTACTGCCGGAGACGGCGCTGCGCGGTGACGAGATCCTGACGCACCCGGTCTTCCACCAGCACCGCTCGGAGACCGCGATGCTGCGCTACCTGCGCAAGCTCGCCGACCGTGACTACGCGCTCGACCGCGGCATGATCCCGCTGGGCTCCTGCACGATGAAGCTCAACGCGACGACGGAGATGGAGCCGGTCACCTGGCCCGAGTTCGGGCAGCTGCACCCCTTCGCGCCGGCCGATCAGGCGCAGGGCTACCTCACGCTCATCCGCGAACTGGAGGAGCGGCTCGCCGAGGTCACCGGCTACGACAACGTGTCGCTGCAGCCGAACGCCGGTTCGCAGGGCGAGCTCGCGGGGCTGCTGGCCGTGCGGGGTTACCACCGCGCCAACGGCGACGAGCAGCGGACCGTCTGTCTCATCCCGTCGTCGGCGCACGGTACGAACGCGGCCAGCGCCGTGATGGCCGGGATGAAGGTCGTCGTCGTGAAGACCGCCGACGACGGCGAGATCGACGTCGAGGACCTGCGCGCCAAGATCGCGCAGTACGCCGAACAGCTCTCCGTCCTCATGATCACGTACCCGTCGACGCACGGGGTCTTCGAGGAGCACGTCGCCGACATCTGCGCCGCCGTGCACGACGCCGGCGGCCAGGTGTACGTCGACGGGGCGAACCTCAACGCCCTGGTGGGGCTCGCCAAGCCGGGGCACTTCGGCGGCGACGTCTCGCACCTGAACCTGCACAAGACGTTCTGCATCCCGCACGGCGGCGGCGGTCCCGGCGTCGGCCCGGTCGGGGTGCGCGCCCACCTCGCGCCGCATCTGCCGAACCACCCGCTGCAGCCGGCCGCCGGGCCGAAGACCGGTGTCGGGCCGATCTCGGCCGCGCCGTGGGGCTCCGCCGGGATCCTGCCGATCTCGTGGTCGTACGTACGGCTGATGGGCGGCGAGGGGCTGAAGCGGGCGACGCAGGTCGCCGTGCTCTCCGCGAACTACATCGCCAAGCGGCTCGAGCCGCACTACCCGGTGCTCTACACCGGGCCCGGCGGGCTCGTCGCGCACGAGTGCATCATCGATCTGCGGCCGCTCAGCAAGGCGACCGGGGTCAGCGTCGACGACATCGCCAAGCGCCTCATCGACTACGGGTTCCACGCGCCGACCATGTCGTTCCCGGTCGCGGGGACGCTGATGATCGAGCCGACCGAGAGCGAGGACCTCGGCGAGATCGACCGCTTCTGCGACGCGATGATCGCCATTCGCGGGGAGGTCGAGCGGGTCGCCTCCGGCGAGTGGCCGGTGGATGACAACCCGCTGCGGAACGCTCCGCACACGGCCGGGATGCTCGGCGGCGACTGGAGCCACGCGTACAGCCGTGAGGAAGGTGTCTTCCCCGCGGGGGTCGCCGCTTCGGACAAGTACTGGCCGCCCGTGCGCCGCATCGACCAGGCGTTCGGTGACCGGAACCTGGTGTGCTCGTGCCCGCCGCTGGACGCCTACGAGGCGTAAGGAGCGGGGAGGGGCAGCGCGGCCGGCCATGGCGAGTGGCTGGTCGCGCGCCCTTGTGCGCCTGGGCCTCTACGCCGCTGTGACCACGGCGGCCAGTGGGCGGTGCGGGGCGATGATCGTGCCGTTGGGGAGCAGCTCACCGGTGTCCTCGAAGAGCAGGACTCCGTTGCACAGGAGGCTCCAGCCTTGCTCCGGGTGATGAGCCACGGGGAGCGCGGCCTCCCTGTCAGCGGATTCTGCTGTCGGGCACGATGGCTGGTGCTGGCACATGGATGGGTTCTTTCGCTGCGTAGTTAAGTCAATGACATTGGCGTCTGTGCTGCGGCGTGAAGTCGTGTTCATGGCCGCCCCCCGTTTTCAGTTGGTCCGAACCCAGTGTTGCCCTGTGGACGTCAATCCGCAGGGATTTCGTTGCAGCGGTCCTCACAGGATGGAGACGCGTCACCCGTGCGGACGGTTCATCCCAACTGCACTGTCCCTTCGGGTGGTTCGGGGTGGTCCTAGTGGGCTAGTCCGGTAGGGCGGGCGCGGGCAGAGCTGTGCCCCGCGACCGGACGGCGGACGGTGCGGGGCACAGGGTCAGGCGAGCAGGGCGGCCCGCGGTGGAGTCAGGCGGAGGGCGAGGACCGGTAGCAGTTCCGCCACGCGGTGCGGGCGGTGGGCCGCGATGCCGGGCGGGGCCGGCGCGAGCGGGATCAGGATGTCGTCGGCCGCCGGTTGGCCGCTCGAGGCGTCGGCGGTGTGGTCGCCGTGCAGCCACAGGGTGAGCATGTACAGCTCCGGGACCGAGAGCAGCCGTGGCTGGTAGGTCTTCGGCAGGGTTTCCGCCTGGCGCAGGGCGCGTTCGGTGGAGGAGACGTAGGGGCCTTCGAAGAAGTGCGAGAAGGTCCAGCCGTCCGGGGTGAGCATCGTGTCGGCGGCGGCCACCGCGCGATCCCCGCAACGGATGAGGAAACGCCAGCCGGCGAGGCGGGCGCGCGACGGCCCGGTGGTTTCCGTGATGCGGTCCAACACATGGACGGGCAGAGGGAGTTCAGGACTTGCCGGTCCCTGTGCGACACGCAGGGACGGGGTGCGGGCCTCACGGACGGCGGTGGGCGAACCTAGGGCTGTGAGGACAGTGCGGAGGGCGGGCGCGGGAGCCGGGGGGACGTGCAGCGGCATGGTGGGTCGCCTCTCATTCGACAGGCACGTGGTGCGAGGGCGGTGCGGGACGAGCGGACGGCGCTGTCTGCTGCGGGGTGCGCGTGAGTGCGCAGCGTTACGCGGGGCAGAGGGGGCGGGGCCTCGACCGTGGGCGCCAACTCTCTGTCTCGTTAGCGAAGTTTATACGACGTGTGTTCACAAGTTGTTTCCGCTACCAAGGCGGATGGGGTGCGCAAGGCGCTATTCGGCCTTCGTTTCGGCGCCGTTTTGTCGGCGCCCATCCGATTTCCCCTGAACCTTCGCCGCGTGACCTCGGTGTTGCCCGAGCGGGCGGTCGGCTGATTCTCGTCGGCGTTTTTCACCAACCGTTCGTAGATGTATCTACGGAACGTCGCATGCCTAAGGAATGTGCCCCGGGGTAAGCGCACCGAGCGTACTGCTCCGTGGGTCCGCAGGGGGCCTTATCGATCACATTGCATGGGCATCATCCACCGTGACACGCGGCCGGATCGTCGGGCGGCCCATGCGAGGAGGGAAGCTTCCATGGGGGAGAAGGTCGTTGCGGGCGCGGTCGACCTGGCCGACCGGCGGGACTACCGGGACAAGTTGCGGGAGTGTCTCGTGGGGCTCGGGCGGCTCTTGGACGAGAAGCGGTTCGACCGGCCCAAAAATCTCATGGGCCTGGAGATCGAACTCAATCTCGCCGGGCCCGACGGGATGCCGAGAATGATGAATGCGGAAGTGCTCGAGCGCATCGCGAGCCGGGATTTCCAAACGGAACTCGCGATGTTCAATCTGGAAGTGAACATCGCGCCGCACCGGCTCGGCGGCCGCGTTCTCGATCAGCTCGCCGAGGAGCTGCGCACCGGGCTCGGCTATGCCCATCGAAAGGCCAATGAGGTCGACGCGGGGATCGTGATGATCGGCATTCTGCCGACGTTGAGCGCGGACGATCTCGTCTCCGCGAACCTGTCGGACGTCGACCGGTACACCCTGCTCAACGAGGCGATCGTCGGCGCCCGCGGCGAGGACTTCGTGCTCGACATCGACGGTGTGGAGCGGCTGACCTGCACGTCCTCCTCGATCGCGCCCGAAGCCGCCTGTACCTCCGTGCAGTTGCACCTCCAGGTCACACCGAGCCGGTTCGCCGATGTGTGGAACGCGGCGCAGGCGGTGGCCGCGGCGCAGATCGCGGTGGGGGCCAACGCGCCGTTCCTGTTCGGGCGCGAGCTGTGGCGGGAGTCGCGGCCCCCGCTGTTCCAGCAGTCCACGGACACCCGGCCGCCCGAGCTGCAGACGCAGGGGGTGCGCCCGCGGACCTGGTTCGGGGAGCGGTGGATCGACTCCGCGTACGACCTCTTCGAGGAGAACCTGCGGTATTTCCCGCCCCTGTTGCCGATCATGAACGAGGAACGGCCGCTGGACGTGCTCGACAGGGGCGGTGTGCCGAACCTCGGCGAACTCGTGCTGCACAACGGCACGGTGTACCGCTGGAACCGGCCCGTCTACGGCATCGCCGACGGCGTCCCGCACCTGCGTGTCGAGAACCGGGTGCTGCCCGCCGGGCCCACCGTCACCGACGTCATCGCCAACGTCGCCTTCTACTACGGCCTCGTACGCGCGCTGGCGGCGGAGTCACGGCCGGTGTGGTCGCGGCTCTCCTTCGACGCCGCGGCGCGCAACTTCGACACCGCCTGCCGCCACGGCATCGACGCGCGCCTGGAGTGGCCGCGCCGGGGCCGCTTCGGCGGCACCGAACAGGTGCCGGCCGTCACCCTCGTACGGGACGAGCTGCTGCCGCTCGCGGCGGCCGGTCTCGACGCGTGGGGAGTCGAACCCGCCGACCGCGACTACTACTTGGGCGTGATCGAGGAGCGGTGCGCGCGACGGACCAACGGCGCGGCGTGGCAGGCCGCGACCTACCACCGGGCTCTGGAGAGCGGCCTCGCGCGCGATGCGGCGCTCGCGGCGACCACCCGCCGGTACGCCGAGCTGATGCACCTGGGCGAGCCCGTGCACACCTGGCCCGTCGGGCTGCCGGAGCCCGCCGTGCCGCTCGGCTGAACCGGCTCAGCTGCTCTTGGCGCCCGCCTGGACAATGGCCTTGAGGATCACCTGCTGGATGTCGGCCGGGTCGCTGACCTGGTGGCCCGAGCCGCCGGTCGCCTCGGCGATCTGCTCGATCTCGTCCTTGTCCGTGCTCGGGCCGACGGCGATGACGATGAGGGGCACCGGGCGCTCGGGGTCGGCGAGGTCCTGGAGCCGGGAGACGAGGCCGCCGCGGGAGATCGAGCCCGGGTCCTCGTTGACGCCGTCGGTGACCACCACCACGGCATTGAACTTGCCGCTCTTGTACGTCGACGTGGCCTCCTTGTAGGCGGCCAGCGTCGTGTCGTACAGGCCGGTCGCCCCGCCAGGGACCGGCTGGAGGGAGGTGAACGCGGCGGTCAGCCGGTCGCGTAGGGTGCCGGAGCCCTTACGGTCGCCGAGCCGCTCGGTCGACACCAGTTTCTTGTAGTCGCGGCTGCCGTCGAGGTGCGTCGAGAACTCCCACAGGCCGATCTCGTCCTCGGGGGTGAACGTGGCCAGAGCCGCCAGCATCGACGCCTTCGTCACCTCCATCCGGGACTCGCCGCGGCCCGGCACCAGGTTCGCCATGGAGGCGGAGGCGTCCACGACCGTGCTGATGCGGGCGCTCTGCACCGTGATCGTCCACATGCCGAGGGTCTCCTCGATCTCCTCGTCGCCCGGCGGCTGCGCGGTGGGTTCCGCGTACGGCTGCGGGAAGCGGGCGCCGGCCTGCGCGGCGACCGCGTCGGGGGAGGCGCCTCCGTCGGTGCGGAAGCCGTGCTTCTCCAGGATCGACCGGCCGTCGGGAGTGCCGAGCAGCGTCATGAAGCGGACGGCGGCGCGGCTCTCGTCGGTGGCCAGGGTGTCCTCGTCGACCAGCGAGAACGGGTAGTTCAGCTCGGGCGAGCCGTCCTTCGGATAGAAAAGGTCGAGGGAGTTCGCGGTACCCGCGCCGGCGTTGTGCGCGAAGGCGGCCTGTTCGGAGAGGATCAGCGCCTGGTTGCGGCGCGGGTTGCCCTGCTCCGTGCCGGAGCCGTCGCGTGCCAGTGTCTCCATCAACTGCCTGTCGCTGTCGGACGTGCGCTGCGAGAGCGCCTTCGCCGTAGCGGCGGCCCGGGTGCCGTCGTCGTCGCCGGATCTCTTCGCGGAGCCCGCCAGTTCGGTGAGTGCGAGCAGACCGGTGGAGCTGCGGGCGGGGTCCGCGGCGCCCAGGCGCAGCTTGTCGTCGGCCATCACGGCGCCCGTCAACTGCGTCCAGCTGTACGTCTTCTTGGGCCAGCCGAACTCCTTCGCGGCCGACGGAACCATGCCGATGCCGATCGGCGACGCGGCGATGTTCCCGGCCGCCGTGACCTGGGTCGCCTTGGCGGTCTGCTCGACGCGCTCGATCCACAGGTCCGAGTCCGGTACCCACACCTGGTAGTCCGGCTTGCCCTTTCCGGCCCGAAGCGCGTCGGCGACCTGGGACGATTCGCGGCCGGTGACGGTGACGTCGAGGCAGTCGCCGTCCGAGGTGATGTGCTGCTCGCGGGCCCGGTCGGCGGCGGTCCGCAGCGCGGGCGCCACATCCGGCGAGGCGACGACGTCGAGGTGCACCTCGTCGCCGCAGGAGTCGCCGAGGTCGAGCAGGTCGCTGCGGACCGCCAGGGCCGTGCCGGCCGCGACGACGAGGACGAGGGCCGTCGCGATGGCCACCGAGCGGCCCCGCGACCGGGGCCGCGGGTCGGCCGCGGCCGTCCCGTACTCGTCGGGCATGCTGCTGTGACGTCCCATGACGGTGGAGCCCCTCCCTGAGCCGTAAAGGCAGTTGCGATATAAGCGGTGGAGCAAGGGAGGGAAAGGTGTGCCGGACTGCGGCGCCCGCCCCCCCGGCCTGTCGCGCGCAATCTTCGTACCTGCATTCGAGACCCTAGTGGCGCGACGTGACGGATGAGACGGGATTACTCAAGTGAAGGCAGGTGTGCAGGTGGAGGCGGGGTCGGTGGCCGGTTCTTTTCCCAACGAGGGGCTCTCGCGACGATTTTTGCGGGACGAGACACTGCTCGTACTGGGACTTTCGCTCGGTGCCAGTGGCGTGTCCGCGCTGATCAGCTTTGTCGGATCGGTCACCAAACCAGGCGGTCTGAAGGACCAGGCGGCGACGCTCAACGCCTCGGCGGCGCCCGGGCGGCCGTGGCTCGATCTCGCGTGGCAGCTGTTCGGGATCGCGAGCGCGCTGGTGCCCGTCGCGCTCGTCGCGCACTTCCTGCTGCGGGAGGGCGGGAGTCTGCGCACGATCGGCTTCGACCGGACACGGCCGTGGTTCGACGGGGCGCGCGGCGTGGCGATCGCGGCCGTGATCGGCAGTACCGGCATCGCGTTCTATCTCGGGGCCCGCGGCCTCGGCTTCAACCTCACGGTGGTGCCGGAGGCGCTGCCCGACGTGTGGTGGAAGTACCCGGTGCTGATCCTGTCGGCGGTGCAGAACGCCGTACTCGAAGAGGTCATCGTCGTCGGATACCTGCTGCGCAGGCTCGGGCAGTTGGGGTGGACGCCCGGCACGGCGCTGGTCGCGTCGTCCGTGCTGCGCGGTTCGTACCACCTGTACCAGGGCATCGGCGGGTTCTTCGGGAACCTCGCGATGGGCGTCGTCTTCGCCTTCCTGTACCGGCGATGGGGGCGGGTCGGGCCACTGGTGGTGGCCCATTCCCTGTTGGACATCGGTGCGTTCGTCGGATACGGGCTGCTCGCGGGCAAGGTGGACTGGCTGCCCACCGCCTGAACCTGAGGGCTACGCGTGGAGCGTGCCCTCGATGACGGTGACCGCGCTGCCGGTGAGCAGGGTGCGCTCGCCGCGCAGGCCTACGCGGACCAGGCCGCCGCGGGCCGAGGCCTGCAGGCCCGTGAGGTCGGTGCGGCCGAGGCGCCGTGCCCAGAACGGGGCCAGGGCGGTGTGCGCGCTGCCGGTCACCGGGTCCTCGTCGACGCCGACGCCCGGGAAGAAGCAGCGCGACACGAAGTCGTAGCCCTGGGACGGATCCGCGGCACGGGCCGTGGCGATGATGCCGCGCTCGGAGAGCCCGATCAGCGCCTTGAGGTCGGGGGCGAGGGCCCGGACCGTCTGCTCGTCGGGCAGCTCGACGAGCAGGTCGCCGACCGAGCGGCCGGTGTCGTGCACCGAGAGCGGCTTCGCGCCGAGGGCCTCGGCGAGACCGGCCGGGGCCCCTTCCTCGGTGAGCGGTGCCGTCGGGAAGTCGAGGGTGAGGGAGCCGTCGTCGTGGGGGGTGGCTACGAGGACGCCGCTGCGTGTGGCGAAGCGGACGGGCCCCCGGGTCGTCCCCGTCGAGTGCAGCACGTGGGCCGTGGCGAGCGTGGCATGGCCGCACATGTCGACCTCGGTGCCGGGGGTGAACCAGCGGAGGGCCCAGTCCGCGTCGCCGCCCTCGGGCAGCGGGTGTGCGAAGGCGGTCTCGGCGTGGTTGACCTCGACGGCGACGTTCTGCAGCCAGGTGTCGTCCGGGAAGGCGTCGAGGAGCAGGACGCCGGCGGGGTTGCCGGCGAAGGGGCGGTCGGTGAAAGCGTCGACGATACGAATGCGCATGTCAGGGACGGTAGGTGACGGCCCCGTGTCCCGGCCAAGGCCAATTCGGCGCGACCGGCATCTTTTTTGCTCCTCGTTCGTGGGTGTTGCCAAGCGAAGTCTTCCGATATATCGTTGAGGCATCGCGATCGGTCAATGATCGCGGTCAATGAACTTCGATCAGTTACGAAAGGACTGATTCTCATGCGTACCCACGGACACGACCACGGACATGGACATCACGGACCCGGCCACGAGGGCCGAGGCGGTTTCGAGCGCGGCGGCTTCGAAGGCCGGCGCGGAGCGTTCGGACCCTTCGGTCCGGGCTTCGGCCCCGGCCCCTGGGGCGGACGCGGCGGCCGCGGTGGCGGGCCCCGGGGCCGAGCGCGGCGCGGTGACGTGCGCGCCTCGATCCTGGCCCTCCTCAAGGACCGCCCGATGCACGGCTACGAGATGATCCAGGAGATCGCCGAGCGCAGCGGAGGCGCGTGGAAGCCCAGCCCGGGCTCCGTCTACCCGACGCTTCAGCTGCTCGAGGACGAGGGCCTGATCGCCAGCGCCAGCGAGGGCGGCAAGAAGCTCTTCTCGCTCACCGACGCCGGGAGCACCGCCGCCGAAGAGGGCCCCGACGCCCCTTGGGAGGAGGCCGGTCGCGGTGTCGACTGGGAGGCCATGAACGAGATCCGGCAGGCCGGCTTCGGCCTGATGGAGGCGTTCGGCCAGGTCTGGAAGACCGGCAGCAAGGAGCAGCGCGAGAAGGCGCTCGCCGTCATCAACGAGTCGCGCAAGAAGCTGTACCTGATCCTCGCCGACGAGGACTGAGCCCCCGTGCGGGCCCAGCCAGGGTGCGGAGCAAGGAAGAGGCGTCCCGTACCGCGGGGCGCCTCTTCGCGTACGTACGGTCAGGCCACCAGGCCCGCCAGTTTGCGCAGGGACTCCACGAGCGCCGCCGTGGCCGAGTCCTTGAGCTTGCCCGCCATGAGGGAGACGGCGGCGCCCTGGAACTCGCCGTCGATGCGGACGTCGACGCGGCTCCGTCCGGGGTGACGGTGTAGCGCGTGCCGACGTTCACGCCCATCGGGCCCTTGCCCCGGATCGCCAGCGTGCGGGGGCTCTCCAGGTCCTCGACGGTCCAGGTGACCTCGGCCGGGAAGCCCATCAGCTTCATGTTCTCCTCGAACGTGCCGCCCACCTGGAGCGAGGTGGGGGCGCCCTTGGGGAAGTTGGTGTGGGTGGCGTTCCACTCTCCGTACGAGGTGAAGTCGGTGAGCTGCGCCCAGACCTTCTCGGCGGGTGCCTCGATGCGTGCTTCCGCGCTGACTTCGGCCATGCGGCCACCCCTTTGTGTCGAGAGCTGTGTCGAGACCTGTATAGAGAGCTGTGTCGCGAGCCGCGTGGGCTGTGGTGTCGCGGAAAGTAGCTGCCTGGCCTCGAACATTCAATACTGATGAACCGTCAGGAATGGATGAGGTCGGAGGGGGCCGTCGGCGGCCGCTCAGCCCGTGCGCTCGATCTCCGCCGCGTCGAACACGTCGTACGCGCGGGGATGCGGGCCCTCGTCGTGGCAGTGCCAGGCGTCCCAGAACAGGTCGGCGCGCAGCGCGTCCTCAGGGGCGTACACCCGATACACGTACTGCCTGCCGTCGATCGCGGGCAGGGCCACGAGCCAGCACCTGCGGTCCATGTCTGTGACGGACGAGAGTCGGTGGGTTCCTGGTTGCGCGCAGGGGTGGGGCAAGGCGGCGCGCGCGGGTCGGGAGCGCATCGTGCGATCTCATCCTTGAGGAGGAGAAGTCGCTCATCCGCGCCCAACTCATGTCGGAGGTGAGAATGCTCCCCACCGGGGATGTTCCCGTGCATCGCGGCTGATGGGGTGGGATGTGTGCAAAGCCCTATCCCGTCGGACGCCACCGCGCACGGCCACATCCCGGAAGAAGCCGTCGAGGCGCCGCTAAGTGAGCTCAGTGACGAGCTGGCCCTGATCGTCGCGGGGGCCCGGCGGCGCGCGGTGCGGGACGGGGACGGCCGGATCGACACCGCGCACCTGCTGCACTCGCTCCTGGAGGCCGATCCCGAGGTGCACGCCGCCTTCGCCGACAAGGGGCAGGTCGCGCGGCTGCTCGGCTATCTCGTGCAGCGCAGCATCGGCTACGGGCTGCAGTGGCAGGGCGCCGTGGAGGACTCCGGCGCCGTCCCCCTGGTCCGGGGCACCCCCGGCTGGTCGCCCGTCGCCGCCGCGGCGATGGAGGCCGGCGCCGAGCGGGCCGCGTCCCGCGGTGACGCGCGGGCCCGCGGTGTGGACGTCCTGGCGGCGCTCGCGGCGGACGGGGAGTGTCGCGCGGTCGAGGTGCTCGGCCGGGCCGGAGTGGACGTGGCGCGGCTGCGGCAGCGTCTGAACTGACCGCCGCGGGGCCAAGGGGCCGCAGTCCGATCTGCCGGTCCGATCCGTGAGACAGGGGTCATCGGGGATGACGGTCCTGACCGGCCCTGTCATGATGTGCCGGTGCACGGGTCAGAAGGGTCTCAAGGGAGTCAGGCAACCAGCGGGCGCGGCTTCGGACTGGGGCTCGCCCTGGTCTCCGCGCTCGCGTTCGGCGGATCGGGCGTCGCGGCCAAACCGTTGATCGAAGCGGGGCTCGACTCCCTGTATGTGGTGTGGCTGCGCGTCGCCGGCGCCGCCCTCGTCATGCTGCCCGTCGCCTGGCGGCACCGCGCGCTGGTGCGCCGCAGGCCCCTGCTGCTCCTCGGGTTCGGGCTGCTCGCCGTCGCGGGCGTGCAGGCCTGCTACTTCGCGGCGATCTCCCGCATCCCGGTCGGCGTGGCTCTGCTCGTCGAGTACCTGGCACCCGCCCTGGTCCTCGGCTGGGTCCGGTTCGTCCAGCACAAGCCCGTGACCAGGGCCGCCGCGCTCGGCGTCGTGCTGGCCGTCGGCGGGCTCGCGTGCGTGGTCGAGGTGTGGTCGGGGCTCAGCTTCGACGCGCTCGGCCTGCTCCTCGCGCTCGGCGCCGCCTGCTGCCAGGTCGGCTACTTCGTCCTGTCCGACCAGGGCAGCGACGCGGGCGTCTCCGGCGGCGAGGTGCCCGACCCGTTCGGCGTCATCGCGTACGGGCTGCTGGTCGGCGCCGTCGTGCTCACCCTCGTCGCCCGCCCGTGGGGCATGGACTGGTCGGTGCTCGCGGGCGACGCCACCATGAACGGCGCCGCCGTCCCCGCCTGGCTGCTGCTGTGCTGGATCGTGCTGCTCGCCACCGTCGTCGCGTACGTCACCGGTGTGGTGTCCGTGCGACGGCTCTCGCCGCAGGTGGCCGGTGTCGTCGCCTGTCTGGAGGCGGTCATCGCGACCGTCCTCGCCTGGGTCCTGCTCGGTGAGCACCTGTCGGCGCCACAACTGTTCGGCGGTGCGGTGGTGTTGGCCGGGGCGTTCATCGCGCAGTCGTCGAAGGCGCCGACGCAGCCGCCGGAACTCCCCGTCGAACCGGCGGAAACCGCGTTGTCCCGGTCGGGCGGCGCGGTCTAAGGTGCCGATCATGTACGCACACGCACTCGTCCTGCCGCCTCCGGCCGCTTAGGGCCCTTCTGACGGATCTCCGCGGCGTCACGACGCCCGGCACGCCCCCTCACCGCACGGCGCAAAGGGACAGGTGGCTCCGCCACATGACCCT
>NZ_JBIWKA010000038.1:0-25170 GCF_044765445.1 Streptomyces sp. NPDC102467 | reverse complement strand
CAGCCCACCGCCTTGCGCGTACCTCATGCACTCGGCATACCGCAGGGATCATGAACCGTCAGTCCTACCGACACCACGCTTTGAAGGTCAGTAACGGGAGGCGCGTTGTCGACGACCGGCTTGCCGAGCGACCGGAGATCGGTGCCGCCGGTTTGTCAGTGGGCGGCCGTACGCTCAGCCCGTGAACATTGATGATCTTGAGTGGCAGTCACGAAATCTCGGTGGATACCCGCCCGTGTTGGTCAACCTGCTGGTAGAGCAGGGGCACGTGGAGCAACTGGTCCGGGCGGCCTCAAGGGGAGCGTGGTCCTGCGCGAGGGCGGCCGCGCGCCAGCTGTGCAAAACAGCAGAGTTCGAGCGGGCCCTGGGCGTACTGGAACCCTATGTCGAGCTTGGCTGGGAGCCGGCACGCTGGGCGGCTGCCGACACTGTGCTGCAGACGGGACAGGTGCAGCAGGCGCTGGACCGGGTCCGCCCGGACGATGTGAGGCTGGCTTCGGAGCACGTGTGCCACGACTTCGCGGAACTGCTGGCCAAGGCGGGGCAGGTGGATGAAGCGATCGCCGTCCTCACCCCGCATCTGGACCGGTCGTGGCTGCTGTCCGCCCTGGTCGAGCTGACCGAGGGACAGAACCGGGACGAGCAGGTCCTGGAACTGCTCGCACCGCAGGCCGAGCGGGCCCGCAGCGCCCGCGGTGAAGAACGATGGAACCTCGAGGCCAGCAATGCGCAGGACCTTCAGGCCCAGGTCCTGGAACGCACGGGCCGCGTCGAGGAGGCCATCCGGATACTCGGGGCCGACATATCCGCCGGCCGCTTCCTGGTCCAGAACACGCTCACCGCCTATGCCGAACTCCTCCAGCGCAACGGGCGCATGGACGAACTGCGCGAACTGGGCACCGGCCAGCACGCGCACGTCGGCCTGCCGTACTACGCCAGGGCCCTCGAAGACCACGGTCAGGCAGAGGAGGCCGAGACCGTACTGCGACGCTTCATCGCGACCGACGAGTGGGACCGCTACCGCTGGCCATTGATCGAACTGCTGGGGCGCCAGCACCGGCTCGAGGAAGCCGTCGAGGTGGGACGCCCCACCTTCGACTACCACGACGGCTGCCTCCTCGAAAGCGTCATCCACCTCCTTGCCGAGGCCGGACGTTTCGACGACGCCCTCGCCATCCTCGACGAGCGCGATGCCGCGTACATCGACGAGCACCCATCCTGGTTCCATACGAACCGGATAGGGCTGCTGGGCGAGGCAGGCCGGTACGAGGAAGCCCTCGCCTACTCCGCGATGCTGCCGGCGGACCTATACGGACTGACACCCAGCACCGCATGGATCCTGGAGCAGGCGGGACGCATCGAAGAGGCTCTCGGCCTGCTCCGGGCAGATGCCGACGTAGCCGTATGGGAGGCGGCGGCGCTCCTCGTCAGGCACGGACGGGCAGACGAAGCGATCGACAGCATGCCCTCCATCGCCGATCTCCGCGCAGCCAGTCAGCGGGGATAGTGAACACCGCTTTGCTCTTGGACCCGGCACACGAGGCCGCTTGCACAGCCTCAGCCCTTCACCCTCGACGGCACCGACCACACGGACCACAAGGAACAGGGCAGCATGACCCGCCGCTACATCATCTGGCGAAACCGCCACACCGATGACAAACGCCTACACCGGGGACTGTAAGACGTTCGGCTCTTCCAACATTTTCGTAGGCGTTGATCGGGGTGGCTGACGGTCAGTTGAGCAGGATGAGCTGGCGAAGCAGCGGGTGGCCGGCCCGGCCGTACCGCTGGCGCTTGAGGAGTTTGATCTTGCAGTTGACGCCTTCGGTGCGGCCGTTGTGCCAGGGCAGGGTGAGGGCGGAATCGACGGCGGCGCGGTCGCGTTCCAGGCCGTTGGCGAAGGCCTGCAGGAAGGGCAGGTCGGCGGCGCGGGTCTGGTTGATCCACTCGGTGAGCCGCTCGGCGTTGCCCGGACAGGGGGCAAGGCGCCCGGCGAAGGTGCGGATCTGGTCGGCAAGAACGGTCATCTCGGGGCAGGCGGCGGCAAGTTGGTCGCGCAGCGCGCTCCGCCGATCGTCGAGGCGGTCGGGATGGCGGGTGAACAGGCCGGTGACCTTGCGGGGTGACAGGGCCGCGTGGTCGGCTTCGACACGGCCCTGGTTGATGTAGCGGACCAGGAGGTTGGCGCTGCCGGTGTAGCCCTGCTCGCGGATCTCCGCGAGCAGGTGGGTGACCGGGGCGGCCGGGTCGTCGGCGCGTCGCTTGCGCAGGTGGTCGCGGTAGGGGTCGACAAGACAGGCGCGGTAGATGGGGGCGCGGACCATGCGGTCGGGTTCGGCGGCGCGGGCGTAGCGCTTGACGGTGTTCAGCGCGAGGCCCAGGCGGCGGGCGCAGGCGAGCAGACCTACGCCTTGGCCTAGGAGTTCGTGGACTTGCCGCCAGCGTTCTTGGGTGGTGACCGCCCGTCTGCCCTCGGGCAGCGGCGGGCCGAACTTTCCCCAGCACGAGGCGTGCGCTGCGACCTCCTTCAGGACCGTCTCGGTCAGGCCGTGCCACAGGTGCCAGCGGTCGCCGACCTGGACGATTCCGCGGTCGGCGTCGGTGGCGGCCTGGGCGAAGCCGGCGGCACCATCCCGGCACAGCACCTGGATGCCGAGGTGATCGCGCAGCCAGGCGGTGACCGTGGCCATCGCGCGGTCGGGCAGCACCTCGACGCGCTGCCCGCTGTCGGCATCGATGATGATCGTCGCGTAGCGGTGCCCTCTGAGCAGGGCGAACTCATCGATCCCCGCCACCCGGGGGGCCCGCCGGTCAGGCAGCGGGATTCGCATCAGGCAGTTCAGGACGGTTACCGCGGACAGCGTCTGGTGCAGCACCGTCAACAGCCTGGCGGTGCCGGCCAGGGCCGTCGCGAGCGCCTCGACGAGCCGCCGTAGAGCCGGAGTTCTGCGCTGGTAGCGCTCGGTTAGCCCGTCGACCTGCTCGACGAACGTGGCCCTGGTGCAGTCGGAGTGCTCGCAGTACAGGCGCCGCACCGAAATGTCGATCATTACTGGTCTCCCGCCGATCGCCTCGTCGGCGACATGCCGCACATAGCGGCTGTGGTCCCAGTCCGAGGGCTGCCCGCAGCCGGGACAGTCCACCGGTCTCCCGTCCGGCGTCCGCACCATGATTCTGACCAGGCGGGTACCCGACTCCACTGCCTCGACCAGCACCGATGACAAGTGCGGCAACAGCTCCGTCAGCTCGACCTCACACGCCACCACCTTGCCGCACCGGCGCATCCGACGGGGCCGGAACCAAGCAGCCGATCAACGCCTACGAAATTCTTGGAAGACCCGCTCGCTTTACAGACCCCTGCAGCAACTTGACAGCTATAGGAGCGTCAACGCCCTCGCCGAGTCGTTCTGGCAGGGGCTCAAGAGGGAGACGATGCACCGGAGGCTGTTCTCCACGATGCGCCAGGCGAGGCTGGAGATCTTCCAGTGGCTTACCTACTACAACGCCCGCAAACGCCACAGCGCCCTCAACTACCTCTCACCCGTGGAGTTCGAACAACATCATCTGCGAGCAGCTAAACTCTCGATCACGGCATGAACCCCTGTGTCCACACTCCGGGGGACGCCTCATTCGCTGCCCCCTCCCCCGCTGCGGACACCTTCACCGGCGTCCGGCGCCACCTGCGGCTATGGCGCACGCCACCGGACGGCAGGTCGGTGGCAACCGGTCCGTCAACGTCGGGACCAAGGCGAGCAACTGCGGGGGAAATTACGGAGCGTCCGGAGGGGAAACGACTGGAGCCGCTGTGCTGTGGGCAGATGCCCAGAGCCGTCCGGTGGTGTTCGTCCCCACGGGCTGCCGGACGGCAGACAGCCCGGCAGCCCCACTGCGGGCGGCGGCGCACCCGTCGACATCCATGTGCTGACGCACGACGATCCGACGTTGCAAGGCTCCCCTCCGCCTTTGATGGAAGGCAACGGAGAGCCAGACACAACGGGACAAGAGCCCTGCAGGCTTGTTCAGCGCCACGCGGCAGAAGATCGTTATATCACCGGTCCAACGCCCCTCCTCATTTCGCTCTGCTTGTGATCACAGAGCCGGACCCGACGGCCCCACGATCGCCCGCAGCGCCGCAAGGTGCCCCTGGTAGGCCTCCCGGCCTTGCCGGGTCAGGTGGAGCCACACGCGCTGGCGGGTGTCGCGGACCGCCTTGCGCTGGGCGACATAACCGGCGTCCATCAGCACGGCGACGTGCTTGCTCAGCACCGAGGCGGAGAGGTCGAGCTGCCTTTGGACCAGGCCGAACTCCGCCTCGTCCGTGATGTCCAGGAGGGCGCAAATACGCAGCCGGTTCGGGGCATGGATGGTGGTGTCAAAACCCTCCAGGGAGTCGGGGCGTTTGGCGCTCACGCGCTCTTCCGGTGCAGGCGGACGAAGGCAAGGTGGAAGCCGACGGACACAGCGGCGCCCACCAGTGAGGCCGCGACCAGCCACACCGGCCGTCCGGTGGCGCTGAACGCGCAGGCTGCCCCCACCAGCAGTACGGGCAGGCCGACCGCGAGCGGCACGGTCGCCCGTGTGGGCAGCACGTCCAACCGCAGCGCTACGCCGGTCTTGTGACGCCACGTCCTGGCCGCGACGGCGAAGAGCGCCCCGTACGCCGCGGTGCTTGCCAGCATGATGCCCAGCCAGGCGGGGCTCGGCAGCAGCCAGTCCGGGTCGGCCACCACGCCTCCAAGGATGATCGGAAGTGCGGCGATGTAGAGCGTCAGCGTGGCGGAGAACCAGTTCGGCCACGGTGTGGCCGACAGTGCCGCACCGGAGGCCCGGATGCGCTCGGTGTCGGCCAGTGCGGAACGGGCCTGATCGGGCGTCAGCGGCACCTCGTGAGTTTCCATGACCGAAAGCGTACCGGACAGTTTCCGGTACGGAAAGTGACGCGGGCCCGGAACGCAAGTGACCAGCACGCTCACTGGCGTCCCGGCTCCGGTGAGGAGCCGGCCGCAGAGACACACGACTGCCCGCTCGCGAACTCGACACGCGTCAACGCCTCGCGCAGCCCTGCCCGATGCGCAACTCCGCCACGCTGGGTGCCGCCAGCCCGTTACCTGACCCGCCGCCCGCAGAACGGCACACGCACCGAACACCTCTGCGGCCTTCGTGCGAATTTTGATTCCGTGGCGGAACGCGGATTCAAACGACGGCCGCCTGCCGAACAGGCGCGCCCGGTGCAGGTGTTCGGCGGTCGGGGCGCGGTGCCCGGCGGGCAGCTGGAGCGGAGCACCGGGAGTGTCGCGGCGGTCCGCTTACGGCTCCGTCCGTGATTCGCCGGATGCAACCTCAGGGGCGCATGACGATCTTTCCCACGTGCCCCCGGCGGGAGAGTTCTTCCTGTGCCTGGGCGGCCTGGTCCAGGGAGAAGGTCGCGGCGATGACGGGCTGAATCTCCGCCCGGCGAGCCAAATCCATGAGGAGACCAAAATGGGTGGGCGTGTGCATCGCGGACCCGATGACCTGGGCGTTGTGCAGGTACAGACGGCGCACATCAAAGGTCACGCCATAACCGCCGAGCGCGCCCGCGATGACCCAACGGCCCCCTTCGCGCAGCAGCGGCAGCCCCTCACCGACCAGCTCGCCGGCCACGACGTCGAGTGCGACGTCAATGCCCTGCGGGGCGGCAGCGCGGATCTGCTCGGCGATGCCGCCTGCGCGATCGACGACGTCGTGCGCGCCCGCTTCGCGCACCGCATCGATCTTGTGTCCGCTACTGATGGCAATCACCCGTGCGCCGCGTGCCCGGGCGATCTGCACCAGCGCGAGGCCGACGCCGCCGGACGCTCCCGAGACCAGGACGGTTTCCCCCTTCTGCAGCCGACCACGCTCGATCATGCCCAGTGCGGTGCCGTAGGCGGTCGGCAACGTCGCGAGCTGGTCGTCCGTGAGCGGGGATTCCGTCACGTCGTGTACTCGCGTTGCCGGCGCTGTCACGTACTCGGCATATCCGCCGTCGCGTTCGCTCCCCATCAGGCCCACCACCGGATTGGCGTCCGGCCCGTCGGAGTCGTAGATCGCGGGGTCGACGACCACCCGGCGGCCGACAAGGTTCCCCTCCACTGCGGAGCCGACGGCCACGACGCGGCCGGCCACGTCGGCGCCCTGGATGCATGGAACTTCGCCAGCTGCGCTATTTCGTCTGCGTCGTCGAGGAGGGCGGTTTCACTCGCGCCGCCGCTCGGCTGCATCTGGCCCAGCCCGGCCTCAGCGCTCAGATCCGCCAGCTGGAGAAGGAGTTGGGGCAACCCCTGCTCGACCGCTCCGGCCGGTCGGTGACGCCGACAGAGGTGGGCCGGGCGGTCCTGCCCCACGCTCGCGCCGCACTGGCCGCGGCGGAGTCCGTGCGGCAGACGGTCGACGCGTACACCGGGCTGCTGCGCGGCCGGGTCACACTCGGGCTGGTCTCGGGCGCCACCGGCCACGCCTTCGACATCGCCGCTCTGCTCGCGGACTTCCACGACTCCTCCCCCTCGGTGGAGGTGGCTCTCACCGAGGACACCTCGGAGCGGATGCTGTCCGCCCTCTTGGCCGGGGAGCTCGACATCGCCGTTCTCGGCACGGCGAAGGACGTGGCCCCGCCCGGCGCGGAGTTCCGGACGGTGATCGACGTTCCGCTGGTCGCGGCTGTCGCTCCCGGTCATCCGCTGATGGACCGCGGCAGTGGTACGAGCGTCTCGCTTGCCGAGCTGCGCGATCAGCCGTTGATCTGCCTGCCACGCGGCAGCGGGGTGCGCGCAGCGCTCGAACAGGGCTGTGCGCAGGCCGGGTTCCGGCCTCGGGTCGTCTTCGAAGCAGCGGCTCCGCACGTGCTCACGTAGTTGGCCGCGCGGGGCCTGGGCATCGCCGTGCTGCCTGCCGGTGAGCACGAGTCCCCTCGCGACGCACAGCTGCCCACCCTGCGGATCGTCCGGCCCGAGATGCGTGCCCGCGTCGCTCTCGCCTGGCAGGCCGGAGGCCCTTCCAGCCCTGCGGCCAGGGCTCTTCTCGACCGCCTGCGCGCAGCGTTCCCGAAGCCGGTCAACCACCACGTACCGGCAGGAGCAACAACGGCGAGCGGCATCGAGGGCCGTCGTGTGTGACCACGCGATGGCGGCCGAGACCGCCCGCTGGTCTCCGGCGAGTCCGCAGAACACCCACAACTGGTCGTTTCTGAGTGAATCCCGTTCATATCCCGCTCTACGGCGTGGCTGTTTGTTGGAATCCGGTACCAGGCGCGTGTGTAGAGATGCACCATGGTGGCGTTATTGGATGGTCAACAGGTAGGAATGGGGCCGGAGTTGATCGAGTTAGCCACGGTGATTCAGGAGCTGCGGGAAGAGCTGGAGCGTGCGGTCGCCACGTCCGGAAGCAAGGCGTTGCGCTTCGAGCTCGGGGAGATCGAGCTGGAGATGTCGGTCGCACTGGACCGGTCCGGGCATGCGGGAGCGAAGGTGCGCTTCTGGGTCGTGGAGACGGGCGCGGAGACGACCGTGGGTGCCAATTCCACCCAGCGGATCAAACTGGCGCTGCAACCGACACTGGCAGCATCCGACAAGGTGTTCATCAGCGGTGCCACCGAGGCACATGAGGAATGAGCACCGCGAAGAGCAGATCCTCGGAACCGACCGGGCTCGATCTGAAGCGGGTGGTTCAGGTCCTCACCTCGACCGAGACGGGTACGCAGGGGCGCGGTTCGGGATACCGGGTCGCGGCGGACGCCGTGCTCACGGCGGCCCACGTGGTGCAGGACGCGTCGTCGATCCGTCTGCGCTTCTTCACCGAGGACGGCCGGACGACTGAGGTGCCCGGACACCCGGTGTGGCTCGACGCTTCGGTGGACATCGCGGTGCTCAGGCTCGCATCCGGCCCGGCCGCTCACGGAGCACCGTCCGGACATGTCCCACCGGTGCGCTTCGCGCGGATCACGAACGTGGTGGAATGCGAAGCGCTGGGGTTCCCGAGGTTCGCCACACGCCGTGATCCTGCCTCTGCGGTGGGCGGCCCTCCCACGGTCTACCGGGATTCCCACCATGCACGCGGTACCACCACTCCGCTGGCCGGCGTACGCCGGGGGACGCTGGAACTCGCGCTGCGAGCACCGGAATACGACGTCGAGCGGGAGCGCTCCCCCTGGGAGGGGATGTCCGGGGCCGCGGTGTGGAGTGGCGGCTGTCTGATCGGCGTGGTCAGCGAGCATCATCGTGCCGACGGTCTCGGCACGCTCGCGGCGAGCCGGGTGAGCCGCTGGCACCAGGTACTTCCGCCGGAGCGCATCCGCGAGCTCGGCGAGTTGACCGGCCTGCCCGTCGGCGCCGCACAGCTGGTCCGACTCCCGCCGCGCGGGGACGCGTCGCAGCAAATCGAGTCGTGGCTGCGAGAGGCGGCCAAGAACCTCGCCACGTGGGTGAGGAACCAGTGGTCGGACGAGGAGCTGCGGCGGAGCGTGCACGATCCGTTCCCCATGGATGTGCGCTTTCAGAACGCCACCGGACGGTTCGACACCTGGTCCAACATCCGCCAGGCTCCTCCTCGATCGGAAACACCGTCAGAGCCTCTCGACCTGGCGGGCTCCCTGGATCAGATCGTCGAGAAGTACCGGATCATCCCGTCCCGCCGGCTGGTGGTGCTCGGTGAGGCCGGGGCGGGCAAGACGATCCTTGCCCTGCGCTTTGTGCTCGACTCCCTCCCCGAGCCCGCTCCCGGAGAGTCCGCCCCCGGCGGTCCGGTTCCGGTGATCTTCAGCCTCGGGTCCTGGGATCCCGCCACTCCGTTGCGTGACTGGATGAGCGACCGGCTGGTGCGCGACTACCCCGACCTCAACCTTCCGGCTCCCGACGGCGAGAGCCTGGCCGATGCCCTGCTCCAGGGAAACCAGATCCTTCCGGTCCTCGACGGCTTCGACGAGATCGCCGAAGGGTCGCAGCCCGCGGCGATCCGCGCGATCAACGCCGCCGACACGGACCTGGTGCTCACCAGCCGTCCGGAGCAGTACGGCAAGGCCGTATGTGCCGCACGGGAGGTGCTCAGGGGCGCCGCCGGAATCATGCTGGACCCGCTCGCCTCAAAGGTTCTCGCCACCTACCTGCGCCGGGCCAGCCCACCCGCACCGGGAGGTGACGAGCGAAGCACCGCGTGGGAGCCGGTCCTGGCCGCGTTGGACGGACAGCCACGCGGCGAGGGCGCGAGGAATGTCGCCGAGGCGCTCAGCACTCCCCTCATGGTCGCGCTGGCCCGCACCGTCTACCGTCGCGCGCACACGCAGCAGCCGGAGCGGGCGCCGCAGCCGAAAGAGCTGCTGGACGCCGCGCGCTTCCCCACCTCCGCCGCCGTGGAGAACTACCTCCTGTCCGCGTTCGTCCCCGCCGCCTACGACCCACCGCTCACCGGCTCACGATCCGCGGGCGCCGGCAAACGGCCGCAGCCGTCTCAGCGACGCTGGGATGCCGAACGCGCACAGGACTGGCTCAGCTACCTCGCCCGGCATCTCGACCAACTCGGGCTGCTGGGCCGGAACAAGGGACACGAAGAGGACAAGAACACCGTCCGCGATCTCGCTTGGTGGGAGCTGGGCACCACCATGCGCCGCTCGACGCGGGCGCTCGCCGTCGGAGGCCTTGCCTCCGTGGCCTACGGAGTCACGACAGCGATCGGGAACATCCCCGTGGATCTGGTGGCGACCTCGCGTGGCCTGGAGTTCGCACTGGTGCGGGGACTCGTGGTCGGGGTCCTGCACGGGCTCGCGGCAGGACTGGTCTTCGGGCTCATCTACTGGTCCATGTCCGGGCGCGAGCGGCTCAAGCCGTTGCAGGTGCGGGCGAAACTGTCCCGCGAGTCCTGGACGCGACGCAAGGATGCCCACCGCGGAGCCACGGTCGGCGTCGCGGTCGGTGCCGTGGCCGCAGTGATCCTGCTCGTCCTCGACCGGGTGGTGGTCCGGGGACTCGGGCTCGACGACGGCCAGGGGGGCGGCCGGTTGGCGGCGCTCGTGTTCGTCGCCGAACTCGGTTTCGGGGGCGGTCTCGTCTTCGGACTGACGGCCCTTCTCGAAGCGCCTCTGCAACCGGGATCCGCGACCCGGCCCACGGATCTGCTAAACGCCAACCGTCGTCGCGTGGCCTTCCGACTGGTGCTCTGGGCACTCGTCATCGGGCCGGTGGTCGGGGTGGTCGAGGGAATCTGGCACGGCGCCCTGCGCGGAGCCCAGGTCGGGGCGGTGTTCGGGCTCGAAGCCGCCTTCGGCGCCGGCTTGGCCTATGGGTGCGGTCTGACCGCGTGGGGGCAGTGGGTCGCCTTAGCCCGGATCTGGCTGCCGCTGACCGGGCGGCTGCCGTGGCGGCTGATGTCCTTCCTGGACGACGCGCACCAGCGCGAGGTACTGCGCCAGGCCGGCGCGGTCTACCAGTTCCGTCACGCGAGCCTCCAGGACCACCTCAACAACACCTACGAGATACGTAAAGCCGGACAACTCGCGCGCGACTCCGGGAACCCATCGATGTCGCGTACGCGTCAATAGGGCAAAGGTGTTCTTCGGAACTCCCGGTGAGCAAACGACAGGGGGAGCGATGAGGCTGGTGGGTACTTCAGGAGGGTCGGGGGTGAAGCTCGCCCTCGGCGTCGCGACAGCAGCACTGGCCGCGGTCGCGGGCGCGCTGGGAACCGGTGTCGCTGCCGCGCAGCCGGTCTCCCTCACCCTGAACTACACCTGCGATTTTCCGATCATCAATGGTCAACGTGTCACGGTCCGGATCAACGCGAATGTTCCGAACTCGCACACCGTCGGCGCGCCTACCCGGCCGTTCCCCATCACGGTGATGGCGACGGTGGGCGGCCAGTTCACCTCGGGGCTCCATTTCCTCGGCGTGCGCTCCATCGAGGGCACGGCGGGCGGCAACGTCAATGTGGCCGCACCACAGGGCAACTTCAGCGTCAGCATCCCCTTCACCATCCCCAACACCACCGTCCCGGCATCGGGCTCCTTCCACGTTCCGGTGACCGGCTCCGCACCCTCGCTCAGGTTCACCAGGACAGGCAACGGGAGAATCACCGCCGGGAACATCAAGCTGCACCTCGCCGCACGGGATGCCGACGGCAACCCGACCCTGGGCAGACTTGATCTGCCCTGCACCTTGGAGGGCGGGCAGAACGACGTGATCGAGTCGTTCGACGTCGGACCGAAACCGACGGCGACCCGCACGGGCACATCACGAGCACCCTCCACGGACACCACCAAGCCCCCCGCAACCACCACCTCCGGACGGGCGACCCCGGGAGCCGGCGGAGGCGGGGCCAAGGGGGGCTCCGCCACCACGAACGGTCCTGGATCGGCGGCCTCGGGAGACACGGGCACCTCAACAGCGGGCACCTCGACCGCTGACAGTTCGACCGCCGGCAGTTCGGCTGCCGGCGGTTCGACCACGGCCAAGCCCACGACCACTTCCGCAGCCGACGGGGCGTCCTTGCATGCGACTGGGGGCGGAGCCGGCAACTCCCGCGTCCCGATGCTCCTCACCCTGGGCGGCGGGGTCGCGGCGATCGGGGCTGTCGGATTCGGCGGGACGCTGTGGCGTCGCCGCCATGCCGGCGGTGAAGGGTTCTTGACGGTGAGCCAGGTGGAGCAGGTGGAGCAGATGCCGGAGCAGGGCCAAGGGGACCAGGCAGGCATGGACTGAGGATTGCGCCGCCGCACGCCTCGCCGTGCACCCCTCGCTGTCAGAGATCGAGCGCCGCGACGTCCGGCGTCTGCTCATGGAAGTGGCGCCGCAAGTGCCGTTCGATGAAGCGGTCCCCCCGGCGCTGCAGGTGTGCGCGTCCCGCCTCGGTGCGGCCGAGTATCCGGTAGCGCAGGAGGTTGGTGAGCACGACGGGCGGCACGGCCCACGGCAACGCGGGCGGCAGGGCCAGATCACGCATGCCCTGGTGGCCGAGGAAGTAACTCAGCATGCTCAGCAGCCGGGCGCGCGCGTAGGCCCGACGCACTCGGGCGAAGTGGTCGAAATGCAGGTGGCGCTGGGCTTCCACGAGCGCACCGGCAAGGGGCGGGCCGGCGGGTCCGCCGTAGCTCTGGGTCAGCAACAGGTGGTAGTTCAGCCGGTGTTGCTCGGACTCGCGGGCAACGGCCGTGAGCGCGGTTGGTGGTCCCAGTACGAGGGCGGCGAACTCAACCCTCACTACGCCGACTACATCGCGCTCGAATGGGACGCTTCCGACCTTTACGTCGTCGAGACGTCCCTCATCCCCGGTCTTTTGCAGACACCCGCGTACACCGAGGCCGTCATCCGTATGCAGAGCCCCAACAAGGCCGACGACTTCGACTACGTCCAGGAACAAGTGAAAGTGCGCGGCCAGCGCCGCCAGGTCTTCGCGCGAAGCGTGCCGCTGAGACTCTGGGCGATCGTGGCCGAGTCCGCGCTCCGACACCGCGTCGGTGGACCCGAAGTCATGAGAGAGCAGCTCGAAGCGCTGCTCTCCCCGGCCAACGAGACCAATATCCAGATCCAAGTGCTGCCCACCACTGCGCCAATCAACAGCGCGCTCTACGGGCCCTTCGGCATCCTTGCCTTCCCTGAGCCCGCGGAGACGGACGTCGTCTACGCCGACAGCCTCATGAGCACCGTGTACTACGAACAGCCCGACCAGGTGGATTCCTTTACCACCCTCTTCCGCCGCCTCAACTCGGAAGCCCTTCCTGTTGAGGAGTCCTTGGCGCGTATTCGCGCCGCGATACAGGAAATGGATAGCAAGTGAACTCGCAGCATCCGCGCTTCGATGCGACCACGGCCCTCTGGTTCAAGGCCACATACTCCAGCGGCGACAACAACTGCCTGGAGTCCACGCACGCGCCCGGCGTCGTTCCGGTCAGGGACAGCAAGGCCCCCGAGGGGCCCGTTCTCCTGTTCTCCCCCGCAAGCTGGGACCTCTTCATCACAGAACTCAAGTCGGGAAACTAATTTCCCAGCACAGATGTGGCCTCCCCTCAATCACAGTGAGGAGAGGCCACAATCTTTTTGGCTACCCCATCTGGCGCTTCGTGTTTCGTCAAGGTCGGGCATGGGGCCGGTGCGGTGACAGGTCGCCAAGGTGTGCGCGACATCGGTGCTGCGAGTGAGCATCTCCTGCATGCGGGCGGCCCCAAGACCTTGGAGCGTACGACAGGCCGGCACCGGTAGCAGGAGTTCGAGTAGGAACCACTCCGCACCAGTAGTGCTCGAGGGATCCCAGTGCCGACGCATCACAACCTCCGCTGTCGCGTCTCATCGAGCCTGCTTCGACGTTAGGTCCCTGACCAGGTCGGAGCAGTTTCGTTGAGACTGGCGGGACCGGGCATGAGTCATCCGATCTGCTTCATTCCGCAGCTTTACTCGCCATGTCTCACTGAATCTGCTCCAACGGAACCGGATGCAGCCATGAGTACCTCCCCTGCTGCCGTCCGGACGTACAGCACCGACCGCCCCGCCCGCCGCCGCTCCACCATCCCCGCGTCGAGCAGCACCCGCAGATGCCCGCCCACCGAACCCAGCGCCCGCCCGGTCACGGCGACCAGCTGGGTCGTGCTCATGGGCGTCCCGAGCAGCGTCAGCAACCCGGCCCGCGCGGTCCCGATGAGCGCCCCGAGCCCGGCGGGGACGGGCCGCCGGTCGTGGTCCTCGGCGAGCACCCCGAGACACGGGTAGACGACTGCGTACCGTTCCCGTCCCTCCCACGACACCCAACTGGTCCTCGGCGTGACCGGCATGAACAGCAGCTGGGCCCCGGCGGCGAGTTCCCGCGGCGGATAGGCGTTGTCGTTGACCTGGAAGCGGCTCTCCCCGAGCCACCGCGTCCCCGGCTTCAACGAGTCGAGGACGGCCGCCCAGCCGCCCTGATTGACTCGCGCGGTTCGCGCGGACATGTCGGCCTCCATGACGCGCCGACGGCGCTCCCAGTCCGGCCGGACGGTCTCCTCCCAGACGTACGTCAGGAGCGCGGTCGCCCGCTCGGGCAGGTCGTCCCGCTCCAAAACGAAGGGGAGCGGTCCCCGCAGGGACACCCGGAGGTTGGCCCGTGCCTCCCCGGCATCGGTTGTCCGCACCCGGGCCACGGTCTCCTCGAAGCTCTCCCCGGCGCACGAGGTGGGGCAGAAGAAGTCGGCGATCCAGGACGTGCCGATGGCCGCCTGCACGAGCGGCGCGGCAGCCGGGTCGGCCGCGAGGTGCGCACGGTAGCCAGGCAGATGCGCGCGCAGCCAGGCATCCTCGCCCGGATGGGCACCGGTCCCCGCATACAGCAGTCTCAGGCTCGCGAAAGCCTCGGCGAACGGCGAGAGCACAAACCGGCTGCGGGCGAGGGTGTCGGTGTCGATCTGCCACAAGCCCATCCGTACGACCTTTCGCGTGTCGCCGAAACAGTACACACGGCCCCGGGACGCTCGGAGACTTCGGCGAATGCGCAGCTACAGATCCCTTTTCCGCACCGCGGAGTTCACCCCGTTCCTGCTCTCCTTCGCCGCTTTCGCCGCGGCTCAGACGATCGGCGGACTGGCCCTCGCCACGCTGGTCTTCCGGGCCACCGGCTCCCCGTTCCTGTCGGCGGTGAGCATGTTCGGCCCACAGTTGGCGCAACTGCTGGGAGGCGCATTCCTGCTCTCGGGTGCCGACCGCCTGCCCCCGCGCGCGGTCCTGTCCGTCCTCGCCCTTTCCTTCGCAGTCTGCACGGCGGTCCTTGCCCTGCCGGGTCTGCCGGTCTGGGCGGTCTTCGCCGTCGTACTCCTGCAGGGCCTGGTGGCCTCGCTGGGCGGCGGAGTGCGCGGGGGAATGCTCAACGAGATCCTGACCAAGGACGGCTATGTCCTGGGCCGTTCGGTATTCAACATGCTCTGGGGCCTGACGCAAATGGCCGGTTTCGCGACGGGCGGCGCGCTTCTCGCGCTCCTCTCCCCGCGGACCTGCCTGCTCCTCGCGGCGACGCTGTACGTACTGTCCGCCCTCGTCACCCACCTCGGCCTCACGGCCCGCCCACCGCGCTCCGCCGGTCGACCGTCCCTCTCGGCGACCTGGCGCACCAACGCCCTCCTGTGGTCCTCACGCCACCGCCGCCTGACGTACCTGGGCCTGTGGGTCCCCAACGGCCTCATCGTCGGCAGCGATTCGCTGTACGTCTCCTACGCCCCCGAAGCCGCCGGCATGCTCTACGCATTCGGCGCGCTCGGGATGTTCGCGGGTGACCTGGCCGTGGGCCGACTCGTACCGCCTGCCCTGCGCCCTCGCCTCGCGACGCCGCTGCGCTTGCTGCTGGCGGTTCCCTACCTGTTCTTCGTCGTACAGCCGGGAGTGGCGCTGTCAGCCGTGGCAGTCACTGTCGCCTCCGCCGGCTTCGCCGCGAGTCTGGTCCTCCAGGAACGCCTGATGTCGCTCATCCCCGACGACCTCGCGGGCCAGGCCCTCGGGCTGCACGCCACCGGCATGGCCGCCTTCCAAGGCATCGGCGCCCTCCTCGCGGGCACGCTGGCCCAACTGACCTCCCCGGCCACGGCGATGACGCTGATGGCGGCCGCATCGGTCACAGCGACCTTGACCCTCGCGGTGCTGGGCAGGCACGAGGAACGACAGTCGGCCGTCCCCGGTACGCGCCCCGGCTTCCTGTCGGAACCAGCCGCCAGAGACTAGTGAGCTGTCTCTTCACCGAAGACCTCCGGGGTGGGCCGCAGCAGGTGCCGGTAGGGGGACGGGGCAGTGAACACCTCTGTCAGACGACGGCCCACCTCGGCCCGGTGGATCCGTGAGTGGCGATAGCCCGCCAACCACCGCACGTTCGCCATGAACACCGGATCGGGAACCCCAACCCGCCTGAACTCCCAGCCGACTTCGGAGCAGGCTCTCTCGGTGGCCGCGAAGGCGGCGGCGTCCCTCTCCTCGATCCGGTCATCCGCCCGCACGTCGATCACGATCCCGGTGCCGTCGACACCACGGGCGAAGAAGTCCGGCGTGTGCCGCCTCCCTCCTGCAGCCAGCTCATCCGGAACGGCTGTGACGAGACGCCACAGATCCGCCGGTCGAAGTCCAGAAGCCTGAGATGATCCCGCTCCAGCCATGACTCGTACCCCACGTGCCGGTTCACCGTTGCCGACCAGTACAGACCTGGATAGCTCCGCGCCCCCTTGGCGAAGTGGAACGACCTGACAGGGACAGCATCCTCGAACCGGACGCTCCAGTGATCAGCGAGAGAACCCACCACTCGCCCCTCGGACGGAACGGCGAACTCCACCCCGTAACTGGCTCCCGGCTTGCCCGAACGATCCACCCTCAGCGCTGCTGAGCCCACCGCGCCCTCCTGCCACGTCGCAGATGTACGACGTTAGGCACCGCGAAAGCATCAGCGGGACAGGTTCGGTGAGATAGCCACCCGAACGAGGCATCTTCCCTGAGACGCAGAAACGTCCTCGGCTCACGGTGGTCAGTCGCGAAGCAGATTCAGTGAGACGCAGGTCCGGATCGGATCGGCTTGGGTGAGATTGGAGCGGGTCGCGTGAGACGGGACATCCGCGCTTTCAAGCGCTGTTCGCCCGGTTTGTCGGCTCGGATATGGCACATTATCCGAGGCGAGACACGTCGTCTCGCTACAAAGGTCGACCATATAGACCACTACCTCACTGGTATCTGCCTACTGAACGCGGCGGCCTCGCGTCCGGCACACTTCCGATTTAGTTCACAGATAGCGGTGACATAGAGTGCGTCGGAGGCTTCATGAAGATCACCATTGAGGGTGCCAGCGAGGAGTTCGAGCGCAAACTGCTTGCCCTCCTCGCCGAGCACCGCGACGAACTGGCCGTCACAGCCGACACCGCCTGGAACATCGAGCGGGCGATGAAGTTCCTGCGCGACCTCAACGCCAGCGCCCGCATGTTCGTCCGCTTCGTCGTCAACGCCGGCGGACGGCTCGACGCCGCCGTGCTGCGCGAGGAGTTCGACCGCGGCCTGCGCGGCCCCACCGTCGCCCTGACCTACGCGCTCAAGCGCGGGGTGAAGCACGGCTGGTGGCCCGAGGGCACCGAGGCGCCGGTCACCGTCGTTTACGGCGGCCCGTCCTCGCCCGCCTGGCGGCAGGCAGACTCCTATGAGCTCACCCCGGAGAACTGCCAGATTTTCCGGGAGGCCTTTGCCCTCCTGGACGTGGCCCCGGTCACCTGGGACGCGGACGCGCCGCACCCCCTTGGCCCGCTGACCGGCTGGGGCGACGACGACGATGTACCGCGGGCCCTCGTGGACGAGCCCCCGGCGGCCGACCTCGACTCCGCGGGCGGAGAGGGCAGGTGAGAGGGGGTTGCGCCGCTAACCCCCGCCTCCTTGATAGTCGGCGCGGCCCGTCCAACACGCGGGCCCTGCCGACTCGTTGGAGGTCACCCATGTTCGCCGTCCGCGGCGTCGCCCACTCCGTCCACACCTCGGAGTGAGGCACCGTCTCATGTTCTCGTTCATCGACCTGCCCGGCCTGGTCAGCACACTGATCGGCTCCGCCGTGCTCACCGGTGCCGGGGCCGCCGGGCGGCGGCTGCTGTCCCGCAGGGCGCGCGCCGCCGAAGGGGTGGAAACCACTGCCCCGTTGGAGGCCCCCCGCATGCTCCGCCGCTACACCCTGCTGCGCGCCACCGGCCCGGACGGCATCCCGGCCCAGTACGCCACCACCCGGCCGACCGGCTCGGTCATCGTCCAGCGGGTCAACGGTCACCCGCAGCGCTTCGAGCTGACCGACGTCCCACTGGCCGACGGCACCTTCGTCGCCGAACCGCTCGACTACCTGTAACCCGCCCGCCGAGAACCCAGGAGGCACCATCATGAGCACGGTCCCACTCGCCGCAGGGGACGCCCCGGCGGCACCGGCCGGGCCGATCTGGAAGTGCGCCGACTGCGACACGAACAACCACCTCCGCGCCGACGCGCAGTACGTCGTCTGCGGGCGCACCCGCCCAGCCTCCCGGGTCCGCATCAATCTCCCCTCCCTCGCGAAACCGCTGCGAGAGAAGGCGCCCGTGCCGGTACCGGCCAGCCCGCCCGGCCCCGACGAGGCGGTGCCCGACGCCCCGGAGACGACCGCCGAACTGGCCGTGCAGAAGCGGCCGGTCGAGGAGCCCACAGGCTTCCTACTCGCCCCGCCCCTCGACCGGCCGCCCGGCACGCTGCTGGTCGCGGTCGGCCCCGGGGCGTCGGGCAAGTCGACGTACGCCGATTGAACTTGACAGAGAAATCCCCGCCGATCTCCTGGCGCAGAACGTCCAGGCAGAGCACCGCGGCGACCGCCGCCGCGCGTGTTGAGTGCTGGCCGAGCCGAAAGGGGTGAAGAAGCTGACCGCTGAGGACCGGCGCGGCCTGACCGCGCTGTCTGGCCCAACATCAACCCGTACGGCACCTTCCGACGCCTCGACCCGGATCCTGCCGTCGCCGTACCACGGCCCCGCAGACCGGCGGACGCAGACGGCCGGTCTGGCGTGCGCCTGGCCTGATGCGGTCCTGCGCAGCGCGGGGTCGCTTCGTCGTCAGCGCGGCTTACTGAGCGACGGACCGGTCGAGCTGTGCCAGAAGTACGCGGTGGCCACCTGTGACCGGCTGCCGTCGCACATGTCCATGGTTGCCGGGGCGGGCGATGACGAGCAGGCTTCACCAACGCTGGGCGGTGCCCAGATGGTGGCGGACCGGTAGTCAGGCCGGGTTCGACGTGCCGGTGACGACGTCCAATGCGTGGCGGCGGTGGGCGGCGAAGAGGGGGAGGGCGGCCTGGGGGTCGCGGGCGCGCAGGGCTGCGGCCAGCGCATGGTGCTCCTGGGGGATGCAGCCGAGGTAGCCCTCGGTGCTGAGGCCGATGCGGGTCAGCAAGAACAGGTGGACCTGGCAGCGGATGGTCTCCCAGGCCGCGACGAGACGCTGGTGGCCGGTGGCGGCGAACACGTCGTCGTGGAAGGCGATGTCCAGGCGGACCATGGCGTGCGGGTCCGTCGTGCGGTCCATCACACCGGCCGCCTTCTCGATGACCGCGAGGTCCTCGTCCGAGGCGTGCGCGATGACCTGTTGGACGGCGAGATCCTCAAGCGCGCCGCGCAGGCTGTCGAGCTCGGCGACATCCTCGGCGGACAGCGTCGTGACCACGGTGCCCCGGTGCCAGGCGCAGTGCACGAGGCCCTCGCGCTCCAAAACGCGCAGAGCCTCACGCACCGGGCCCCTGCTGACCTGCAGCACGCCGGAGAGTTCAACCTCTCGCAACGGTGCTCCGGGGGCGTATGCACCGCTGAAGATCGCCTCCCGGATCCGGTCGGCGACCTCGTCGGCCAGTCCGCGACGTCGGGCGGGGGCCACCGCGCGATCTCCTGTGAGTTGCGTCTTCTCCATGTCGTGATGTTGACATTCAGTCGTTGTCGGAATGTCAACATTGCGACAACAGAGTGGCCGGTCGTTCGTCCAGCCAGGAGAGAGGCGTTTCCCATGAAGGTGTTCCAGATCGGTGCCGCCGGAGGTGTTGGCAAGAGGCTCGCCGGCCTGTTGTCCGAGCGCGGTGACGAGGTGAGCGGCATGCACCGGAGCCCGGCACAGGCCGACACGATTCGCGCGACCGGTGCGGCGCCTGTGACCGGCGACCTGATCGCCGACTCTGTGGACGAGCTCGCAGGCAAGCTCGCCGGGCACGACGCAGTGGTGTTCTCGGCCGGCGCCCACGGAACCGGCATGGACAAGACCACGCTCATCGACGGCAAAGGCCTGGAGAAGGCAGCCGCCGCGGCCGAGGCCGCCGGAGTCGCGCGCTTCGTTCTCGTCTCCGTGTTCCCCGATGCCCTGCGCGGCGAGGGAGCGTCCGCAGGCTTCGAGCACTACGTCAAGGTCAAGAAGAATGCCGACGTCTATCTCACCCGCACCGGCCTCAACTGGTTGATCGTCCGCCCGGGCACGCTGCTGGACGGACCGGGTACCGGGCGGGTCGCCGCCGGGCCTGCCCTCGAGTACGGCGACGTGCACCGCGACGATGTCGCCGCGTTCATCGACGCCGCCCTGCACCAGCCCGCCCTCAGCCGCGTCATCGTCGAGCTGACCTCCGGCGACACCTCTGTCGCAGATGCGGTCGCCCGCCTCGCTGCCTGAGCCCGGCAGCCACCCCACCCACCCCTGCATCCCCCACCAGAGAAGGACAGTCACCATGACGGCCATCGATTCCTACAGCCATGGCGTCTCGGGCGAGCGCGAGTTCGGCTTCGCCCAGGCCATCAAGGTCGAGCACACGATCTATGTCTCGGGCCAGCTCTCCCACGACGAAGAGGGCAACTTCCTGCACCCGGGCGACTTCGAGGCCCAGACCGAGCAGGTCTTCGCCAACTTCGAGAAGGTCCTCGCCCACTACGGCGCCACCCGTAACCAGGTCGTCTCCGAGACCCAGTTCATCGTGGACCTGCCGAAGTACAACAACGCGATGGCGGCCGCCAACCTGGCCTACTTCGGCGATCACCGCCCCACCAGTAGCACCATCGGCGTCGCCTCGCTGTTCTTCCCCGGTCAGCTCATCGAGACCAACTTCGTCCTCGATACCCGTCTGCCCGTCTGATGGCACAGGCGTACTGGAGCTCAGTCTTCACCAGCTCCGCAGACCAGACATGGGCCGTCGTCCGGCAGTTCAACGGCCTGCCCGACTGGCACCCGGCCATCCGGGCGAGCGAGATCGTCGGGGGCGGCAACGGGCTGACCCCCGGTGCGGTCCGCCTCCTCACCGGGACGGACGGCAGCACCTACCAGGAACGGCTCGTGGGGCTGGACGATGCCGAGCGGAAACTGAGTTACGAGATCGTCGAGGCACCGCTGCCGGTCCGCGGCTACCGCTCGACGCTGCACGTCCAGGCCGTCGCCGACACCGGCGGCGCCTTCCTCAGCTGGCACGCCACCTTCGAGCCGGCCGAGGGCACCACCGCCCAGGAAGCCGCCACGGTCCTTGAAGCGGCCTACGCCCCGGCCATCGCGGGCCTCCACACGATCATCGCCTGACCCCGGACGGCAGCCGCCCCGTCCGGGGTCATCGATCACCGACCACGAAAGAAGCACCCCCGCATGAGTTCCCTGTTCACCCCCTTCACCCTGCGTTCCCTTCAGATACCCAACCGGGTCTGGATGTCCCCGATGTGCATGTACTCCGCCGCCCCCGAAGGCCCGGACACCGGCGCGCCGACCGACTTCCACCTCACCCACCTGGCCTCGCGCGCTGCTGGCGGCGCCGGTCTGGTCATGGCCGAGGCCACCGGCGTCCGGCCCGACGGGCGCATCAGCCCCTGGGACCTGGGTCTGTGGAACGACCGCCAGCAGGAGGCGTTCACCCGCATCACCGAGGCCATCAAGGCCCACGGCGCCGTCCCGGCCATCCAGCTCGCCCACGCGGGCCGCAAGGCGTCGGTGGACAAGCCCTGGTTGTCCGACCGCTACCTGACCGAGGACGAGAACGGCTGGCAGCCCGTTGCCCCCAGCCCGGTCGCGTACGACGGACTCGCTGTCCCGCACGAGTTGAGCGTGAAGGAGATCCAGCAGCTCGTACGTGACTTCGCCGACTCCGCCCGGCGCGCGCTGGCCGCCGGGTTCCAGGTGGTCGAGGTGCACGGCGCCCACGGCTACCTGATCAACTCCTTCCTCTCCCCGGCCTCCAACCACCGCACCGACGCCTACGGCGGCAGCTTCGAGAACCGCATCCGCTTCGCCCTGGAGGTCGTCGACGCCGTCCGCGCCGTGTGGCCCGAGGACCTGCCGGTCTTCTTCCGCACCTCGGCCACCGACTGGCTGACCGAGAACCCCGAGGACACCCGCGAGGGCTGGACCGGCGAGAACACCGTGCGCCTGGCCAAGGAACTCCACGCCCACGGCGTCGACCTGCTGGATGTGTCCACCGGCGGCATGGTCCGCGACGCCAAAATCGTCGCCGGACCCAACTACCAGGTGCCGTTCGCCGCCCAGGCCCGCAACCAGGCTGGCATTCCCACCGCCGCCATCGGCATCATCACCGAGCCGCAGCAGGCGGAGGAGATCATCGCCTCAGGTAAAGCAGATGCCGTGTTCCTCGGCCGTGAACTGCTGCGCAATCCCTACTGGGCCCAGAACGCCGCACTCGAACTCGGCGTCGAGCCCCGCTGGCCCGACCAGTACGCCTACGTCGTCAAGCGCCGCAAGCACTGAGCCTGCCCGGCCTCCCCTCCACACACAGCTGTTCCGCCCCCGCACGGTGCTGTGCTGAATCACTCCAATTGGGAGATCCCCATGAACCACCTGCAGGACAAGGTCGTCGTCATCACCGGCGCCTCCTCCGGTATCGGCGCCGTCAGCGCCAAGGCCCTCGCCGCCCGCGGCGCCAAGATCGTCGCCGCCGCCCGTGGCCAAGAAGACCTCGACCAGCTGGTCGCCGACATCGAGAAGTGCGGCGGCACCGCAGCCGGCCGGCTCACCGACGTCGCCGACGCCGTGGACATGCAGGCGCTGGCCGACTTCACCGTCGCCACCTACGGGCGCATCGATGTCCTCGTCAACAACGCCGGCCTGATGCTCTTCTCGTACTGGAAGGACCTCGCGCTCGATGACTGGAACCGGATGCTCGACGTGAACATCCGCGGCTACCTCAACGGTGTCCACGCCGTCCTGCCCGTGATGCTCCGCCAGAAGTCCGGCCACATCCTGAACATGGACTCGGTGGCCGGTCACCAGGTCGGCGACGGCGCCGGTGTCTACAGCGCGACGAAGTTCTTCGTGCAGGCCATGACCGATTCCATGCGCAGGGAACTCGGCGTACGCGAGGGCATCAAGGCGTCCACGATCAGCCCTGGCGTCATCGACACAGGCTGGGCCGAGAAGGTCACCGACCCCGCCGGACGCAAGGCCGCCCTGGAGCTCAACGCCATCGCGATCAGCCCCGAGTCCATCGCCGACGCCGTCGTCTACGCCCTCGACCAGCCCGCAGACGTCACCGTCAACGACCTCGTCATCTCCCCCACCCGCCAGAACTGGTAAGCGCCAGGCAATCCACGCCGCACGGAAGGAATCCCAGTCCCATGACCGGTCTCGCCTCCCCCATTCCCCGCTTCCACCTCGCGGTCCCGGGCGCCTCGAACTGCTGTGGTGCGGCCCGCCCGCGGGCCCGGGCCCCGAACTGGGCGCCCTGCGCTCCTCTCTCGCGCCCGGGGCGGTGCCCTCCCGGGCGATCTTTGTGGTGATCCATGCGAGCTCAGAAAACGGCGATAGCGAGGACGAGGCCATCCCCGCGTCCCGCGCCGCTACGCGATGGAAGAGAACATCAAGCTCCGCGATGTTCGACCGCCCCTGCCAGGTCTGTGACGCCGGCGGCCTGGACCGTCGGCAAGGGCTCAGAAGTGCGGCGCCCCGGGCACTTGGCTGAACCCTGGGGCGCCTGAGCCCAGCCGGTCCCCGCGGGGAATCACCGGCCCGGCCTGCCCCGGGAGTTCCCCATTTCTCCCCGCTCATACCGCAGCCCCGGCTTGCCCGGCTCGAACCCCCACGCCCCGCCATCCAGGCCCGGACGACCCTGACCGCGCGCACGCGCGCACATGCCGGGAGGCTTACGCGGTAGGTGCGGCTGCGGTGTTGCGGTATTTGCCACCGGTCAGCCAACGACAGGGCGTCAGCCGTTTTCCTCCTCACCTGCCAGTATGCCGGTGCGCAGGCCGGCCGCTTTCTGGCGGGCCCGCTCAGCGCGCCGCCGGTAATCGGCCTCCTGCTGCGGATGGCTCAGGGCCAGGTGCTCGTACTCACCGGCCAGTGCGTCCCAGGTCCCCGCCAGGGCTCCCGCCACCTGCATGAACTGCCGCCGCAGACGGCGCTCCCGTGCTTCCAGGACCACCCACCGCGCAGGACCTTCGTCGGCCTGAAGCGCTGCGGAGAAGGACACCTCCCGCTCCACGTCCAACTGCTCGCGCTCATCGGAGGCATCCGCGCGCCGCAACGCCGCCTCGCTGCGGTCCAGCCGCTCCCTGCTGGCCTCCAGCAGGGAGCGGGCCCGGCCCAGCGTCTCGTACGCCCGCCGCCGCAGGCCCGAGGCTTTTGTCCCCGCTGCCCGGGCCCGGTCATCCACGTGGGTCTCCCACGCTGCGATCCGCACCTCCCGCTGATCAGCGATCTCCTCGCGCCGGTCAGCGATCTCCTCCCGCTGATCGGCAGCGGTATCCCGCTGGTCAGCGACAGCGGCGCTCTCTCGCAGCCGAAGCACCTCCCGGCGGATGCCGTCGGCGGAGCCGTGCCGGTCATCGGGCCGATCGGTCCCCATGCCGCCAGTATCGCGGCCCACCCCTATGGCCGTAACCCCGTGTCACGGCCGGGATGTGACACAGCATCTGGTCACGGAACTCACCGATGAGGTTTTCCGCGACACCCGCACAGGGGCCCGCCCGGCAGGTCAACGGCACGGCTCACCGGGCGAGCAGCACAGCGCAGCGAGCGCGCTGGAAAGGGGGGCGGGTGACAGCCTGGGCAGTCCCGTAGGCAGTGTCTGCGTCCGCTGTCCGGCTGAACTGCACCGGCATAGCGTGCAGTTGGAATGGTGGGCCCGCGGTAGCGGGCCGCTGGGCGGCGGCCGCCGCCCCCCCCCTGAGGTGGGTGGGGCCTGGCCGCCGGGCGTGCGAGGCAGCCGCCCGGCCCTATGCGGTGTCTCGCGCGGTGTCCTTGGCCCGGTGCGCGGGAACTACCCGGCAAGAGGACCGGGCTGGAGCCGTGTAGTGGGCGACCGTGCGGCTCCGGCAGCCCCTGGGGGCAGCTCTCATGTGGACAGGACGGCCGTCAGGATGGTTCGTTAAGGGGCGGCCAGGCCACGCCGGCGACGATGACGCGCGCCAGCGCGTGGACGGCCAGTCCGCGCACGTGGGCCTCGGTGCGCAGCATGGTGTCGGCTTCGGGGATCGCAAGGTGCAGGCGGGCGGCGAGGATTCCTTTCGCCTGTTCGGTGACGATCTGTACATCGTGGACGCGGACGAGGTGGGCGATCACGTCGTGCTGCTGGTCCGCAACGTGGTGGAAGGCCAGAGCGATGGCGGCGATGTCCGCCAGCGCCCGCGCACGAGCGCAGTCCTCCAGGGTGAAAGGCGCGGGGGTGTCGCGGTAGAAGACCAGCACGCCCAGGATCCGGCCGGCGTTGATCAGGGGCACCGCGTGC
>NZ_JBIWKA010000037.1:0-27635 GCF_044765445.1 Streptomyces sp. NPDC102467 | reverse complement strand
GAACATTCTCTGGGGCTTTCCTCCGGGCGCTTCCCTTCGGTCTTGCTGTCTTGCGTTTCCGACTCTATCAGATCTTTCCGATCCGATTTCCTCGGTATTTCATTCCGCTTTCCAGGATTTCCGCTTTCGCGGTTTTCCTTTCCGGCGGGAACGAACTCTACCAGGCTTTTCTCGACCGTCTGACCACTCACCTGCGGACATGCAGGAGCTGATCAAAGATAAGGTTTGACTTGATAGATGCTGCCGGGATCAAGGACGCTAGATGGCGTCGGTCGGCCCTAGGCAGGAGTACGACAGTACATGGGGCATGGGTTCGGCGCAAATCGTTTGCCGGGCGCCCCTACGACTGCCAACCGGTACCACTCGTGCGGAACCGGGACTTTTTATGACTTACGCTTCTGAACAGTACGTCGTCCACGACACGCAGTGACGGCGACCATGAATCTCCGCCCCCTGGGAGGCTTGCCATGACCAGTGTGACGTCCCCTCTTGAAGGACGCGCCATCGGGCTCTCCGCTGTTCCTGACCCGGTGTTCTCCGGTGCGATGGTCGGCCCCGGCACCGCCATCGACCCCGTCCGCGAGCCCTCCGAGGCCGTCGCTCCCGTCAGCGGCATCGTTGTGTCCCTGCACCCGCACGCCTTTGTCGTCGTGGACGAAGAGGGCCACGGGGTACTGACGCACCTGGGCATCGACACCGTCCAGCTCAACGGCGAGGGCTTCGAGCTGCTCGTCAACAAGGGCGACACTGTTCAGCGCGGCCAGGCTGTGGTCCGCTGGAACCCGGCCGCTGTCGAGGCCGCGGGCAAGTCGCCGGTGTGCCCTGTCGTCGCGCTCGAGGCCACGGCCGAATCGCTGTCCGACGTCGCCGAGAGCGGTGACCTCAAGTCCGGCGACTCTCTCTTCAGCTGGAAGTGAGCCGGACGCCTTCGCCGACGGCCGGCAGGAAAACCATTGCGGCGGCACGGCCCGCCGCACTATTGGAGACGGGTGAGATGGAGACAACGCTTCGGGGCGTCGGCGTGAGCCACGGTGTGGCGATCGGCGAGGTTCGGCATATGGGGACGGCCGTGCTCGAGCCGCCGGCCAAGCAGATTCCGCCGGAGGAGGCCGAGCGCGAGCAGGGGCGCGCCCGCCAGGCCGTCGAAGCCGTCGCGGCCGACCTGATCGCCCGCGGCAATCTGGCCGGTGGCGAGGCGCAGGCGGTGCTCGAGGCCCAGGCCATGATCGCTCAGGACCCTGAGCTCATCGCCGATGTCGACCGTCGCATCACCGTCGGCAGCACGGCCGAGCGCGGGATCTACGACGCGTTCTCGCACTACCGCGAGCTTCTGGCGGGCGCCGGCGAGTACATGGCCGGCCGTGTCGCGGACCTCGACGACGTGCGGAACCGCATCGTGGCCCGCCTGCTGGGTGTTCCGATGCCCGGCGTTCCGGACAGCGACGAGCCGTACGTGCTCATCGCCCGTGACCTGGCGCCCGCGGACACCGCGCTCCTCGACCCCACGCTCGTGCTCGGCTTCGTGACCGAGGAAGGCGGGCCGACCAGCCACAGCGCGATCCTGGCCCGTGCTCTCGGAGTGCCCGCCATCGTGGCGCTGCCGGGCGCCGGTGAGCTGGCGGAGGGCACCGTCGTGGCCGTCGACGGCAGCACCGGTGAGATCTTCGTGGACCCGACCCCGGAGAAGCGGGCCGCTTTGGAGGCTTCGGCCGCCGAGCGCAAGGCGGCGCTGGCCGGCTCGTCCGGCCCTGGTGCCACCTCGGACGGGCACAAGGTGCCCCTGCTCGCCAACATCGGTGGTCCGGCGGATCTTCCGGCTGCCGTCGAGGCCGGTGCCGAGGGTGTCGGTCTCTTCCGCACCGAGTTCCTCTTCCTCGACGACAGCAAGCAGGCTCCGTCCGAGGAGAAGCAGGTCGAGGCGTACCGCCAGGTGCTCGAGGCGTTTCCCGAGGGCCGTGTCGTCGTGCGGGTGCTGGACGCCGGTGCCGACAAGCCGCTGGACTTCCTCACCCCCGCCGATGAGCCCAACCCGGCTCTGGGCGTGCGTGGCCTGCGGTCGCTCCTCGACCACCCCGAGGTGCTGCGTACTCAGCTGACCGCGCTCGCCAAGGCGGTGGAAGGGCTGCCGGTATACCTCGAGGTCATGGCACCGATGGTGGCCGACCGGGCCGACGCCAAGGCGTTCGCCGATGCCTGCCGTGAGGCCGGTCTGCAGGCCAAGTACGGCGCGATGGTCGAGATTCCGTCCGCCGCGCTGCGTGCACGCTCGGTGCTGCAGGAGGTCGAGTTCCTGTCGCTTGGCACCAACGACCTGGCCCAGTACACGTTCGCGGCCGACCGTCAGGTCGGTGCCGTATCGCGTCTGCAGGACCCGTGGCAGCCCGCCCTGCTCGACCTCGTCGCGCTGTCCGCCGATGCGGCGAGGGCTGAGGGCAAGAGCTGTGGCGTGTGCGGCGAGGCCGCGTCCGACCCGCTTCTGGCCTGTGTGCTGACCGGCCTGGGTGTCACCTCTCTTTCCATGGGTGCCGCGTCGATTCCGTACGTCCGTGCGACGCTCGGCAAGTACACGCTGGCCCAGTGCGAGCGGGCGGCTGCCGCCGCCCGTGCCGCGGACTCCGCCGAAGAGGCCCGCTCGGCCGCGCAGGCCGTGCTGTCCGGCGAGTAGTCGCCCGCGCATGCGGTTTCTGAGGGCGCTCCACCTGTCGGTGGGGCGCCCTCAGGGCGTTTCCCGCCGGGCCGGTCAGTGGTGGTGTCGGCTCTCGGGGGCCGAGTCCTCCACTTCAGGTGCGGTGCAGTAGTCGACTCCGGGTTCCGGCGCCATGAGATCGCCGGAGAAGGCGTCGGTGCAGTACGCGTCGAAGACCTGTGCGGCGGTCAGTTGCTTGAGGTTCTCGTCCTTCAGGCGCCAGCCGTAGACGCGATCGCTCTTGCCCGCGGTGGTGCGGACGACCAGTGCGCAGGGGCCGGCGGTGACGATGGCCAGCGCCAATACGGTGGTGAGCTCCATCGCCGCGGTCTCGTCGAGACGGACGGTGTCGGGTGTGGTGGCGTCGATATGGAGCACTGTCAGCAGCGTCTGCTTTCCCGTGGGGACACTGCACACCCAGTGGTGGGTGCCTTCGCCGATGGTGTCGATCACTCGGGCGACCAGGTACGAGGCGCGCGCGAACGCGGCCCGTCCCAGGTCCTGCCCGCAGACCGCGCAGGGGCCGATGCGGGCGAGGACGGAGGAGGCGTACTCCCAGGTCGCCCGGCGGACGGCCTCCTCCACGAGATCCGGGACGAGGTCGGCCAGGGTCTGGCCCTCGTACGGGATCGAGGGGCCCGTCGAGGCCAGTTCCGCCGTGAAGCGCGTACGGCTGATCGGGGTGTCGGGTTCGAGGCCTGTCTCCGCGCAGAACTCGGCGTACTCCTCGGGGTCGAAGAGCGCGACGGTGGTATGTCCTCCGTCAGCGGCCAGGGATTTGAGGAGTTCTTCCACTTGCCGCAGATACGCCGTGTGGTCGTCGAAGGTGAAGCTGCGGTAGCGCCGCATCTCCGTGAAGTCCTGCTCGTCGGCCAACAGGCCGATCGTGCCAGCGACTTCGCGGCGCAGGATGTGCCGTGTGCCCGTCGTCCGGCCGTGCTGAGTGCCCGCCATGATTCCCCCTGAGTGCGCTCGTCGATCATTGCTCACTCAGAGTAATCGCCGGTACTGACAACGCCGTGGGGCGCAGCTCGGACGGCCGGACTCCGGGCGCTCGTCAAGCTCGCTTGCGGGCGATCTCCTCGTAGAACCGGAGCAGGTCGAGGTTGTCGATGGAGCCGGGATTGACCGCCTTTTCGAGCGGGGTGCCCTGCAGGAGGCGCTTCACGGGGACTTCGATGCGCTTGCCGGTGAGGGTGTGCGGGACGCCAGGGGCCTCGATGATCTCGTCGGGGACGTGCCGCGGGGAGAGCTGTTCGCGGATGGTCAGTTTGATCCGGGCGCGCAGGTCGTCGTCGAGGACGGCGCCCGGGGCGAGGTGCACGAAGAGTGGCATCCAGTAGCCGCCGTCGGCTTGTTCCAGGCCGATGACGAGGGACTCGCGGATTTCGGGGAGGCGCTCCACCGCTTCGTAGATGTCGGCGGAGCCCATGCGGACGCCCTGCCGGTTGAGGGTGGAGTCGGAGCGGCCGTGGATGACGACGGAACCGCGGGAGGTGACGGTGATCCAGTCGCCGTGGCGCCAGACTCCGGGGTAGGTGTCGAAGTAGCTGTCGTGGTAGCGGCTGCCGTCGGGGTCGTTCCAGAAGCGGATCGGCATGGACGGCATGGGGTTGGTGACGACCAGTTCGCCGACCTCGTCGATGAGCGGATTGCCCTCGTGATCCCAGGCCTGCAGGTCCGTTCCGAGGCCGGGGGCCTGGAGCTCGCCGATGTGCACGGGGAGTGTGGCCACGGCTCCGGCGAAGCAGGAGCAGACATCGGTACCGCCGCTGACCGAGGCGATCCACAGATCGGCGCGGACCTCGTCGTGCAGCCAGCGGAAGCCGTCCGGCGGGAGCGGGGAGCCGGTCGTGGCCACGCACTTCACGCGGGACAGATCGTAGTCGCGGGCGGGATGGACGCCGGCCTTGCGACAGGCCATGACGTACGCGGCGGAGGTTCCGTAGAGGGTCGCTCCGGTGCGTTCGGCGATGGACCATTGCGCTCCGGTCCCGGGAAAGCCGGGACTGCCGTCGTACGTGATGATCGTGGTGCCGGTGAGGAGTCCGCTGACGAGGAGGTTCCACATCATCCAGCCCGTGGACGTGTACCAGAAGAAGCGGTCGTCGGGGCCCAGGTCGCAGTGCAGGCCGAGCTGTTTGAGGTGTTCGACGAGGATGCCGCCCTGGGACTGGACGATGGCCTTGGGCAAGCCGGTCGTGCCCGAGGAGTAGAGCACCCAGAGGGGGTGGTCGAAGGGCACCTCTTCGTAGACGGGCGGCACGTCGGCGGAGGTCAGGGCCGACCATTCCAGGGCGCCTTCCGGGGCTTCGCTGCCCAGGAGGGGGATGTGCACCACGGCGCGTAGGGAGGGCAGCTCGGAGCGGAGTTCCGCCACGGTGTCGCGGCGGTCGTGTGCCTTGCCTCCGTAGCGGTAGCCGTCGACGGCGAACAGGACGACGGGCTCGACCTGCTGGAAGCGGTCGAGGACGCTGCGGGCGCCGAAGTCGGGGGCGCACGACGTCCACACGGCGCCGACGGCCGCGGTGGCCAGGAGGGCGACGACGGCTTCGGGGATGTTGGGCAGGTAGCCGCTGACGCGGTCGCCGGGTCGGACGCCCAGGGTGCGCAGTTCGGCGGCGAGCGAGCCGACCTGTCGGCGCAGTTCCGACCAGGTGACCGGGCGCTGCTCGTGCGTCTCGTCCACGTGCAGGATGGCGGGGGTGTCCGCGCGCGCGGGGTCGTCGGCGGTGCGCAGTGCGTGGGCCGCGTAATTCACGGTGGCTCCCGGGAACCACTCGGCGCCGGGCATCGCGCGGCTGCCCAGTACGCGCGCGTAGGGGTGCGTGAAGCGCACATCGAACCAGTCGGTGACGGCTTTCCAGAACGTCTCGAGTTCGGTGACCGACCAGCGGTGCAGTGCCTCGTAGCCGCCCTCGGCGGGCGCTCCGTGATGTGCGGCGGCCCAGGCCTGGAACCGTGTGACCTGTGCGTCGGCGATCTGCTGCCGGTCGGGCTGCCAGAGCGGCGCGGGATTCGCTGTGGTCATGGGGCGGCTCCTGGAAATACGCGGCGTATGCGTCGTCTGCGCACACGGGCTCGGGTGTGCGCGTGGCACGGCTGACAGGACGATGCCACGTGATCGACTTCGACACCAGGGCGGCCCCCACACAGTCCGTCCCGCGTAGATGTGCCGCGGCCACGGGTGAACGGCAGTTGAACGCGCCACGCGCGCGTGGCGCCGAGTGGGAGGGTGAGCAGCATGAACGGTCGTGACCTGGTGCGCTCGGTGAAAGTGGTCTCTCTGGTGGGGCCGGCCCGGGGGCTGCGCGCCGTGCGGGCCTCGTGGCGGCATCGTCGGGCGGATTCCGTGGGGCTCGCGCACCGGGGTCCGGAGCGGGCCCGGGTCCCTGGAGGCGTGGTCGGGGTGGACCCCGGGCCGGGCGGCGGTGTGGTGCGTTTCGAGCGGTCCCGTGTCCGGGTCATGGTCACGGCGGGCGGCGCCGTGTTCTGGGGGTGGGACGGGGCCGAGCCCGTGCCGTCGTACGGCCTGGCCGGTGGGTGCCCCGAGGCGGATCCGCGGGCTGTTCTGGAGCCGGACAAGGACGGCGGCTGGCGGGTGGTGTCCGAGCGGGCGACGGTGGCGGTGTCGCGCCATGGTGGCGTGCAGGTGTGCACGCCGGGCGGCGTGACGTTGCGTCGTGATCTGCCGCCGCGCTGGTGGGAGCCCGAGGGCGGCGGGGAGGCCCGGTGGGTGCAGCGGTGGGAGGTCTCCGCGGACGCGCGGTTCTTCGGGCTCGGGGGGCGGTCGGCGGGGTCTCGGTTGCGTGACGGTACGTATGCGTTGCGGAACGTCGATCCGGGCGGCTCGTCCGGCCCGGAGGGCGATCCGTTGTCGGTCACGATGCCGGTGCAGCTGGTGGTCGCCGACGCGGGCACGCATCTGGTGTTCTACGACAGCACGTGGGACGGCACGGTGAGTCTGCGGGAAGGTCGCGAGGGGGCGGGGTCGGGGCACGACCGCCCGGGTGCGGGTGAACTGCGCGTCGAGGGCGGCCCGTTGCGTTGCTGGGTCATGGTGGGCACGCCCGCGCGCGTTCTGCATACGTGGGCGCAGTTGACGGGTCCCGCGGCCGTGCCGCCGTCGTGGGCGATGGGTCACCACTATGCGCGTCGGCAGGTCAGCACCGCGGAGGAGGTGCGCCGGGTCGTCGCGGGCTACAGGGAGCGCGCCTTGCCTGTGGACGCGGTGCATCTGGACATCGACCATCATGCGGCGCGGCAGGCTTCCGCCGTCGAAACTGAGCGTTCCGCCTCGTTGCCCCGGCTTGCCGAGGACTTGCGCGCCGACGGCATCCGGTTGGTGTCCATCGTCGATCCGGCGGTCAAGGCCGAGCGCGGCAATGCGGTGTTCGACGGTGGGCGGGCGATCGACGCTTTTGTGCGGGACGCGGCAGGCCGCCTGATAAGTGGGGTCATAGGGCCTGGTGATTCGGTGTACCCGGACTTCACCGCGAAGGGTGTCCGCAAGTGGTGGGGCGGGCTGTACGAGGAGCGCCTCGCGCAGGGCTTCTCCGGGTTCCGGCACGACGGGAACGAGGCCGTGTCCTCTGCCGCGTTCGGCCCGGCGTTGCCCCGTACGGCCCGGCACGCGCTGGAGGGACGTGGCGGCGACCATCGTGAGGCGCACAACGTCTACGGCCTGTGCATGGCGCGGGCCGGCTACGAGGGGTTGGGTGAACTGCGGCCGCAGGAGCGGCCGTTCGTGTTCTCCCGTGCCGGTTGGGTGGGAATGCAGCGCTACGGAGGGGCGTGGTCGGGCGATGTTGCGGCCGGGTGGCCCGGGTTGCGTGCCTCGCTGTCCCTGGTGATCGGTCTCGGATTGTGCGGTGTTCCGAGCTCGGGGGCCGCACTGGGCGGCTTCGATGGGGAACCGTCGCCGGAGCTCTACTTGCGCGGGCTTCAACTGGGCGCCTACATGCCGCTGTTCGCTACGCAGTCGGCGTCGCGGGCGGGTCGGCGCGAGCCCTGGGACTTCGGTGACGAGGTGGTGGGGCACGCGCGCGTGGTGCTGAACGAGCGGCGTCGGCTTCTTCCCTACTTCATGACACTCGCTCACCTCGCTCGGCGTACCGGTGCTCCCTATGTGCGCCCTTTGTGGTGGGGGGCTCCGGAGGATCGTGGTCTGCGCGACTGCGAGGACGCTTTCTTGTTGGGGGACAGTCTGTTGGTGGCCCCCGTACTGGAGCCGGGGGTTGAGCAAAGAGCCGTGCGGCTTCCTCGGGGACGCTGGTACGACACGGTGACCGGTGCGGTGTTCGACGGCCCTGGGCCGGTGACTGTCGACGCCCCGTTGTCGCGTGTTCCGGTGCTGGCTCGCGCCGGTGCGGTGCTCCCCGTACGGGGCGAGAACGGCGGAATCGAGTTGGAGGTATGGGCTCCGGAGGCCGGGCGTACGGGTGGGGGCCTTCTCGTACCGGATAAGGATGACGGGTGGGAGGAGCCCGAGGTCGAGCGGTATCGGGTGCGCTGGAGCCAGGGGCGGGTCATCATCGAGGGGGCCGGGGACGGCGGCGGTGAACTGCCGTACCCGGTACGCGTGCGCGGCCTCTGAACGACTTTCAGCGGGATTTCGGATCGGTCACGGGGTCACGTGTAGCGTCCCTCGAACCATGCCTTGACGGCCAATGTGTGCAGCGGGAAGGCCAGTTCGGCCGGGCGGCGCAGGAGGTGCCAGCCGTCCGTCTCGCCCGTCGGGGCACTGACGGGCAGCTGTGCGACCGGGCGCTCGGGCAGCGCGCCGAACAGCAGGAGGTGGCCGTCCGGGGCGCTCAAGGCGGCCACGAGGCGCACGTCGCGGACAGCGGCGTCGATGCCTGTCTCCTCCCTGAGCTCGCGGACAACGGCCTGCCGCCAGTCCTCCCGGTCGTCGATGAATCCGCCGGGCAGGGCGGGCTCCCCGCGCGCGGGCGCGATGGTGCGAGTGATCACGACGAGAGCCGTGCCGTCCGTGTCGTACACGGGCTGCAGGGCGATCGCGACGGGCAGGGGGTTGCGGTAGGCGACGGAGTCACAGGCGGGGCAGGTACGAGGCCAGCCGTGCGTTTCGATCCCGTAGGCGGCCCCGCAGCTTGAACAGTGGGAATCCGGGACGGGGTTGACCGTGGGGTGGGTTGATGCGGACACGGCGCGGACTGTATCCGATCACCCGTGCACGGGCTTCCCCGGAGGGGTGGTCTCCTGATAGATCCAGGAGCCATGACGCGAACCGCCACCGCTCTACGCAAGCTCGCCACCATCACGGCCGCCGCGCTGCTCGGCGCCGTCGCCGCCCCTTCGACCGCTCATGCGGCGTCCGACACCAAGGCCCCCAAGGCGCCCAAGGACTTCGTCGCGCTCCATGACGTCGACCCGACGATCATTCAGGAGATGCGCTACTACACGGAGCACGACTTCGTGGGCGCGCCGGTCGACGGCTACAAGAAGCCGATGTGCATCGTCACGAGACCCACCGCGAAGGCCCTCCACAAAGCGCAGCTCACGCTTCTGAAGCGGGGCTACTCCCTGAAGGTGTACGACTGTTATCGGCCGCAGCGGGCCGTGGACCACTTCGTGCGGTGGGCCAAGGATCTCGACGACCAGAAGATGAAGGCGGAGTTCTATCCGCAGGTCGACAAGACGCGCTTGTTCGCGGACGGTTACATCGCGGAGAAGTCGGGGCACAGTCGCGGCTCCACGGTCGACCTCACCCTGGTGAAGCTGCCGGCCCTGCCGACGCGCCCCTACGTGCCCGGGGAGCGGCTCACGGCCTGTTACGGGCCCAAGAAGGACCGGTTCCCCGACAACTCCGTGGACATGGGCACCGGTTTCGACTGCTTCGATACGCTCGCGCACACCGATGATCCGCGTATCCAGGGCGCGCAGCGGACCAACCGGGATCTGCTGCGGGGCGCGCTCTCGGGGCAGGGGTTCGTCAACCTGCCCGAGGAGTGGTGGCACTTCACGTACAAGCCCGAGCTCTTCCCCGACACCTACTTCGACTTCCCGATCTCCCGGCGGTCGCTCACGGGCCGGTGACGAGGGGCACGGCCGGGGCCACCCCCGTGGGTCCCGGTCGTGCCCTCACCGATTACACGGACGCACAGGAAGCGCACACGGTTCTGCGGGACCCCTGACGTCATCGGGTTGCCCATGCCACACTTCTGACGTTCCGTCAGATCTGCTGCCGGGGAGGAACTGTGGCGCGTGCGCGTACACCTGTCGTGTCCGATTGGTTCACCGGAGAAGCCGGGGAAGTCGGGGAAGGCGACGGCTTCCGTCTGCTGGGGACACGCTGCTCGGCGTGCGCGTCGGTGTTCTTCCCGCGTGAGGACGCGTCGTGCCGCAATCCCGGCTGCGCGGGCGGTGACCTGGTCGAGGTGCCGCTGTCGCGGCGCGGACGGGTCTGGTCGTACACCGATGCCCGTTACCGGCCGCCGGAGCCGTATGTCTCGGATCGGGAACTTCCCTGGCAGCCTTACACGTTGATCGCTGTGGAGCTTGCGGCAGAGCGACTCGTGGTGCTCGGCCAGGGGGTTCCCGGGATGTCCGTGACCGACCTGGAGGTCGGCATGGAGGTGGAAGCAGTACCGGGGGTGCTGAATGAGGACGGGGACGACGAGACCGGCACGACCTGGACGACATGGCACTGGCGGCCGACAGGGGTGACGGCATGACGGGGGACGTGGCGGTGCTCGGTGCGGGCATGCACCCCTGGGGCAAGTGGGGGCGCAGCTTCGTCGAGTACGGGACGGCCGCGGCGCGGGCCGCGCTCGTCGACGCGGGCATGGACTGGCGGGACGTGGGTTCCGTGGTCGGCGCGAGCACGGTGCGCGGTGGCTATCCGGGCCATGTGGCGGGGGCGACGTTCGCGAAGGCGCTCGGCTGGCAGGGGGCCCGGGTCGCGAGCGTGTACGCGGCGTGTGCTTCGGGCGCGCAGGCGGTCAACACGGCGCGGGCCCAGATCCTTGCGGGGCTGGCCGATGTCGTGCTCGTGGTGGGGGCGGATGCCGCGCCCAAGGGCTTCTTCCGCCCCGCGGGCGGGGAGCGGCCCGACGATCCGGACTGGCTGCGCTTCCGGGTGCTGGGGGCGACGAACCCGACATATTTCGGCCTCTACGCACGCCGCCGCATGGCCCTGCACGGTGACACCTTGGAGGACTTCGCCCAGGTCAAGGTGAAGAACGCGGCATTCGGGGCGCTCAATCCGAACGCGCGGTACCGCGGGGCGGTGTCGGCCGAGGAGGTCGCGGGATCCGCCGTCGTGGCGGATCCCCTGCGCCTGCTCGACATCTGTGCGACGTCGGACGGAGGTGCGGCGCTGGTGCTGTCCAGCATGGAGTTCGCGCGCCGGCACGGGGCCTCGGAGCCGGTGCGCATCCGAGCCGTCTCCACGGTGACGCCGACCTATCCGAACACCGTGCTCGACCTTCCCGACATCGCCACGGACTCGGCCGCGGGCGTCGAGCCGGAGGGGCCGGTCTTCCGGGCCTCGATCGCCCGTGCCGCCTACGAGGAGGCCGGAATCGGGCCGGAGGACCTGTCACTCGCGGAGGTCTACGACCTGTCCACCGCTTTGGAGCTGCAGTGGTACGAGGACCTCGGTCTGTGCGGCGAGGGCGAGGGGGCCAAGCTGCTCCGGGACGGCGCGACCGGGCTCGGCGGCCGCATACCGGTGAACGCCAGCGGCGGGCTGGCCTCCTTCGGTGAGGCGGTTCCGGCGCAGGCGATCGCCCAGGTCTGCGAGCTGACATGGCAGTTGCGGGGCACAGCGGGCGCCCGGCAGGTGGCGGGGGCCCGGGTCGGGATCACCGCCAATCAGGGGCTGTTCGGGCACGGCTCGTCGGTCGTCGCCGTTCGCTGAACCAGATGGCACCGGCAGGCGCTGTACTGGTGCGTGCCGTATCGGTACGTGCCGTACCGGCCCCTCGGCGTACGGGCACGTACCGCATGCTTCGTAGTGGCGGCCCAACTCCCGTGCCAGCAGGGGCACTTAGAGGATGGCTTGCCGCCGGTTAACCGTTGCGGTCCGCGACCTTGACGCTCCAGTACGGCCGGTGAACACTTCCGGGTGTCAGTCGGCATCGCCGCATGCCGGCCCGCCGCCACCCGGGTCCGTTGTCTGCCCTGGGACGCTTCCTGCCGCGTTGTGGCAGGTCGGGTCGCTCCCCCCACGATCGGCGGCTGTGCGGGCACGCTCGTCACGGAGGCCGGGCGGGGTGCGGGACACCCCTGCCGCCGGCTGAAGTCGCCAGAACCAGCCATGGGATACGCACCCTGCACGGAGGACCGGGGCGAGGGCCCCGGGCGAGGGCCTAGGAGCCGCCATGAGCAATGGAGACATTTTCGTCGGTGAGGTCATCGGCACCGCCATTCTGATCCTTTTCGGCGCGGGCGTCTGCGCCGCCGTCACCCTCAGATACTCCAAGGCGAGGGCCTCCGGGTGGATCGTCATCGCGTTCGGCTGGGGCTTCGGAGTCCTCGCCGGGGCGTACACGGCCGCGCCGCTCTCGGGCGGCCACCTCAACCCCGCCGTCACCATCGGCATCGCCGTCGACACCGGCAAATGGGACAAGGTCTGGGTCTATCTGTGCGGCCAGATGGTCGGGGCGATGCTGGGCGCCGTCCTCGCGTACCTGGTCTACCTCGCCCAGTTCAACGCCAACGTGAGCGCGGGCGCGAAGAGCGCCGAGGGTGTGGAAGGCGCGGCGGCCGGAGCGGACGAGGACGGTCCGACACCGACGCTGGGGATCTTCTCGACGATCCCGGAGATCCGGAACCCGGTCGCGAACCTGATCACGGAGATCATCGCGACGATCGGCCTGGTCCTGCCCGTCCTCGCCTTCGGTCTGACCAAGGGCCTCGGCACGTCGGGCACGCAGGTGCTCGTCGTGGCCCTGGTCGTGGTCGGCATCGGTCTGTCGCTCGGCGGGCCCACGGGCTACGCGATCAACCCGGCCCGTGACCTGGGGCCGCGCATCGTGCACCAGTTCCTGCCGATTCCGAACAAGGGCACCTCCGACTGGGGTTACGCCCTCATTCCGGTCGTCGGACCGCTCATCGGCGGCGCGCTGGCGGGCGTCATCTACAACGCAGCGTTCTGAAGCGCCGCTTGCGAAGCGCGGCTTGTGAAGCGCGGCTTGTGAAGCGCGGCTTCCGAAGCACCATCGACAGCTCTCTTCCGAACGACCGTCTCCTCACGAAGGGGTAGCCATGCCCGACAACTCCGTGAAGTACGTCGCCGCCATCGACCAGGGCACCACCTCCAGCCGTTGCATCATCTTCAACCACGCCGGCGAGATCGTCGCCGTCGACCAGCGCGAGCATCGCCAGATCTTCCCGAAGCCGGGCTGGGTGGAGCACGACGCCTCCGAGATCTGGTCCAAGGTCCAGGCCGTGGTCGCCGGTGCGCTCGCCAAGGCAAGCCTGCATGCCGATCAACTCAGCGCGCTCGGCATCACCAACCAGCGGGAGACGACGGTCCTGTGGGACCGCGCGACCGGAAAACCGGTGCACAACGCGATCGTGTGGCAGGACACGCGGACCTCGGCGCTGTGCAAGGAGTTGGGCGGCCCGGACGGGCAGGACCGGTTCCGCGACCGGACAGGACTGCCGCTGGCCAGCTACTTCTCCGGGCCGAAGGCCGCATGGCTGCTCGACAACGTGCCGGGCCTTCGGGCGCGCGCCGAGCGGGGCGAGATCGCCTTCGGCACGATCGACTCGTGGCTGATCTGGAACCTGACCGGCGGCACCGACGGAGGCGTCCACGTCACGGACGTCACCAACGCCGGGCGCACCATGCTGATGAACCTGGAGACCCTCCAGTGGGATCCCTCGATCCTGTCGGCGATGAACGTCCCCGAGGCGGTCCTCCCGGAGATCCGTTCGTCCGCCGAGGTGTACGGCACGGCGGTGGGCCAGCTCTCCGGGGTGCCCGTCGCCTCCGCGCTGGGCGACCAGCAGGCGGCCATTTTCGGGCAGGCCTGTTACGACACGGGCACGGCGAAGAACACGTACGGGACGGGCAGCTTCCTGCTGCTCAACACCGGTGACCGGCCGGTGCCTTCGAAGAACGGGCTGCTCACCACCATGGGGTACAAGATCGGCTCCGAGGCGCCCGTGTACTGCCTCGAGGGAGCGATCGCGATCACCGGCGCCCTGGTGCAGTGGTTCCGTGATCAGCTCGGCATCATCAAGACCGCCGACGAGATCGAGACGCTGGCGGGAAGCGTCGACGACAACGGCGGGGCGTACATCGTGCCGGCGTTCTCCGGCCTGTTCGCCCCGTACTGGCGTTCCGACGCGCGCGGCGTCGTCACGGGTCTGACCCGGTACGTCACCAAGGGGCATCTGGCCCGTGCCGTCCTGGAGGCGACGAGCTGGCAGACCCGTGAGGTCGTCGACGCCATGTACCAGGACTCCGGGGTGCAGATCACGACGCTGAAGGTCGACGGCGGCATGACGAAGAACAACCTCCTGATGCAGCACCAGGCGGACGTCCTCGGGGTGCCCGTCATCCGGCCCAGGATCTCCGAGACGACGTGCCTGGGCGCCGCGTACGCCGCGGGGCTCGCGACGGGCGTATGGAACGACCTGGACGAGCTGAAGGCCCACTGGCAGCGGGACGCCGAGTGGTCGCCGTCGATGGACGCACAGGTCCGGGACCGTGAGTACCAGAACTGGCGCAAGGCGGTCGAGAAGAGCTTCGGCTGGCACCAAGAGGAAGGGGTGTAAGTCCCCCGAGCGGACCAGCACCCTCGCGCGCGTAGTGGCGTAAGGCATCTCTACGCGCGCGAGGAGGCTCTGTATGTGTTCAGGTCACCACGGGCTGCCGGCGCCGGGCTGCCGCCGCCGCGGCGTGCTCGACCACGTCGATGAGGACGTTCTTCACGGAGTCCTTCTCCCGCGCGTCGCACAGGACGACGGGGACGCCCGCGTCCAGGTCGAGCGCCTGCCGCACCGAGTCGGCGGGGTAACGGGAAGCTCCCTCGAAGCAGTTGACGCCGATCACGAACGGGATGGAGCGCCGCTCGAAGTAGTCGACGGCGGCGAAGCAGTCCTCCAGGCGGCGGGTGTCCGCGAGGACGACGGCGCCGAGGGCTCCGGTGGCGAGCTCGTCCCACAGGAACCAGAAACGGTCCTGGCCCGGGGTGCCGAACAGGTACAGGACCAGGTCCTTGCGGACCGTGATCCGGCCGAAGTCCATGGCCACCGTGGTGGTGTGCTTGCCCTCGACGCCTTGGATGTCGTCGACGGGCCGGCCCGCCTCGCTCAGTAACTCCTCCGTACGCAGGGGCCTGATCTCGCTGACCGCGCCGACCAGCGTGGTCTTGCCCACGCCGAAGCCGCCGGCCACCAGGATCTTGAGCGTGACGGGCTCGACGGGGCCCTTGCTACGCTCGGAACGCCCGAAGATCATGGGTTGTCTCTCCTGCCTCACTGATGTCGCTGGGTGCTGTGCAAGGGCCCCGTTTTTTGTGGTGCAAGGTCCTGTCAGAGGGCTCTGAGGCCGTCGATGACGTCGCGCAGAATGCTCTCGTCGGGCAGTTCCGCGGGCGGCACGGGGCGGGTCACGTGGACCAGTTCGTCGTCGACGAGATCGCCTATGAGGACGCGGACCACGCCTACGGGCAGGTCGAGTTCGGCGGCGAGTTCGGCGACCGACTGCGGGGCGTCCTGGCACAGCCCGACGATGTCGACGTGCTCCGGCGACAGGGTCTGGTCGGCCACGGGGTCGTCGTCACGGGTCTCCGCGACGACGACCGCGATCAGGTCGAGGCGGTGCTGGGCCGCACTGGTGGTACGGCCACGTGTCATCGCATACGGACGCACTACGGGTCCGGCCTCGTCGTCGAACCAGTGGTGCGTCTCCTGCGTCCCCTCACCGTCTGCGCTCATGCCGTCCCACTACCCCCCAGCAGGCTGATCCGCGCGCGGAGCCGTGCCCAGATGTGCGCCCACCCGCTTGACCAGCAGGGTCATCTCGTAGGCGACGAGGCCGACATCGGAGTCCGCGTCGGACAGGACCGCGAGACAGCTGCCGTCACCGGCCGCGGTGACGAACAGGAAGGCGTCGTCGAGTTCGACGACGGTCTGCCGGACGCTCCCCGCCTCGAAGTGCCGCCCGACGCCCTTGGCGAGGCTGTGGAAGCCGGAGGCGACGGCGGCGAGATGTTCGCTGTCCTCCCGGCTGAGGTCCTTGGAGACCCCCGTCGGCAGCCCGTCCCCGGAGAGGACGAGCGCCTTGTGGATGCTGGCGACACGTTCGACCAGGTCGTCGAGGAGCCAGTTGAGCTGCCCCGACCCACCGTTCGTGGTGTGCGCGGTGGCCTTCGGTGCGGTCATCGACCGTCCCCCTCAGAAGTCGTTCCCTGTGCTGTGCCGTCGGCGCTGTCAGCGCTCCCGGCGATCTCGGCGTTCTCCTCGCGGCCGCGCTGCCAGCCACGCTGGAGCGAGGCCATCCGGCTGCGTACCTCGTCGGCGTCCCGGTCGGCGGGCGGTTCGGAGACTGGTTCGTCGCGGGCCGTCGCGCGGTCACCGCGCAGGTCGGGCCCGTCCTTCAACTGCGGGGCCAGGTTGGCCTGTCGTACCCGTTTGGGCAGGCCCCCTGCGGTGGCGCCCGGCTGATCGGGCTCGCTCGGCGCGGCCTCGCTGGGGGCGGCCGCCCTGGCGCGCCGGCGGGGCAGGTCGGTCAGGGGCGTCAACGGGGTGTCGCGGAGCCCGTCGCCGCTGCCGCGGTCGTGCCGCTCCCCCGGTTCCCCGGCTCCGCCGCGGTCGAGCGCGGCGGGGCGGGCGATGCGCGTGACGGGTCGGCCGTGCGAGCTGACGAGTTTGGGGGCGCGGCGACGCGGCAGCGGCACGAGGCCGTCCGGCGTCCCGGCGCGCTCCCCGCCGTGGCCACTGGTGGCGGGCTCGTCGGCCTGCTGGTGCTGCTCGCCGGAGCTCCCCGCTACGGGGCGGCGGGGGCGGAACAGAGCGCCGCGTTCGCTGTCCTCGTCGCCCAGGGCGCCCGGGAAGGGGGTCATGTCGGACGTGGTCAGCGGCGCTTCCAGCTCGATCGGGCCGTCCAGCACGGAGGCGGGCAGGCCGGGCAGGCCGTCGGACGTGCCGAGCCCGGCCGGGGTCACGAGCCGTGCCGCGTCGGGCCGGTCGAGGCGGAACCCGGCGCCTTCGGTGTCGGGGGCGTCCGTGAGCAGCGCGTCCGGCATGAAGACGACCGCGGTGGTGCCGCCGTACGGGGACGGTTGCAGGGAGACGCGGACGTTCTGGCGCTGCGCGAGGCGGCTGACGACGAAGAGGCCGAGCCGGTCGGTGTCGGACAGCTCGAACTCGGAGGTCTCGGCGAGCCGCAGGTTGGCGTCGAGGAGTCCGTCGGCGGACATGCCGAGGCCGCGGTCGTGGATCTCCAGCGTGAAGCCGTTGGCGACGCGCTCGCCGAGGACCTGGACGGCGGTGTGCGGCGGCGAGAACACCGTGGCGTTCTCCAGGAGTTCGGCCACGAGGTGGGTGAGGTCCGCGACGGCGGGCCCTGTCACCGCGATCCGCGGGAGGCGGCGCACCTCGATGCGCTCGTAGTCCTCGACCTCGGCGACGGAGGCCCGCACGATGTCCATGAGCTGTACGGGCTTGCGCCACTGCCGGGACGGGGCGGACCCGGAGAGGATCACCAGGCCCTCCGCGTGGCGGCGCATACGGGTCGTCAGGTGGTCCAGGCGGAACAGGTCGGCGAGTTCGTCGGTGTCGTCCGTCCTGCGTTCCATCGCGTCGAGCAGGGTCAGCTGCTTGTGGAGGAGTACCTGGCTGCGGCGGGCGAGGTTGACGAACACCTCGGAGACACCGCGGCGCAACTCGGACTGTTTCACGGCTGCTTCGACGGCGGAGCGCTGCAGCGTGTTGAGGGCCTGGCCGACCTGCCCGATCTCGTTCTTGTCGTATTCGAGGCGCGGGGCCTCGGTCTCCACGTCGACCTCTTCGCCCGCGGCGAGGCGGCGCATGACGCCGGGCAGCCGGACGCCCGAGGCCTCGTGTGCCTCCAGGCGCAGCCGGCGCAGGTCGCGGACGAGGCCGCGTCCGATGCGGACCGACATGAACAGGGAGACGAGCAGGGCGAGCAGGCCGAGTACGCCGGCGACCCCGGCCCGGAGGAACACCTGGACGGCGACCGGACGGGCCCGGTCCTGGTAGCGCTCGGCGGCCGCGGTGTCGCGGTCGGCGAGTTCGACGAGGACCTGCCCGGCGGCCTTGTCCCAGCTGTCGGCGGTGACGCCCTTCGGCGTGCCGGGCGCCCCGTTCACGACGGCGTTCTCGGCGGTGCGCAGCGGATTGGTGTCGGGGCTGCGCAAGTAGCGCTGGAAGCGGGCACGTTCGTCGGCGGGCAGCAGCGCGAGGTTCGAGTCGTACAGGAGGGTGCGCTGGGCCACGAGGTCGGAGATCTGCCGCAGCTCTTCCTTGTCGAGGCGGCCGGCGACGAGGCCGGAGCCGAGCAACGCGTCTTCTCTGGAGAGCAGTTCGCGGGCCTCGATGATGCCGGCGACGGCGCGGCCCTGGCGTTCCACCGTGGAGTCGTCGAGAGCCGTGAGGTCGAGGAGGAAGTCGTACGTCGGCTCGATCAGGCGGGTGTAGAAGGTCAGGGCCTGGGCTCGGGTGACGGTTCCTTCGTCGACGTTCCTGCGCAGTGACTCGATGCCTTCGAAGCCCTCGACGGCGGCGTCCAGTACGCCGCGCGCGTCACCGTTCAGGTCGTCGCGCAGGCCTGCGTCTGCGGCCTTCTCCCTGATCCGGGACATCTGCTCGTCGGAGGCGGAGCGTCGGGTCCGCAGGGCGGACTGGGCGTCCGAGGCACGGGGGTCGGCGAGATAGACGAGGGTCTGCCGGCGTTCCTCCTGCAGGGCGCGGCCGATGTCGACGAGCGGATAGCCGATCGCGTCGGCGCTTCTGCCCGCAGAGAACAGCTGCATGGCGGCGCGCCCCGTGATCACCGAGGCGAACGCCCAGATCGCTGTCAGCGACAGGAGCGGCACCAGCAGCAACGCCACGATCTTCCGGCGGATGGACTTCCCGCGAAAGCGCATGGCCTCCCCCAGATCGGCCCCGTGTGGTCAGGGGCACACATGTGCATCAACAAACGGCGCGAGCCTACTACTGACACAGGAGTAACTCGAAGGCCTGTCCGGATGCTGTTCGGTCCACCGTCCGCGCGGTCGTCCTGAGTTGTCCGGGCATTACGGGAGATTGCATCCCGGGAATCCGGCCCGAACCGGCGATCAAAATGGGACGACGTGGGGCGGCAGTTGGCTTGAAATCTTCGTTCTGGGGCTGTCGATCAAGGCAGTTGCCCGAATTCGGGAATCTTCCCGGGCTCTTGTTCGTCTTCTTCATCGAACGCTTCGCATGCACAGATTGCTTCGCAAGATGTGGATGGGGTACGGGGAGGACACCGTCAGGTGGCCTGAAGCAGAGCAAACCGGGCAGTAACTGTGCAGGCCGGTGTGGGGCATCGGGCCCGGAGCGGCGGGGAGTGGTGTGGTGACAGTTGTGGCGGAGCAGCGGGAGTTGTGGGTCGAGGAGCCGGCGAAGCGGCGGCGAATGCCCGATCCGGTTCGGACAGCGGCGGTGCGGGCCGTCCTGATCAGCGCGCTCACGTTGATCCAGGCGATGATCGCTTTCTTGTGCACGCTCGCCGATTCGTGGCTGGCGTTCCCCATGGTGCTCAGCAGTGTGGCCAGCACGGTGGTGGCGACATGGGGCGTGCTCGACGTCTGGGTGACGCGCCAGGTGTGGAACCAGCGGCACGGCGTCGTCTCGGTGCCCTCCAGCACGGCTCGCCGACTGCGCAAGGAACGGCGCAGGGCCCGCCGGGCGGCGCGGCGGGCGCCGGAGAACATACGGAGGCGCGGCGGGGCGGGGCAGTTGACGCATACGTGAGGTGCGGAGTTGAGCCACCTACGCGGGACGCAGAGCCGAGCCTCGTACGGCGGATCGGAGCGGATCGGAGTTGAGGCGCTTGCCTGACCCCGCGTTCAGCTCCCGCCCACCGCTCCCAGGGCGGGAAGCGGGGAGAGGGCCGGAACCGGTGCCTCGGCGCGAGCCAGTTCGCGGCGGATCTTGGTGAAGGGGCGGGGCATGTCGAGGGCGAGGACGGCCGTGGTGGCCCCGTCGCGTTCGTAGCATGCGAGAAAGCGGCCGTCCTGGGGCAAGCCCTCCACGATGCGCACGCGGTCACCCTCGCGGCGTCGGCCGGCGAACTGGATGCGGGAGCCGTACTGGTCCGACCAGAAGTAGGGCAGCGGGTCGGCACGTTCCACAGTGCGGCCCGCCAGCAAGTTGCGTACTGCCACCCGGGGTTGGGCCGTGGCGCTGGTCCAGTGCTCGGCGCGGGAGCCGCCGACGCGGGCCACGTCCCCGACGGCCACGATCTGGGGCAGCGCGGTGACGCAGCCGTCGTCGCAGAGCACTCCGTCGCGCACGGCTGTCGCCGAGCCGGACAGCCAGCCCGTGTTCGGTACGGCGCCGATGCCGACGACCACAATGTCGGCGGGGAGCGTCCGGCCGTCGGCGAGGGCCACGCCCGTCACGCGGGGATGACCCGAGCCGGGCGCGTCGCTGTCGGTGCGCGGTGTGCCGAGCAGATTCGCCACGCCCACCCCGGTGAGCAGCCGCGCTCCACCTCGGCGCTGCAACTCCGCGCATACGGCCGCCAGTTCGTGGCCGAGCTGGGGCAGCAGGGGCAAGGGCGCGGCCTCGACGACGGTGACATCGTGGCCGAGCGCGACGCAGGACGAGGCGGTCTCGGCGCCGATGAATCCGCCTCCGATGACGACGACCCGCTGAGGGCCGCGCAGCAAGTCGGCGCGTAGGTCACGGGCGTCGTCGAGGGTGCGCAGGGTGTGCACGCCCATGAGGTGCGGGCCCGGCAGTCGGCGGGCGCGTGCGCCGGTGGCGATGACGACGCCGTCGCCACGCACGGCCCGGCCGTCCTCCAGGAGCACGGTGCGGTTCCGGGTGTCGAGCCCGCGCGCACGAACACCGAGCAGCCACTCGGCGTCAAGTTCTCGGGTCTCCTCGACGTCGTACAGGGCGGGGCTCTCCTCGCCGACCCGGCCGGTGAGGAAGTCCTTGGACAGCGGGGGCCGGTCGTAGGGCGGGTGCGGTTCCTCTCCCACGATCACCAGATGTCCGTCGAAGCCCTGGGCGCGCAGTTCGCGCGCCGCGTACAGCCCGGCGAGGGAGGCGCCGACCACGGTCACGGTCCTCATGAGGCAGTGCCCTTCTCTGAGCTGACGGGGGCTACGCCGCACTGTCCGCCGAGGTCGCGGAGGCGGGGTGGACGTGGATCACACCGCCGTCGACAGTCACCCGGTGGGTGCGTACGGGGCGGCGGGCCGGCAGACAGGTCGGCTGCCCGGTGCGGAGATCGAATGAAGCCTCGTGGAGCGGGCATTCAACCTGACAGCCCTCCAGCCAGCCTTCGGACAGCGAGGCCTCCTGGTGGGTACAGGTGTCGTCGACGGCGAACAGCTCCCCTTCCGCATGGAACACCGCGATGGGTGGGACGGTGTCGATGCGGACGGACTCGCCCATGGGGAGGTCTTCAAGGCGGCAGACGGGTATCACGGGCCCCCCTCTTGATCCAGGACTCTTCGGTAACATGCTGTTTCACATCGCGCACGAGGAAGCGCACTGCGCAACAGAATCCGAGTCGGGTGCCCACCGCGTCAAGGGCTTCTCGAAGATGCGTCCCGGCAACGGGGCGCCACGTCACGAGAGTTGAGCTATGCCACGCAAGCAACCGCAGGTCGAGCCGGGTACACCCGATCCGTCGAACGCGTCGGGCGCGACGGACACGTCGGGCGCGTCAGGCGCGTCAGGCGCGTCAGGCGCGTCAGGCGCGTCAGGCGCGTCAGGCGCGTCAGGCGCGTCAGGCGCGTCAGGCGCGTCAGGCGCGGAAAAGCCGCCCAGGGGCGCGGCCGGCGCCGTCCAGTCCGTGGATCGCGCCGTGAGCGTCCTGGAGAGCCTCGCCCGGCACGGCGAGGCCGGAGTCACCGAGATCGCCGACGAGTTGGGCGTGCACAAGTCCACCGCGTTCCGGCTGCTCGGCGTGTTGGAGAACCGGGGCCTGGTCGGGCAGGCCAAGGAGCGTGGCAAGTACTACCTGGCGGCGGGGATGCTGCGGCTCGCGGGGGCGGCGGCGGTGCGCCTGGACATCTCGCAGGAGGGCGGGCCCGTCTGCCGTGAACTCGCGGACGAGCTGGGCGAGACGGTGAACATCGCGGTGCTCGACGAGGACATGGCGGTCAACATCATGCAGGCGCGCGGCGCCGCCTCCGTGACCGCGCAGAACTGGCTCGGCCGGCGCACGCCGCTGCACGCCACGTCCAGCGGCAAGGTGCTGTTCGCGTACCAGTCGCAGGTGATGCGCGAGGGGCTACTGGCGCGCACGCTGCCGCGTTTCACGGAGCACACGATCACTGGTACGAGCGCGCTGCGGGCCGAGCTGGAGTCGGTGGAGGAGCAGGGATTCGCCGTCGCCGTCGAGGAGTTGGAGCTAGGGCTCGCCGCGGTGGCCGCGCCCGCCCGGTCCCACGACGGCAAGGTCATCGGGGCGATCAGCGTGTCCGGACCGGTCTACCGGCTGACCGAGGAGAGCCTTCCGGCGCTCGCCAAGCGCACGGTCGCGGCGGCCGCCGAACTCTCACGCCGGATGGGTCACGGTCTCTGAGGGCGCCCACGGCGAAGGGCGACACCCTGCCGGACGGCGACTGCCTCTTGACGACGCCTCGGTGACATTCCCACTATGGCTCCCATCGTCTCTCATCGCGCAACGGATCCTGCGATACGCAACAGGGGAGGATGCGATCAGCGGCTGCTTCCGCGCCTGTTCGGGCGCGCGGAGACCGGCCGCGCCGAAACCATCCGCGTCGAACCCAGCCGCGTACGTCCCGAGTAGCAGTACGTCCTGCTCAGTACATCCCGAGCAGTCGTCCTGAGCAGTACGTCCTGAACAGGTCACTTCTTTAGGAGGGACATGTCCAGCGCACCCGAAACCACCGCCTCCCCGAAGGTCGTCGTCATCGGCGCCGGTATCGTCGGCTGCTCGCTCGCCGAGGAGCTCACCGCCCGCGGCCTGCACGACGTGACCGTCCTCGATCAGGGTCCGCTTCCCGCGCCCGGCGGCTCGACCTCGCACGCGCCCGGGCTCGTCTTCCAGACCGGCCCGTCCAAGACCATGACCGCCTTTGCCCGCTACACGGTCGAGAAGTTCTCCGCCCTCGAAGTGGATGGCTCGCCCTGCTTCGAGCCGGTCGGCGGCCTGGAACTGGCGGCCACCCCCGAGCGCTGGGCCGACCTGCACCGCAAGGCGGGCTGGGCCGCCTCCTGGGGCGTGCGTGGCGAGCTGGTCTCCCCCGCACGCTGCAAGGAACTCTGGCCTCTTGTCGACGAATCGATGCTTCTCGGCGGCTTCCACACGCCCGACGACGGACTGGCCCGAGCCCTGCCCGCCGCCCGCGCCCAGATGCGGCGCGCACAGGAACGCGGCGCCCGTTTCCTCGACCGCCACACCGTCACCGGCATCGAGCAGGCGGACGGCCGCGTCACCGGTGTCGTCACCGACCGCGCCACGTTCGCCGCGACCCATGTCGTGTCCGCGGCCGGTTTCTGGGGCCCGGTGATCGGCCGGATGGCGGGCGTCGACGTCCCGCTGCTGCCGCTCGCCCACCAGTACGCGCGGACGAAGCCGCTGCCGGAGCTCGCCGGGGCGAACGATCCGCGTACCGGGGCCTCGAAGCCGATCCTCCGCTTCCAGGACCGCGACCTGTACTTCCGTGAGCACACCGACCGCATCGGCATCGGCAGCTACGCCCACCGGCCGCTGCCCGTCGACCCGTTCGCGGTACTTCCCTACGACGAGGCGCGCGCCCGAGCCCTGGACATGCCGTCGTCGCTCCCCTTCACCGAGGAGGACTGGGCGCCCAGTTGGGAGGCGTGTCGGACGCTGCTGCCCGCCCTGCGGAACACGGACATCGAGGAGGGCTTCAACGGCGTCTTCTCCTTCACCCCCGACGGCATGCCGGTGCTGGGCGAGTCCCGGGCGCTGCGCGGCTTCTGGCTCGCGGAGGCGGTGTGGGTGACGCATTCGGCGGGGGTCGCGAGGGCGGTCGCGGAGTGGATGGTCGACGGGTACGCCTCGACCGACCTGCACGAATGCGATCTGCACCGGTTCGAGGACGTACAGCGTTCGCCCGCGTACGTGCGCGAGCGCGGAGCGCAGCAGTTCGTCGAGGTGTACGACGTCATCCACCCGCTGCAGCCGATGGACCGGCCGCGCCCACTGCGCGTCAGCCCGTTCCACGCCCGTCAGCAGGAGCTCGGCGCGTATTTCCTGGAGGGTGGTGGCTGGGAACGTCCGCACTGGTACGAGGCCAATGCCCCGCTCGTCCAAGAGTCCGGCGAGGCCGAGAAGACGAAGGAGCGCGATCCTTGGTCGGCCCGTCATTGGTCGCCCGTCGTCGCCGCCGAGGCGCGGGTCACCCGCGAGCGGGTCGCCCTGTACGACATGACCCCGTTGCGCCGCCTGGAGGTCACCGGCCCCGGGGCTCTCGCGTTTTTGCAGCGCATGACGACCAACAATGTGGCGAAGAAGCCGGGCGCGGTGACGTACACCCTGCTTCTCGACGAGAAGGGCGGCGTCCGCTCGGACCTGACCGTGGCCCGGCTCGCCGCCGAACGCTTCCAGGTAGGCGCTAACTCTCCCGCCGATCAAGTGTGGTTGGAGCGGCACGCCCCCGGTGATGTGCAGATCCGCGACATCACCTCCGGCACCTGCTGCATCGGCGTGTGGGGCCCGCTCGTGCGCGCCCTCGTCCAGCCCCTGACCCGCGACGACTTCTCGCACGAGGGCTTCGGCTACTTCCGCGCCAAGGAGACGTACATCGGCCACGTCCCGGTCACGGCGCTGCGCCTGAGCTACGTGGGTGAGCTCGGCTGGGAGCTGTACACGACGGCCGACCTGGGCCTGCGCCTGTGGGACACGTTGTGGGAGGCGGGACAGGAGCACGGCGTCGTCGCGGCCGGACGGTCGGCGTTCAACAGTCTGCGCCTGGAGAAGGGGTACCGCGCCTGGGGCGTCGACATGACGGAGGAGCACACCCCGTACGAGGCGGGGCTGGACTTCGCCGTGCGGATGGACCGCGGCGACTTCCTCGGTCGCGCCGCGCTCGAACAACTCCCGCCCGTTGAACGGCGGTTGACGGCTCTGCTGCTCGACGACCCGTCCGCCGTGGTCCTCGGAAAGGAGCCCGTTCACCTGGACGGGGCCCCGCGCGGCTACATCACCAGCGCGGCGTACGGCTACACGCTCGGCCGCTGCGTCGCGTACGCCTGGCTGCCGCCGCTGCCGGCCGGATCCGCCGTGCACATCGAGTACTTCGGCGAGAAGGTCCCGGCGACGGTCGCCGACGAGCCGCTGTTCGATCCGAAGATGACCCGCATCCGCCGGTGAACGTCTTGACGACCGCAACGCCCCTGGGAGGCCCGGGACATGTCCCCCACCTACGACGTGATCGTGATCGGCCTCGGCGGCATGGGCAGCGCCGCCGCGCACCATCTGTCCGCGCGCGGCGCCCGCGTGCTCGGCCTGGAGAAGTTCGGCCCGGTGCACAACCGCGGCTCCAGCCACGGTGGTTCACGGATCACCCGCCAGTCGTACTTCGAGGACCCGGCGTACGTTCCGCTGCTGCTGCGCTCCTACGAGCTGTACGAGGACCTGGAACGGGCCACCGGCCGCTCCATCGCCACGCTGTGCGGAGGCGTCATGGTCGGCCGCCCGGATTCCCGTACGGTCGAGGGCTCGTTGCGCTCGGCCCTGCAGTGGGACCTGCCGCACGAGATGCTCGACGCGCGGGAGATCCGGCGCCGCTTCCCGACCCTGACGCCGCGCGCCGACGAGGTCGCCCTGTTCGAGGAGAAGGCCGGGTTCCTGCGCCCGGAGAACACGGTCGCCGCGCATCTCCAGCTCGCCACGCGGGCCGGCGCCGACCTGCATTTCGAGGAACCGATGACGCGCTGGGAGCCGTACGCGGACGGCGTGCGGGTGCACACGGCCGAAAACACGTACACAGCAGGTCAGTTGGTGATCTGTCCGGGAGCCTGGGCACCGCGGCTGCTCACCGATCTCGGCGTGCCGTTCACCATCGAGCGGCAGGTCATGTACTGGTTCCAGCCCAGCACGGGGGTGGCGCCCTTCCTTCCCGAGAACCATCCGATCTACGTCTGGGAGGACGCGGCCGGCGTGCAGGTCTACGGCTTTCCCGCCATCGACGGCCCCGCCCTGGGTGCCAAGGTCGCCTTCTTCCGCAAGGGCGTCGTGTGCACTCCGGAGACCATCGACCGCACCGTCCACGACGACGAGGTCCGCGCCATGGCCGATCACATCTCCCGCTCCGTACCGGCGCTGCCCGGCACCTTCCTCAAAGCCGCGACCTGCATGTACTCCACCACGCCCGATGAACACTTCGTCATCGCCCGGCATCCCGCGCACCCCGGGTCGGTGACCGTGGCCTGCGGCTTCTCCGGGCACGGCTTCAAGTTCGTGCCGGTCGTCGGGGAGATCCTCGCCGATCTGGCGCTGACCGGCGCCACCGGGCACCCCATCGAGCTGTTCGACCCGAGCCGGCTCCACCCCGAGCCCGCTGTCTGAGGAGTCCGCCATGACGACGCTCCCCCTGCCGCCGAGCCTGGCGGCCACGCTGCCGGGCCGCTACTACACCGACCCGGATCTCTTCCGCACCGAGCAGGAGCGGGTTTTCGAGCGCATGTGGTTCTGCGCCGTCCGCTGCGCCGACCTCGACAAACCGGGCGCGTTCCGCACGGTCCAGGTGGGCCGCGAGAGCGTCCTGGTCGTCCGCTCCCGCACGGGCGCCCTGAACGCCTTCCTCAATGTCTGCCGACACCGCGGCGCCCGTCTGTGCACCGACGAGCAGGGCGAGGTCCGGCGCGCCCTCCAATGCCCGTACCACGCCTGGACGTACGGCCTCGACGGGAAGCTGATCGCGGCGCCCGACCTGACGCGGATGCCGGACGTCGACCGCTCCGCGTACAGCCTGGTCGGGGTCGCGCTGCGGGAGTGGCTCGGGTACGCGTGGGTGTGTCTGGCGGACGAGCCGCCGTCGTTCGAGGACACGGTGGTGGGCGCTGCCGTCGAGCGGCTCGGCGACAAGGCCGCGATCGACCACTACGGCACCGAAGAACTCGCTCTCGGCAAGCGGGTCACCTACGACGTCCGGGCCAACTGGAAGCTGATCGTCGAGAACTTCATGGAGTGCTACCACTGCGCCACCATCCACCCCGAACTCACCGATGTCCTCCCGGAGTTCGCGGGCGGCTACGCGGCGCAGTACTACGTGGGGCACGGCGCCGAGTTCGGCGACGGCGTGCGGGGGTTCACCGTCGACGGCGGCGAGGGCTTCGGCACGCTTCCCGACGTCCCGCTCGAACAGGACCGCCGCTATTACGCCATCACCGTCAAGCCGACGGTCTTCGTGAACCTGGTCCCCGACCATGTGATCCTGCACCGCATGTTCCCGCTGGCCGAGGACCGCACGGTCGTCGAGTGCGACTGGCTCTACGCGCCCGAGGTCGTGGCGTCCGGGGCCGACCTGTCGCGGTCGGTCCAGCTGTTCCACCGGGTCAACGTCCAGGACTTCGCGGCGTGCGAACGCACCCAGCCCGCCATGGCGTCACGCGCGTACCGCGACGGCGGCGTCCTCGTCCCCACCGAGCACCACATCGGGATCTTCCACGCGTGGCTCAGGGGACGACTGGACGCCGCCTAGATCCAATGCCGTTGTCTTAGCTGCTCGGCGTAGGCTTCTGCGTACTGCTCCCGGGGGTGGTGCCGGTGTCTGCGAGCGTTTCTGAATTATCGGGTCTC
>NZ_JBIWKA010000036.1:0-30126 GCF_044765445.1 Streptomyces sp. NPDC102467 | reverse complement strand
ACGCAGCGGGCCAGGCGCAGCCGGCCGGTCTCGGTCAGCGGTGCATTACGGTGAGGCACGAGGGCCTTTCTGGTCGGTGTAGACGTCGCAATCCAGACCGAACCCGGGAGGCCCTCACCCGTTCAAGATCCCTCAGCCGAGATTTCGCTCACCCGTCCACAACCTCCCCGGACAGAACACCTAGGGCTGCTTGGTAGCCGACACGCTGATGCGGTCCACGTGGAGCTCCCTGCCCTGGACATCGATCGACATGGCCCCCTCTGTGTCCGACGCGCTCGTCGGCGCCGGCGCTGACGACGCGGGAGCCGGCAGCAGGACAGCGGAGGCGGCCGTAAGCCCGACCTTGATCACATTTCGTGTGATCACCCAACGCTCCGCCCCGCAAGCGGGGTTACGGCTCCTCACTGGCACGAGCGAGAGCAGCCGGTGCGGGGCGCAGAACATCCGCGAGCATCACTCAATTGGTGACCGTCACGTACATGGGTTGTACCGTGCCGCAGGCCACTGGTACCTCACGTACATTGCACTGCGCCACCACATTGTGGTGGCTACTCTGGTGGCATGACTGTGATGACCCTGCGCATCCCTGATGATCTCGACCCGTCGATCCGGGCGGGTGCGGAAGCGGCCGGCCTGAGCCTGAACGCCTACATCGTGCGTGCCGCCCGCCGCCAGGCCGTCCTCGACGCCGCGCAGCAGCTCGCCGCGCTCGGTCTCGGCAGTGACCTGGCGGGCGAGGGCGACACCTTGTGAAGCGCGCCGAGATCTGGACGCTCGCAGACGGCCGCGACGTTCTGATCATCTCCCTCACCGGGCTGGAGACGACGTTCGGCGCGGTCGTGGTGATCGTGCTGCACCCCTCGGGCCGTTACCCGGACACCGCCATGTCCGTCGTGATCAGCGACCCGCTCCCGTGCGCCGCGGTTGCCGTCAACGTGCAGCAGCTGCGCACCGAACGCTTCGACGGTGCCACCCTGCGCGGCACCGTCGACCGGGACGTCATGGACCGCGTCGACCGTGCGCTGCGCGCCGTGCTGGATCTGTAGCACCCACACGGCCCTACGTGCCTGCCACGCAGTGTGGGGCTCCGGCCAGCGCCCCATGGGCGCTGGCACTGTGGTGCCGCTGCCGCTGCCGCATCGCGCCCACGCCGACCGGAGTGGCTGCGAGCGTAGCCGCCGCGCACAAGCGAGTTCGCCAGGACGACACCGCGCACCCCTCCCGGGCGGATGAGGTGCGGCGAGCGGTTCAATGAGCCTCCGCCAACTTGAAGCCGCAGGTCAAAGGGCTGGCATGACCGGCTCTCGGGGTGCTCACGCTGGTCGTGGGCGGCAGTCTGCGCAGTAGATCATCTGTCAGCGGTTGACTTCGAGGTTTGTCAGGGCGAGCAGGGCGCGTAGGAGACGGTCGACGGGCGCAGTACCCATGGCGCCGACAGGGCCCGCCGACGCCATCGATCAGCCCAGCGATGCAGTTGCCGCACGCAGGTCTTCCAAGGCTGCCAGTGCATGTGGCGCGAGTCCTTCTGCGTCATCACGATGGCTTTCGGACCACTGGGCATAGCCTCGCTTGAACGCGAGGACTCCCAGCTCGCCCGCGAGATGCGCGGTCGATTCGGGGACACCGCGGGCGATGAGCGCGGCTGTCATGGCGGCCGCGAGACCGATGCTCTTGAGGGCATCGCGCTCCTGAAGTTCGGTACTGGCTGCCACCGCTGCTTTGAGGCGGGGGCCGAGTTCGCGGTTGGTCGGCCCCATGGCGCTCGATGCGCGCTCGAGGCCGACTGCCACCGCCTGAAGCGGGCTGGCATCCGCCGGAGCCTCGGTGATGCCGTCGGCAAGCAGCCTGCTGAGCGTCTCCTGACCAGCGACCAGTAGCTCGCGCTTGTCGGAGAAGTGCCGGAAGAAGGTGCTCTTGGTGACGCCGGCGCGCTCGGCGATCTGCGCCACCGTGGTGGCGTCGTAACCCTGCTCGGTGAACAGGTCGACGGCCGCGACGACGAGTCGCTGGGTCGCCCCTGGTTGCCATCTACCCATGAGACCAGGATAGGTGATGGGACTGCTGTCCCGTCGCCATGTAGAGTCAGTGATGGGACAACAGTCCCATCACTTTCGTGGAGGACTCATGCACGTCTTTGTCACCGGCGGTACCGGAACCATTGGCTCCGCTGTCGTCACCGAACTGCTCGGCAACGGTCACACCGTTCTCGCGCTGGCTCGCTCGGACGGTTCCGCGCAGGTCCTCGAGAGCGCTGGTGCCACAGTGTTGCGAGGAGATCTGGCGGACCTCGACGTCCTGCGGTCCGGCGCTGCGCAGTCCGACGGTGTGATCAGTCTGGCGTTCGGACGCGACTACGGCAGTCCGGATGCGCTCGCGAAGGCCATCGCCGAGGAGAGCGCCGCTCTCACCGCGCTGGGGCAGGAACTCATCGGAAGCGACCGCCCGATCGTCACGGTCTCGGGTACGCCCTGGGTGCCGGGACGCGCCTCCACCGAGGCCGATCCGCTGCCGACCGACGGACCGGTGGGCGGTCGAGGCCGTTCGGTCACAGCGCTGCTGGATCTCGCCTCGCGCGGTCTGCGCAGCATGGCTGTCCGCATGCCGCGCACGGTCCACAATGAGGGGCAGGGCGGATTCGCCGGCCTGTTGGCTGATGCAGCGCGCCGCACCGGGGTGGCCGGCTACCCGGGCGACGGCACCCAGCGCTGGCCGGCCGTGCATGCGCTTGACGCAGCGGCCCTGTTCCGTCTGGTCCTGGAGTCGGCACCGGCCGGGACGGCCTGGCATGCCGTCGCCGACGAGGGCGACACGGTGCGGGACATCGCCGCAGTCATCGGCCGGCGACTGGGCCTGCCGGTCGAGGAGGTTCCAAAGGAGAGCTTCGGCCCGTTCGGCCCGATCTTCGCCATGGACCAGCCGGCGTCCAGCGCCTACACCCGCGATGCCCTTGGGTGGCAGCCGACCCACCCCAGCCTCCTCAAGGACCTGGAAAACATTCAGCCCTGACGCACCCTCGCTCGAAGGGGACCGTCTGGGGCCGGCTCAATGGGTTGCCGGCAAAGGGCTCGTATACCCGGTTCACGGGGCACACGCACTGGTCGTGGGCGACTGTCTGCTGAGTAGATCCGTCAGCGGGTGACCTCGAGGTTCGACAGGACGAGCAGGGCACGCAGGATGCGGAGGGCACGGGCCGGATCGATGCAAAGTTGGCTGAGGATTCGCCCGTTTTTGAGGTGGGCGAATCCGTGCTCGACCGGCGCGCGTCCGACAGCGAGGAGCGGTTGGCATCCTTTTGGCCTGGGGTGAGCTTGTGGGCGCGGCTGGCGGTGAAGCCGGTGATGATCACGGGGTCGTGTACGTCGTTGTCCAGGCCGCGGAAGCCGAGGTCCGCTAGCGCCCCGAGACCGGCGGCGCGCAAGTGAGTCAGGACGTGGTCATGGCGGGCGGCGGTGATGTCGTGGGTGCGGCCGGGCCGGGCGGCGGACATCCAGACCAGGCGGCCCCTCTCGTCGGTCAGGGCGAGGAAGTGCAGGCCGTGATGACGGTGTTTGCCGGAGTAGTTCCGCCGGTTGGCCGTTCCGGTGCGACGCTGGGTGGGGATGAGCGTGCCGTCGATCAGGACCACCTCCCCGCCCTGCTTGGCGACCTTCTTCAGGGCGCGGTCCAGGCGCGGGGCCTGTGCGGCAAGTAGGGCGATCAGTTCGTCCCGCCAGCGGCGGACAGTGGACTCGGACACGTTGTTGCCGCCAGCCATGTCGGCCAGGCGCTGGTCATGACGCAGCATGGCCAGGACGATCACCGCGATCCTCCCTGGCGGCAGGATCCGCCACCTGGACCGGATCGCCTTCAGATGGCGTCGGAGCAGGTCACCGAGGTGGTTGACGGTGTGCATGGACAGCGGGAGACGGCACTGTTATACGAGCGGGCAGGCGTCCTCGGCGCGCTCCATGGTTTTCGTCACACGATTGCAACCGCCGTCGGGACACCGTGGTCGCGCCCGTGCCGCGCTGTTCCAGGCGGCGGCGTCACTGCTCACAGGCGGGTGGTGAACCGGCCATCGGGTAGTTTCCTCAGCCAGCCGCGATTGGTCAGTCTGACCAGCTTCCCCCGCAGCGGTTCCAGCTTGCTGCGCACACTGACGTCCACTCCCAACATCTCGCCGACCTGCCGGGCCATGACCGGCCCAGCAGCCTGCCGTACGGCAGCGAGGATGCGCCGGTAGTCCGGCGGGAGCATGGTCTCCTCCACGTCCGGCGTGCGGTTCGGGATCAGCATTACCGCCCTTCCAGTCACCTGCCCGGGCATCGGCGCGGCCGAGGCACGCTCGTCGGCCAACTGCTCGCTCACCCGCTCAAGGACGCGTTCGGCGACGGCGAGTTCGTCCCACTCGGCTCGCACCTCCGCCAGCTGCTCGGCCAACCGTTCTTCGAGTTCGTCCAGTTCCGCACGCCGCGCGGTGATCCGTTCCAGCAGCTCGGGATCCAACATGCACCGGATGGTAGAAGGCCGTCCGGCTACAGCGAGTAGGAACTGGCGAATCGACCACTCCGCCAGATGATCTACTCCGCAGACTGTCGCCCACGACCAGCGTGAGCACCCCGAGAGCCGGTCATGCCAGCCCTTTGACCTGCGGCTTCAAGTTGGCGGAGGCTCATAGAGTTCGGTGAGGTCTTGCTGGGCGCCGGACAGGGAGCCGAGGATGCGCAGCTGCTTGAAGATGAGGGCCTGGGTGTTCACCGTGGCCTGTGAGCGGCCGAGGCCGACCTGCACCAGGGTTCCCCCCCCCTTGGCGAGCGTCTCTACCGCCTGGGCGGTGGTGGTTCCGAATCCCGCGTAGTCCACGATCAGCGGCAGGTTCTTGTCGGCGAACTCGGTGATCGACTCGGCGACGCCCGCCAGTCCGATCTCGGTGGCGTGTTCCCGGGTGGTGGGGTCGATGTCGGCGGCGTAGACCTCGCCTCCCTTGAGTACAGCGACGCGTGCGCCGATGTAGCCGAGGCCGATCACTCCGACCCGCATGCCCTGCTTCAGGCCGCCGGCGGTGACCATGGCGTGGTAGGAGGTGATGCCCGCGTCGGTTGCTATCGCGCCCAGCCCGAAGGGGAGTTCGTCGGGCAGGCGCACGAGGTTCACGCCGGTGGCACGTACCTTGGGGCCGTAGCCGCCGTCCCAGGCGCCGTAGCCGATGGCGTCACCGTCGGGCATCACCGGCGCAAGCCCGACGCGGTCGCCGACCTTCCAGCTCTCCATCCCGGGGCCGACCTCGCTGATCACGCCGGCGTTCTCGTGCCCGAGCGTCATCGGGATGCGCGGGAACGACGCCATCCCCTGCGGGTCTTCGAGCGCGCCGGGAGCCCCACGACCGTCCGGAACCAGATCGAGCAGATGGCCAAGGCCACTGGCGCCGAAGAAGTCATGGTCCAGGACATGATCCCGGACCCGGCAGCGCGCGCACACTCCCGTGCCCTGCTCGCCCAGGCTCTCGGCGTCATTCCCGGCCGCACCGCCGCCGCCTGAACCACCAGCCTCGAATAACGTGCCGGGGCCGCGATCAGCTCACCTCTGTTCGTCAACGTGACTGAACCCAAAGGCAGCTGTAGGTGACCACGACGCCGCCCACTGCGGTTGCCGCCCCGCGGACCAGGCTGAGGCCGGCTTCGCGGCGTAGGCGGCGAAGGCGATGAGGCCAGTGGCGGCGTGGGGATGTACGGTCCCGCTTTCGGCGCCGTGGGGGTTCCGGGGCATTCTCATTCCCCGTACGCTCGGTGTCGGACATGGACTTCTCCCTTGAGTTGTTCGGGTCTTCTGCGGACGGCTCCCTGCCCACCAGGGGGCCGTCGCCGTTTTCAGCGACCGCCATGCCGTCGTCCACTCCGTGAGACGACGAAGCGTCCCTGGGAGTGCACGCCCACAACAAAAGCACCCCGAAAAGCCGTCTGACCAGCGAAAACAGTGGTTAGTTCAACTGGGTTTTTGCGTGTGTCGGCTGGCTTGTCGTGGCTAACCCGAGGTCAACTGACGCTTCATGGGGCTGATTTGAGCTTCAAGGAGTAAAGGGGGGCAATGCGCGGGAGGAGGGTGACCTTGGGTTCAGTGAGGCCTTCAATGTTTTCCAGAGCTCTCTCCAGGTATCCCTTGGTGTTTTCAAGGGGAGGTGAAGGGGGGAGAGGGGTGCTCCCGGGGGCTTTGGGAGATGTTGAGTAATCCCGGGTGCTGACGAGGTGTCCTGTGCCAGATTGGGACGATGCCCAGGATGCTCCGCATGCCGAGCGAGCAAGAGCTGCCGCCCGGCCCGCTGCGTAAGTTCGTGGTCGAGCTTCATCATCACTTTCGGGAGGCGGGTCGACCTCCCGCTGAGAAGATCGCTATGGCTTCTCGCCGGATGGAGAGCAAAGACGCCACCCTCAGCCGGGAGACTGCGCGGCGTCTTCTTCGGGGAGCGACTCCCAGCGACTGGGCAAGGGTCGAGCTCTGCCTGCGGACGCTGTGCATGATGGCCAACCAGGATCCTGAAAGACGGCGTTGGCTGCCTTCCGAAGACCTCGACCCTGACGACGACTCAACCTGCGTCGACTACCTGAGGTTTTTGTGGAACAACGCTGTCGACGACAGCGAACCCGGTCCGAACGCCGAACCTGCGCCACCTCCCAAGGCCGCGCCATCAGTCCCCCCTCCGGCGAGTCCATCGAGACAGCCGGGAGCCTGGCCGACAGCTGCAACACCAGGTAGCGGCACCCCGCCTGATAGCTCAGCTTCCGATGATCCGTGGGCAACCACGCCCTCGAAGAAGGACGACCCGTGGGCAACAGAGAATCTGAAGAAGAGCAAATACAACGATGAGCCACCGTTCTGAGCCGCCCCAGCAGAGCCGCGGGAGGAGGAGCAGGGGGAACACCGTCATAGATCTGCTGTACACCAAAACCATGACCACACAGAAAGTCCACTGCGTGCGCTGCGGCAGCGCAGACACCCGAGTGACTCGCATCGACCAGACCAGCGCGGATGGCGACTGCTCCCGCTGCGACAAGCCCTTCCACGCCACCCCGTGTCAACTCTTCGGCGGCTTCCGCATTGACGGGTCCTTCGGAGAGCCCGGCATCAGGTTCAAGATCCTCCCCGAGACCGTGAAGTGCTGGGACTGCGGGCACCGCAACCCGCTGCGTGATCCCGGGCCGGAAAACACGGGCGCCGACGCGTGACGCAGGGCGCCCCGGGCACGGTGGGCACGCAGGACACGCGCTTGATCGTGATCCGTGGCAACAGCGCCTCGGGCAAGTCGTCTGTCGCGGCCGGGCTGCGCGAGAAGTTCGGCCGCAACCTCGCGATCGTCGGACAGGACAACCTGCGCCGGATCGTGCTGCGCGAACGCGACCGGCCCGGCGGCGTCAACATCGGGCTGATCGACCTCACTGCCCGCTACGCCCTGGACAACGGCTTCAATGTCGTTATCGAAGGCATCCTGTACGCCGACCGCTACGGCACGATGCTCCAGGACCTGGTGCGCGCCCACCGAGGCGTCTCGCGGTGCTACTACCTCGATGTGCCGTACACGGAAACGGTGCTGAGGCACGAGACGAAAGCCGATGCCGAGTACCTCCAGCACGTCACTTCCGGCCACCTGCGCGACTGGTACCGGGAGAAGGACCTGCTGTCCGACGCCATGGAGACCGTCATCGACGCGGCCAGCACCCTGGACGACACCATCCAGCACATCCTGCGCGAGAGCGGCCTGGACCGGGTGCTCCCGGTCGATCGGTAGAACCACCTGAAGGTGTCAGGAAAACTGGCCCTTTCTGACGGCATGTTGGCTCCGGGGGACGAGCCGTTCTTCGGACCTCCCGCCATCGAAGTGGCGTCAGGAGGGGAGTAGTTGGCGTGCATCGCGGACCGTAGGGGCATATCGAGGTCGACACGGAGGGCGAAGTAGCTGAGGGGAGCGGCTCGGTATGGCGGCTGGACGGCGACACAAGATGGGCGCGGTACGGCAGATCGGTGGACGGATCGCGCCGGAGCACCGCAACGGTTCCATGAGCCAGGTCGTTGCCTCTCGGGTGCCGTGTCCGGTGTGTGGGTCGGGCAAGTTGCGTATCACCACGAGCGGCCAGGAGTGCGAGGTGTGCCGGCAGACGTCGGAGCAGCGGCGCCGACGGCGTACCCTGCTTCGGCGCACGGCCACGAGGCGAACCGTGTCGTGGCTGGTCAAGGAACGAAGCCGAGAGGCCAGCCTGATGCTCTCGCGCTACGCCGTCTGGCAGGCACTGGGTCCTGATCCGCTGCCGCAGGGCCGTAAGGCCCTGGACCGACTGCGTATTCACCTGGATGCGGTGCACGTCCTGGATACAGAGCTCAAGCGCCGCTACCCGGCGGGTGCCGCAGTCGGCCCGGTGGGCGTCACCGAGCGCCAGGCAGCCGCGTTCCGCCGGCGCTTGCTCGCCGACCTGGCGGCCGGACGCCGCAGCGTCAACGAGCTGCTGCAGTCCGACGATTGCATGGGCGATCAGCAGGCGCTCCTGGGTGCCACGCACGTCTTTGCCGTCGTCAGCGCCCAGTACGGACACCGCATCGCTGCGGCTGCGTTCGAGACCGCGCGGGTGCCGGTGAGCTTGTCCTGGCAGGCAGCCTCCCAGTACCTGCCAACCCTGGTCCAAGCCGCGACCGTTGTCGCGCAGTCCGCGTCGCCCGATCATCTGGAGGAGATCACCAGCCTCGACCGCGAGGCCGAAGCCGCAGCTGCCCGCCCGCGCGGATAGCAGGCACGCCGAACCGCTCAATGATCTGACATGTCCTGTGCCCCGTTTCGCAGGTGCATCGGGCGGCCTACGCTGCCTGCATGCCGAAGGAACCTCGCGAGGCGAAGCGGGCGCGGAAGACGGCGGCCAAAGCAGCCGCGAGGGCTCGTGCCGCTCGCATCATGGCCGGTGAAACAGCCGACTATCTGCCACAGTCGGCCGCCCTAGCTCTCCGACGGCCGCAGCTGCCCCGGTACAAGGTGGTCCAAGCCTCGATCGAGCGGCCTGCCAGAGCACTTGTTCCTCCGAGGGACACTCCTCTTCGACCGCGGGACCGAGAGCGGTACGCGGACAACGCTCCGCCGGTATGGGGGAGGGGTGGTTCCAATGCCGAAGATGACTAGCGGGTCGGCCCGGGCATGGCATCCAGGGATGACTACGGCCTCGAAAGAGGACATCCAGCACATGCGGCCGAAGCAACGGAACAAGTACCGCCGTCTCGGCTTCACTTGGGCAGAGATCAAGAAGATCGACCGCGCGATTGGCCGTGGAGAGACAGCACTCACCCTCAAGACCACAGCTGGCGAGATCACGCTGACCCTTCCGCCCAAGTGGCGGTGATCCGCCGCAGCAGGTCAGGCTGGCGCGATGCCGGCGCCGACCACGACGACCCCAGCCACGGCCCAATCTCGTACCGGACGGTGCGGCTGCCTACGGCCTGCCCTCGGTCAGCTGCGCGGCGGTGTTCTCGATCCTCAGCAGGGTCCATTCGACTCCGGACCGCCATTTGGGTTCCGCACTGTCGTAGCGACCTTCGGCGTCGTCACGGATGTTGGCGGCGAGGGTGCGCAGGTCCTTCTGCAGTCCCTGCCGCTTGGCCTCGTCCATGGCCTGGATCATTTCGTCAGTGATGTCACCGGGGCGGAGTGCGCTCATCGCCTTACCTTGGACGCCTGTCCCTGCTGATGGCCATATCTCCGGGGCGCTGACCTGTGCTGTGCGGTGGCGATAGCGTCCTGCCTCATGACCACCACCGACACGATCGCGGCTCTGGCTCTGGCCGTCGCGGTCGTCGCTGCCGTTTCCGCCATCGGCTCCTGGAAGGCGGCGCGCAACGCCAACGGGGCCGCGCAGATCCTGTCCCGGATCGAGCAGCAGCGCCTGCACGCCGATCTCACTCCGCACTTCCGCTGCACGATCGTGGCCAACGAGGCCCGCTCCACCGCCATGCTGCGCGTTCACCTCGACGGGCCGCCCGGCCTGCTGTCCCACGGCGCCATCGAAATCACAGTGTCCCTCCGCAACGACAACCTGCACCGGGGCGATGCTCCCCAACTCGCCGGCACCCGGGCTCCCGAAGAGGTCCGCGCCCACATCTGGGGGCCGTGGAAGTTCAGCGCGGACGGCCGCGACGACACCGGCCGGACGGTCGCTCCGCAGCAGTTGGCGATCGGCGAGTGGACGCGATACGGCCTGACTCCCACCACCCCGCCGCTGTGGTCGGCGACCACCGCGGATGTCTGGCAGCGCGACTACGCGAATGAGCCGGTGCGCCTGAGCATCACCGCCAGGGTGAAGGACAGTGAATGGATCGTGCCGCTGGAAGTCCCCGTCACCATCGAGGGCACCCCCTGACCACGGCAGGTCAGGAGTCGGTGATGTGGTCGCAGCCGCTCAGCATCGGCGTCAGCTCCTGAGCGCACCCGCACAGCGTGCACAACCGCATCCCCAGGGTCTCCGCAACGTTCGGCGCCTGCTCCTCGGGGCGCAGCATTCGCACGGCCGGGGTCAGCTCTCGTAGAGGGCGCGCATCATGTCCGCCCACTCCTGCTTGCTGGCGCAGCTGTCGCAGTGAGGCACCCTTTCAATTCGCGTGGGGCAGGGCGTGTTCGAGCGGACGTTGACGGTCGTGCGCAGCATGAGCGGGCGGCGGCACAGCGGGCAGAGGTCTCCGTGGAGCAGGTTCGTGTCCATGCGGCGGACTGTGCACACGTCGACGGCTTACCGTCTCGGGCTGGCCGGACAGCCCGCCTGGCGGGCGCCACGGTAAAGGTCTGGTGATGGCCTCCCGCCCCACGGGAAGCGCCCCGGATCGCGCTTTTATGCAGGTCATAGGCGATGTTCTATGGCCCGATGCTCAGCGCGAAGAAGATCGGCCCTGGTGGCTGGCGGTACTACTTCCGCAGCGTGATGGTCGGCGACGGCCACCGCCCTGCGGACAAGCCGCTGCGCGTCGCCCAGGACGAAGCCGGTGTCCCACCCGGCGTCTGGACGGGCCGGGGTCTGGTCGCGGTCGGCCTGGCGGCCGGGGACGTGGTGACTGACCTTCCCCTCGTAGCGTAGAGAGCTTGACTGCAGGGGAAGTTGAGGGTCATGGCAGGCAAGAGGCGGAAGTTCGATGCGGAGTTCCGTGAGGGGGCTGTGCGGATCGTCGCCGAGACCGGCAAGCCGATCGCGCAGGTCGCGCAGGATCTCGGGATCAACGAGACCACGCTGGCGAGTTGGGTGTCGCGGGCTCGCAGGGCCGGCGGGGTCACAGCGAAGGGTGAGAGCGAGGAGCTCGCGCGGCTGCGGCGGGACAACGCGCAGCTGAAGAAGGACAACAAGGAGCTGGCCATGGAGCGTGATGTGCTCAAACGCTGCATGGTCTTGTGGGTGAAGTAGCTGTGGCGGACCCGGCGTTGCTCGTCGGGGTGATCAGCGACCAGAAGACCGTGCACAGCATTTCGCACCGCATCTCCTGTCGGGCCCTGGGGGTGTCGGAGGCGTGGTTCGACAAGTGGCGCCGCAGGCCGTTGGAGCCGACAAAACGCGAGACCAGGCGGTCTGTGCTGGCCGAGCGGATCCGCTTCTTCTTCGATCGCTCCGGCCGGACGTACGGCTCGCCGAGGATCACGCTGGATTTGTGGGAGGAGGGCTGGCAGGTGTCGCAGAACACCGTCGCCGAGATCATGGCCGAACTCGGCCTGCAGGGCCGCAAGCCGCCTCGCCGACGCCGCTCGCTCACCCGCCCCGGAAAGCGGAAGACTGCCCCTGACCTGGTGCGACGCAAGTTCGACGCCGTCGCTCCCGACGTTTTGTGGTGGGGTGACATGACAGAGGTCGACACTGCCGAGGGCAAGCTCTATCTCGCCAGCGTCCACGACGCCTTCTCCCGCCGCGCCCTGGGCTATGCAATGGGCGCGCGGCACGATGCCGCGCTGGTCAGCGCCGCCCTGCAGATGGCGATCGCGACCCGGGGCGGCCAGGTCGACGGCGTCATTTTCCACACGGACCGCGGCAGCGAATACACATCCGAGGCGTTCCAGCAGCTGTGCGGCCGCTGGGGCGTGATGCAGTCGATGGGCCGCGTCGGGTCGGCGCTGGACAACGCCGCCGCGGAGTCGTTCCACTCGGTCCTCAAGGTTGAGTACATCCACCGGCACACCTTCGCGACCCGCACCGAGGCCCGGCTGAAGACCGCGACGTGGATCGCGGACTTCTACAACGCGAAACGCCGTCACAGCGCGGCCGGCGGGAAGCCACCCGTCGAGTTCGAACGGATCATCCAGGAAGCGCGAGCGCGAACCGACCAGGAAGGCCGGGCCGCATAACCAACGTCTCTACGCAACGAGGGGATTGACAGATAGGCGTTCACGTCAAGACAAGCCTTGACACACGCGTACTAACATCACGGTTGCGCTCGTCGCCCCACAGCGCTCCGGGGTCGTTGAATGGCGTGAGTGGTTGTCCCTGTCTCTCATCTCGCGAGGAAAGAATGACACCTGGTTCGCATCAATTTTTGGCAGAGTGGAGTTTCCTGGAACGTTGGCTGGAGGTGAATGCCCCGAGCGACTTTGCATGGCTCAGGCCGCCTCTCTCTTCGGAAATATTGCAGGCTACGCTTGCTGACCTACCGTTCCCTCCTCACCCTGATGTCCTGTCAATGTTTGAAGTGCATGACGGGGTTCGGTCACGCCGGGGCAGCGCGGACCCAGGAAAGTTCCTCCTCAACTATGCCCTTCTCGGTGCCGAGCAGGCTGTTGAAGAGTGGAAGTACCTGGTTTCCGTTACGCAGGAAGCTGTTGAGGAGGGAATCGAGGAAGATGTCCTCGGGCGCACGGCGCATGACCGCTGGGTTCCGTTCGCGCAGAATTCTGCAGGGGACGTACTATTTGTCGACCACCGACCGGGCGACTGCTACGGGAATGTGGGCGAACTGAGTTTTGGAGCCACGTCCTATAGGAACTTGTGGGCCAATCCCACAGAGATGCTTTTGAATGTCAACAGAGCTGCCCCCTCTGGGGGCACCATCGAATCCATGTCGTATGTGCCAGCCGTACTTGACGAGAAGATCCTCGAGTGGGTTGTTCCGGATTGAAATCGCCTGGGGGATGTGACCCATGGTCAGGCCGCATCCCCCAGGCATCAGAAGGTCCTAGTCTATCTCGCACACCTCATCGAGCTTGCAACCCTCGAAGCCGGTCTGGACGTAATAGCCCTCACCGTCTACGAGGCGGACGTCCGTCGTGAAGTTCCCGAGCGCCCCACCGGCCGCCTTGTTCTGGGACGCGGTGAGAGCTGCGGACGCACTCTGAGTTCTGGAAAGTATTGCGTACAGATGTATGCGCAGAATGGGATTCTCAAACTCGACGACAACTACCAGATTCCCAGGCCGTCGCCGAAGCGGTGGATCGTCGAGCAGACCTTCGGCACGCTGATGCTGCACCGCCGCCTGGCCCGTGACTACGAGACCCTGCCCGCCAGTTCGGCGTCCCGCTCAGCCCGTCCCGAAACTCACGCGTAAATCCAGAAGTGCCCGGGGGCTGGCTCCGCCATCACGGGGATACGAGCGGCGGAGCCAGACACCGCGCGAACGCGGCCCCTTCAGTCTCCCACCAGCAGCTCCTCTGATTCCAGAGGGTGTTGGAGCGTCACAGGCTACCTCTCGACGTGCCGAAGAACGAGTTGAGGTAGTCGATGTCGGCAGGGGAGAAGGGGAGCGCGAAGGCAGGCGCGTGAACGCGGATGGCGGTGCTGAGGCTCTCGATTTCGAGGGCGATGTCCTGGCAGGGCGGGCATGCTTTGAGATGTTTCCTGATGCTGCGTTCTGCGCGTTTCCCCAGTGCTCTGCGGGCGTATGCGCCGAGCTGCTCGGCGCAGCTCTGGCATGCGCGACTCGGCGGAACCGCGGAGATGTGCTGTTGCAGGTAGGCCTGCTTGAGACCTTCCCTGGCACGCTGGTGAAGGGCGGACACTGCATTGGGAGTCAGGCTCAGCAGGGGCGCCACGTCCCGGGGCATCCTCTGCTGGATGTCGATGTGCCAGAGCACCAACTGCCAGCGCTCAGGCAGACTGCGGAAAGCCCGCAGCGCCAGGGACTGTTCCTCGATGTGCATGGCCTGGGTGTCGGCGCCCGGGCCGATCAGTTCCTGCGCAGCGCCCGCGTTCACCGTGTGCGCGGGCAAGGCGGCGAAGTCGTCAACTGATTGAGTACGCGCGGCTGATGTCGCCCACGTCGCGGCCAGGTGGCGCACGGACGTCAGCAAATATCCCAGGACGGCCGTGTGGGGTCCGGCGCCGCGGCGTACGGCCTGCAAGGTGCGGGTGAATACCTCAGCCGTGAGGTCGTCTGCGGCGTGCGCATCCCAGCCCATACTGTGGGCATAGCGGCAAACAGCTCCGGCATGACGCCGAAACAATTCCTCGAACGCAGTCTGCTCGCCTGCCCGCACCCGCAGCATGAGTTCGTCGTCGCTCGGCCCGATGGGCTGGGGCGCTCTGTCGTGGCGATCGTTCATGGAAGGAAGACCTCCACGGCTCTGGTTCGTGACGCGACTTCGCCGAACTCACGTCACGATCCTGTGGCAACGCAGTCTTCTGTCCATGAACGCGATTCTTGCAAGCACCTCTGTGGTGACCGGCTGTGTCGTCACGCTTATCGCTCTGGCCGTCGTCGGGCCGCATCCGGTGAGGGAACGCGCTTTGCGGGTCCTGGAACTGGTGATCCGCCAAGGACTCGCACCATCGTGCGACCAGCTACCGGACGCCACCCCGAACCGTGTATGCCCCGCCTGCCGTCAGGGACGGGGCCTTGATGCCGGATCGCCAGAATCTGCCCCAGCGTCAGCCCCGTGATCCTCACGACAGCCGCATTAGCTGCTTGCGTGGCCCGGCGGGACCGCTCACAGGGGCGGCTGGACGCTGCCGAGCAGCTGGTCGACGCTCTCCTGTCACTGGCCGGCCTGAGCCCAGTGAGCCGATCTGTTCTGCACTTGAGCCGTGGCGACATCTCTTGCGTAGACGGTTGCTGTCCCTTCGTTTTTTGGTCACAGGTTCTCCATCGTTGTGGAGTTGGTCTGTGCCAGCATCCTCAGGCGGCCCGTCCCATTCCTGGCATGGAGGTGGCGGGCTGTTGCACACGGGGATGATGGCCTGGACGGGTAGCGAGTCACAGGCCTCGGAAGACCGATGTGCCGCGGGGTGGCAGCAGCACTGGGGAGTGTCATAGCCACCCCGCGCCTCCAGTTCACCCGGCGGACGGCCCGCACCCTGGTCGCCCCTGCCCGTGACCCTGCGCAGTCCGTCCTTGATGAGCGGTCCGAGGCCCGGCGTCTGGTCGAGGCGGGCCGTGCCTTGCGTAGCAGGCTGTTGGAACAACGTCATGTATGACGGGATTTCCTGCCGCGTCGCACTCGCGCAGACCGGGTACACACGTACCCGGTGACTGTGGGATCGGTGGAGTGGCCGAGTAGGCCCGGCGGATCGCGACACGGGATGAGCCACGCGTGACGTTGCGGAAGGTCAGCTGCTCCGGTGATGTGGAGCGCGCTGGGCCCGCGCGTACCCGCGGGCCCAGCGGCGGGTCACCACGGGGGATGGTTGCATGCTCTAACGAGCAGGCAGCCGGTGCGTCATGTGCAGCCCGGCTGCTTCAACGCTGCTCACGGCGATCGCCCCTGCCGCTTCGCGTGCGGTCAGTAACTGGGGCCCCAGGCGGGGCAGTCGGGCGTGTGTGCGGTGATGACCGCCGCGATGCTGCCGAACCACTGTCGCGTGCGCTCGGTGGTGCAGCAGTCGTGCAGGCGGGGTGCTGCCGGTACGGGTACGGGGCGTTGAGTCCGGGTCATGTTCGTACTCCGTGCCGGCGCCTTCGGGCGTCGCCCCGGTCCGGGGCGGCTGGGACATGTTTCTGCGAAGGCAGTGGTGACGGTGGGGGTGGCCTCAACCGGCGGTATCGAGAGCGTTGCGGGCTGCGACGGTGAAGGCAGCGCGTGCGGCGAGGCGTGCTTCGTTGTTGGGCTTTTGTTCGGGCTCGGCCAGTGCGATAGCCGACTGTTGTGCTCCGACGTTGGTTCTCAGCAGGCTCACGATGGTCCAGAACTCCTGGTCTGCGGAGTTGTACAGCGCCGCGGCCTTGAGGTCGAGAGCAGGTGGGCCGTACAGCGTGACCACGTGCAGTGCCTGATCCAGTCGTTTGAGGGCGGCCAGACCCTCTTGGATCTCGGGGTGCCTCGGTTCATCGGGATTCTGTGGATAGAGGCCCCAGGCCCGGTCGACTGCCGCCCACGCGTCGGTTGATGCCGAGAGCAGGTCGGCGTACGCCGTGCGCCGGGCTTCCTCGCGAAGCCGCAGCCGTTCCGCGGCGGCCTGGCGCCGTTGCAGCCGCAGGGTGACGGCTCCGGTCAGACCGGCCGCGGCGAGCGTGGAGAGCGCGGTGACCAGGGCGACGGCGACCGTTTCTGTCATTCCGTCAGTGTCCCTCAGCACACACTCCCGACGGGTGGCTTCGCCTAAGCATCGACGCAGCGAAGGAGCACGGCCACGGCTGGCTGCGGCCGCAGTTTTGGACTGCCGCGGCAAGCCTGTCTCCCAGGAAACCTGTCGACCCGCGCGCAGGGTCGGAGGCCTCCCGCCATGTCTGCATCAGCGGGCACGCAGCCAGATGGTGGCGCCGGCCAAGCTGAGCAAACCGGAGGTGGCATCGAGTGGTTCGTAGCCGGCGCCGGGAATCCTGGCGGGAGTCGCGGTCAGTACGGTTGCGACTTGATGGGCGCCGGGCCGTTCATTACGGGTTTCCCAGGCGAGCTCGGGCAAGTGAAGCCGGGACTGCTCGGTCCAGGACGGGCGGATGTCCAGCTCGCCCCACAACAGCACGGCCCTGGACATCAGTGCGCTGCGCAGGAGCATGCACGGCTTTGTTCGCCAGTGCGGTTGAGCCAGAACCTCGCTGGGGTGGAGCTCGGCGAGTTCCCACAGGGGCGCGTAGCCCGGCTCGTGGTGCCATCGCGTGGTACGCCGGAAGAACCGCAGGAAGTCGCGTCGCCTGCGGGTGAGGGACGGATGTGAGTCGACCAGGTCGAGCCGTCCTCCGGTGGGCAGGTGCACGAAGCGCAGGCGCTGCTTACCGATCCCGTCGAACCTGAGGCCCGGGATCCCGTGCAGGCCGTGCGCATCGGTGATCAGGGGGAGGAACCGGGAAGCGACGCGACAGGCCGTGTTGGTGTGGATGGCGAGCCGGTCCGGGTGCGAGATGACGGTGTTGACGTAGGCGCTGGTGCTCGACATGGCCGCTCCGATGGGGGCCTGCAGTACGTGCGGTGACTGTGTCGTGCTCAGCAAGAAGGTAGCCAGCATGGCTTGAAAGGCGTGCTGGCCAGCACTTGCGGCATTGTCGATCGCGATCCGTCCGCTCTCGTCCCGCAGGACAGCGCGGGAGTCGGCGCCCAACTGCTCCAGCAGCAGGTTGCGCTGGGAGCGGTTGTAGGTGTGAGGAGACACAGCAGTCCCGTTTCCACGGCCGCTCACCCGGGTTCATGCGGCCGCTGGGCACAGGGCATGGAAAGAGAAAGGCGCAGAGGGTAATCGCGCGGGACACGGGCATTGCACCCACAGAGGCTCATCTGCAGCTCCGCCCGGGCGGATTGCTAGCCTGCGGACTGTCCCAGCCCGTGCACCGCAGCCTAACGGTATGAAGGCTGGCCAGAGCGACTGAGAGGAAGCGACACGCTTCTCTCACTCGATGAGGTGATCGCGCGCACTGCCACATTTCCGTCCGCTCTGCGGAGACGGTTTCCCGGAGGCTGGGCGCGCGAAGACGCCGGGCAGACCGACGCCCCTTGCGTCATGACCTGAGCTGTGGGGCCTCTTGGCAGGGTCGCCCCTGTCAGGTGATTGTTTGGGTGATCAGACGGCGGACGAGATCCGCGGCCTCCGCTACGCGGACGTTCTTCGTCCACCGGGCGCCATGGGACGGGCAGGCAAGCGAGATTCGGTACACGCCGTGCACATACTCCAGTTGCTCGGCCCAGGGGCGAGTGCGGCATCGGCCGTGCTGCTCGGTGTCGGTGAGGTGATCGAGGACTGCATCAGCACGGAACCGCCGGGGAAGAGTGCTGAGGTGGTGCCGGAGATGTCCACCGCCCAGTGGATCTCGTCCGCGAGATCGAGGATTTCGCCGATCGCGGTCAGGATCGCCGACTCGTCGTTGTCGATCTTCTTGGACCACAGGGTTGCTCCGGCCTCGTCCACCACCGATCCCCAGTGGTGGCCCTTGCCCGCGTCGATGCCTGTCCATAACCGGACCCGCCTGCTGATGTCCACTCTCGCTCCTCGTGCCGTGCGGCTCGCTCGTCGGCCCGAGGAACACCCCGCCGTCAGCTCCGTAAACAGCGACAAGCTGGAGGCGACTTTCCGCAGCACGCCAGGCCATGCTGGCCTTGGCCTACCTGAGGTGCGGTGACACCTACGCACAGCTCATCGGCGAGCAGGCCATGGCCACGCTGGCGGGCTGGCGCCTCCTGCGGAAACTCCGCTGCAGCACCAATCGGATCACCGACGTGGTGAAGGCCGTCCTCGTCCTTCACCACGCATCAGCATGAGGTTGAAAAACGCTCAGTGATCGGGCGAGTGCAGTCCCGCCAGAAGCAGACCCAGCAAGGTGCGGATCGCGTCGGGCCGTCGATTGGCCTGTGTGGGGCGCAGCGAGGAGATCGCCATCAGGCCTACGCGAACGTCTGTGACGGAGGTCCCTCGCCGCAGGACCCGTTGCTGCTGTGCGCGGGCGACGAGTTGCTCCAGTGCTGCGGCGTGGGCCTGGCGGTCGTTGCGGAACGCGTCGCCTGCCGTGTGTGAGCCCAGCAGGGCCTCATTGAGGCCGGGAGCCCGGATCTGGTGTTCCGCGAACTGGCGGATGACTCCGCTGAGCGCGGTCCAGGCGTCCGGCTCCGCCAGTGCGGCCTGCATGTCAGCCCGGCAGGCCGCCACATCCCCGGCAAGGGCCGCGCTGATCAATTCCGTGCGCGTGGGGAAGTGTCGGTACAGCGTCGCGATGCCCAGGCCGGCACGCCGCGCGAGCTCGCGCATGGGAAGGTCCACCCCCTCCGCGGCGATGGCCCGACGGGCGGTCGCAACGATGTGTGCATGGTTGTCGGTCGCGTCGACCCTGGCTTTCCGAGTCACTTTTCTCCGCGTCCCTCTCAGTTGCTCCCGAAGTGGAACAGGTGCTCCGGAAAGATGTTTACCTCATCGAAGCGCCCGGAGATTCCGGGCGGGAGAGGTGATCATGTTTGCTGTGCAGTTCCAGCGGTTCGGCCCGCCCAAGGTCCTGACCCTGGGCCCCGCGCCCGAGCCGCACCCCGGTCCTCACCAGGTGCGGATCGCCGTCAGGACCGCGGCCGTCTCACCCGTCGACCTCGGACTGCGCGCCGGCTCGTCTCCCATGAGTAAGAACCTCGCCCTGCCGCACATTCCCGGCGTCGATGCCGCCGGAGTGATCGACGAGATCGGCGCCGAGGTAACGGACTACGCCGTCGGTGACGAGGTCTTCGGCGCGGTAGACGTCGCACGGCTCGGCGGCGCGAGCGCGCAGTACGCGGTCCTGGACTTCTGGACGCACAAACCACACGACATGACGTGGGCCGAAGCCGGCGCGGCGGGCACCGGCATCGAGACCGCAACCCGCGCCCTCGACCTGCTCGACATCAAGAAGAACATGACACTGCTGGTCGACGGCGCGGCTGGCGGCGTCGGCAGCATCGCCGTACAGCTCGCGGTGGCACGCGGCGCCCGCGTGATCGGCACCGCGCGCCCCGACAGCCACCCGTTCCTCAGGGAACTGGGGGTGGAACCAGTGGACTACGGGCACAGTCTGCCCGCCCGGATCCGCGCGTTGACCGCCGCTCCGGTCGACCGGGCACTCGACGTCGCGGGGGCCGGATCGCTGAGTGAACTGATCGAAGTGACCGGTACCGCGGAAAGCGTCGTCACCCTGGCCGACTTCAAGGCTTCAACCTACGGAGTTCGGCTGTCCACGGGCCGCATCGGTGGCCAGCCCGACGGCGTCCACGGACTCACGTCAGCCATAGCACTCGCCGACAAGGGCCGCTTCCGTGTTCCAATCCGGGACACCTACCCGGCCCATCAGGCAGCACAGGCACACGCGACAGCCGCACGACCACCCCGACGGGGAAAGATCGTCCTCGACATGGCCCGTACCAGTTACTGAGGTTTTCAAGGTGGGGTCGCTGGGTCGATAGCTAGGCTGGTGGCGGTCAGGCAGCCGTCGGTCAGGTGGGGTCGGAGTTGTATCCTGCGTAACTCGCGGCGGATTTTGCGGTCGAGGTCGTGGGGTGTGTCGAAGGCAGTGTTGGCCATGGCCCTGCGCACGAGTGACCAGACGGCCTCGACGGGTTTCAGGTGAGAGGGAAGACGGTTCGGTGGAACAGTTCTTCCCGGATGCCTACGTCCCCAGCACCCAGGACGACGGGCAGTACAACCTCGGTAACTGAACCCCGCCCCTGTTTCGTGCCATCGGGAGCAGTATGAGTTTCACGACCCCGCCGCGACCGCTTGACGTCACGGTGCTCTTTCCTCAACTGGCCCCGCTGGCACGCACGGCGACCCGGCTGCATCCACGCCCCGCAACCCCGTCCGTGCAGGACAGTTCCATCGGCGGGCCGCTTCTGTGGCCCGCCGACGTGCCATGGCCGCGCTGCGAAGAGCCTCACGTGAGGGGCGGACGGGCGGTCCTTTCCCCCGACGACGTACGGCAGTTGCGCCGCAACCGCGCGGTGACGACGCTCAGGCGCAGCCGCAGCCCTCAGGAGCCCTGGATCACACCTGAGGAACGAGACGCCGAGAAACGGCTCAGAGCCGGCCGCTCCTGGCCCGACGGCCCGATCCCGATGCTGCCTGTGGCCCAGCTCTACGCCCGCGACATCAAGCTCCCGATCAGCCCGCCCGGTACCGATCTGCTCCAAGTCCTGTGGTGCCCCTTCAACCACCCGACCCACCCCCGCACCGCAGTGTTCTGGCGCTCCTCCGCCACCGTGACGGAGGTACTCGACGCGCCACCCGAGCCGCCCGCGATGCAGAGCGCCGGCTACCTGCCACAACCGTCGCTGCTCGCGCCGGAGCAGGTCACCGAGTACCCCGATCCGATGGAGCTGAGCCAGGAACTCCAGCAGCAGCTGGGCACCTTGAGCCAGTGGGAGGCGGCCGAAGAAGCGTGGGACCGCGCATATGACGAGGCGCCGGCCCAGTTCTACCGGGAGAAGCTGTGCCACGCCCCCGGCTGGAAAACCGGCGGCTGGTCCCGCTGGGGCCTGACCGACCCCCTGCCCCGCCTCTGCCCCGAATGCGGCACCGCGACCTACCCCCTGCTGACCATCGCCACCACCGAATGGAACGCCAGCAGCAACAGCTGGGCCCCCGAGGAAGAATGCAGCAACCCCACTCCACTACTCCCCGGCACCCCGCCCGCGAACTTCACGATGATCGACATCGCCAGTGGCTACAACCTGCAACTCCACGCCTGCCCAGCGGCTCCGCACCACCCGCACATCGAACTGGTCCAGTGAAACGCCACGCGCCCACCACGCGCGACACGGATCGGCGCCCCTCGCTCAGCTCCTGTTCCTGCCGTCGGCAGACGTCGCACCGGACGGGCGGCATCGTTTCTCCGGCACGACCATCGCGGTCAGTCGGGTGAGCATGCCGGGAATCACCTCACGCCGGGGCGAGGGCACCGGTAGCAACGGCCCATGAAGACACCGACGATGCGCGGCCTGGCGGCCGTCGCGCTGCTTGTGCTGCCGCTGCTCTCCGCCTCCCAGACTCAGTCCCAAGCTCAGGGCAGGACCGAGGCCAAGGTCGTGCAAATCCGTCTTCAGGACGGGATCGCGTCCCTCCCGCTCGCCACGGAACACCGGGCGGGCTATGAGAGGACCAGGTTCCGGCACTGGGTGGACGAGGACCACGACCACTGCAACACCCGGGCCGAGGTACTGATCGCGGAATCGCGCACCGAGCCGGTCCTGGAGGGGGCGTGCACGGTGACGGCGGGTACGCGGTTCAGCTACTACGACGGCACCACGGTCACCGACCCGGCGAAGCTCGACATCGACCACCTGGTGCCGCTCGCCGAGGCCTGGGCGTCCGGGGCGTCGCAGTGGACGCCCGCCCGGCGCGAGGCGTACGCGAACGATCTGGGCGCCGAGCGTTCGCTGGTTGCCGTGACGGCGCGAACGAACCGCAGCAAGAGCGATCAGGATCCCGCCGAGTGGCTGCCGCCGGCCGCCGAGGCCTACTGCCAGTACGTCACGGACTGGGTGTCGACCAAGCTGCGCTGGAAGCTGACCGCCGACCCGGCCGAGATCGCCGCGCTGAACAAGGTGGCCGACGGATGCGGGTACGCAGCCGTCGCCTACGAGCCCGCCGCTGAAGACCACTGAGATGCCGCCCGTGCATCCCTGACTGGGGAGGGCCCTGGGCTCCGGCACATGCCGGGGTGCGGCCAGGTGACCAGGCTTCAGCCCGGCACAGTGCGGGTCCCGTACTCCTGTTGCTGTGTAAGACAGCCGTACAGTTTTTGGGCGTTAGTGAGGCGTTAGCGGTCGGCGATCAGACGGTAGCGGCTGCGGGCAGAGTCGTAGTCGTCACCGGGAAACACCAACACCGACCGCTTCAAGGGGACCCGACATGCGCTCCACCACCGCCCGTATCGCCAGCCGCCGCAACCTGCGGATCGCCGCCGCGACCCTGACGGCGGTGGCGGGGTTGTCCCTGACGGCCTGCTCCGGTTCGGACACCGACGCGGCGAGCGGCGCGAAGTCCGCCCATGGCTCCTCGTCCTCGTCCTCGACGTCTTCGTCTGCGGACGCCGGCTCGACGTCGCAGGGCGGCTCGACGTCCGGCGGTGCGCAGGCCGGCGACGCGAAGGCGGGTGCGGGCAAGGGCACCCAGGCGGAGGCGGCCGCGAACGCTGCGACGCAGACGAGCAGCAAGGTGACGTTCTGCAAGACGCAGGACCTGGCCATCGACGCGGTCGACGCTGCGCCGGACGCGACCGAGGGCCGGATCAACATCACGATGATCAACCGGGGTCCGAAGACCTGCTCGGCGACGGGCTTCGCGGGTGTCGACATCAAGGACGCCGACCACACCTCCAGCCCCATTGAGCGTGGTCCGGCCCAGCCGCGTGTCACCACTCTCAAGCCCGGTGACGCGGCGGTCTTCGACCTGGCCTACACCCTCGACACCAGCGGCAACAGCCTCGCGTCCCCGACCAACATCATCGTCACGCCCCCGAACGAGACCCACACCGTCACCCTGGACTGGCCCGCCGCCGCGGGCGACATCAAGGGCGCCTACACCGACGTGCAGGTCTACCCCACCCACACCACCAACTAGCGGCGGCGCACGAGGCCGGCCCCGGTGGCCAACCGCCGTATCCCGCCGGGAGCTTGGCCGTGCGCGTGTAGCCAGCCCAGGGTAGCGACGCTTGGCAGGCCCCTCTTGCAGGAGGCTCTTGCGGCCCAGGCCACATTGCCCGGCCGCTCGCTGCTGGCCCGTCCTTCGCCGGCCTCACGGGATTTCACCAGGCACTGCCTGACACCCGGCGGATTACGCAGACTTGGAGCGACCGCGGACGGCCGGGCCAGGGGCGACTCGGCGCGAGTCGGCCTGCCCGCAGCCGGCCCAGAACGAGGTGAGTACCCGCGCGCTGCGAGCGGGGTCCTGGACCATCCACCAGTGCCCGATGTCGCGCAGGACAGCGGTCTCGGCCCCGGCTCTGGCCGCCGACTCGCGTCGCATGGCCTCCGAGCCGACGAACCGGTCATCCGTACCGATGATCGCGAGGCCCGGCCGCTTCACCGCGTCGGCGAGATCTCGTCCGAGTTCGGCCATGACCGGCTGGGCGGCGGAACGGTAGAACGCGAGGATCGCCCGCCCCATCTCCGGTCCCTGGGCAGGGGCCATTCGGAGGGCTACGGATCTGGGAATGCCCCTCGCCGTCATGCGTTCGGCGCGTTCCTCCAGGCTGCCGCCCATCAACCTGGCAACGGATTCCTCACCCACGCCGGGCGTCTGCCACTGCTGGGCGAGGTCGTGCCACACGTAGTCGGGGTGGAACACGCCCAGCGAGTCGCTGACCCAGCTCCGCAGCAAGTCCGGTCTTTTCATGGCGACCGATGCCACTGTGCTTCCGCCGACGTCGTGGCCGACAAGGTGTACCGGCTCGCCGATCGCCTCCAGCCGGCCGATCAGCCAGTCCCGGTACTCGGCGACAGCACACCCGAAACCCTCCGGGACAGGCGCCCCGAATCCCGGTGGGGACAACCGGACGGCATCGGTTCCGCGCAGCTCGTCGCAGAGCAGGTCCCATACCGCGGCGTTCTCCGGGTTGCCGTTGACGAACACGACCTTCATCAGTAATCACCTCTCCGACGACCCTGTGGCTTCACACCCACCGTCACATACTTGTTGTACGACACGCAAGTGGCATGGGGTCGCTAGACTGCAGCTCATGCCAGCCAACAAGCCCCTCGCCGAGTCATCACGCGGCGAACGCCGTACGCAGCTCCAACGGCGCACCGCGACGAGGGCCGCCCTGTTGAAGGCCGCGGCGGAAGTCGTGGTGGAGACGGGTGTGCGGTCGGCCACCCTGGCGGCCGTCGGCGAGCGCGCGGGGTACAGCCGAGGGATCGTCACCCACCACTTCGGTTCGAAGCAGGCGCTGTTCCGGGCACTCGCCGGATCCAGCCAGAGCGGATTCGTCCCCGGCATCGGCGATATGCCACCCGGCCTCGACCACCTGATCGCATTGATCGACGGCTACATCAGAAGAATGGGCGGCGGTTCCGCGGCCGGCCGGGCGTTCCTGCTGCTGTGGGCCGAGGCTGCCACCTCGCCCGAGCTCTCCGCCGTCTTCCAGGAACGCGACGACAGCTTCCGCGCGGATCTGCGCACCGACATCGCCGCCGGAATCGCCGAGGGCGACATCCGTGCGGAGACCGACCCCGACGCCACCGCGATTGCGGTCCTGGGGCAGTTGCGCGGAATCGGCATGCAGCAGCTTCTCGCACCCGCGGCCCTCGACTTCCCGCGGCTCAGCGGTGTCGTCGCAGACCAGTGGCTCAGGGCGCTGCGACGATAACCGGCGCCCCGCCCCGCAGGCTTCACCGGGAGTGGCGCGTAACGCCGCTGATCGCCGCTGCCGCATCCCAGTTGGACTGCGCGGATATCGGCATGCAGCCTGAGGCACAGGGAGCGTTTTTCAAGCTGGCGGCGCTGAACGGGAGTTGGGCAACCTCGCGCAGCGGCGAAGCTCCTGGTAGACGGGTTCTCGACCAAGATCACCCGTGTTTGCCAGGAGTTTCAATGAGGATGTCAAGCTGCTTGTGCGAGCTGCGGGGCAGCGGCGGTGAAGACCCGGTGGTCGCGCAGGAGTGCCCACAGGACGCTCGCGCGTCGGCGGGCCAGGGCGATGACGTGGGTGTGCTTGCAGCCGTCGCCGTGCTTCTTGAGGTAGAAGTCCCGGTTCGGACCGTCGCGGATGATGCTGGTCTGTGCGGACAGATAGAACACTCGGCGCAGGCGGTGGCTATAGCGTTTGGGTCGGTGCAGGTTGCCCGTGCGGCGCCCGGAATCCCGGGGCACGGGTACCAGTCCGGCAGCGGATGCGAGGTGGCCGGCGTCGGCGTAGGACGCCAGGTCCCCTGCTGCGACGACGAATTCCGCTCCCAGGATCGGGCCCATCCCCGGCAGGGACTCGATGATCTCTGCTTGCGGATGCGTGCGGATGCGTGCGGATGCGTGCGGAACGCCGCCTTGATCTGTTGATCGGTCCGCTTGATCCGGTCGTCCAGTGCCAAGATCTGGGTGGCCAGGTCCGCGACGATCTGGGCTGCGATGTCCTCGCCGGGCAGCACGGTGTGCTGGGCCTCGGCAGCCTCCAGCGCCGTGGCGACCACCGCATCGGCACTGCGTACGGTGCGGTTGGCCAGCCATGCGGACAGGCGAGTTTGGCCGCGGCGGCGGATGGCCTGCGGGGTCTGATAGCCGGTCAGCAGAACCAGGGCACCCTTGTGGCTGGAGTAGGCGAAGGACCGCTCCAGCGCGGGGAAGACGCCAGTGAGGACGTCGCGCAGCCGATTGATCGTCAGTACCCGGTCGGCAGCCATGTCGGTGCGGTGCGCGGTCAGCAACGCGAGATCAGCAGCAAGCTGTGCAGGTACGCCGATGGTGGTGAAGTCGCGGCGCTGGCGGGCGGTTTCGGCGATGACGTAGGCGTCACGGGCGTCGGTCCTGGCCTCGCCCCGGTAGGTCCCAGCCATGCGGTTGACGGTGCGGCCGGGCACGTAGACGGCCTGTTGCCCGTGGGCTGCGAGCAGTGCCAGCAGGAGTGCTGAGGTGGTGCCGGAGATGTCCACCGCCCAGTGGATCTCGTCCGCGAGATCGAGGATTTCGCCGATCGCGGTCAGGAGCGCCGACTCGTCGTTGTCGATCTTCTTGGACCACAGGGTTGCTCTGGCCTCGTTCACCACCGATCCCCAGTGGTGGCCCTTGCCCGCGTCGATGCCTGTCCATAACCGGACCCGCCTGCTGATGTCCACTCTCGCTCCTCGTGCCGTGCGGCTCGCTCGTCGGCCCGAGGAACACCCCGCCGTCAGCTCCGTAAACAGCGACAAGATCGCAGATGTCAATCAGCAGCCAGGGTGCCCCGAAGAGCCGGGCGGCCACTCCTGGCGAGCCACTGAAGACAGCTTCGCGTAAGCCACACCCAGCCCTCCCGGGCCACACGACAACTTACGGAGCTTCGCGTGCTTGTCCACCCGTCCTCGATTGATCTGTCCAACCGCAGCCTGCGGTTTCTGACCAGGCAACTGGTAGTGAGGCGACAGGAGATCGGGACCCGCTGGAGGCGACTTTCCGCAGCACGCCAGGCCATGGTGGTGGCCTTGGCCTACCTGAGGTGCGGTGACACCTACGCACAGCTCGCTGCCGGGTTCGGCATCGGAATCGCGACCGTCTACCGCTATATACGCGAGGCCGTCGACCTCCTGGCAGCCCTCGCCCCGACCCTGACCGAGGCGATGGAGACGATCCGGGAGAAGGCGTTCGTCATCCTCGACGGCACGCTGCTGCCGATCGACCGCATCGCTGCTGATACCCCGTACTACTCCGGGAAGCACAAACGCCACGGCATGAACGTCCAGGTCCTCACCGACCCGTTCGGACGGTTGCTGTGGGCCTCGCCGGCCCTGCCCGGCTCGACCCACGACCTGACCGCCGCCAGGCAGCACGGGATCATCGACGCTCTCGCCGATGCAGGGCTGAGCTGCTGGGCGGACAAGGCGTATCAAGGCGCCGGCGGACCCGTTCGGGTGCCGTTTCGTGGTCGTCGCCTCAAGAGGTGGAAGCGCCGCCACAACACCACCCACGCCAAGATTCGTTGCATCGGCGAGCAGGCCATGGCCACGCTGAAGGGCTGGCGCCTCCTGCGGAAACTCCGCTGCAGCACCAATCGGATCACCGACGTGGTGAAGGCCGTCCTCGTCCTTCACCACGCATCAGCATGAGGTTGAAAAACGCTCAGTGGCAGGACTCAGGTGCTTGTGTCTCGTCCTGGCGGGCACAGCTCGTTCACCACGTAGGGCCGGAAGCCGGACACCAGGCAGCAGCGGCCGGGGCGAAGTTGGAGCACGAGGAAGGCCCCGAGCACGGGGCCCGGGGCCTTGCTCTCCCTACGGACTTGAAATCCTCCGGCGAGTTGAACGCGCGGTACACGGACGCCGGACCCAGCTTCTGAAGGCGGGCTACGGATCAGGGGCCGACCGTACGACGAAGGCCCGGACCATCTGATCCGGCCTGCCGCGCACGGGGTGCCCACTGAGTCCAGGGCCTTACACATGGGTTATGTCGTAATCCAGCCCAGATGTTTCACGGCATCACCAACGAATTCCGAGTTGGTCGAGTGCCGCACGTCGTTGGTCCGTGAGCTTGGCCGCGCGCCTGCGGGTGTTGGCGGCCCACATGCCCAGGTCGACCAGGACGGTGTCCTCGGGGGTGATCTCGCGTCCGGTGGCGGCGGGGCCGGCCAGGGCGACCGGCAGAGCCTCAACGTGCTTGCGGGGGATGTTGAGGTGTCCTTCGCGGGCGTGGAACTGGCGGGCGGCAGCGAGGTTGAGATCCCACTTGTGGTCCTGCGTACGGCGCACCGGTCGCTCGTCCTCCTTGGCCTCCTCGATGCCGAGCGCGTTCAGCAGCCACTGCTGGGCAGGCTGCAGCTGCTCGAAGCCGTACCGCTGCGCACTCACCCAGCGCCCCAAGTTTTCGCCCTGGACCACGACGTCCCCGGCCTTTGTCGGCAGGCTCCCGCCACCGGCCACGTGCGCCTGCACGAGTCTCAGGCAGCGCTGCCAGCCGGTGTCCCAGGCCGGGCACCACCCAGGATCGATGTCATCCAGCTGTCGGCGCCGCTCCTCGGTGAGCGCCCCCCGCCTCCGACCCGGCCGGTGTCCCAGCCTCCCGGCGCGCGGCGATCCGGTCGGCGAGCCGGGCAGCGTCCCGCATGTTCCCCACCGGATAGTCGTTCCACATGGCGGTCGCGGGCGGCAGGAAATGCCCGTGTACCTCAGCCCACGCCTTCGCGGCGGTCAGGCCGTCGTTGAAGGCGTCCTCGCGCGGCGCCCACACCCACAACCGCACAAACCGCGCGAGCTCCGCCGGATCCCGCGGCGTGAAAAACTTCAGCAGTTCCCGCGCCCGTTCGCTCACCGGCTCGGACGCCTCATCCCCCTCCAACACGTCGACGTCAGCCAGAAAATCCTCGACGCCGACCTCGCTCTGACGAGGACTGTGAGGACGATTGCGCAGGCAAACCGGTGAGGATGTCTCTGGTCTTCTCAGTCCTGATGCGCAGACCGAAGCGTGCCCACAACAAGCGTTGGAGCAGGAGTGTGAGAACACCGGCGATGATCATGCCTGCGAGGTTCACTCCGAGTTGCTTGAGTGACGCGCCGACCTCAGTCCAATGCGCGAGTGGGACGGCCACAGCGATGTTCCCCGCTGCCGGAACCGTGGTGACAGAGATGAAAACCCCCACCAGCGAGGATGGTTTCCCTGCGGTCAGCGACAGGATGCCGGCGATGCCGGCCAGAAGCGCCACGATGAACGACCAGCGGTCAGGGTGCACAATGAATTCGGTCATCGGCCGGTTGTCCAGCATGGCGGGCGTGATCCAGCCCAGAAGGCGGCTGACACCGGCACAGGTCGCGGTCACCGCGATCGCTGCTGTGAAACCCACGACGAGCGTGCGCACGGCCGTGCCGAGCAGAGCGTGCTGGTTACGCAGGGTCCCGAAGCAGAACGCGGCCACCGGGCCGAATTCCGGTCCCAGCACCATGGCACCGACGATCAGGATTGGCTGGTCCAGGAGCACGCCAATGGCTGCGATCTGCGTGGCCAGCGCAAGGAACGCCAAAAACGACCAACTCAATCGGGTATCCGCTGTGACCCGGGCAGCCAACTCGTCCCAGATGACAGCGTCCTCAGGATCGCCGGGTGCAACTTGCTCCGCCAACTCGGCCGCCGCCGAGATCGATAGGTCGATCTGCTCGACAGTGATGGCGCCGGTGTCCTTCAGGCCCAGCTCGCGCAGCTCATCGAGCACTGCATTGGCGGCTTCTCTGGCCAGGTTGAACTCGATCACGTCGCCCTGAGGTGAACACGCTGCCCCAGGGAACTTGACCGTGTTCACGGCCCCTGGACAGCCCAGGACGATTCGCATGACCTCGTTCGTCTGGTCAGCCGGGCTGATCACTCGTACATACAGCACGTCCGCATTCTGCCCTGCCCGGCGCTGTTCGAGGAATCACTGGCTGGCATCCTCGCCGCAGCCTCCCTCTGAACCTGTGCAGTGAGTCGCGTCTCACCGTTTCGAACGAGGATCGTCGTCGGCGCGACTGCGCCTTCTTTAGAGGACGTTCCGCTTGAAGAAGCGATAGTTCAGGGTTTGTGCCAGGTTATGGGTGTTTCTCCGGTGGCTCGTTTCGCGAGGTTGGAGATCATCGCGAGGCGGATCATGCTCTCGGAGTGGGTGGGTTTGGTCTCGTAGTCGCGGGCGAGGCGGCGG
>NZ_JBIWKA010000035.1:17924-30189 GCF_044765445.1 Streptomyces sp. NPDC102467 | reverse complement strand
GACTGGCTGCACACCTACAATCACCACCGCGGACACACCGCGCTGAAAGGCCAACCACCCGTCAGCCGCGTCCCCAACCTCACGGGTCAATACAGTTAGGGCGGGTATCGGGTCGTGATCAATGAGCATCGCAGCTTCCGGGGCGGATGCCCGTCTGGGGTACGGGGCCCGGCGATCTGCGGCTGCGCCGTGTGGACCTCCGGCTGCGTGCCCACCGGCCTCATGATGCTCGGCGGCAAGTCCCGCAAGCCACAGAAGCAAGGCTGATCCTTTCGGTCTTCCCTTTGAGGGCATCCGCCGTGACCGAGGTCGCGGTGGGTGCCTGGGCGCGTTCTTCAGGGCGTGGGCGCGGTGAGATACCGCTGGACCGTGGGTCCGAGCCAGTCCACGATCTCCTCGCGGCCGAGCGCCACGCTTGCCGGGAACCGCAGCACGTAGCGCGTCAGCGCGAGCCCCAGCACGGTCGAGACGCACAGTGCAGCCCGCGCCTGCGCCTGCTCCGGCTCGTGGCCCAGTCGACAGGCCAGCGGGATCATCTGCTCGCGCAGCACGCTCTGCATGCGATCGGCGGCGGCCGGGTCGGTGGCGCCGACGCGCATCAGCGCGGTGAGCTCCCCGTTCTCCTCCCACAGGGTGAGGAAGTGGCGCACCAGCGTACGGCCGATCTCCTCGCGCGGTTCGAGGGACAGGCCCGGCAACCCGGGATCGATCGCGACGGCCGCCGCGAACAGGCCCGCCTTGTTGCCGTAGTAGCGCATCACCATGGACGGGTCGATCTTCGCGTCGCGCGCGATGGCCCGGATGGTCGCCTTCTCGTAGCCGTCCGCCACGAACCGCTCGCGGGCCGCGTCGAGGATCGTGGCGCGGGTGGCGTCGGAACGCCGTGCGGCCTGCTGGTTCTCCGTGGTGCCGGTCATGCCAACAATGTAGGCCAACAGGTGTTGACAGTCCAGAGCTGCACCTCTAGGTTTGCCAACAACGTTGACCAACAGTGTTGGCAAACAAGTGTTGGCAAGATCGCAGTCGCTGGAGGCCTTGGTGTCACCAGCGATGCCCTTGAGTGACCGTCAGATTCCCTCGTGCCACAGATAGCGAGCGTCGTGAGCGTCGCTGGACCCAGTACGGCGGTGGCCGGCCTCAGTGCCGCGGGGCAACCGACAGCGAGAGGAAGTACCGAAAATGGCCAAGCTGCAGAGTCTCGACCCGAATACGCCGATGTTCGCGCAGTTCAAGGAGAAGACCGGACCCATCGTCCTGGCCAACACCTTCGTCGTCCCGAAGGAGAGGACTGAAGCGTTCCTGGCCCTCTTTCGGAGGCAGGCGGAGTTCATGAAGGCTCAGCCGGGATTCGTCTCCCTGCAGATGCACAAGGGAACGGCGGACAGCCGGCTTCTGATGAACGTCGCGGTCTGGGAGTCGACCGAGGCGCTCGCCGCGGCGTTCGGCAGCCCGGAGTTCCAGCGCATGGCGGCCGAGTTCAGCGACGACATCGTGTCGTACCCGCACATCTTCGAGCAGATCGACGTGTGACACGGCAACCGCAGCCGGGGGAGGGCCGGGCGGCCGGAGACGGCCTGCTCTCCCCCGGGCGGGCAGTACCCCACCTCGCGCAGCCCGTCCCTGAACAGGAGTCACTATGACCGTGGAACTGAACCACACCATCGTCCCCGCCCGTGACCCGCAAGCCTCGGCGCAGTTCCTGGCCGGCATCCTCGGCCTCAGCGTCGACCCGCCGCTGGCGCACTTCACGCCGGTCACGCTGGCCAACCAGATCAGCCTGGACTACGACCAGCTGGACGACTTCGAGCCACACCACTACGCATTCATGGTCAGCGAGGAGGAGTTCGAGGCCACCCTCGCCCGCATACAGGACGGCGGAATCACCCACTACGCCGATCCCGCATGCCAAGAGAATGGGCAGATCTACCGCAGCGAGCGCACCGAAGGCCGCAGGGGTACCTACTTCCGCGACCCCGATGGACATCTCATGGAAATCCTCACCCCGGGCGGCGCCGGGTCGTGAGGCCGGTGGCGGACCAGCGGATCACGCCCTTGCTGGTGACAGCGGGATTGCGTTCGCAGCCGCGGCGATGCGGGTCAGTCACGGCAGTGTCCGTTCCCCCGTCTGCAGGGCAGCACTGCGAAGCACTTCTGGTGTGCGGGTCTACGGATGCCCCCGAGCCAGGCGGTCTTGTCCGCCCCGGCTACGCCCACCGCCGAGCCCTGCCCCACTTCAACCTGAGCATCAAAGGAGAAGCGTCATGTCGCTGAAGAACGTCAACACCGTGCTGGTCACCGTCGTCACCCTGTTCGTCCTCTACCTCGGACTGTCTTTCATCCTGGCCCCTGCAGCGTCCACTCAGGGCGTCGGTCTGCCTGCCTGGCCCGCCGGCAACGGCGACGGCTTCCTCATCATGAAGGGCACCCGCGAACTCGCGATGGGCCTGGTCATCGGCATCCTGCTGGTGACGGGCCACCGCCGCGCGCTGGGCTGGGTCCTGCTGATGGAGGCCCTCGCCCCGTTCGGCGACATGATCAACGTCCTGGCCCACCACGGCTCCCTCGCCGCCGCGTTCGGCATACACGGCCTGACCTCGGCGCTGATCGCGATCACCGGCCTGCTGACCCTCCGCGAGACCCGCAAGGCCCACAAGGCCCCCGCCCCAGCGCCCGCCGTGCAGCCCGCCTGACAGCTGCATGCCCGAAGGGGTGGCCCGGTCCCATGGCCGGACCACCCCCTATCTGGCAGCGACCGCCGGGCAAGGCCAGGCAGACGATCCTCTTTCCGGTAAGCGACGGCCTGACGGCTGAGGCAGCCGGTCGAGCCGAACCGGCCCCCTGTCCCGAATCTCATAAACGGTCCTTTGCCCGAGCAAGATCGAAGCCGGCTACCCGGCGACCGCGAAGCGCTGGTTCGGTTCGCAGAACTCGTTCTCACTCAAAGGTGAGTCCGGGGTACTTCTGAGAATCGTTCGTGACAGCATCCGGGGGGCATGACGGCCCCTCAAGAGGCTTCCCCGAGCGACGCCGACGACGTCGAGCGCCAGCCCTGCCCGCGCTGCACGGCCGGCCGAGCCCGGCTCGCCGTGCCGCTCGCGCTCCGGCGCGGTCGCCAGCACTTACCACACCGGCCGCTTCACTAAGGTGCCCCGGCTCGCCGAGCTCCTGCGCGTGCCCACCCCTGCCGACCGCGGTCCCGGCCGGCAGTGGCGCCCCGGGTCCGACACGATCCACGGCCGCGAGTGACGGTTGCCATACACGAAGGGGCGCGATCTCCAAGGCGGATTCAGGCAGGGTGAACTGACACTCCGTCATACACCTGACCAGCTGACCGGAGGTTCGTTTCAGTGCGTTGGTGTTGTTGTACTCGCGCACGGCTTTACCTCCACGAGACGGTCAGGTGATCCGGGCGCGCGTGGGGGGCCGGGCTTCGGCGCGCGGCGGCCCCAGAAGGTGCCGCCCAGGACGAGTGCCGCTCCGAGGACGCCGGACCAGCCCAGGCGGTCGCCGCCGAGGGTGATACCGATGACGGCCGCCCACAGGGGTTCCGTGCCCTGCAGCAGGCTGACGCGGGAGGGGGTGGTGCGGCGTACGGCCCACAGCTGCACGAAGAAGGCGAGGAGGGTGCACATCAGGGCGAGGTAGAGAAGGTTCAGCCACTGCATCGCGCTGTAGTGGGCGGCCAGACTCCAGGGAGAGACGTCCTCCAAGGGGGTGAGCGCGGCGAACACCACGACGGCGGTGGTGAGTTGCATGCAGGTCAGGGCGGCGTCATCGGTGTTCTTCACCGCGTCCAGGCGGTGGGTGGCCAGTACGTTCGCGGTGCGTGCGAGGGCGGCGAGAAGCATGAGCAGGTCGCCGAGGGACGGCGTGGTGAAGCCGGCCCCTTGGGTCAGCAGGGCGACGCCGGCGATGGACAGGGCCGCCGCGCCGACCAGGCGGGGCGTGGGGGGCCTGCGGGCGACAGCGGCTTCCGCGAACGGGGTGAAGATCATGGTGAGGCTGATGATGAGCCCGGCGTTGGTGGCCGAGGTGTGGACGACACCGTAGGTCTCCAGCAGGAACACCGCGGCCAGGATGCAGCCGAGGAGAAGACCGCCGCGCAGTTCACGTCGGGTGGTGGTGCGCAGGGTTCGGCGGGCGGCGAAGGCCAGCGGGGGTATCGCGATGAGAAAGCGGAGCAGCAGCAGACTCAGAACCGTGTCCTGGCGGGCTATGCCTTTGGTGGCGAGGTAGCTGGAGCCCCAGACGATGGCGATGAGCAGCACGGGCAGGTCGGTCTGCCAGGCGCGTGGCCGGGTGGTGGAGGCTGCGGGCATCAGGGGGCTCCCCTCGGGTGCGCCCGGTTCCGGCCGTACGTCGGCCAGGACCGGGCGGGTGGTGGTCAGCGGGCGGTGTAGGCCATGACGAGGACGTCGCGGTGGGCGGGGGCGGTGGCGTCGAGGGGCCGGACGGGGGTGACGGAGTGCAGGGTGCGCCGGTCGTCGCCGAGGAGGAGGTCGCCTGGGACGGTCAGGGTGGTGGTCAGCAGGTGCTCGCCGTCGTCGGTGTGGACGGAGCTTTCGCCGCCGCTGACGTTGTGCCGGTCGATGAGCAGGGAGGTGATGAAGGTGACTCCGTCACGGTGGCGTCCTTCGGGGGCGGGCTGGCCGAGTTCGGCGCCTGCCGTGATGCGGTAGGGGTGGAGTTTGATGTTCCAGGTGGTGGTGGCGGTGTCCACAGCGCTGAAGATACGGCCGAGCGTGGTCAGCAGGGGCGCCATGATCGGATCCTGGACGAAGTCGCCGGTGAGCGGGTCGAAGTGGCGGTCCACGCCGCCGTTGAGCGGGTTGATGCTGCTGTCCTGGCGGTAAGGGCCGTGGGGCAGTTGGGTCAGGTCACCGGTGTCCGTGTGGAGGGTGAACTGTCCGTAGCGGCGGTAGCGGTACGTGCCGCCGTCGGCCATGTGGGTATCGAGGGTGAGGTCGTTCCAGTTGCGGGCCAGGCGCTGCCAGTCCTGAGGTCGGACGTCGAGGAGCGCGGACAGGTCGGCGGAGGGCAGCAGGTGGCCTCCGGTGGCCGTGAGGTCGGCGACGGCGGCGTCGGAGATGGCAGGGATGGCGGCGTCGGAGATGGCGATGGCGGTGTCGGTGTGGGGGGCGATCGTGGTGCTGCTCATGAGGGTGTGGGTCCTTCTCAGCGGAGGGCGGCGGGCGCGGGTGTGCGGTGGGCTGCGGTTTCCAGGGCGATGGAGCGCTCTTCCCAGCGTTCGCGGTCGCGCAGGTAGCGGGGGTGGGGTGCGATGATGGCGCGGGTGGTGGCGCCGCCGAGCCGCAGGTCCCAGGTGACCTGTCCGGTGGTCTTCCGGGCGCAGGAGTCGATGAACTCCTGTGTGGCCAGGCGCAGTTCACCGAACCAACGGCCTTCGAGGGCTTCACGCACCCAGATCTGCTCCAGGTGCTGCTTCTCCCGCATCAGCTCGGCGTCCAGGCATGCGGACTCGAGGTGCCGGTAGGAGCGAAGGAGGAGCCAGGCCGCGGGCATCTCCCGTATCTCGAGGACCTTCTCGCCGTCGTCGAGGTGTTCGAGGCCGGTGTACCGGCCCAGGCCGTAGGCCCCGACCCGACGGTTGAGTACCTCGATCAGGTCGGTCAGCGGAAGTCGCTCGCCGTCCACCCGGGTGGGCAGTCCGGCCTGGAAATCGACCGTGACGGTGCTCTCGGGGGCGGCCGGGTCGATGGCGCTCCAGTGGTGCATGCCGGCGGGTACCGCGTGGTTCTCGGGGTCGTCGAGGACGCCGGATTCGAATTCGCGGCACCACAGGTTGGAGTCGCCGCTGACGGTGCGGCCGTCGAGGAGATGGAGGCCGGCGTTCTGCAGGGCCGTGAGTTTGTCGTGACGGTCGACGGGGTCGAGGTCGTAGGGGCTGCCATAGAGACCGGTGTGACCGAGCAGCCGTAGCGCGCCGTTGAGACGGCGCAGGGTGTTCTGGGAGCGGTTGGCGGTGTGCAGGACGGCCTGGGCGCCGAGTGTGCCGGCCAACTCGAGCGCGGTACGGGCGATCAGGGGCCGGCTCAGTGTGGAGCTGACCGGGTGCAGGTCGAGGTAGACGGCCTGGGCGGTGATCGCGGGGGCGACGTAGGAAGCCGCGAACTCGTCCTTGCGGTCGAAGATGTGCAGCCGCACTCCGAGCGCGTCGGCGATCTGCTGTTTGTGGAGCGTGGTCTCGTCCTCGCCGAGGTCGACACTGACCGCGTGGATGTCGGTTATTCCCATGGTGCGCAGGCGCAGCAGGAGGTAGGTGCTGTCCAGCCCGCCGCTGAAGAGGGTCACGACCGGGCGGGACGGGTCGATGAGTTCCTCGATCTGCCGGAACGAGCGGATGGGTGGCGTGTGCATGGCTGTCTCCAGCGGGCTTCGGTGCGGGAGCTACGCGTTGTCCGCGTGCACGGCCACGTCGTTGGGGCCTGGGGTCTGGGGTCTGGGGCCTGAGGTCTGAGGCCTGAGGTCTGGGGCCTGAGGTCTGAGGCCTGGGGTCTGGGGCCTGGGGCCTGCGTCGGGGGGCCGGGGGCCAGTGGCGGACCTGGGGTGGGGTCGGGGTGGCCGGTGACGGAACAAGGCGGCCGGTGACGGGTACAGGTCGCGCGGTGGCGCGCCGGGAGGCGGGCAGGCGACAGCGCGCGTCGAGGGGTGGCCTGTGACGCGTGCGGTGCGGAGCCTGCGGTTCCGTGCGGAGCTTGCGGTTCCGTGCGGAGCTTGCGATGCCGTGCGGTGCGGTGCGATGCCGTGCGGTGCGGTGCCGTGCGGAGCCTGCGGTGTTGTGCCGTGCGGAGCGTGCCGTGCAGAGCTGCCGTGCCGTGCGTGTGGCGGTCGCCAGGGGCAGTGGACCGGAGGCGGAGGATGACGGCCGTGTCGTGTGGTCGGGCCGGTGGCTCCTTGGCCGCTGAGGCTGCGGGGATGTCGCAGGCGGTCGGGCAGCTGCGGGCGGTCGCGGGCGCCTGGTGAGGCGAACCGCTGGATGAGCCGAGCGCTGCAAGCCGCGGACGCTATGTGCGGCGGACCTTGTTAAAGGCGAACGCTGTGCAGGGCGGACACTGTGCAGGGCGAACGCTGTGCAGGACGGACGCGGACGCCGGCAGCGCCCCGTGGGGTGTGGGGTGCGGGGTGCGGGCTGGAGGGAGCGAGGCGGCGGCGTCGGCGCCTCGTTGTGTGCCCGGAGCGGGAGTCGAACCCGCATGGCCGCGTGGCCGGGGACTTTTAAGGTCCCTGTGTCTGACCGGTTCCACCATCCGGGCCGCGAACGGTCGCACGTATCGGCGGCGTGCCTACCTGTGCGCGAGGAACGGCCGGAGGCCTCTGCGCGGTCCGGTATCTGCGCCTCCCGAGCCCGAAGTACCTCCCGAACCGGAGCACCCTCTGAACCGAAGCACCCCCTGAACCGAAGCACCTCCCGAACCGAAGCACCCCCCGACCCGGAGCACCCCCCGACCCGGAGCACCTCCCAATCCCGCGATCCCGAAATACCCCCGGCGGGCGCCGGATCACCGGCCCCGGAGCGGTTGGTCGCCGCTGTGGTCCGGGGCCGGTGGGGATCGCGTGTGGAGGATGAACTCGGCCGCGGCCCTGTGTCGTTGCACTCCCTGGGCCGGGTCCCCCTGCCCACGTGATCGTTCCGTGGGGTCCGCCGTGACGTGACGCAGGCCAGGTCGTCGGCGGACGGTCGGTCAGCCAGTCAGTCAGTCGGTCAGCCAGCCAGTCGGTCAGCCAGCCAGCCAGTCAGCCAGTCGGTCGGTCAGTTCGTGACGCGCTCGTAGATGCGGGTGTACAGGCCGTTGTCGCCGCCGGTGATGTAGGTGTCGCCGGCTTCGCGGACGATCTGCTGGTAGCGGGGCGAGGTGAAGGCCTCCAGGTACTTGGCCGGGTCCGCGTCGAAGCCCGACACGAACATCACGCCCGGCTCGGTGCTGGCCAGCGAGTGGAACGCCTGGAAGCTGACGACCTCCTCCGAGGTGCGCACCACGTCGAAGATGGTCTCCTCGCGCCAGGCGCGGTACTGGCGGTAGACGCGCGGCACGACCTCGACGTGGCGCATCTGCACGTAGCGGGTGTCGGGGAGCGCGTTCGCGGCGGGCTTGGGCGCCTCCACGAACTGCAGGAGCTGGCGGCGGAAGTCGCCCTCCCCCAGCGGGCCGACGGCCTCCCAGAGCTTCCACCAGTCGGCGCGCAGTTCTTCCATCCGGTCGAAGCCGTCGAGGGGGGCCAGTTCGAGTACGGAGTTGGTCTCCAGGCCGCGGTAGAGGATGCGGCCGTCGAACGCGGAGGCGTCGTTGTGGTTCCGCCAGGCCTCGGTGATGGCGTCGATCTGCTCGGGCTTGGCGAACAGTTCGGTGGCGGTGATGAGCGCGGCGTTGGCGGACATGGTCGAGGTCTCCTAGAGATGTCGTGGGTTGAGGCCGGAGTGCGGGTGCGCCGCCGTGTGCGGGAAAGGTCGCGGTGCGGCGCAGTTGACGGGCGGGTCCAGCCCGGCGCGGTCGCCTTGCGGCGGTGGTCCGCGTTGAGAAGAACGTAGAGGGCGCAGCACCCTCCTTGCAACCATCCGGTTGGTTTTACAGGCATGCGATCGCGCTTCCCGATCGCAGCGGCTCGCACGCCTCGATGACCTCGCCCCACCCCGGGCGCTTCCCGCCTCTCCGCGCTGCAGCACTCGTAGAAAGCCGTAAAAGGCCGCCCTGACCAGCAGTTGAGGGAATTTCGAAAGCCGGGCCGGTCGTCTGGACGTCTCTCTATAAGGAGGAGCCGACCTCCCCCTCGACTCCTCCCTGGGGGATCAACCGACCCGAGAAAACCAACTAGATGGTTGCGTCTGGGCGCTCGGAGAGCTACCTTCTTCATCACGGAGCCCGGCACGAGGTTCACCCTCCCCACGCCCACCGGCTCCACCCGCACCGGGGGAAGTCCCCGGCACAGAGAGGAATCCCCGTGGACGCCCCCGCCCCCGCTCCCGCACCCGTCATCGTCGTCAGCGGTGCCACCGGTGGCATGGGATCGGCCATCGTCGAGGAGCTCGCCCGCTCCGGCGCGACCGTCGCGCTGCTCGGCCGGAACAAGAACCGGCTGGAGCGGACGCGCAGCGCCATCGACGACCGCACCGGCGCCGCCGGCCGCCTCTTCACCTACGAGACGGACATCAACTCCACCGCATCGGTCGAGGCGTGCGTCGCCGCACTGGTGGCCGAACTCGGCCACGTGACCGGCCTGGTGCACTCCGCGGGAGACGGCCCCCTGGCTCCGCTCGCGGAAACCACCGACGCGATGTGGCACGCCACCTTCAACGGCAAGCTCATGGGAGCGGTCCGGCTCGCCCGGGCGCTGGCAGGCCCGATGGCAGCGGCCGGCGGCGGCTCCATGGTCATGATCAGCGGCGTCTTCCGCAAAGACCCTGATCCGCTCTTTCCGGTGAACAGCGCGATCAACGCGGCTCTCGCCGTCTTCGCCAAGTCCGTCTCCAAGGACCTCGGCCGCTCCGGAATCCGCGTCAACGTCCTTGATCCCGGCGCCGTACGCACCCCCCTGTGGGACGAGATCGCGCAAGCGATCGGCGACCGCTCCGGCGCCACGGCGCAAGAGATCAGCGCGCACGTCGCGGCGCAGTCACCCCTCGGCACCCTCGCCGAACCCGCCGATGTCGCACAGACCATCAGCTACCTGCTGTCCCCCGCCGCCAGGCATCTGACCGGTGCCTCGATCACGCTCGACGGCGGCGCCTCGGCCGGCCTCTGAGCCGAGCCGACACCACCTCACTTCCCACGTCCTCAGAAACAGCCACAGGCAACAGCCACAGGCAACGGCCACAGGCGACAGCCACAGGCAGCAGCCACAGACCTGGAGTCCCGCATGCCCATCCTGTCCATGACCACCTGGCCCAACCAGACCGACGAGAAGTGCCAGGAGCTCATCGAGGAACTGACCGCCACCGTGCACCGCGTCATCGGCGCCCCGATGGACAAGATCACCGTCTACATCCAGGAGATCCCGCAGAACCGCTGGGGCGAGGGCGGGGTGATGGGGACCGACCCGGCATTCGCCGTACTCAGCCGTCGCACCACCCCCGCGAACGTCTGACCTCCACCGCCCCTCCCCCTCCCCCTGGCTGTCACTGAGGAGATTTCCCATGGCCATCCTGACCCGGTCCCCCCGAATCGACGAGCCCCTGGTCGAGCCGGTCCCGGCACCCGCCCCGCCACGACGCTCGTCCCAAGGCGTCGTCCTCGCCGCGTCCCTGCTCGCCTTCTTCGTCATCAGCCTCGACGGCTCCGTCGTCAACGTGGCTCTTCCCGCCATCTCCGACAGCCTCAGCGGCTCGATGGCGGACCTGCAGTGGATCATCGACGGATACACCCTGATGTTCGCCGCGTTCATGCTGACGGCCGGCACGTTCTCGGACCGTATCGGCGCAAGTCGCGCCTACGCATGGGGACTTGGCCTGTTCACCGTCGCCTCCCTCGCCTGCGGCATCGCCCCGAATCTCGCCACCCTCATCGGTGCCCGCATGGTCCAGGGTGGTGCGGCCGCCCTCATGGTGCCCGCCTCCCTGGCGCTGATCCGGCAGACCTACTCCGACCCCGGCAAGCGGGCGCGTGCCATCGCCATCTGGACCGCGGCGGGCTCCGTCGCCGTCGCCCTCGGCCCGGTCATCGGGGGCATGCTCACCAGTGGCCTGAGCTGGCGCGCCGTGTTCTACCTCAACCTTCCCGTCGGAGCGCTCGGTCTGGCCCTGCTGACCCGCATCACGGCCTCGCCGCGCCGTCGGGCACCGATCGACATGCTCAGCCAGCTCTCCGTCGTCGCGTCCCTTTCCAGCCTCACCTACGCCGTCATCGAGGGCGGCCGTGAGAGCTGGGGCAGCCCGACCGTCGTGGGATCCCTGGTCCTGACCGTGGTGGCGGCGGTGCTCTTCGTGACGCGGCAGAAGCGCCTCGAGCACCCGATGGTGCCGCTGAGCATCTTCAAGTCCCGCACCGTGGTCGTCTGCCTGACGGCCGGTTTCTCCATCAACGCCGTCTTCTACGGTGCCATCTTTGTGCTCGGCATGTACTTCCAGCAGGTGCGCGGCGCCTCCCCGATCAGCACCGGCGCCATGTTCATCCCCATGTGCGCCCTGATCTCGGTGGTGAACATGGCCAGCGTGAAGCTGGCCGGGCGCAAGGGAGCGTGGCTTCCGATGACCATCGGCCAGCTGGTCATGACGGCCGGCAGCCTGCTCATGCTGACCGTGGCCTCCTCCACGGCCTACCTGATCCCGGTACTGCTGCTGGTCCCGATCGGCCTGGGCGGCGGCTTCGCGGTCCCGTCCCTGACCGCGGCCATCATGGAGAACATCGACGGCGAGCGGGCGGGCACCGCGGCGGCCCTGCTCAACACCTTCCGCCAGGTCGGCAGTTGCATCGCCGTCGCGGTGTTCGGCGCCCTCATCGCCGACACCGCCCACTTCCAGCGCGGCATGAACACCAGCTTCGTCATCTGCGTGGTGATGCTGCTCGTGACGGCCGCGGGCACGGGCCTCCTCCTGCCCCGACTGACCAAGAAGACCGCCAAGTAGGCCCTCACGGTACGAAGCTCCGCATCCCGGGCGCCGGATCACTCCGGCACCCGGGATGCGGAGCTTCTTCCTGTGCCTGTCGGCAACTCAACTCCCCTTGTACGCAACGCAGTTCGCGGGGATATCCAGAACACCTCGGTGAACGGCCCGGGGGCGACGCGCCCTGAAGGGCGACGGACCGATGATCTCCCGCTTGCCGCGGAAGTGGCTGTAGAGGACGGGCCGGCTGTACTCGATACGGCCGGCGAGCCGGCGGGCGGTGACCGCTTCCCAGCCCTGCCGCTCAGCGAGTTCGCGGCTGTCGCCACGATGAGGCGCTCGGGACGAGCAGCAGGACGGACATGACCACGCTGAGGATCAGGAGCGCGCCGATGCACCGGACCGGCATCACGGCGTCGAGCATCCGCCCCCCGTGTGCGTGGCCGAGCCGGCTGCTGTCCTCGGGGTACGCGTCGATCGAGGATCCGGTGGATGACGAAGGCGACCGAGAACTCCACCCGCACCCTCACCGGAGCGCGACGTGGACCCCAAGAACCGGCCCGCCGACTGCAAGCAGCAGATGAACCGCTGGCGGGGGGGGGGGCGGGGGGGGGGGGGGGCCCCCCCCGGGGGGGGGGGCGCCGGGGCCCCCGGGGGGGGGGGGGGGGCGCGCCCCCCCGCCGCGCGGGGGGGGGGGGGGGGCCCCCC
>NZ_JBIWKA010000035.1:0-17916 GCF_044765445.1 Streptomyces sp. NPDC102467 | reverse complement strand
ACCCCCCCCCCCCCCCCCCCCCCCCCCACCCCCACCCCCCCCCCCGGCGGCGCCCCCCCCCCCCCCCCCCCCCCCCCCCCCGCCAGCGGTTCATCTGCAGCCTTCACCCTGCTGGTCGCGGCTCTCGCCGGACGCCACCTGGGCGCGCGTCGGGGCCGGCTACTCCCACCGAGGCATGTGGGCGGTGTAACGAGCGCCGAAACCGCCCAAGGGAAGGATCCGGTCGATGGCCGTCAGTTCGTCGTCGGTCAGGCTGATCCGCGCGGCCCCGACGTTCTCGACGACGCGGTGGGGGGCACGGGTACCGGGGATGGGCACGATGTGGTCGCCGCGTCCCAGGAGCCAGGCGAGGGCCAGCTGGGAGACGGTGATGCCGCGGCCGGCGGCGAGTTCACCGAGGCCGCGCACGGCTTCGACGTTCTTCTCGTAGTTGCCGGGCTGCCATCGCTGGTCATGGTTGCGCATGTCGCCCTGAGCGTACTGACCGGCCGGCTTGGCGGTTCCGGTGATGAAGCCGCGGCCGAGGGGCGAGTAGGCGACGAAACCGATGCCGAGTTCCTCAAGCGTGGGAAAGAGCTGTTCACAGTCCCGCTCGAACAGGGAGTACTCGGTCTGCAGAACGGATACCGGCTGCACGGCGTGGGCGCGACGGATGGTCCGGGGGCCGGCTTCGCTCAGACCGAAGTGGCCGACCTTGCCGGCGTCGATCAGTTCCTTGACGGTGCCGGCCACGTCCTCGATGGGGACGTCGGGGTCGATGCGGTGCTGGTAGAGGAGGTCGATGTGGTCGACGCCGAGTCGGCGCAGGCTGTCATCGACGACCTCACGAATGTGGCCGGGCCGGCTGTTGCGGCCGAGTTCCCGGGTGAAGCCGAACTTGGTGGCGAGGACGACGTCGTCGCGGAAGCCGGCGACGGCACGCCCCACCACCTTCTCGTTCTCGCCCCAGCCGTAGAGCTCGGCCGTGTCGAAGAGCGTCACGCCGAGCTCGTACGCCTGGTGGATGGCCGCGATGCCCTGCTGCTGGTCGCTGGGGCCGTAGAACATGGAGATGCCCATGGCGCCGTAGCCCAGTGCTGACGTCGTCAGTCCCTGACGGCCGAGTTCCCTGCGGTGCATGACGGTTGAGGCTCCTTCGGCCGGCCCGGTGACCGGCGGACTGTACGAGAGGGTGTCGTGACGGCGCGTCAGCAAGCCTGGGCGCACAGGCGAGGATCGCTCGTATCGGCCGCATCGGTCGCCTCGTGCTCGGCGCACCTCATGGACCAGCAGGCGAGTGCCGCTCCCCCGTGGGCCGGGTCGCGCGTCGATGCCTGGGTGCGCTCTGCGAGGTAGGCGCGCAGCAGCGGGTCATCTCCTACGGCCCGCGGGTTGCCGACGCAGTCCATCATCGGCGCGTCGGAGAGGTGGTCTCCGTAGGCGTAGCAGGACCGGGGGCTGAGGTGGGGGTGCTCGGCGAGGACGCGGAGCACGGCCGCCCGCTTGCCCTCCGCGATCATGGGCTGGACGACGTCGCCGGTGAGGACGCCCTGTCGGGTGACGGGTTCGGTGGACAGGATGCGCGCCGCGTTCACCGCTCGGCCGATCGGAGCCAGGCACGGAGTGAACGACCCGCTGACGAGAATGGTTTCGGCGCCCTGTTCCTGGTGGCGGCGCAGCGCGTGCAGGGTCTCCTCGATGAAGAATCCGGGCCGCGCACTGCGCTGCGCGTACCAGGCCTCGCCGAGGTCGGCGAGCTGCTGAGCGCCGTAACCGGCCCAGGCCCTCTTGTAGTAGGCGCGGTTGACGTCCGCGCGGGCCGCGCCGGCTGCGGACATCGCGTCGAGATGGGCGCGGGTGGCGCGGTAGAGCGTCTCGCCTTCGTCGCCGTGCAGTCGTACGAGGGCGAAGTGCAGGAAGTCGAACATGCTCTTGCAGTCGATGAGCGTCTCGTCTACGTCGCTGAACACGAGGTACGTCGGTCTGGTTGCCGTGGCCGTGCTGGTCATGTGGTCCCCACCCCTTTGATATTCCTTCGCGAAGGTATCTTACTGTCAGGCGTGCACGCCAGGGATTCCCGGCTCCGCACCCCGCAGGGAGTTGTGCGCGGTGGCCCACAGCTGACCGAACAGTCCGCCCGTGGGCAGTCCCCACAGCGCGGCGCCGTCCGCCTCGGACGCGCGGGCCGCGCCTCCGGAGGGTTCCCCGTCGGGGGAGCCGGTTCCGGGTATCCAGTTGATGGCGCCCAGGGCGTCCACGACGAGTGACGCGGCATCGGGCGCGGGCTGGGCGGGCGCGCTCCTGGCGGTGCTGACACTGCGCATGGGTTCCTCCGTGAGGCCTGCCTGGCATAAGCGGGGCGCCGGGTGGAGCTCCGCACACAGGAGGGAAACAAACCTTCACGAAGGTTTCAATCTTTATCTGGATCCGCGATTTCACTTGCCGCCCGGCCCGAACACCTGCCCCACACGCCCTGCGCATCCCCGAGGCGCCGTCATCTCGACGCGGTCAAAGGCGGTCGGAGGCGCGACATCCGGGGGTGGATGAGTAAAATACGTTCGCGGAGGTATCTTAAGTGGTGTTCGTGCGGCGTCGCCGCGGACTCTCGAGCGCGATCCGGAAGGGAACGATGATGGAACTGCACCAGCTTCGGGCATTTCGTGAGGTGGCTCAGGCCCGCAGCTTCACGAAGGCGGCCAGCAACATGTACTGCGCCCAGTCCACGATCACAGGTCAGATCCAGGGGCTCGAGCGTTCGCTGGGGACGGAGCTGTTCCATCGTCGCGGCCGTCTGCCCGTCGAACTCACCTCGGCCGGAACCGCGTTGCTCGTGCGCACCGACCGGATCTTTCAGGCCGTCGCGGAGGCCGACCAGGCGGTGCGGGGGCTGAACAGGGGCGATCTGGACGGCCGTCGGCGTCAGCCCGCTGTCGCGCTGTCCGGCCGCGGTCAGTCGATGCCCCGGCAGATGTGATCGGCACGCAGGTCGTCCTCGCTCTCGCCGGGGAGCCGCAGGGGCGGTGTCCTGGGGAAGACCTGCTCCGGCCGGCGCCGGTGATGCGTGGCTCTGGAGGACGTGGCGGAACGTGCGGGGGTGGAGGTGTACGCGTACATGGTGGGCCTCTTCCGTTCGGGACCGTCATCGACGGCCGTGGGCGGTTCGGGTCGGGTCGGGTTGGTTCGGGTCGGGTCGGTCAGCTGATTGGCAGTCAGGTCAATCAGGTCGGTCGGGTCGGTCGGGTCGGTCGGGTCGGTCCGGTCGCTCCGGGGGTCAGACGGCCGCGGCCACGAGGGGGCGGGTGGCGCGGAGCGCGGACCGGGGGGCCGCTTCGTTCATGGAGGCGACCATGATGCGCGGGCGGCGAGCGTGGCGGGTGGGGGCCCAGCGCAGGAGAGTGGAGCCCACGGACATACCGCCGCCGAACGCGGAGAGGACGACGAGGTCGTCCTCGGCCAGGAGTTCCTGGCGGTGGACGGTGTCCAGGGCTATGGGGACGGAGGCGGCTCCGGTGTTGCCGTGGCGGGCGACCGTCAGGTGCATGCTGGCGTTGTCGAGGCGCAGGTCCGGCCAGACCTCACCGAGCATGACGGCGTTGGCCTGATGGGGGACGAAGTGGCCGACCTCGCGGGACGAGACGCCGGCCTTGTCCAGCAACTCCGCTATGGCGCCGGGGAGTTGCTCGTGCACGAACCCGCGGACTCCGCGCCCGTCCATGGTGAAGTAGTGGGCGCCGTCGTGGACGGTGGCGGCGCTGGCGGGCTGCCGACTGCCGCCGGCCGGGACGGAGATGGTCCGGTGGAGGTCGCCGCGGGTGACAAGGCTGGTGGTGAGGGAGCCGCTGTGCGCGGGGACGGGCCCCAGTACGACGGCACCCGCGCCGTCGCCGAAGAGGATGGCGGTCTTGCGGTCGCTGTAGTCGAGGATCCGCGAGTAGATGTCGGCGCCGATCACGAGAGCGTACGGGGTTCGAGCGCTGTCGGTCTCGGCGCGGAGCATGCGCTCGGCCGCGGTCAGGGCGAAGACGAAGCCGCTGCAGACGGAGTTGACGTCGAAGGCGGCGGCGCGGGTGGCGCCGATCATTCCCTGGACGATGGCGGCGGTGGCCGGCTGTGGATGGTCCGGGGTGGACGTGGCGACGACGACGTACGAGATCTGATCGGGTCTGAGGCCCGCGTCGTCCAGGGCGCGCAGGGCCGCGGCGGCGGCGAGGTCGGAGGTGGCCTGGTGCGGGGCGGCCCGATGGCGCTGGGTGATGCCGGTCTTGCGGACGATCCACTCGGCGTCGACACCGGCCGCCGGTGCGATCTCCTCGTTGGGCACGATGCGCTCGGGCAGGTAGGAGCCCGTGGAGACGATGCCGATGGGGGTGGTGGTGTGCGTGGTCATGGGGGCTCCCTGGAAGTCTGGTGGGGATCGAGGTGGGGATCGAGGTGGGGGTCGGGGGTCGAAAGTCGGGACGGCGGCATAGGGCTGCCGCTCACACCGGATGGCTGTGGCTCACGCCTCGGGGACGGTGGTGAACTCCTGGAAGCTGGGGCCCCGGAGCTTGAGCTGGGCGTGGATGTCGCCGCCCAGGCCGAAGTGGCCGATGGCGCCGCCGTAGTTCTGCTGGTAGCTCATCCACAGCACGACGACGTTGATGACCCGGTTGGAGCCGCCGGCCTGCTCGGGGAACGGGTTGGGCAGGGTCGCCCGGTAGTGGGCCATGCCGTTCTCGTCGCTGATGAAGGCGTTGGGGATGCCGAGGGGGCCGGGGCGGGTGGGGCCCGCCGGGTCGAGGTCGTGTTCGCGCAGCGACATGACCGTGTAGAGGCTGTTCGGGATGAGACCGGTGAAGGCGAAGGAGAAGTCGGCCGACCTGCGGTTCTCGGGCACGTGGACGGTCAACTGGCCGCGGGCTTTGACCCATTGGGCGAGCCGGATCGGCTCGCGGACCTTGATGCCGTCCTCGTGGCGCATGTCGGGGATGGGAGCCTTGTGCAAGGGGTAACTGGGGCGTTCGACCTGGTGGGCGTCGGGCCGCTGCTCGGGGGCGAACAGCATCGGGTAGTTGTTGCACGGCAGCGGGAGCGGCAGCGTGTACAGCGCGGCCTGGCCGTCGGGGGCGGTCGGTTCGACGTCCAGTTCGCGGACGATGGTGTACGGCGCTTTATCGCCCAGCGGGGGCAGGGGGCTGTCGGGTGACACCACCGCGCTGCCCCACTCGGGGACGGTCGTGCCGTCCGGGCCCTCGCGGTTGATCATGCCGATGACGACGAAGTCGCCGTTCTCGTCGACGATCTCGCTGGGCGGGTAGAGCGGGCCCTGCGTCGTGACGCTCAGGTCGTAGGTGCGGGTGAGAGCGGTGACGGGGGTCGTTTCGGTGATGGTCATGATCACTCCGGTACGGGACGTGGGTGATGAGCCGGCCGGCGGTGGCGCGCCGCGGGGGACGTGGTTTTCGCGCTCACCGCCGACCGGCGTTCAGGGGGTGGTGTGGCTGGTGTGGCTGTGCGTCTGCCGCTCGGCTCATGTCCGGGCGCCGGGCATCGCTGCGCGGACACGGGCTCAAAGCGCTGCGCGGACACGGGCTCAAGGCTCTGCATGTGCGTAAGGCTCTGCACGGGCAAGGGGCTCTGCACGGACGAGGGCTCAAGAGCGGGTCCTCAGGCGGCGGCGAGAACCGGCTGCGGTGCCGCGGCGGGGGCCGGGACCGGCGTAGCGGCAGCGGTGACGGCTTCGCGGGACTGGTGGGCGACGGCCTTCTCCGCGCGGCGGTGCTCCTTGGCCTGGAGGACGTGCGCCTCGAAGGCGGTGAAGGCCACCGCGGTGAGCGAGGAACGGCGGCCCGCCTGAAGGATGCTGACGTCGGCGGTGAAGGCCAGGCGGGTCGGGTCCGCGGTATCGGCGCGCGTGATCCGGTACTCGATGGTGGCGTCGAGGGGGAACAGGAAGTTCTCGAAGTCGGTGTGCATCGACTCGATGACGTAGTAGTAGCGCCGCTGCGGGTGGTGGGAGGCGAAGAAGCGCTCGCTGACGGCGAGGAACATCTGCCGGGCGGCCTCGATGGCGACCATGCCCTGGACGTGCTCGCCGGTCTGGTGGTCAAGGAGGATCTCGTTGTCGTTGTGCAGGCGCAGGTCGGCGGCGAAGGTCGTGTCGTCGTCCCGGCGCAGGTTCGCGATGAGGGTGTTGGTCTCGCAGTGCTTGTGGGCCTCGCCCCGGGCGGCGAGGGCGGGTTCGGCGTAGGGGAAGTCGAGGCGGCCGGCGAGGCCGCGCAGCACGAACTCGTCCCAGATCGCCTCGTAGTCCTCGAGCGTGACGCCCTGGCCCGCCCGTATGCGGATCGGTTCGCTGCTCCGGCTGTAGACGCCTTCGGCGCCCTGGCTGTAGACGCCCTGGTGCAGGTCGTCGATCAGCTGGGTGACGGTCTGCACGGTGTCCTGGACGGTGAATCCGGCGAATCGGTCGCCCACGATCAGAAGAGGCTGGGTTGCGCTCGGCATTTTGGATCTCCTAGGTGGGGCGCCCTCGGAGGGCGCGGCCTGCAGCGATGACGAAATGTCGTAGTGCTCCGGCCCCGCCCGGTGTTCGGCGGCGGTTCCGATGGCCAAACCGTAGAACGGGATCGCATGGCGATGCAACCATCTAGTTGGTTTTTTATTTCGATCGGCCGTCGCCGCGGTTGGCCGCCACTGAGCCAACTATCCAGTTGGTTGGTTCTGCGATACCCTCTCTGCATGACACCCACGGCCAAGAGTCAGCAGACCCGCGAGAAGCTCCTGGAGGCCGCGCAGGCGGAGTTCTCCGAGTTCGGCCTGGCGGGCGCCCGCGTGGACCGCATCGCCGAACGCTCCGGCGTCAACAAGCAGCGCATCTATGCCTACTTCGGCAACAAGGAGATGCTCTTCTCCGCCGTGATGGCGAAGGTGTACCAGCACATGGGGTCCATGGTGCCCATCCCCACGACCGAGGAGGGCCTGCGCTCGTACGTGGGGGACGTCTTCGACTACCACCGCACCCACGGCGACCTCGTCTCCCTGCTGGCCTGGGAAGGTCTGCACTACCGCGATCAGCCGATCCCCGACGAGAAGGAACGCGAGACCTACTACGTCCGCAAGACCGTCGCCCTGAGCATGGCGCTGGGCATCGACGATCCCACCGAGGCGGCGCGCATCCTGCTCGAACTCGTGGGGCTGTCGTCCTGGCCCTTCATCGTGCCGCAGCAGCGGCGCCTGATGCTCGGTCCGGGCCACGACACCGAGGCGAGCTGGAGCCTGCTGCGCGCCAGCATCATCCGGCACGGCGAGGCCATCATCGACAGCGTCATCGGCGAGCGCAGCGCCGTCTGACCGGGGGCCCAGCGGGGGTGGGCCGCGCCCGGACAGGCCGTCGCCCACCTACGCCCCACCCTCAGGTGCAACCAACCAGATGGTTGTTTATCGGGTGCCTCCTCCCCGTAAACAGCATGCCGACCGTGGTTGTGGTTGCAGTTGCGGTTGCGCTTGCGCTTGCGCTTGCGCTTGCGCTTCAGGCGCCAATAAAATACCTTTACGAAGGAATCAAAACTGCCCGGACCTCTCGGCCCGGACTCCGCGCCCCCTGACCGACAGCGGCGCGCACCGCGTGCCGCACGCCTCGCTCTACCGGCCCGGCCACCCGGCAGCAGTGCATCCAGCACGCCCAGAGCACGCATCTTCCGAGCAAAGGACGCCCGTATGCCCTCCTCGTCGCGGCCCACCACTTACACGCGGGACGACCTGGCCCGCATCACAGGGCTCACTCCGGACGTACTGAGCTGGTTCGAGGACGAGGGCCTGATCGACCTCGGCTCCGACGCCGCGCCGGCCGACGGCGACCGGGTCTACCACCCGGCCCACCTTCGGTGGCTGGAGTTCCTCAACCACCTGCGCAGCACGGGGATGCCGCTGGCGGAGATGACCCAGTACATGGAACTGACCCGGGGCGGGGACGCGACGGTCGCCGAGCGGCGGCATCTGCTGGAGGTGCATCGCGCGCGAGCGAGCGCCCAGGTGGAGGGGATGACGGCGACCCTGCGCCAGCTCGACTGGAAGATCAGCTTCTACCGCGAGCGGGAGCGGGCGATGAGCGCCGGTCCTGCCCCGGCGGCTCGGACGGCCGCTCGCCGTGCGGCGCCGGCGCGCAGGTAGCGGGCCGTGCCGCACCTTCACGCGCCGCCGCCGTCGGCGCTCCCACGGCCTTCGTCACCGCTCCGCGGCCGCCGCGAAGGCCGCGGCCGCTCCCTCGACGCGCAGCACCGCATGCGCGGCGACCGTGTGCACGTCCCTCCACATCCGGTGCAGTTCGCCGCGCGCGTCGAGGATGTGGGACCCGCCGCGCATCAGCTCGCCCACCGCGTCGGCCAGCATCTGCGCCGCGACCGCGGCGTCCCGCTGGTTCGTCGCGACCAGCGCACCGGTGACCGGCTCGGTGTCGGCTCGCCGGGCCGCACGCTCCAGCAGCAGACCGGCCGCCTCGATCCGCGCCGACGCGGTCGCCAGCATGGTGGCGACAGCGGGTGCGCTCGCGCGGGCACTGCCGGTGCTCCGCGACGGTGTGAGGGCCCAGTGCGTCCACAGGTGCAGCGCCCGGCGGGCCGCCCCGTAGGCGGTGGCGCAGAACATGAGGCCACCGGCCAGTTGGGCGGGCGCGGCGTGGCTGCGGGAGCGTCCGGGCGCGCTCCGGCCCGCGAGCATCTCGGCCAGGTCGAAGGTCAGGTGGGCGGGAACGTGTACGTCACGGGCGATGACCGTGTGTCCGGCGGTGGCGCGCAGGCCGACGGCGTCCCAGGACTCCTCGATGACGAGCCGGTCGGCGGGGACGGCGAAGACCCGCACGGCAGGACCGGTGGTGTCCGCCTGTGGGGCCGCCAGCAGAACCCACTGTGCGTGGGTGACGGCGCTGACGGGTCGCCAGGTCCCGTCGAGCCTCCAGCCGTCGGCGGTCGTACGTGCCGTGCCTGCGGGCGGTGCGATCGCCGCGGCGATACGGGTACGGGGCGAGTGCCGCCAGATCTCCCGCTGCCCCGCCTCGGGCAGGTAGGCGCAGAATCTGCCGTGTGCGGCCCACAGGGCCGCGCACCACGCGGCCGACGGGCAGTGCTCGGCCAGCATGGCCACCTCGCTCAGCAGCCGGGCGAAGGTCGACTCGCGGCCGCCCCAGCGCGCGGGAACGAAGTGCGCGGGCAGGCCGGCCCGGCAGAGGGCCTCGACCGTCGCGGGATCCAGCCGCTGTTCGGCGTCGGCGCGGGCCGCGTCCGCGCGGGCCAGAGCGGCGGCGTCCGTCAGGGGCGCGGTGGGGGCGGCGTTCTCGTCCACGGACGGAGAAACGGTGGAGGACATAGCTCTTCTCCTAAAATTCTGTTCAAAAAATTCATTTGAGAACGTATAAAAGGAATGTCAGGATTCCATCGGGCCGCGAGGAGCCACTGGTGAAGCAGGAACGGTCGAAGCGCACCCATGAGTTGGTGCTCGATGCCGCAGCGGTGGAGTTCGCCGCGCACGGCTACCTCGGAGCCAATGTGCAGCGGGTGGCCGAGCACACGGGCCTGACCAAGGGGGCGGTGTACGGGCACTTCGGCTCCAAGGACGCACTGGCGCAGGCCCTCATCGCGCATTTGGAGACCAGCGTCGAGCGGCTGGTCGCGGGGGTGCAGGCGGACAGCCCGGTGGCCGGGCTGTCCGCCGTGCGCGAGGCCGCTCTGCTGCTCGCCGACGAGCTGACCTCCGACGTACGCAGCGGAGCGGCACTGCGCCTGACGGTGGAACAGGCACTGTCAGGCACGCAGGAACCGCCGGCCTTCGCGGCGCTGCGTGCGTTCGTCGAGGGTGCTCTGCAACACGCCGAGCACGACAGCGGTCATCGGCTGCCGACACCGCTGCTGGCCGAGTTCGTGCTGATCCTGTTGGTGGGCGCCTACTTCATCGCCCCGACGGCGCGCGAGGGCTTGTCGGAGAGTGTGCGCAGCCTGTGGGACATCCTTTTGGCTCCGGCGTCCAGCAGGCTCTCGACCTGGGCGGCGGAGGCCTGAGCGGGGACGGCGGCCCGGCGCCGCACCGCGGGAGCGATGGACTGCCAGGTCGCGGTGAACTCGGCGACGACGGCATCGTTCTGGACAAGATCGACACGGGCGTCGAACCTTCGCTGCGCGCCCGCTGCCACCAGCGGCCTGCGGGGGACGACGTACAGAGGTACGTCGAGCTCCGCGAAGGCGTGGAAGGTGCCGGTCGCGCCGACCATCTGGTAGCGGCACCGTTCGCTGTCATCGGTGGTGCGCTGCACGGCGTGGCCGACCTGCCGGATCGACTCCAGCATCACCATCATGGGCAGGTGGTCGCTGGGGTGGTCGAAGTAGATGGCGTGCTGCTGGTCCGCGAGGATCTGCCACGAACCGTCGCTGTCGAGACCCACGACGCTGTCCTTCGGCCGCTGACGGCCGACCGTTGCAGCGGGCAGCCGTCGAGGGGCCGCCTCGGGCGGGAGCACTCCCGCCGCCGGTCTGTCCCGCCCGCGCAGGCGCGCGTACAGGCGCTTATCCATCGTGGCGACCTGCAGCGAGCCGCTTCCGCAGGCCAGGCCGTTGACGAGCAGCACCGCTTCCACGTGCAGTCCGAAGCGGTGCGGTGCGCGGCATTCCGGGGTCCAGCGCCAGGTCACCTCCAGCTCCACGTCGAGGGGCGCGCCGTTCGTGCGCAGGGCCTCGAGGTCGGTCGTCTCGAACGCGCTGGCGTTGCCGAGGAACTGGTGGGAGAGCGGTATGCCGTGGTGGGCGTGGGCCAGATAGACCATGGCCTGCCGGAGTGTCTCGGCGAAGAGCAGCGGGTCGCTGACGGCGCCGGCCCCGGGGCCGTAGAGCGCGTGGTCGCGCGGCCACTGCGCGGCGACGCGGAAGGTGTGCTCCCCCGTGCGGACAGAGTCGGTGATGAACACTTCTGCGATGGCCGCCCGGTGGACCAGGTGGCGCGGCACCGGCTGGGCGTAGGACAAGGGCCGTACCTGTGGTTCAAGGGGCATCTCGGAGGCGTCCCCCAGCACATCCAACTGCATTACTGACTCCAATCAGCTACAGGACGCGTTACAATACCTTCACGCAGGTATATTTCAAGAGGGTGTCCACCCCGGCACTCCGAGTCAGGTCACCAAGAGCGAGGAAGCCCGATGGACTCTGCCCAGCCGACGAAGATGTCAGCCAAGGCACCGACCGGCACCCGCGGACGCCCCGTCAAGGAGCTCAAGCAGGAACGCGCCGTACGCACCCGGAGCGTGGTACTGGCCGCGGCGGCGAGGGCCTTCGCCGAGCGCGGCTTCCCGCCGGTGACCGTGCAGGACGTCGCCGAGCTGGCCGGCATGACCAAAGGGGCGGTCTACTTCCACTTCGCCAACAAGGAAGCCCTCGCCCAGGCGGTCGCCAACGACTTCTATACGTACCTGGACTCCATCGCCACCGCGGTCCAGGCGGAGGCGTTGTCCCCGTTGCCCACCGTCCGGCAGCTCCTGCTGCGCACCGCGCGCGCCTTTCGCGACAACCTGACCATCCAGGCCGGCGCCAGGCTGCAGATCGAGCGGGCCTACATCGGCATCGACATGCCCGTTCCCTACGTGGGCTACCAGAGCATGGTCACCGCGGCGCTGCGCGAGGCGGCGGAGGCCGGGGAGGTGCCCGCGAGCACCGACCCCGAGGTGCTGGCCCGCGTCATCGTCTCCGCCTTCTTCGGCGCCCAGCACATCTCCGGCATCCTGAACGACCGGCAGGACATCGCCGACCGCATCGAGGAGATCCTCGCGACCGTACTGCCCGCGGCGGAGCGTCCGGCGCAGGACTGAACAGGCGTCGGCGCGGGGCCTGTTCGGGACGCGCGGGGCCCCGGGGCGGGGCGCCCCGGAGGAGCGCGGGGCCGAGCGGAATCTCATTGAAACCTTCGCGTAGGTATGATTAGCTGTCGGCGATGGTCGGCCGGCGCACGGATCCGCCGCCTCGCTCGACGGGACGCTTCGGAGGAAGAGTCGCTTGAGTCGCTCGTCCGAGGGAGTCGCTTGAGTCGCTCGCCTGTCGGGGGAGTTGTCACGGACGTCATGAACAGCGACCCAAGCGACGCACGATCACACCTGCGGCCCCCCAACACTCCCGTTGCGGCCGAGTCGCCGCGACCAGCTTCCGCCAGGCGTTAGCCTGTGCGCACAACATGTCCGATGTTGAGTCGCTTGGGTCGCTGGAGAGGTCGCTACATGCTGGATGAGCTGGGCTTTCCCCCCAGTGGCTCAGTAGCTGACGCAGCGGCCCAACCGTCCGGCTCCGCGCTGGAGACCGCTCTGGCCTGTGCGGCGCGCGGCTGGCCCGTCCTCCCGTTGGCCCCCGGCCGCAAGACCCCGGCGGCCAACTGCGCACGCTGCCAGGGCTCCGGTCACTCCCCCGCCACCTGCGAATGCATCACCGCCGGTCGCTGGTGCCACGGGTTTCACGCGGCGACCGACGACGCGGACCGCATCCGTCGCTGGTGGCGCTCGCAGCCCCGCTTCGGGGTGGGGGTGGCGTGCGGAGCGGCCGGCCTGCTCGTGCTCGACATCGACGCCCACGACACCCCGCTGCCCCAGCGGGAGCGGCTGCTGCCCGGCATCGCGATCGGGGAGCACGTGCGCCTGGACGGCCTGCGGCACGGCTTTCACAGCCTCGCCCTGCTCGCCGCGCTGCGCCAGGAGGAGGACCCCGTCCACGACGACGCCACGCTGCGGGTACGCACCCCCAGCGGCGGTCTGCACGTCTGGTACCGAACACACCCGGACCGGACGTGGCTGTGCTCGACCGGGTCCAGCCCCCGCCGAGCCCTGGCCTGGCAGGTGGACGTACGCGCTCAGGGCGGCTACATCGTGGCGCCCGGCACCGTCACCACCGGCGGCCGCTACCAGGTCCTCGCCGGCAGCCCCTCCCCCGCTCCCCTGCCCGGCTGGCTCGAGACCGAACTGACCCGCACCGGCCACCGGCCCGCGCCGCTGCCCCGCCAGAGCACCGGCCATCCCACGCCGTTCAGGGCACGCCAGGCGGTCATCGCCGCGGGCGCCGGCCGGGACAGCGCGGGCCAGGTCCTGGCGGCCGCTCTGGCTGCGGTCGCCGACTGCCGGGCCACCCCTGAGGGTGCCGCCTTCACGGAGAAACTCAACCGGGCCGCCTTCACCACCGGCGGCCTGGTCGCCGCCGGGCACCTGCCTCACCACGCCGCCGAGACCGTACTTTCGCAGGCCGCCGAACATGCCCGCCCCGGACAGCAGAGCCGTTGTGCCTCCGTCATTCGTGCAGGCCTCGCGGCAGGCATGCGACGCCCACTCGTCCTGAAAGACGACCGCCCGTGAACCACAACGACCATGGCGACGGGCTGTTCGACCCGGCGGCCATCGCCCAGCAGATCCTCAACCCGCCCGCCCTGCCCGCCCAGACACAGTCCTCCCCCGCGCCGGCGCCCGGGGCGGCGACCTCGCACGGGCTGCTGCCCGATTCCCTGAGCGACCGTGGCAACGCGAAGCTCTTCGTGCACCTCTACGGCCGCGACTTCCGGCACGTTCCCGGCCTGGGCTGGTACCGCTGGTCGGGCTTCCGGTGGGAGATCGACGAGGACGACGCCGTTCTGTGGGCGGCCGGTGAGATGGCCGAGTCGCTCACCGAGGAGGACCCGAGGGGGCGGCACTCGTCCACCGTGCTGCGCCGCCACCGCCGGCGCGCCCTGTCGACGTCCGGCATGAAGGCCATGCTGATGCAGGCGAAGTCGGCGCCCGGCATGGTGCTCAACGCCTCTCTGCTGGATGCCGACCCCTACGCGCTGTGCACCCCGGACGGAGTCGTCGACCTGCGCACCGGCATGCTGCAGAGCCCCGATCCGGAGAAGCACCTGCACTCGCGCTCCACCGCACTCGCGCCCCGGGCGATGGAGGCTCCCCGCTGGCAGCACTTCCTCCGCGACACCTTCGGCGAGGACGCCGACGGCCAGGAAATGATCAACTTCCTGCATCTGCTGCTGGGTTACTCCATCACCGGCGATGTCGGCGGGCAGATCATGCCGTTCCTGTACGGGCAGGGCAAGAACGGCAAGAGTGTGCTGCTCGACGTGATGGTCAAGCTGCTCGGCGACTACGCCGACGCCGCGCCGCCCGGATTCCTGATGGCCAAGCCGTTCGAGGGGCACCCCACCGACCTGGCCGAACTCCATGGCCGGCGCATCATCGTCTGCTCCGAACTCAAGCCCGGCGACCGCTTCGACGAGGCCCGCGTCAAGCTCCTCACCGGCGGGGACCGGATCAAGGCCCGTCGCATGCGGCAGGACTTCTTCTCCTTCACCCCCACGCACAAACTGTGGCTGCTGGGCAATCACCGCCCCGAGGTGAACACCGGCGGCTACGCGTTCTGGCGCCGTATGAAGCTGATCCCCTTCGAACGGATCGTCGCCGACCACCGCAAGGTCGACAACCTGGCCGATGTCCTGGTCACGGAAGAAGGCCCGGGGATCCTGCACTGGCTCATCACAGGGGCGCGCCGCTACCTCAACGGCGAAAAGGACCTCACCGGGCCGCAGCAGGTCCGCACCGCCACCACCGCCTACGCGGAGACCGAGGACCATACCGGCCGCTTCCTCACCGAGTGCTGCACCATGGCTCCCGCGAGGCGAGCGGAACAGGCTCAGCTGTACGCGTCCTACAAGCACTGGTGCTCGCTCGAAGGGGCCAACCCGGTCTCCTCCCGTGCTTTCGCGGCCCGGGTCCGGGAGACCGTCGGCCTCTCCTCCCCCAAAGAAATGATCTTGTCGAACCAGCGGAAGTACTATCCGGGCATCGGGCTGAACGCCGAGGCGGAGGGAACAAGAGCATGAGCTCCCTGATCGAGGCCAGCCAGATCGCCCATGAGACGGACCTGATCTGGCTCGAGGACATCGCTCCCCTCGACTACGTCCGGCAGAGCCTGGACCGGCTGCCCACCCGGCGCGGGAAACCGGCCTACCACCGCGACGGGCGCATGGTCGGCTACGCGATCCTGTCCCGTGACGCCCGGGCCTCGCGGGCCTCCGGAACCTTCCTGCGCAGGGTCTTCTGGCTCCTGCCCCACGACAGGGACCAGCGGCCCGAAGGGCTCTACGCCTCGGCCGCGCCCTCGGAGGCGGTCGACCCCCGCACGCTCGGAGCCGGCACCAGGGGCTATAAGACCGAGCGTTCCGAAGGCGGCCCGCCCTCGGACGCGATGCGTGAACTCGGCATAGAGCTACCGAAGAGCTGACCGCCCCGCGCCCTCTCGCTGCTCAGCTACCGAAGACACAGCGACGTTCGCGCTTCGGTAGCTGACCCGAGTCGCTTGAATAAACCCCAGGTCAGGGCAGGTGCACCCACCATGAAAGCGACCGTAGCGACTGAAGGCCGGAATTATAACGACACACTGATGTGCGCGTGCGTGTCATAGATAGGAGGCTTCAGTCGCTTCAGTCGCTTTTCGGGCTGCCATACTCCGCTGACCTGGCCTTTTATCGTCACTGAGCACAGCGACCGAAGGTACAGCGACTGAGAGGCGGCCGGTGCGCAGAGCCGAGGCGGGATGCCGGGTGCCGGATACCGGCTCAGGGCGCCAGTACGACCCTGCCGAACACCTGCCCCGCGTCCATCTCGCGGTGGGCCTGCGCCGCCTGGTCCAGAGGCAGCACCTCGTGCACGACCGTGCGCAGGTCGCCCTGCGCGGCATCGGCGAACTGGGATGCCCGTACGGCCTGACGGTCGGGTCCTGGCACGGTGTCAGAGCTGAACGTGGCGAACGACAACGACCTGCGGAAGGCGTCGATCAGCCGCGTGCCGAAGTCAGCCGGCGGCTGTCCGCCGACCACACCGACGGCCACGTACCGCCCGTTGGGGTTCAACTTGTCCAGGAACAGGGGGAGTTGGGGTCCTGCCACGATGTCGATCACTACGTCGAAACCTGCCGGTGTGTCCGGGCCGCCCTCGCCGGTGCGGGCCAGGACGTGGGTCGCGCCCAGGTCCCGCAGGCGGTCGCCGCGTGTCGCCGATGAGGTGGTGACTGCCACCGCGCCCGCGCCGCGTCCGGCCGCCAGTTGGACCGCTGTGATCCCGATGCTGCCTGCCCCACCGCGCACGAGCACCGTCTCCCCGGCCGTGAAATGGGCCCGCTCCAAAGCGAAGTGGGCGACCACGCCGGAGCCGCCGAGAGTCACCGCGTCGGCGCCGGTCAGGCCGTCGGGCAGCACGAGGATGTCCGCGACGGAGGCGACGGCCTGCTCGGCATACCCACCGGACAGACCGGTGAACGCCCACACCCGCCGCCCGATCCACGCGGCGTCCACGCCCTCTCCCACCGCGGTGACCCGTCCCGCGACCTCGCTGCCCAGAAGGTGGCCCTCCTGGAATCCGTAGGCGGCAAGCGTTCCCCGGCGGATCACGGCGTCCACGCCGCCTACGCCGATCGCCTCCGTGGCGATCCGCACCTGCCCGGGGGCAGGATCGGGCGCGGGCACATCGACGACTTCCAGGCCATCGGGGTCGCCGAACCTCCTGATCACGACAGCTTTCATTTCTGCTCCTCAAGACGGCAAAGGGACGGACCGCAGCCGCTGCGGCCGTGGGCAGCACCGCCATCGGAACGTAACGGACACCCCCGTCCGTTTGGCTAAAGTGAGAAGCGATGACCAACCATTTGTCTCAGTCGGTGCGCTCCGACGCCCGCGACAACCGGGGCCGCATCCTGGATGCCGCCCGCGCGGTGTTCGGCGAGGAGGGCCTGAGTGCGCCCATGCGCGAGGTCGCCCGGCGTGCAGGCGTCGGCCCCGCCACGCTGTACCGGCACTTCCCGACCAAGCAGGCACTGATCGTGGAGACCTTCGCCGAACAGCGGCGGGCCTGCCACGCCGCTGTCCGCGACGCCCTCGCCGACTCCGACCCGTGGCATGGTTTTCGGAGCCTGGTCGAGCGGATCTGCGAACTCCACGCGCACAGCCGGGGATTCGCCGACGCCTTCATGACGGCCTTCCCCGAGGCCATTGACTTCACCGCCGACCGCGAGCAGACCCTGCGTGCGGTCGGCGAACTGGCCCACCGTGCCCAGAAAACCGGCCACCTGCGCCCCGGCTTCGTCGTCGACGACCTGATCCTCATGCTCATGGCCCACCGGGGCCTCCAGGACACACCGCGTGCAGCCCGGATCGCGGCCTCCCGCCGCTTCGCCGCCTACGTGATCGAGGCGTTCAGCGCCTCACCCACCACAGGCGCGCCTACGCCGCTGCCGCCGGCGCCACATCTGCAGCTCGGACACGCGGCGCCCAACATGCCCTAATGATCTTGGTGCGCCGGCCGCAAGGACGTACGTGCTCGGTGAGCTTCTCCGCTCGCCCCCCTGGTGAAGCCCTGGTCCTCCTCACCCGAAGGGACGTACTTCGGCCATGTCTGGGACCTTCGGGCCGAAAAGATCGGCAGAGTCTGCGGAGCAACGACACGCATCGCACGGCCTCCTGGCCCCAGGAAAGGAAACCGGACATGAAGTACCGCAAGCGTCTCGCCGGCGGATTCGTCGCGGCATCGGCTCTCCTCAGCGCCGGCCTCGTGACGGCCTCCGCGGCATCGGCGGCCCCCGCGGCAGCGACACAGGGCACGGCCCCGGCCTGCGTCAAGCGGGACGTCATCAAGCACAGAAAGTACGTGAAGGTCACCAACAACTGCGGCGAGGCCATGCACCTGAAGGTCGTCATCGACTGGGGCAACGATTCGCCGTGTCTCACCTATCAGCCTGGTGAGCAGTGGGAGTGGAACTGGGGCCGCGGCTCCTACGGCAAGGTCGTCACCTGCTGAGCTGCCGGACGATGCCGCAGCGTTGTCGGTCAGGCGATGACGGGCACGGTCTCGGCGCTGTTGGTCGACCAGTTGGTGACGATGGGCTTGTCGACGACCGCGGGCTCGGGCAGCTT
>NZ_JBIWKA010000034.1:0-32025 GCF_044765445.1 Streptomyces sp. NPDC102467 | reverse complement strand
GCAATCGGTGTCGGTGTCGCTGTTTCCCTGGTACGACTACGACTCTGCCCGGCGCCACTAACGTCCGGTCGCCGACCGCTAACGCCTCACTAACGCCCAACAACTGCGCGGCTGTCGCCCACAGCGCGAAGGGCGCACCAGGAGCCGGGATGAGCACCTCGCGCTTGCCGCAGGCTTACGTCTTGGACGGCTTCCTTGAGCTTGCGATCTCCGTGCTTCAGCGCCCCCGTGGTCCTGACCGTGCTCGCCGCGGGCGCCTGGCTCCTACTGGTCGCCGGTCGCTCACCCGCGGCCGCCCGCGCCGTGCGGACCGCCCGTCGGCCGCGACGAAGGAACTGGCTGCGCCGCGCGTATGGATGCATGGCGTGGAGAGCTTCAACAAGACCTTCGCGGGATCGTGGCGAAGGCGACCCAGAACAGGCTGCCCGTCTCCGAGCGCACCCTGCGCCGCGTACTGACAGGCCATCGGCCCTCCCATGAGCAGACACCGCAGGCCGTGTTCGTAGAAGGCGAAGATCGCCTGATGCCCGATCGTGATCCACGGATGTACAACCCCGCGTGAATCCCGGCTGTCTGAATGGCGCCGGAGGATGAGCCTTCGGCGCCTTTCGGTACAGAGATCGGGGATCTGGTGGGGAAGAACGTTTGGAGAGCTGTCGTGGCCGGTGGCGCGGCGGCGGTGTTCACGGCGATGGCCGCGGGGCCGGCCGGGGCGGCCGAGGGCGGGGTCTCGTTCACCCGTGTCCAGGTGAACGGCGGCAAGCCGATCGTGATCGGAGTGTCGAACGAGGCCGCGGCGCCCACGTCCTTCCGGATGGCCACCACCAAGAAGTGGAAGTGGCCGGCGGTGTTCCTGTACCGCGGCAATACGAGTGAGCGACTGTGGCACGCCATCGACACGAGCGACTGCATCAGGGTGAGCTCGGGCGTCTGCGACTTCCACGAGACGATGTACTTCGACCCGAGCGAGTGGGACATGCACAACAGCGAGGCCGGAGCCTGGAAGGTGGCGGCCGAGGTGTACTTCCAGGGCGGAGGCGGTGACACCGATGACGAGGGCGTCACGGTGTACGTCAAGCGCAACTCCCGCCTGACCGTGAACGCTGCGCCCGAGCCGGTGGCCAAGGGCAGAACCATCACCGTGACCGGCAAGGTCACGCGGGCCAACTGGGAGACGAGGAAGTACGCTTCCTACGGAGGCCGCCTGGTAAGCCTGCAGTTCAAGGCCACCGGAACCACCTCTTACACCACGGTGAAAAAGGTGTACGCGAACGGCTCGGGCAATCTCAGGACCACCGTGAAGGCATCCAAGACAGGCACGTGGCGCTGGGTGTACTACGGCAACACCACCACCGGGCCCTCGACTTCGGCCGGAGACAACGTCGTAGTGAGGTAAGCCCCCCTGGGCCGGCTCCCGACCTGCTCGGCATCCAGCTCATACCTGGGGCCCTGTGACCGGGGCCAGGCGGGTGCGCGGCTGATGAGTGGGGGCATGGCTACAACAGCACCGCGTTGCGGATCTCCCGAAAACCTGTGCCCTGCGTCGCCTCAACTCGCCCCCACGGCGGGCTGCGCTCCCCCGCCGGGCGGCCGGCGTCAGCGTCGGCGCACTCGCCTACGCCATACAAGCTCTCGCACCTCGTGCGTCTGCTCCCGCGACAACGGCCCGCCCGGACCGGCCTCCCGCCTCCTCCCACCAGCGCCACCACTACGCCGGGAACGGAGTTGGAACATCCATGGGGTGCGGCCGCCGTCGCACGCGCCGACGCCGCCGTGCGTCCCTGTCGCCATACTTGCGACCGAGGCTCACGCGGTCCTCGACCCCATCCGCCGCACGATGCAGACGGTCGCGGTCGCCGAACTGGACATGCGGGCGAACCCCGCATCGGCGACCCTCGCCCCTGCCGACGCGGAGCAGCAGCCTGCCTTACCTGCTGATCGTGGCCCGGCATGCTTCGGCGTACGCCCGTACAAGCGGCCGGTGTTCGTCCTCGCGACGCCAGGCCAGGGCGTAGCGGCTGGCGCTGATACCCCTCACCGGGCGGGTGGTGACGCCGCCCAGGGTGATCAGCGGGGCGTTGCCCGCCGCCACCAGACAGATGCCCAGGCCCGCGATCAGGGCCTCGTACGTCTCCTCAGTGCTGGCGATCCGGGCGCCGATGCGGGGTGGGCGGCCGGCACGGGCGTCCAGGGCCAACCAGTAGTCCCGCAGCGTGCCTGCGCTTCGGGGCAGGGCGAGGAAGGGTTCGTCGACCAGATCCGCGAAGTCGATCTCGGCGCGGGTGGCGAGCGGATGCGTGTCGGGGAGGGCGACCAGGCGGGGTTCCTCGGCGACCACCACCCGGTTGTAGCGTTTCTCGTCGGGCAGCGGCAGCCAGACGAAGGCGACATCGGCGCTGCCGTCGGCCAGGCCGGCCGTCGGGTCCTCCCAACTCACTTGGCGCAGCCGGGCCGTGGCCTGCGGATGCGTGGCACTGAATCGGGAGCGGACGGCCGGGAGCAGGCCGCCCCGGCCCGGACTGGTGCTCATGCCCACCATGAGCGTGCTGCGCTGCTCGGCCTTGACCGCCTCGACCGCGGCCGCGCTTTTCTCCCATGCTGCCAGCACCTTCCGCGCATGCGGTAACAGGGCCTCGCCCACGGCCGTCAGGGCCACCCCGTGCCGGTCACGACGGAACAGCTCCGCACCCAACTGCAGCTCCAGCGCCCGAATCTGTTTGCTCAGGGCGGGCTGCGACACGTACAGCCGCTCGGCGGCACGCGTGAAGTGCAGGTCCTCGGCGACGGCGACGAAGTAGCGGAGGTCTCGGGCGTGGACGTCCATGGTCATAACCGTTGGTTATCACGGAGGGTCTTGGACGGGCAACGCCTTCGGCGGCAGCCTGGTGGGCGTCAGGAGATACGAAACCTACTCAAGCCACGGGGAGTTGCCGTGAACAAGGTATGGCTGGTGACGGGTGCGAGCAGCGGATTCGGGCGGGTGATCACGCAGGCGGCCGTCGCCGCCGGCGATGTGGTGGTCGGCGCGGCCCGGCGTCCGGAGGCGCTGGACGATCTGGTGGCCGCGCATCCCGACCAAGTGGAGGCGCTGCGCCTGGACGTCACCGACGCGGCCGCGATCGAGGACGCCGTACGGGACATCGTGGCCCGGTACGGGCGGATCGACGTTCTGGTGAACAACGCGGGTCGCACGCACGTCGGCGCTGTCGAGGAGACGACGGATGAGGAGTTGCGCGAACTTTTCGACCTGCATTTCTTCGGCCCTGCGGCCCTGGTGCGGGCGGTGCTGCCGCACATGCGGGAGCGGCACTCGGGCGCGATCGTGCAGATGAGCAGCATGGGCGGGCAGATGTCCTTCGCCGGCTTCGGCGCGTACAGCGGGACCAAGTTCGCCCTGGAGGGCATGTCCGAGGCGCTTGCGGACGAGGTGCGGGAGTTCGGCATCAAAGTGCTGATCGTGGAGCCGGGCGCGTTTCGAACCTCGCTGTTCGAGACGGGCCGGGCCGGGATCAGCACGGACAGCGGGCTGTACCCCAAGGTGGAGGGGACCCGCGCGGCCGTGGCCGGCGGGGGCGGCTCACAGCCCGGCGACCCGAGCAAGGCGGCGGCGGTCATCCTGGCCGCGCTGGAGGCGGAGAATACCCCACTGCGGCTGCCGCTCGGCGACGACGGGGTGAGCGCCGTCCTTGCCCACGCCGACCAGGTCCGGGAGGACGTCGTCGCCTGGGAGAAGCAGTCCAGGGCCACGGCCTTCGACGCCTGAGACGGATCGACCGGCGCCACGATCCGATCAGCATCAAGGCGGTCACGGAAGCTGACCCGAGTCTCCGCCGAGAGCGCGGCTACGGAAGCGGGCCACGGTCATCAGTCGAGCAATGCACATTGCCTGCGGATCGACTCGGGAGGGCACACGCGGAGGCCGTGCCTTCCCGAGTGATCGAATGACTGGTATCGAGTAGGCCGGCGTTGCCGCGCGGGTCAGGAAGGTACGCCCGTGCTCAGCGTAGTGAACGCCGAGGGCGCCACGCCGACGGATCGTCCCTGATCGACGCGATCGTCCGTGAGGGTGCACGGCGGATGCCGGCCGCCGCGTTAGAGGCGGAAGTCCCCGCGTCTATAGCCGAGTTGCCCGATCAGCGAGACGGGAGGGGTCACCGTCTGGTCGTGCGCAACGGCTATCACCGGCCGCGCAAGGTGACGACGGCAGCCGGCACGGTCGAGGTGAAGGCGCCGCGGGTGAATGACACGCGCGTCGATGAGGAGACGGGCGAGGGCAGACGGTTCTCTTCGGCGATCCTGCCGCCGTGGTGCCGCAAGTCGCCGAAGATCGGTGAGGTGCTGCCGTTGCTCTATCTGCACGGCCTGCCCTCAGGGGACTCCGTGCCCGCCGTGGAGAAGTTCCTGGGCAGCTCGGCCGGGCTCTCCCCGGCCACGGCCACCCGGATCACACAGCGGTGGCAGGCCGACCACGCCTCGTTCATGGACCATGACCTGCTGGCCCCGTTCACGCCTGCGCCCGCCGGGGCATGCGCGCCCCTGTCCTAGCGGTCGGGGAGAGAGATCTTTGACGGTCGGGTGATCTCACAGGAGTCAGCGTCTGATTGCCATGGCTGAGGGGCACTGTCCTCACGGCGGCAGCCCTGGCCGCCGCCGCTGTGACCCTGTCGGCCCCGCGGCCCGGGCCACCAGCCACCAACTACGAGCCACCAGCCACCAGCCACTGTTCCGTGGAAGCGTTGCCCGTGCGGTGATCGTCCATGGCCCACGGATCACTGGTCTGGCCAGGAACGTGATCGTTAAACTCGTCTACAAGCTGGTCCTCGTCGACCGGCTGCTCGCCACGCTCTTCCACCGCCGTCACGGGTCACGCACGCCGTAATGGCCTGCTGCTTCGGGGTGAACCGCTCCACCCACCCGCGCGATCTGCGAAATACGCCCCTTGCCGGCCCAGCGCGGCTGCGTGGTCGAGGCGGCCATCCGGCTGCGCACGCTTGCTGATGTTGTCGACCATCTCGGTGGCAGCGGACAGAGCGGCGTCATCGACGACCACCGAGATCCGCGCTCATCTACCCGCCCAGGGCACCGACGGCCGCGGCCGCTACCTCTCCGGCAAGAGCAAGCAGTACGCGGTGGAAGTCCTGGTCGTCACTGATCACTGATACGCACTCTGCCGCAGCAGGGTGAGCAACGCCCCGCGTGCCCCGTTGCCGTGCCCAGACGCCGCCCATGCACAAGCTCGTCAGACACCCCCGATGCGGTTCTGCGCCGCTGGCACGGCCCTTCCGATTGCGGTGGCGAACGTGGCTCCGAGGATGCTGACGCCAACCAGGGTCAGCCAGATCGCGGCTGCCCCGGTGGACAGCAACCCGGAGAGCGCGACCGGGGCGATCGTTCCTGCGACCGTGACGGCGAGTTGGTTGAGGGCCAAGTACCGGCCGCGGAGCGCGTCTGGGGCGCTCTCCGCGGCAACGGTCGCCGTGACAGGGCCGCCGAGGATCTCGCCGAAGGTATAGCTACCGGTGCCGAGCAACACGACGGCGATCGCGAGGGTTGGCGCAGCCATCCCGTCGGCAGCGAGGAACACGAGGTAGCCGGCCGCAAAGCAGGCGTGGCCGGCTACGAGGACGCGGCTGCGGATCTGCCCGCTGAGCCACCTGACCACGACGCCCTGGCCGAATCCGATCATCAGGGTGTTGAGCGTGAAGACCGCTCCGGCTGTCCAGCCTGGCAGTCCCAGTACGTTCACGGCGTAGACCGGTATCGCGATGTTGAGGGCGAACAACGAGACGGCGAAGCACAGTTGATGTGCGACGAGCGACAGGTATCTACGGTCCCGCAGTACACGCGGCCAGCCTCCAACAGCGTCCTGGCCGGGCTTGCGGCGGGCATTCGGCACGGCCTGCAGCAGGGCGAATGCCGCGATGTAGGACAGGGCGTTGACGACCACGATCGAGGCGTAGCCGCCCTGCGTGCCGATGGTGACGGCAACGGCGGAGAGGAGCCCGCCGAGCGCATAGCCAAGGTTGCGTACCGACCCCAGCAGGCCGAACCAGCGCTCGCGTTGGCCTGGCTCGGCCAGCGCCGTGACGGTCACCCCGTAGCAGCCGAAGAACACCGCCCGGCCGGCGCTGTTCAACCAGGCGCAGAGGGCGATCTGCCAGGCCTGGCCGGCGATGAGGTACCCGGCGAAGCCGAGCGCCTGGGCCAGGTTCGCCGCCTGCAGGACCGGCTTGGCGCCGTACCGGTCGACCAGTCCACCGACCAGCGGGCCCGCCGGGAGCGCCAGCAGCCCGCCGGTCGTCAGCGCTGCGCCCACCTGCACCAGTGTCAGGGAAGTGGTGGCCAGGAAATACAGCATCGACAGGGGGACGAAGACGCCGGTGCCGATCGAGTCGATGACGATGGCCGCGACGAAACGGCGGTGCGGAGCCAACAGAGGATCGGTCACGCGATCGGAGAGAGTCACAGCGCGGACGGTATAGAATCTATACCGGTATCTACAACGCTACCGGGAGGCATACATGGGCAAGGCCTACAACGTCATGGCCGCAACCTGCCCCAGTCGCACCGTCCTGCACCGGATCGGGGCGCGCTGGACCGTGTTCATCGTCAACGCGCTGGACGCCGGCCCGATGCGATTCACCCAACTCAAGGCACACGTACGGGGCATCACACCAAAGGCACTCATCGAGACGCTTCGCGCGATGGAGTACGACGGTCTGATCTCCCGCACGGAAATCCCGGTAAATCCCCCGCACGTCGAGTACGCCCTCACCGACCTCGGCCGGTCACTGCTGATGCCGCTGCGTGCCGTCCGGGAATGGGCCGAGCACCACGTCCCCGACATCGAACGCGCCCGCGCGCAAGCTGACGCGCGACGATGACGTCGCTCGGCGATCAGCCGCCATCGAGCCAGATCAGCGTGGTGACGACGAGCACGATCGCGCCCGTGGGCCAGAACGGCGTTGGGGTGTCGGCGGCCACGTACAGGTTCTCCTCGGCCCGGCCTCTTCCGTCCGTCATGGGCCAGGCATCGTCAGCCGCGGCCGCCGCTAGTGGGCGGTTGCCCGCCTTCCACCGCGGTACGTGATCACCCCGGGTTCTCGCTAGTTCGCAGCACTGCGTCCGGCCCGTCGGCACGAGACGACAGGGCCTCCACATCAGCCAGGCCTCACCCCGCCTCTGACCACGCCCTGCTCGTTGAGCCAGTTCGGGGCCGGCGGGCGGTCGCCGCGGCGCGGGCCCGTTCCGTCTTGCGCCGCTCCCCGTCCGCGATCCAGTTACGTGCGCGGCGGATGGTGTCGTGTGTGACGCCCGGGTTGGCCTTCATGGGGATCAGCGGCCGGACCAGCTCCGCGTAGCGCCGTCGCCCGTGGTGTCGATGACGGCGGGCCCCTTCGCCGGACGCCTTGCCGACCGCGTCTGCGGCAAGTACGTCCTGCTCGCCGGGCTCACCCCTACGCCACCGGGATCATCGCCCTCGCCTGCATTGCCGCGCCGGGCGCCGCCTGGTTCGCGTTCGTGCCAGCCCCGCTGCTGACGGGCCTGGGGGTGGGCTGCACCATCGCCCCGATGTCCGCCGACGCGATGCGGTACGTGCCGCGCCACCTCGCCGGCGCTGCCTCCGGGGTCAACGGCCACCGCGGCGCAGCCGACTGCGGGGCCCCTTACTCATGTGCAGGCGGAACGCGGGCAGTTGAGGGTCTATGAGCCTTCCGAAGCCCGTGAAGTACCTCTTGCTGTTTGTCGTGCTCTATGCGGTCGGCGTGGCCTACTTGCACTTCCGGCCGCGGAACCCGGCTACTTGGGGAGAGGCATGCCTGTTCTCTCTGGTCGTCACCCCTGTCGTGCTGGCGTGGTGGCGGTTTCGAGACTGGATGATGAACCGGGCGCGTGAAGCCGGCGAAGGAATGCGCGAGGCGCGCCGCACGCGAAAGCGAGCGCGAGGCGTCTGAAAGCCTGTCTTTGAACCCCAGTCGTCCGCGCGAAGCGGGTGCAGCAGACGGTCAGGGGGTACCTCCCGCCCGAGCCGTGCGGAGCCGGTTCGAGGGTGGGGGCGCGTGGCCTCGACGTGCGGCGTCGCAGGGGGTTCAAAGACTAGCTCTGAGGGCGCCCTCTGCACGTGGGCCTGCCACCCCGACCACCTCACCGCCCGCGCGCGGGCTGACGCCCGTCGTCGCACTCTCGCCGGATCCCTGGCGCCCCGCCGAACTCGAACTCCACGACTTCGACCCGCTGCTGCTCATACGCACCACGCACCACTACCCGGGCGGGCGAGGTCCCGTCACGCCAGAAGGGCGACGACCGCCGCAATCGTGCCGACTACCCGGCCCCGCCGCCGGTGCTTTGATGAGCAGTAGCGGCGCGTGAACCACCGGCCGGTCTGTTCGACCGGCACCCCGCAGTAACACGTCTGCGGCTCCCGCACACGCTCAATCGAGATCCACCCCATGAGAGGAGGGTACGGCCGACGGCGCGAGCAGCGAGGTTGGACAGCGATGGTCCAGCAGTTCTTCCGGGGCAGGTCCGCCATCAGTCCGAGCAGCAACTTCCCTGCCCGACGCCGGGGTTCGACCGGCTGCATCCTCCCGTGATCCGCGCCACCAGGTCCTCGGACACCGCCTGCCATCAGGCAGGTTCTACGCTGTCCCCCGCGGCCACCGCCCGATCGTTGGTCTTCACACACCGGTGATCATCGATGGCCGCACCCATGCGTGCGCCGGTCTCCACCAGCGAGATCGCAAGACCACTACGGATCTTGGGATCTACGAGTCGAACCAGCGGTACCAAATGGGCGTGCCTACGCCTGCGTACCAGCTCTGGTGAGCGGCACGGCGCTGTTCGGGCGTTGTCAGCGACTCCTCGTGAGCGAGGCGAGCCAGTCGAGATACCACTCCGCGAATGTCGCGGCTCGACCGTCATCGTTGAGCAGCGGGTTCAGGCGATCGCACGTCGCCCGCCCGTCGAACCACAGGGTCCCTCTCATGGGCCCGCTGACCAGGAGGAGTGCGGAGAAGCCGCAGCCGTCGTCGTGAAGAAAGACGGCCCCGGTGACCGAGCGGCTTCGATCGCATCCGCGGCCTCCTGCCAGGCGTTGTGATCAGCTTGATAGACCGCATCGGACAGGTAGTCCTCCCGCTTCGGCCGGCGGTCCCACGCGTCCTCACTTGCCGCCATCGCGGAGTCATGGTCGGGCACAGCGCGCTCGATCACGTAACCGACTATTTCGAAGGCGACCTTCACGGCCACATCGAGCGCACCCTCCACGCCCTCCCGCCCACCTGGGACCCGCCCTCCACACAAGAGGCGCTTGACGCATGTCTGCCTAGCATCGCCCGGGATCACTCCGGATCCTGCACCCGCAGCCATCGAGCAGCTCTTTCCCGCCCCCCTGCCGCACTCCGCACCCCGATACACCGAATTGACGGTGGCCCAGCAGCGGCTGCTGGACGGTCTCGCTGACCATCAGCACGCCTGGGTCATCCGATCGTCCGCCGACCGACTGCGTGAACTCGGCCTTCCCCACTCGCAGGAAGCCCTACGGGCCTTCACCGGAGCGCACCGCACAGCTTGAAGCCCCGCAGCACTGCGCCGCGAGCGGAGGGCTATTCAGGATCGCCAATGGCGGCGATGGCTGTTCGGCGCGATCTGCACGCTCAACGAACGTGACCGCCGAGGATAAGGAACAAGTTGCAGCAGCTCTCATGGTGGGGCTGACCCTTGGGGGCCCCGCGCAGGCGGGGCTTGCTTCAGCGGCCTGACGGCAGAATACGCAGTGCGGGACCCGGCAGGATTTTGAGAGCGCGGCGGTCCGGGCGCTGAGGCCGCGTCGCACGGTTACCCGAGTGCGGCGGCCACCTCGTCGAGGCGGGCGCCGCGCGACGCCTTGACGAGGACGACGTCGCCGCCGGTAAGGATCTCGTGCAGCCAGGCTGCGGCCGCTTGGTTGTCGGGGAACATGAGCGCCCGCTCCCCCGCGGCGTCGGCGACGGGACGGGCGGTTGCGCCGACGACTGCCACCAGGTCGGCGTGTGCGGCCGCGTACTCGCCCACCGCTCGGTGTTCGGCCTCGCTGTCGGCGCCGAGTTCGAGCATCGCGCCGAGTACGGCGATACGGCGGCGGCCTGCGATGGATGCGAGTGTGTCCAGTGCGGCTCGGGTGGAGTCGGGGTTGGCGTTGTAGGAGTCGTTGAGCAGTGTCGCGCCGCAGGCAAGGGTGCGCAGTTCCATACGCCATTTGGACAGTGAGGCGGTGCTGAGGGCCACCGCCGAGGTGACCAGGGGGATGCCGGCTGCGAGCCCCGCCGCGGCGGCCGCCGCCGCGTTGAGTACCTGATGGGCACCCACGAGCGGCAGCGCGACCCGGGCCCAGGCACCGGAGGTGCGCAGCGTGAAGGTCGGCCGGCCCAGGCGGTCGAGGACCATGTCCTGAACACGCACGTCGGCGTGCTCGGCGCGGCCGAAGGTCAGGACCGGCCCGTCGGTCAGCGCGCGCATCGCTGCGACGCGGGGGTCGTCGGCGCTGAGGACGGCGGTGCCGTCGGAGGCGAGGCCGCGCACGAGTTCAGCCTTGGTCCGCGCGATGGCCGCGCGCGAGCCGAACTCCCCGATGTGGGCCTGGCCGACGTTGAGCACGACCGCGACGTCGGGTGCGACCAGCCCGGTGAGGTGGGCGATGTCGCCGACGTGGCGGGCGCCCATTTCCAGGGCGAGGAAGCGGGTGTGCGCGTCGGCGCGCAGCATGGTTATGGGCACGCCGAGTTCATTGTTGTACGAACCGTGTGTGGCGACGGTCGGACCGGCGCCCGAAAGGACCGCGGACAGCAGGTCCTTGGTGCTGGTCTTGCCCTGCGAGCCGGTCACCGCGATGACGGTCAGCCGCTCGCGCAGCCGGGCCACGGAGTGGGCGGCGAGTGTCTGCAGTGCGGCCGGTACGTCGTCGACGACGACGGTGGGCAGCGGTGTCGGCCGAGAGCCGAGCACGGCGGTCGCACGGGTACGAACTGCGTAGTCATGGCCGTCGACGCGCCCACCGGCCATGGCGACGAAGAGACCGCCCGGTTCGCCGTGTCGGCTGTCGAGGACGGCCGGAGCACTCACTGTGACGGTCGCGTCCCCTATGACCCGGCCATCCACGAGCGCGGCGATCTCGGCGAGGGAGAGGGGGTGCGGGGCGGGGGTCGGCTGGCTCTGAGTCATGCTTTCAGTGAAGGCGGCCGGGTGTTGCCGGGGTGTATGCGGTTCTCGATACGCCGGCGATACGTGCTTGGGTTCGGGTGGGGTGCCTGCCCTCGCCGCTCGGTGTCGGGGGCCGCGGCTCCGGTCGTACCGCCGGAGCCGCGCTGTATTCATCCCAGACTCACCTGGGTGATGGGAAAGTCGAAGTAGGTGTCCGGGTAGGGCTCGTCCGTGAGCGTGTAATGCCACCATTCGCAGGCGTAGGAGCTGAATCCGCTGGTCTCCATGATGGTGCGAAGACGTCTGCGGCTGTCCATCGCGAACTGCGGGATTCCTTCCGCTCCGTGGTGCGAGACCGCGTCCATCAGGTCGTGGTCACCGCCCATGTCGGCGACGTCGCCGCTTTCCAGGTGATACAGCGTCAGGTCGACGGTACTGCCGCGGCTGTGGCCCGACTTGGCCGCCACATATCCGCTCTCGAACATCTCGGGCCGGTCGATATGGGGGTAGTGGCGCTGCTTGGTGCGGCCGTCCTCCGGCTGCTTGGACCAGCGCAGGAAAGAGTTCACGGCGCGTTGCGGGCGGTATCCGTCCCAGAGCAGCAGACCGAATCCGTGCGAGGCCGCCTCTTCTCGCGCGCTCTGTAATGCCGCGCACAGTGCCCTGGTGCCGACGATCCGATTGGCAAGGTATCCGGCGACCGGTTTCCCGGTGAAGTTGTCCCAGGTGGCATACTTGGCGTCCCAGCGGACCCCGGGCATGAACTCGTCTATGAAGACGAAGTCGTTACGCATCAGCCTGCTCCATCGAAGGCAGCGGCCGGGCGAGTGCCCCGGTCACCAGACGGTCGATCACCTCGGACAGTGGAACCCCGGCGGCGGCCATCATCCTCGGATAGCGGCTGTAAGAGGTCATTCCGGGGAACGTGTTGACCTCGTTGAGGACGACCTGTCCGTCGTCCTTGAGGAACAGGTCCACGCGGGCGAGTCCGCTGCAGCCCAGGGCGCGGTAGACGGCCTTCGCCACGTCCTGGACGCGGTCCCTGGATTCAGCCGGGATGTCTGCGGGGACGATCGGCGTCGAATTGTCGGAGCCGGTCTCGGGTGCGTCCTCCTGGTGGATCCGGAAGAACCCATGGGACAGGGCGATGCGGTCAACTTCCCCCGTGGTCAGATCCGTTCCGGCGCCCAGAACGGCGCATCCCACCTCGCTGCCGACGACCGCCTCCTCGACCAGGACTTTCGTGTCGTACCGCCGGGCGACGTCCAGCGCGGCCGGCAGTTCTTCCGCATGCGCCACCTTGCTGACTCCGAAAGACGATCCCGAGCGGGCCGGCTTCACGAAGACGGGATAGGTGAGCCGGCCGGCGTCGATGTCCTCGCCCGCTGCGACCGTCCTGAAATTCGGCGTGGCGATTCCGGCGCCGGCGGCGACAACGTAAGCGAGGGACTTGTCCATGCCCAACGCGGAACTCTGCACGTCGCAGCCCACGTACGGGATCCCGGACAGCTCGAGCAGGCCCTGGATCGCACCGTCCTCCCCGAGCTTGCCGTGCAGCACGGGCATAACGACATCCAGGCCGACCGTCTCGTACTTCCCCTCATCGAGGACGAGCAGTCCGCGCACATCGCGGTCCGGGGACAGCACGGCGGACCGGTAAGCGCCACTCTCCCAGTCCGTGGCGGGGCCCTCGCAAAGTTTCCAGGCGCCGTCGCGTGTGATCCCGATGAAGTACGGCTCATACGTGTCCGGGTCAAGGTTTCGCGCGATCTCCCGAGCAGACTTGATGGAAATGAGGTGTTCCTCCGAGCAGCCTCCGAAGAGGATTCCGACCCGCAGCTTGGCCTTAGACATGCTGATTCCTTCTTTCGAATTCCAGGCAGTTGGTGATCGAGTTCTCGACCGTGTCGCGCAGGGCGTGATCCGTGTAGTAGGCGGTGTGCGGACTGACGAGCACATTCGGCAGCTCCTGCAGCCGCAACAGCCCCTTACTTTCTATGGATTTGTCCCGGCAGTCGGCGTAGAAGATGCCTTCCTCGCCTTCGACGACATCCAGTGCCGCGCCACTCAGCCTGCCGCTTTCCAATGCCTTCACCAGTGCATCGGTGTCGATGAGCGCACCACGTGCGGTGTTGACGATCAGCGCACCGTTCTTCAGCTGTCCCAGGCGCTCCCGATTCAGCAGATGGTGCGTCTGCGCGGTGAGCGGCGCATGCAGCGTGACCAGGTCGCTCCGCCGCAGCAATTCATCGAGCGGAATGAGCTCGACAGCAGGACCGGGACGGTCCACGGGACGGATGTCATGGGCCAGGATGCGGCAGCCGAAACCCCGCAGCCGGTCCATGACTGCCGCCCCGATACGGCCTGTCCCGATCACTCCGACCGTCAGATCGCGCAGTTCCTTACCGCGCGCATCGCTCAGCCGGTAATCGTGCATGTCGGTGCGCCGGACGATGGCTTTCGCGTCCCGTACCGCCATCAACATGAGCATCAGCGTGTAGTCGGCCACGCTGTCCGGCGAGTAGGAGACGTTTTCGACGAAGATGCCGATGCTCTCCGCGTATTGCACATCGATGTGGTTGTACCCGATGCTCCGCGTGGAGATATAGCCCACGCCGGCTCTGCCGAGCGCACGCAGAGTGGCGTGGGTGATGGGCGTCTTGTGGCCGACGCTGACGCACCGACTGCCGGCGGCCAGTTCGGTATTGGCTTCGGACACTGGAGCGTCGGTGATGGCCGGCTGCACACCGAGGCCCGGCGCCAGTTCGCGGAACAGGACGGCTTCGTCCGGGCCACACCCGTAGATGGTGATGCGGTTCGTATTTCTGTGGGTCATGCCTTTAGTCAAGGCGGCGGGCTGTTGTCGGAACGTATGTGGTTTTCGATATGCCCGCGATACGTCCCGCTGCTTTGACTCGAGGCATGACCGACACAACACCCGGCATGACGTCCAGGGGACGGGCATGATTCCGCTCGGCCTCGGCGAGATCGCCGAAATCGTCGGCGGGACGGTTGAGGGTGACGGCGCGGTGACCGCGAACGCGCCGGCCGTGCTCGACAGGCGGCAGGCAGAGCCGGGCGGCCTGTTCGTCGCCGTCGTCGGCGAGCACGTCGACGGCCACGACTATGCGCGCCCACGCCGACGCGGTCGCCGTACTCGGCTCGCGGTCAACGCCGCTGCCCACCCTCGTATCGAGGTCTCTAGGCCGCGCCGGCATGCGCTCGCCGCCCACGTCGTAGCCTGGCTTCGCGACAGGCTGACCGTCGTCGGGCTGACCGGTTCGCAGGGCAAGACCAGCATCAAGGACCTGCTGGCGGCGGTGCTTTCACCCAACTCGCCGGCGATAGCCACCATCGGCTCCTCAACAACGAGCTCGGCGTGCCATTCACCGTGCGGCGCGCCGATGTCGCCTCCCGATTCCTGGTCCTTGAAATGGGAGCCCGCCGCGTCGGCGACATCGCCGAGCTCGCTGGCCTGGTCGCCCGACATCGCCGTTGTACTCAATGTCGGACAGGCCCCCTCGGCGACTTCGGCTCACTCGCAGCCATCGAGACGGGCAGGGCGAGCTGATGCAGGGGCTGGCGCCCGGTGGCACCGCCGTCCTCTACCTCGCTGTCGACATGGCGTGTGGAGCTGCACACTCTCGCAGGCGGCGCGCCCCTGCTCAGCGACCCCGCAACGCCAGCCCCGACTCGGCACGCGCCGCCCTGGACGCGCTGGCGGCAATCGAGGGCGGCCCCCGTATCGCTGTCCTCGGCGAGATGCCCGAGCTCGGCGAGGAGGGCGGGGCCGAGCACCGCGTCGTCGGGGAGTACGCCGCCTCCCGGGCCGAAGTGATGGTCGCGGTCGACGAGGGCGCCCGGCTGATGGCCGACGGGGCGGGAGAGCGGGCGGTGGCCGACAACGACGCGGCCGTCGACCGGCTGCGTGTCCGTCACGCCGCCGGCGATGCGGTGCTCGTCAAGGCCTCCCGCGGGGTGCGCCTCGACGAGGTCGCCGCCGCGCTCGCGTAGTTCGGCGGGGTGGGAGCGACACTCGACGACGTGGTCAGGATCCGCCTGTTGGCACATCGCGTAGGAACCGGGACGCCTTCCCCGCTTGGTCGATGTATCCGCAGCGCTGGTAGAACTCATGCGCATCTTGGCGACGATCCCCACTGGTGACCTCCATGCGGACGCACCCGCTGGTGGCGGCGAAGGATTCCGCGGCCGCTACAAGTTGAGAGCCGACGCCGCGGCCGCGTGCTCGACCCAGAACCACCAGGGCTACGATCCGGCCCCAGGAGCCGTCGCGCTCGAAGAACGGGCAGACGTGGACGGCGATGACTCCGAGGAGGTCGCCGTCGGCCTCAGCCACATAGGCCGCGCTGGACGGATCCCCGGCCCAGGTCTGGATGCGGTCCGCCGTCGCTGCCCGGCCGTCTTGTGGATAACCCAGTTGGTCCAGCAGCTCGTTGACGGCTGAGGCGTCGGCGCGGTGTGCCGGTCGGATCCTCATGCTCATCGCGCCCGGCGCCTCATGTAGAGGTCGAAGGCCCGGTAGATCATCGGCCGTAGCGGCAGGTCCCACTCGCCGATGTACCGCACCGCCCGACCGCCGGTGCCGACCTTGAACTGGACCAGCCCGACATGCGGGTCGTCCGCATCGAGCGTGGGGGTGATGCCGCGCAGGTCATAGACGTCGCAGCCGGCCGCGAGCGAGTCGCGGATCATGGCCCACTGGCAGGCGTTGGAGCCGCGCGCCTCGCGCTTCTCGGTGGCGGAGGCGCCATAGGAGTACCACGCGTGGACACCGACACGGATCAGGACAGCAGCGGCCACCACATCGCCCTGGTGGCGGGCCAGATAGAGCCTGATCCGCTCGGAATCCTCGGCCAGCATCTCCGCGAACATGGTCTCGAAGTAGCGCAGCGGCCGGGGCGTGAAGCGGTCGCGCTCGGCGGTGTGGACGTAAAGGTCGTGGAATGCCTTCAGGTCCTCGCCGAACGTCACCTCGCCGACTGTGACCTCGACCCCCGCCTTGGCCGCCTTTTTGATGTTGCGGCGCCACTGCTGGTTCATGCCCCTGAGTACGTCATCCTCGGTCCTGCCCTTCAGCGGAATCTCGTACTTGAACTGCGGGTGCCCGACCCCGAAGCCGTCCTCGGGACTCTGCGGAAGCCAGCCGGCGTCGCTGAGCCGAGCGGCCACCTGGGCGCCGGCCGGGCCGCCCCCCTGTCCTGGCACGTCGGTCAGCCGACGGATGTCCGGGTCGGCGATACCCCCCTTGACCTGGGCGGAGCTCCAAGTGTCGGTTACCACGGGCGGGCCGAGCCGGATCGCAAACGCCCCGTGCTCCTTGAGATACGCCGCCAGCGGGTCGAGCCACGCATCGATCCCACCGCTCCAGTCGATGACCGGGCCCTCGGCCAGATACGCCAGCGTGAGGCGGTCGAGCCGCGGCACTGGTCGGTGCAGGACTAGTCCCGCACCGACCAGGCGCCGGCCGTCGAACCAGCCGAGGGACTCGCTGCGCCACTCGGTCTTGACACGGCCCCACGCCGGGGTCTGCAGAAAGCTGACCGACCGCTGGGCCCGCACGAACGCCATATGCTCGGCGGCGCTGATCGGCCTGACGACCGGTTTCCCGGCTGCTGCTCGTGCTGGTTCGCTGTAGGACATGCCCCCAGGCAAGGCGGCGGAGTGTTGCCAGCACGTATGCGGTTTTCGATACGCCGACGATATGTGCCGACCCATAGCCTTGAAAGCATGCGTGTCTTGATCGTCGAGGACGAGCCCTATATGGCAGAAGCCATCCGCGATGGCCTGCGCCTGGAAGCGATCGCGGCCGACATCGCCGGTGACGGCGATACCGCTCTGGAACTATTGGATATCAACACCTACGACATCGCCGTCCTCGACCGCGACATTCCCGGACCTTCAGGCGACGAGATCGCCCGTCGCATCGTGGCCTCCGGCAGCGGCATGCCCGTCCTCATGCTCACCGCCGCCGACCGGCTCGACGACAAGGCATCCGGGTTCGAACTCGGCGCCGACGACTACCTCACGAAGCCTTTCGAACTCCTGGAGCTCGTGCTCAGGATCAGGGCCCTCGACCGCAGGCGTGCCCACAACCGGCCGCCGGTGCGAGAGATCGCGGGCCTGCGCCTCGATCCGTTCCGCCGAGAGGTCCACCGCGACGACCGCTACATTGCGCTCACCCGCAAACAGTTCGCGGTCCTCGAAGTCCTCGTCACCGCAGAAGGCGGTGTCGTCAGCGCCGAAGAGCTCCTGGAGCGCGCATGGGACGAGAACGCCGACCCGTTCACCAACGCCGTACGCATCACCGTCTCCGCCCTGCGCAAACGCCTCGGCGAACCCTGGCTCATCACCACCGTGCCAGGCGTCGGCTACCGCATCGACCCAGCACCCGTCACCGGGCATGGCGACGGTGACCGTGGATAGGCGGCCCGGCCTGAGCGTCCGCCTCAAACTCACCCTCAGCTACGCCGGATTCCTCATGCTCACGGGGGGCTTGCTGCTCGTCGCCGTGGGAGTGTTCCTCCTGCGATCGGGATGGCTGAAGACCAACGAATCGGGGGCGGTGCGAGAAAATCCAGGCACCCTCTTCCTGCGCGCTTTCGCTCCAACGGCAGCCGTAGCAGTGGTGTTCCTCCTGGTATTCGGCCTCCTGGGAGGATGGATCCTCGCCGGACGCATGCTCGCCCCCCTGGACCGAATCACCCACGCCACCCGCACGGCAGCGGCCGGATCACTGTCCCACCGGATCCGTCTTCCGGGCCGTAAGGACGAGTTCCGTGAACTCGCCGACGCCTTCGACGTGATGCTCGCCCAGCTCGAAGCACACGTCGCGGAACAGCAGAGATTCGTCGCCAACGCCTCGCACGAGCTGCGTACCCCGCTGGCGATCTCGAAGACACTCATCGACGTCGCCCGCGCCGATCCGAACCACGACACCGGCGAACTCGTCGACCGCCTCCACACCATCAACACCCGGGCCATTGACCTCACCGAGGCGCTGCTCCTGCTCAGCCGCGCCAACCAGCGGTCCTTCACCCGAGAACACATCGACCTGTCACTCGTCGCAGAGGAAGCAGCCGAAACGCTCCACCCGCTCGCGGAAAAGCACGGTGTCACCCTTGAGACCAGCGGCGACATCGCCCCCACGAGCGGTTCACCCGCGCTCCTGCTGCAGCTCACCACGAACCTCGTCCACAACGCGATCATCCACAACCTGCCGCAACAGGGCACCGTCTGGGTCCACATCGGCGTCTGCCCCAAGACCGTGGTACTCGCCGTGGAGAACACCGGGGAGCAGCTCACCCCCCAGCTGGTCGCGACCCTCACCGAACCCTTCCAGCGCGGCACCGAGCGCATCCACACCGACCAGGCAGGCGTCGGCCTGGGCCTGGCCATCGTGAAGACCATCACCGAGGCACACGACGGGACCCTGACGCTTACCCCACGTCCTGCCGGCGGGCTCCGCATCACCGTGGAGTTGCCCGCGGCATCAGGACGGTGAGCCCCGAGCCACCAGCCGGGGCCGCCCGACTTTCGGTGGTGACGGAGAGTTGTAAGCTGCGCCAACGCCGGGTCGAGGACCCCGGCGTCCCCGTCAAGCACCTCTTCGAAGAGCTCAAAGCCCTCGGCTTAGCGGGCTGCCTGAACCGCCTGCACCAGTACATCAACCAGGGCCGCGCGGACTCCGACCGCAGCCACATCTCACCGCCAGCTGCCCCGAGATGACACAACTAGCGTCCGGTGTTTGGGACTTCGCCCCGCTCCTTACCCCGCACGCCATCAACGCCGACGCGCTCACGGACGGGATCGCCCAAGTCCGAGCAGCCGACCTTCCCCATCTGCATGCCTTCCCCCGGGGTCAGGGTCGGGACGTCGACGCCGTCATCGCAGGGCTCACACTTCCGTACAGCAACGGCCCCACCGAGGGCGTCAACACCAACACCAAACGGATCGCACGCCCAATGCACGGACGAGCAGGCTTCACCCTGCTGCGCCACCGCATCCTCCTCGGATAGCAGCACTCTCCGTCACCACCGAAAGTGAGACAGGGCCGTTAAGTTGTCACACCCACAATTGGACCGTCATGCTGCCATGGCCGCGCCCCACAGCTGGCGCCGCACGCAGCCCAGAGGCACGGTGGACGGGTGAGAAGGACAGTGCGTGCCGCGGGTGCGGCGTCCGTGGACACGGTCTGGCAGCGGTATGTGCACACAGCCGCCTGGCCGTCCTGGGCTCCGCAGATCCGCACCGTACAGGCGGAGCCAATGCTGCGGGCAGGACGCACCGTCGCCGTCCGCGACGAAAACGGCGGATACCGGCTCACCGGGCACAAGGTCTTCTCCTCCGCCGGGCCGTTCGCCGACTTCGCCATCGTGGTCGCGCGGATGGCCGATGCGGGTGAACGCGAGGACGACAAGCCGCAGTTCTCCGCCTTCCTCGTCGACCTGGACAGCCCAGGCTGCCGCGTCGAGGACGGGGCGACGCCCATGTCAGGGGAGCACATCGAGAGCGACATCGTCCTCGACGACTGCCTCGTGCCCGCCGCCAACCTCCTCGGCGAGGAGGGCAAAGGCATGCGCATCGCGCTCGGCCGCGTCACCACGAACCGGCTGCTGCACTGCCCCACCGTTCTCGGCGCCACCCGCCGCGCCCTCGCCCTCACCGTGGACCGCACCAGGACCCGCAAGGTCGCGGGCGGGCAGCCGCTGCTGATGCTCCAGGCCATCCAGCACAAGGTCGCCGACATGGCCACCGAGCTGTACGCCGCGCGCTCGATGACGTACGCCGCCCTGGACGCGGGGCGCGACGTGCCCACCGAGGCATTCATGTGCAAGCTCTACGTCGCGGAGTCGTCCTTCCGCATCCTCGACGACGCCGTACAGATCCACGGCAAGGAGGGGCTCACGCAAGGCAATGAGATCGAGTTCCTGTTCCGCAAGATCCGCATGTTCCGCGTCCTGACCGGCACATCGGAGATCCAGCGCAACGGCATCGCCAAGCTGCTCGCCTTCAATGCCTGACCTGCATCAACAGAATGAGCGACACGGGAGTACCCGCATGACAACACCCCCCGCCTGGTCCGCCCTCACCGGCAAGCGCATCCTCGACCTCTCCCGGCTGCCGCCCGGCCCGTACGCCACCTCCCTGCTCGCCGACCTCGGCGCCGACGTCATCGAGATCGAGGACCCGGCCGGCGGTGACCCGCCCCGCTTCGCGCCGTCCCTTTTCGACGCGCTGAACCCAACAAGCGCTCCGTCACCCTCAACCTGCGCACCGACGCTGGACGAAACGCGTTCTGCGGCTCACTGCCACGGCCGACGCCGTCGTCGAGAGCTTCAGGCCCGGAGTTCTGAACCGCCTCGGCGTCGGCTTCGATGTCCTGCACGCGGCCAACCCCCGGCTCGTCCTGTGCTCCCTCACCGGCTACGGGCAGACGGGCCCGTACGCCGCCAAGCCCGGCCACGAGCTCAACTTCCTCGGCCTGTCCGGGTTTTTCGCGGTACCCGGCCGCGTCGACGGCAGCATCACGCGCCCCGGCGTGCGTGTCGGCGACATGGCAGGAGCCATGCACGCGGCACTCGCACTGACCGCCGCGGTCGCAGCAGACGGCGACGGTGACCGCGAAGGGCAGCACATCGACGTCTCACTCAGCGAGTCCATCACCGCCTGGTGCTCCCTGTTCGCCCTCCCCCTGCGAGGACTCGACGACCCGCTGACGGCCGGCCTCGTCCAGGGCGACAACGACCTCTTCACCACCGCCGACGGGCGCCTGCTCTCCCTGGCCACGTTCGAGGACAAGTTCTGGATCCGGCTACGAACCGAACTCGCCGCAGAATTCCCGGAGTTCACCGAGCTGGCCGACGACGCCTACGACCGCAGAGGCGACCGTACAGCCGCGAAACGGAAGGTGAACGCCCTGCTCAACAGGGTTTTCGCGGCCCGCGATCACCACTGGTGGCACAAGCGCCTCACCGACATGGATGCCCCCTGGGCCCCGGTCCACGCGCGCCCCGACGACCTCCTCACCGACCCGCACGCCATCGCCCGGGACCTCTTCCCGTGCGAAGGCGACGACCCCACCACGCCCCAGGCACGTTTCCCGGTCACCTTCGGCGCAGGACTGCACACCTTCCGCCGTCCCGCACCCGACCTCGGCGAACACAACCAGGAGCTCACTCAACACCCCTGACCAGCAGCAGAACGCGGATCGTCCATGCAGAGGGGCAAGCCCTCAGCTGACCCCCACCCCACCCCACCCGGCCTGGCCCAGTGAGCCTCCACCAACTTCACGTCGCAGGTCAGAGATCTGACGTGCTGGTCTTACGGGGTGCTCGTGCTGATCGCGGCGGCAGTTTGCGGAGAAGATCGTCTGCCGCGCCGTGCCAGAACCAGCGTTCTGTGACGCTCGCTCGGTGTTCAGTTACGGCTGACGCCGACAGCCTTTCCGCACGGAGGTCATGACGCTTCAGCCATGTGGGTGTCTGACGGCCATCGTGTGGAACACCTTCTTCGGTTCCCAGCGGGCCTCGTCGAGCATCCGGACGACGCCGTACGAGCCAAGGTCGTGCTGCCCGAGCCTGCTGAAGCCGGCGAAGGTGAACCAGAGCGCGGTGTCCACGCCTTCCTCTTCGAAGACGTCCAGCAACTCGGTGAAGTAGCGTGCCTGTTCGTCCTCGTCCGGCACCGCGTCGTGCGGAACTTGCCAGGCCATGCCGCCGCGTTCGCCCGCCCCCTGATAGGCGCAGGTTCCGTACTCGGTTACCGCGACGGGCTTTCCGTGGGCGAGGTGGCCGCGCAGCTCGTCCCGGAAGCTGTCGGCATTGTAGGCGGCACGGTAGGCATCGATACCGACGAAGTCGAACGGCTGCCAGTCGACGAACTCCCAGGGCGCCGAGGCGTAGGCGACCCGCCCGCCGAAGCGCGTACGGACGACCGCGGCGGCTGCGGAGAGGAAGTCGTTGAGGCGTTCTTGCACCGGGCCGAGGGAGGACCACCACTCCAGGTCGGCACCGGCCATGGCCTGCAGGCGGTCGCCATAAGTATCACCCGGGATAAACCCTCCGCAGAACGCGCTGATCTCACAGCCGGCGACGAACACCACGTCGGCGCCGGCCTCCCGCACGGCTTCAGCGCGGCGGGCGCAGTCGGCGAGGAACGGAAGCAACTGATCGTGGGGGACGTCCACGGGAAAGGGAGCGAACCAGACTTCGAGGCCCATGTCCGCGGCGTGCCGGGCAGCGATGCTCAGCCGTTCGGGCTCTCGCCCGGAGATACGAACGGCGTCACAGTGAAGCTCCCTGGAGATCACTGCCATGTCGTGGCGGACTGTCTCAGGAGCGAAGCTCTTACGGGAGAGTTGTTCCCCAGGAAGGAATCCCGTGTCGTAATTGATGCCGCGTGCGCGCACCCTTACCCCTTTCGCTTGACCTGTGCCGTGTTCCGGCAAGTCAATGCCGTGCCCGGGTCCTTGGCCAGAGGGCGAACGCATCAGACGAACGTCGCGCACTGCATGCGGCGTTGTCTCAGCGGCTGACCTCAAGGTTCGTCAGGACGAGCAAGGCGCGCAGGATGTGGGTGGCGCGTGCGGGATCGGCGCGGAGCTTGGTCAGCACGCACCAATTCTTCAGGTGAGCGAAGCCGTGCTCGACCGGGGCCCGTCCGGCGGCCCGCACGTGGTTCGCCTCCTCCTGTCCAGGGGTGAGCTTGCGGTAACGGGTGACCTTGAAGCCGGTGACGACGACCAGGCCGTTGGGGGCGTCGGGTTTGTCCACGCCGAGGAAGCCCAGGTCGGCGAGCGCGCCAAGGCCGGCCGCTTTCAGGTGCTCGACGAGATGGTCATGCCGGGTGGCGGTGACGTCGTGGAAGCGGCCGGGCCGCGCAGCGGAGATCCAGATCAGCCGTCCCGTCTCGTCCGTCAGGTCAGGTCAGGACAGGTCAGGACGAGGAAGTGCGGGCCGTAGTGGTGGTGCTTGCCGGAGAAGTTCTTCTGGTTGTCCCTCCCGGTTCGGCACTGAGTGGGTCTCGCAGTGATGTGGGATCCGACATCACTGCGACTGCGACACTCGTCCTGGCCCCGCTGTGATCCGAGGTCCAGCAGGGCATCGGCCACCCAGGCGGCGTCCAGACCCGGCAGGTCGCCGGCCGCCCAGGCGCCCACGATCCAATCCGGGTGTTCAGGCCGCGCGCCTGGCAGTGGGCGGGAGACCGGCGCAGGATGCGGTGGCTGGCGCGGCTGTACATCAGACGCTTGAACAGCCTGATCTTTGTGTGGGCACGTGGGTGCGGCCGTTGTGCCACGGCAGGGCGAGGGCGGCGGCATCGACGGCGGTGCGGTCGCGCTCCGGGCCGTTGTGAAGGAGTACAGGAAGGGAGGGGGTCAGCAGCACGCGTCCGGCTGATGCGGGCGTAGGTGCATAGAGGTACTGGTCACGCCCGCAGCCCGTCCACCGCCGTGTCGATCGCAGCCAGCGCCGCGCTCTGATCGAGACCTGCCCTTGAAACGAGCGACAGGCCCTGGACGATGTAGAGCAGGAGTTGTGCCTGGGCCTGGGGTGAGGAGTTGGTCGTGACCTCGCCGGCTGTCTGGGCGCGGCGGAGCGCGTCGGTGACGATCTCGGTGAACCGGCGGTACGAGCGGGTCACGACCTGCGTGGCCTCACTGTCCTGGGGGACGAGTTCGGCGGTGGTGTTGCCGACCAGGCAGCCCTGCGGCACGCCCACGTCGGAGACCAGTTCGTCCAGCCGTGCCGGGTGGGTCAGGATCTCGCGTAGGGCCGGCAGAAGCGGGGCGGTGTCGAGCGCGGTGGTCAGGTGCCGCTCGTACACCTCCCAGTAGAGCCTGACGGCGTCCAGGTAGAAGCGGCGCTTGTCACCGAACGCTCCGTAGAGGCTGCCGCGCTCGACGTTCAGCGCGTCGACCAGGTCCTGGACCGACGTCGCCCCGTACCCACGGGACCAGAACAGTTCGAGTGCGCGCGTCAGCGTCTGTTCCTTGTCGAACTCGCGAGGGCGTCCGGTTCGTGTCACGCGGCCAAGACTACGACTTCTTGACTTGACGTTCAAGAAGTCGTAGCTTCTCGCGCATCACTTCTTGAACGGATGCACAGAAGTCGTCGGCCACCGGCCGACGTGGGAGGCGGAACGATGGAATTCGCTGGGAAGACGGCACTTGTCACCGGGTCCGGCGCGATCGGCGGCCTGGGACACGCGACGGCCAAAGCGCTGGCCGCGGGCGGGGCCGACCTGATCCTCACCGGCAACGACGCCGAGCGCGGTGCCCAGGTGGTGGCGGACATACACGCGGGCGCTGACGGCTCCTTGGCCGGAACGGTGCGGTTCGTCGTCGCCGACCTGTCCGACCCGGAGGCTGTGCGGCAACTGGCCGACGATGCCGGAAGCGTCGACATCCTGATCAACAACGCGAGTGTGATGACGTTCGCCCCGACCCCCGAGCAGGACCTCACGGGCTACGACGCCGCCTTCGCCGTCAACGTGCGCGCACCGTTCCTGCTCACCGCGCTGTTCGCGCAGAAGATGGCCGCGGCCGGCGGCGGCAGCATCGTCAACATCAGCTCCACCGCGGCCGGCCTCGGTATGCCGGGCATGGCCGTTTACGGCGCCACCAAGGCAGCGCTCGAATCGCTGACCCGCACCTGGGCGGCGGAGTTCGCCGATTCGAAGGTACGGGTCAACGCCGTGGCCCCCGGGCCGATGCGCACGGCCAAGGTGGTCGCGGTGATGGGCCCGGACCTGGGCGGCATGGGGCTGACCACCGCGCTCAAGCGCACCTCGGACCCAGCCGAAGTGGCGCAGGTGGTCGCCTTCCTCGCCAGTGACCGCGCCAGCTACATGACCGGAGCGATCGTGGCCGCCGACGGCGGCCGGACCGCGATCTGAGGAGAACAGAACAGTGAATCGTCTTGCAGGAAAGCACGCACTCATCACCGGAGGAACGAGCGGCATCGGCCTCGAAACGGCCCGCCAGTTCCTCGCCGAAGGCGCGAGCGTCGCCATCACCGGCCGCTCCCAAGAAAGGCTGGACGAGGCAGCCCGGCAACTGGAAGGCCCGGTGCTGACCATCGTCAGCGACGCCGGTGACGTACCCGGCCAGGCGGAACTCGCGGCACGGCTGCGGGCGCAGTGGCCCAAGCTCGACATCCTGATGAGCAACGCCGCCGACGTCACCCACCTCCCGCTCGACGCATGGACCGAGGAGGCGTTCGACAGGCTCGTCGCGACCAATCTCAAGTCGCCGTTCTTCCTGATCAGGGATCTGCTGCCGCTCTTCTCGCAGCAGGCGTCGGTCATCCTCGTCGGTTCGGTCTCCGCGTACATAGGACATGAGAACGCGACGGTCTACGGCGCGGCCAAAGCGGGGCTGCTCTCCTACACGCGCGGCCTGACCTACGAGCTGAAGGACCGGGGCATCCGCGTCAACGGACTGAGCCCGGGCCCGACCGTCACCAACACGTTCGCCCCCCTCGGCCCCGAACGCCAGGCCGCCCTCTATGAGGAGCTCCGGCAGACCGTACCCCTGCACCGCCTGGGAACCGCCACGGAGCTGGCGAAGGCGGCCGTGTACCTCGCCTCGGACGAGTCCGCTTACACCGCAGGCACGGTGTTGCGGGTGGATGGGGGGATCGGGGAGCTGGCGTATTAGGCAGCCTGACACCTTGCTCGTGTCGGCGCAGACCGTGTCCGTGTCCGCCGAAGATCGTGCCCTTGTCGAGGTCGGGCACGCCGGCCCGAATCTGCCGATGCCGGTCGGCATCCGTGCCGCCTTCGATGCAGCGGAGCGGACGTTGGCACTGCTCGAACCGGCGGTGGAGACAGGGTAGTTGTACGTAAACAGCCCTGTTCGGGAGGGCCTCGAACGAGGTACGGGCGACGTCGGCGACGTCCGTCGCGGGCACGGCCTGCGAGGGCGGGCCGAGGCGTTCGAGCACGTCCAGGAGGGCCCTTCGTCTCGTAAAGGTAAGAGCGGCCGCAGCAGCCCAGGTGGGAGTGCGTCATCGACAGCTCTGCATGCGGTGGGTTCGCGGCCGAACGAGCTCGGGGCGAGCGGCCTGTCATCGCTGGGGGGTGTGCGGGCGGCCGGCGATCTGGATGCCGTGGTCGGGACGGGCTTGACCTTGACGCTGGGTCAACCCTTCATCCTTCCGGGAGGAGCTTCCACGCAGCCGCCTGGAACCGCTTCGCGAAGGAGGCAGATGACCATGACGGCGCAATCGATCGCCGAACCGGCGATTCGCGTGCAAGGTCTCAAGAAGTCGTACGGGAGGCTCGAAGTGCTGCGCGGTGTCGACTTCGACGTGGCCCCGGGCAGCATCTTCGCCCTGCTCGGTTCCAACGGGGCGGGCAAGACCACGACCGTGCGGATCCTCGCCACGCTCCTGAAGGCCGACGCCGGGGCGGTGAGCGTCAATGGCTTCGACGTCGGCACGCAACCGGCGAACGTGCGGGAGTCCATCAGTCTCACCGGGCAGTTCGCGGCCGTCGACGAGATCCTCAGCGGTCGGGAGAACCTCGCCCTCGTCGCCAGGCTGCGCCACATCAAGGACCCTGGCGCGATCGCGGATGGTCTGCTGAGGCGATTCTCGCTGAGCGAGGCGGGCGAACGGAGAGTGTCCACGTATTCGGGTGGGATGCGCCGTCGGCTGGACATCGCGATGAGCCTCATCGGGAATTCGCCGGTGATCTTCCTGGACGAGCCGACGGCCGGTCTTGATCCCGAGGCGCGCATCGAGGTGTGGGATGCGGTCAAGGAGCTTGCCGGCTCCGGGACGACGGTGCTGCTCACCACGCAGTATCTGGATGAGGCCGAGCAGTTGGCCGACCGGATCGGAATCCTTCACCAGGGCCGGATCATCGTGAACGGCACCCTCGCCGAGCTCAAGCAGCTTTTCCCGGCCGCCACGGTCGAGTACGTCGAGAAGCAGCCGACTCTCGAGGAGATCTTCCTCGCAGTCATCGGCGGCGGCGACAAGAGCGACGCCACTGGCACAGCAACTGGGGGACAAGGATGACCGCGTACTTCTTCAGCGACACTGCCGCGCTCACGGGGCGGACCCTGCGCCATGTCACACGCAGCATGGACACCATCATCACGACGGCCATCACGCCGGTTGCCATGATGTTGATGTTCGTCTACGTGTTCGGCGGCGCCATTGATACCGGGTCGGTTCCGTATGTGAACTACATGCTTCCCGGCATTCTGCTCATGACCATCGCATCGGGCATCTCCTACACCGCGTACCGGCTGTTCACCGATGTGCAGAGCGGGATCTTCGAGCGATTCCAGTCCATGCCGATCGCTCGGTCGGGTGTGCTGTGGGCCCACGTCGTCACCTCTTTGGTCGCCAACCTGATCGCGCTCGTGCTCGTCGTGGGCGTCGCTGTACTCATGGGCTTCCGCTCAGGGGCAGGAGTGGCGGCATGGCTCGCGGTCGCCGGCATCCTGCTGTTGTTCACCCTGGCGCTGACCTGGCTCGCTGTGATCCCCGGGCTCTCTGCCTCGTCGGTCGAGGGAGCGGGGGCGTTCGCCTACCCGCTCATCTTCCTGCCGTTCGTCAGTTCGGCGTTCGTACCCACCACGACGATGCCCGGCCCGGTGCGCTGGTTCGCCGAGCATCAGCCGGTGACATCGATCGTCAACACGATCCGCGGCCTGTTCGCCGGGCGACCGGTCGGCGACGACATCTGGGCCGCCCTCGCGTGGTGCGTCGGTATCCTCATCGTCGCGTACCTCTTCGCGATGGCCGTCTATCGCCGCAAGATCGCCTGAGGCAGTCTGGGAACCATGCTCACCATCAGCCGGCTTGCGGCGTACGCCGGAGTGACGGTGCGGGCGGTACGCCACTACCACCAGATCGGCCTGCTGCCGGAGCCTGAACGCAACCGGTCCGGTTACCGGGCCTACGACGCTGTTGCGGTCGTGCGCCTGATCCGTATCCGCACCCTGTCAGATGCCGGCGTGCCGCTGGGCCGGGTTCAGGAACTCCTCGACGCCCACCCGGAGGAGTTCGCCGGCAGCGTCCAGGAGATGGACAAGGATCTGCGCGCCCAGATCCGGCGGCTGCAGGACACCCGCAGGCGACTCGCCCAGCTCGCTGCCGGAGAGCAACTGGCGCTCCCGGCAAGCGTCGTGGGATACCTCGACCGGCTGCGCGGTCTTGGCGTCGAGGAAAAGTACATCGAGAAGGAGCGGGACGCCTGGATCATGATCGCCGCCCAGGTGCCGCATTCGATCGACTCGGTGATCGCCAAGAAGCACGCGGAGCTGGACGACCCCGACACGGTGAAGCTCTACGGCCTTCTCAACGGGGCTCTCGACTGGTCGGCCGATGACCCGCGGTTCGTCGAGGTCGCCGACGCCATGGAGCGTCTGATGATTCGCGCTGTGGAGGCCGGCGAGGTGGGCGGCGACGACGGCATCGACGACCAGTTCGTCGACCTGCTGGACTCAACCATGGCCGAGTCCTCGCCGGGCGCCGCGCGGCTGTTGGCGATCCTGGAGGAGCGAGGCTGGAGAGGCTGGACCCGCATCGAGCGAGTGCCTGCCGACAGACTCACCACTGAACTGCCGCCATCCTGAAGGCAGATCAGCGTCCTGATGAGTACCCGCGCCGACATCCGCGACCCGGGTACCCGCGAACCGCCGGAAGTTGGGGCTCCTGCCGCTGTCACCCTACGCAGCCCAGGAGCGTGATCGGAGTCCCCTGCCGCGCGAAGGTAACAACGCGCCGCCCGGGCGCAACCGGCTCCGCCGGGAGATGGGCCTGGCTACGGAGCCCCGATCACGTCATCGTACGGAGGGGCTTCGGTGCGCGACCTGCGCCGCGCAGTAGTTCCGCACCCGCGCGTACCGCTCCGCCGGATCCCCGTAGTACGACCACGGTGTCGTGCCCGCGTACCCGTCCACCGCACGGAACTGCTCCAGTGCCTCTTCGTACCGGTTCTGCGAGTACAGGAAGTGGCCGAGCATGTGGCGGGCCGGCGGGATGCGCCGGTCGTGCGGGTCCTTCGCGTGCGCCGCCGCCACATCCTCGAGCGCCGTGTCCGTCGCCGCGACGATGTGCGGCTGCTGGTAGTACGTGCCGGGGTTCAGCGTCTCGTCCGTGATCTCGTACTCGAAGTACGCGTCCAGGACGATCGTGGACAGGAGCTGTCCGGGAGCGCCCTTCGCCGCGGCCACCCTGCCGAACTCCTCCGCCGCCTCGTGCGAGCCCCGCCACTTCGCGCACCAGTACTGGAGCGCCGAGCGGTGCGCGCCCACGTGGTACGGGTCCCGCTGCTCCACCTCGGCCCAGATCGCCTCGAACGCCTCGTGGTCGTAGCCGAGCCCCATCGCCAGCGGCAGCTCCGCGATGAACGGGCACGGGTCGTCGCCCGCCAGCGCCTGTGCCGTGGCGAACGCCTCGCGGGCCTGTTCGAGGGTCCGGTGGAATCCGGCGAACTGCTCCCGGGTCGTGGCACCCGCGAGGCCGCCGCCGCGGACCGCCCACGCCAGGTCGACCAGCGACCGGGCGTTCACGAGCGCCGCCGCGGGATCGTCGCGCCGCGCGGTGCGCCAGGCGAGCAGCCAGCCGTCGTCCTCGACGGCCTCCGCGGCGAGGGCGCCTGAGCGGCGGTTCCGCTCGGCCCAGTCGCGGCCCGCCTCCTCCAGATACGCGGCCCCCGCCTGCCAGTTCCCTGCCCGTACCGCCAACTTGACCTGCTCGAGCCGCGGGTCGGGGGCCATCGCCGCGTCGCCGTCGATCTCTTCGGTCGGCACCAGCCCGAACTGCCGCGCTGCCGCCGCGAGTTGCTTGTCGCTGAAGGATCCGACGCGGTTCGGGTTCGTGCCACGCCGGTTATGGAAGAGGCCCATCAGATCGACTCCCGCTCTTTCGTGTCTTTCGTGCTGCCCGCCAAGCCGGCCGGGTTCAGCAACTGCCGTAGACCGGTGGTGTCCGGCACATCCGCGACCGCATCGTCCAGGGCCCGGGTCAGCTGCTCGGCGGAGGCGTCGTGCAGCCGCAGCAGCGCCGGATCCGACCAGGAGACCTCGAAGTGCGCGCCGCCGCGGGCTATCAGCTCGGCGACGGTCAGGTCGCGGAGCAGACTGTGCAGCCGGGGGCGGACGAACTCCCGGGCCGCCCGGCCCTTCGCGGCCGCCGCCTGCGCGGACTTGGGCAGTCGGTCCGCGACCTGCCACAGCGCACCGGCGTCGATCGCCGCGAGCACCGAGTCGAACGAGCCGTCCGCGCCGGTCACTTCGCGGACCGCCCGCCGCAGCGGCTGCGCGGCCCCGTCGGCGTACGTCGTCATCGACTCGTGCACGAGCTGCGCCCAGTCCGCGGCACGCCGCATCGCGAGCGCCTCCGGCGTGAGCGACGCCTGTTCGAGGGCGGCGAACGCGGCGGCCGGGTCTGCCAGCAGGCCGAGCGCGGGCCCGGCCGTGCCCGCCGCGCGGCCGTCGTCGGGGAGCTGCTCGATGCGGGCCACCCGGTCGGCGATCGGCGGGTGCGTGTCGTACGCGGAACGCTCCTCGCGCGGCAACGCGCGGCGCAGTTCGTCCAGTTCGGCCGAGCGCGCCTCCAGAAGGTGGTGCAGGCCGCCGTAGACCTCGCCCTGCGGCGGCAGCAGGCCCGCGTTCGCGCCGAGGCTCGCGTACGACTGCATGTAGAAGCCGAACGCGGTGTCCAGGGCCGGGACTTCGCGCAGTGCGGACGCTGTCGCTGCGCGGCCCGCGATGTGCGCGGCGGCCAGGTCGGCGGCGTACTCCTGACGGCGCATCGTGCCCCGCATGGACCGCACGTAGAACATGCCGTACCAGAGGAAGGGCTTGGCGGCGAGGCGGTAACTCAGGCCCGCGGAGCCGGTGTTGATCTGCCGTGCCGACTTGCCCTTGGCGATGCGACGCGCCTCTTTCTGCTCCGCCTTCACCCGCTCGTCGTCCACCTTGGCCGCCGAGCGCCGCATCAGCGCCGAGACGGTGCGGGAGATCTGCTCGAAGCCGCGCCGGTTGATCGCGCCGAGCCGGGTGTCGGCGTTGGAGTAGTGGCCGAACTCATGGGCCAGTACGGAGATGAGCTGCGCCTCGTCGAGACCGCTCAGCAGCGGCATGCCGACCAGCAGCACCCGCCGCCCGGTGAACAGACCGAGCAGCCGCGACTTCTCGTAGACGGCGGCGTTCACGGCGGGCACCAGATAGATCTCGTCCGGCGCGCGGGTGCCCGTCTGCTCGGCGAGCCGGCGCACGGCGGCCCACAGCCGCGGCTCCTGGCGCTCGTCGACCCGCAGCCCGTCGGCCGGCGGCTCGAACCGCGGGCTACGCACCGCGAACATGCCCTGCACGATGGGCACCCCGACGACCAGGCTGAGGAAGACGATCTTCAGCGCGGCGATGCCGTGGCCGCCGTCCACGACCAGCCACCAGTCGACCGCGCCCAGGGCGCCGAGCAGCACAAGGCCGACCAGATAGAAGCCGAGCAGCAGCACGAGAGCGCGCACAGCGCGCAGAGTAGAGCCCATCGGACGGTTCCCCCCACGGGAAAAGAGCCTGCCTCACGAGGCGAGCCGCGAGCGGGCACGCCTCAGGAAGGCACGGGACAGCAAAATAGATGTGGGGGGAACGGGAGTATGGCACAGAGTCAGTGCCGGAGTGAGTCCGGGCCATGATCAAGCCCCATCAGCGTGACAACACTCGTGATTCATACAGCCGGAGCACGTCGCTGGGGCGCTCCCTTGTCCTAGTGTCCCGCGCCGGAGATCCGTTGGCAGAAGCGGGCGAGTGAGTCGAGGATTTCTTCGGCTGTTTTGGTCCAGGTGAACGGGGTCGGTTTC
>NZ_JBIWKA010000033.1:0-42879 GCF_044765445.1 Streptomyces sp. NPDC102467 | reverse complement strand
TCCACACCGAACCGGAAGGCCCTCACCTGTTCAAGATCCCTCAGCCGAGATCTGCCTCACCCGTCCACAACCTCCCCGGACAGAACACCTAGGGCCCTAGCAGAGGCAGGGCTCGGTGCCGAAGCCGAGAACGCTGATGTCGTCCTGGTCCAGCGCGCCGGAGAAGGCGTGCACCTCGTCGACGGCGCCGCGCAGGTACTCGCCCCAGCCGCCTCCGACATGGCCACGCCCCACTTGCAGCCCGCCGGTGGCGCGCCACGCGCCATGGAAGGACGCGGTCGCGGCGGCGCCGGCGTAGTCGTCCAGGTAGAGCTTGATCTGGTCGGTCGCGTCGTCGTACACGACGGCCAACCGCTGGCCCGCGCCCTCGCCGCCGTCAGCGACCGCTGCCTGTTCGACGACTGTTTCGGTGGCCCCGGCGTCATCGCCGTCGGTCACCACCAACTGCCATTCGTAGCTCGCGGGGACATAGCGCACCTTGAACGCATCGGCGTTCTCGCCGCCCTGCGAGAGCACCGTCATCGGGCGGTCGGGGTCGGCGTCCGCGAGGCGGACCACCATACCGATGGTGAAGCTGTCGTCCGTGTCCACGACGGGCTGGTCCGTGGCGGCGTGCCCGGTGGCCCCGTCCAGAGCCAGATGTCCGTCGCCCACGAGCGCGTAATCCGGGACGCAGTCCGGGTCCAACGAGCACTCGAGATCCGGGGAACGATGGACCGTCGCGCCGTCGGACAGCTTCAGCGGCGCGCCCCCGTACAGTTCAGGGCTCGCGCCGTCCTCGGCGTTCTCCAGGGACCAGTGATCCTTCAACTGCGGTTTTCGGGAACCCAGTTCGGCCGCGTCCGCCGGGACGACCACCCGGTCGTAGATCCGCACGTCGCCCACTTCACCGTGCCAGCGGTCGCGGTACCCCGCCGCACCGCGGGCGCGTCCGATCTGGAAGGCGCCTGAGGCCTCGACCGGCGCCGCCTTCTGCGGTGTACCGACCTCGTGGCCGTTCATGTACAGCGTGGCAAGCCCCGTCTCGGTGTCGTAGACGCCCAGTACATGGGCCCATTCGCCGGCCTCGGGAGTGCCACCGGAAACCTCCGCCCCGCCGATCCTGAAGGACCACATCGGTGCGGAGTCGCTGCCCGGCCGCAGCCCCAGCGTGAAGCCGGGGACCTTATCGGCGTCCTGGCTCGCCACGGTCCGCACGGCGTCCGTTCGCGCCGGGCGCACCCAGCCGCCCACCGCGAACGTCTGCCGCGTATCGAGTACCGCCGTGTCCGGTGTCAGGTAACCGTGTCCCGTGCCGTCCAGGCTCGCGGTCGTCGTCAGCGCCGTGCCGTCCGGTGCCGTGGCACCGAAGGTGACTCCGGCGCCGGCCCGTGCGGCAGGCCCTGTTTCGGCCGCGGCCGACTTCGCACCCTCGGAGTCGGCGAGGTTCCAGCGGGCGGCAGGGGCCCGCCCCTCCTGCACGTAGAAGGAATAGTCCGTCTGACCACTTCGGCCCGACCGGTCGACGGCCTCGACGGTGAGCCTTTCCGTACCGCGGCGGGTCGGCAGGAGCCGGACGGTGGCGGGGCCACCGGGCTCCTCCGGCCGCACGGTCCCAGACGTACCGTCCAGGCCCCAGTATCGGTACGAAACGACGTCGTCGGACGGCGAGTCCATGGTGAAGGTGCCGTACTCACCGACCCCGTCACCCCGCTGCTCCTCGGGGTACTCCGGCGAGGAGACGACAGGGTTCTCGGGGTTCTCATCGTCGTAGATGAACTCGCAGACGGAGCCACTGTCCTCCGAGCTCCACGCGGAGTTCGCGGTCCCGTCGTTCGCCCGCACCCGCCAGGACACGACGGTGTCCGGCGGCACGTCTTCGGGCATCCGCCAGGCCTGCGTCGAGCCCGACAGCGTGTGGTTCGTCGTGTACGTACGGCGCTGCTCGGAACCGTCGGCGCCGGTCCACCACGCCTCGAACTCGCCCTTGACGAAGTTCCCCTCAGCGGGCCGGTTGTCCTCCTCGGGGTCGTACAGGACAGCGGTCAGTCTCGGTGACTCCGAGACGTACGGCCGGTCCGCCCCCGCGACACACCCCTTGCCCCCCGTCGCCAGATTCTGGACAAGTGGCCGCAACGGCGGCAGATTGTCCGCCGCCAGGGCCGCCGACGGTGCCGCGACGACCGTCAATGTCGCTGAGCACACGACGGCCACCCGTCTGAGCCTGTTCCAAGTAGTGCTGCTGCGTATCAAGTTGAGCCCTCCCCTGTCGTCCCGCGCTGCACGCGGACCGCAGGAGATTAACAACAGGCACTGACACGTGTGCGCGGCGCACGGCGACAGAACCGCCACGCCACGCCGTACAACGCTTCACGCCTCTCGCACGTCTCCCCTTACAAATAGGCACCCTTACGTAACCCGCATTCCACCCGCCGGACATCGGACCACCTGAACCCCTGAACCCCTGAACCTCTGAACGCCCGGGAGCCCACGTGCGCCGCACCATCGTCATCGCCCTGACCGTCACCGCAGCCCTCACCGCCACGTCGGCCCTCACGGCCGCCTCGGCCGCCGCCGCGGCACCCGTCCCGCCCCGCGCCCCCGTCACCGACTTCAACCACGACGGGTACGCGGACCTCGCGCTGGGCGCGCCCGGGAGTCCGGTGGGCGGGAAGGCGGACGCCGGGGCCGTGTCGGTCGTCTACGGGAGCAAGGGCGGCCCGGACATCGCGCACGCGCGGGTGCTGAGCCGGGCGAGCGCCGGGGTGCCGGGGGCGGCGACCGGCGGGGAGTATTTCGGGGAGCGGGTCACCGCCGGGGACCTCGACGGGGACGGGTTCACCGATCTCGTCGTCGGGTCGGTGAACGGCGCCCACCCGGTGGTGCTGTGGGGTTCCGCGACCGGCCTGAGCGGCACGGGTGCCGTGAGCCTGCCGGGCGGCTCCGGGCTCTTCTCCGTCGGTGACTTCAACGGGGACGGCCACCGCGACCTGGTCACCGACGACTACCCGCGCAGTGACGACCCGGACGACGACGACGCCGGGATGACCCTCTCCTACGGGCCGTTCGAGAGAGCGACCGGCGCCGCCGCGCGCACCGACGCCATCGTGACCAGCCAGACGTTCGGTCCCGGGGACTTCGTCGTCGGCGATGTCACGGGTGACGGCGCCGACGACATCGTCACGAGCCACGGCTTCGAGGAGTCGGCGTACCAGAGCAAGTTCTGGAAGGGCGGCAAGGACGGGGTGAGCCGCACCTCCACCGCGCTCACCTCCAGCCTCGCGGGGGCGGTCGCCGATGTCGACGGGGACGGGTACGGCGACCTCGTCGTGCACGACATCGGCGACAACTACGAGGACATCGCCTACGAGAAGGGGACGGTGCGGGTGCTGTACGGGACCGCCGCCGGCCCCTCCGCCACCCGCACGACGGCGATCACCCAGGAGACGAGCGGTGTCCCGGGCAGCGGGGAGAGCGGCGACCAGTTCGGCACCGACATCGCCGCCGGTGACGTGAACGGCGACGGGTTCGCCGACATCGCCGTCGGCGTGCCCGGCGAGGCCATCGGGAACGTCGCCGCGGCGGGTGCCGTCGTCCTCCTCAAGGGCGGCAGGGGCGGGCTGAGCGGCAGCGGGGCGCAGGCCTTCCACCAGTCGACCGCCGGAGTGCCCGGTGCGAGCGAGAAGGGCGATCAGTTCGGGCTGCAGGTGCTGCTGTCCGATGCGGACGGCGACGGCCGCGCCGACCTGACCGCCGCCGCGCCGCTGGAGGACGGGACGTACCAGGACTCGGGCGCGGCCTGGGTGCTGCGCGGCGCCGCGAGCGGCCTCACCGTCAAGGGCATCACGTCCTTCGGGCCCGCCACGGTCGGCGTGCCCGAGGACGATGCCCAGCTGGGCCGGGACCTGGGCCGGTAAGCCCCAGAACCCCGGCCCTTGGCCCCCGGCTCCCGGCTCCCGGCTCCCGGCTCCCGGCTCCCGGCTCCCGGCTGTCAGAACCGCGGAGCCGTCAGTCCAGTACCGGCAACAGCTCCGGCAGATGCCCGTCCGACGCGGCCGCGGCCCGCACCCGCTCCTCCGGGACGGCCCCGTACAGGGTCGTCCGCGGCTTCGCGGGGCGGCCCGCCGCGTCGGCGACCGCCACCAGGTCCTTGACCGACTTGTACGAGCCGTACGACGAGCCCGCCATCCGGGAGATGGTCTCTTCCATGAGCGTGCCGCCGAGGTCGTTGGCCCCGGAGCGCAGCATCTCGGCGGCGCCCTCGGTCCCCAGCTTGACCCAGCTGGTCTGGATGTTGGGGATGTGCGGGTGGAGGAGGACGCGGGCCATGGCCGTGACGGCGCGGTTGTCGCGGGTGGTGGGCCCGGGGCGCGCGATGCCCGCCAGGTAGACCGGCGCGTTCGTGTGGATGAAGGGCAGCGTCACGAACTCGGTGAAGCCGCCGGTCTCCTGCTGGATGCCGGCCAGGGTGCGCAGGTGGCCGAGCCAGTGGCGCGGCTGGTCCACATGCCCGTACATCATCGTGGACGAGGAGCGGATGCCCAGCTCGTGGGCGGTCTTGATGACCTCGATCCACGTCGCCGTCGGCAGTTTGCCCTTGGTGAGGATCCAGCGCACCTCGTCGTCGAGGATCTCGGCGGCCGTGCCCGGGATCGAGTCGAGGCCCGCTTCCTTGGCGGCGGTCAGCCATTCGCGGATGGAGAGTCCGGTGCGGGACGCGCCGTTCACGACCTCCATCGGGGAGAAGGCGTGGACGTGCATGCCGGGCACGCGCTCCTTCACCGCCTTCGCGATGTCGAAGTAGGCGGTGCCGGGCAGGTCCGGGTGGATGCCGCCCTGCATGCAGACCTCAACTGCGCCGACTTCCCAGGCCTGTTGGGCCCGGTCCGCGACCTGGTCCAACGACAGGGTGTACGCGTCCGCGTCGGTGCGGCGCTGCGCGAAGGCGCAGAAGCGGCAGCCGGTGTAGCAGACGTTGGTGAAGTTGATGTTCCTGGTGACGATGTACGTGACGTCGTCGCCGGACACGGTCTTGCGGATGTCGTCGGCGATGGCGCACAGGGCGTCGAGCGCCGGTCCGTCCGCGTGCAGCAGCGCGAGTGCCTGCTCGTCGGTGAGCCGGGTCGGGTCGTCGGCCGCCACGGCGAGCGCTTCGCGTACGTCGCCGTCGATGCGGGACGGCACCATGCCGGGCACGGCCTGCTCGCGCAGCGCCTCCCAGTCCCCGTACACGACGTCGAAGTCGTCGCGGCGGTCGCTCGTGCGCCCCTCGGTGTCGATGGTGCGGTGCAGGTCGGTGCGGCCGGCCGCGGCTACGTATCCCTCGTCGGGTTCCTGCCAGGGGCGGCCGACCACGGGCGCGTCGGCGACGGCGAGGCCCGTCTCCGGGTCGGCGAGCGCGCGTACGTGGGGCAGCAGCCGCGGGTCGAGCCAGGGTTCGCCGCGCGTGACGAACTCCGGGTAGACGCACAGCCGTTCCTGAAGAGTGAAGCCGGCCTCACCCGACTGCTCGGCGAGTTCCGCCAGTTGAGGCCACGGCTTCTCGGGGTTGACGTGGTCGATGGTCACCGGGGAGACCCCGCCCCAGTCGTCGATCCCCGCGCCGATGAGGCGCGCGTACTCGCCGTCGACGAGGTTCGGCGGAGCCTGCAGATTCCCCGACGGGCCCATGATGTGCCGGGCGACGGCGACCGTGGCGACCAGGTCGTCGAGCTCGGCGTCGGGCATCCCGCGCATCGCCGTGTCGGGCTTGGCGCGGAAGTTCTGGATGATCAGTTCCTGGATGGCGTGGTACGAGCGGGCGACGCGGCGCAGCGCGAACAGCGACTCGGCGCGCTCCTCGTAGGTCTCGCCGATCCCGATGAGCAGCCCGCTGGTGAACGGGACGGAGGAGCGGCCCGCGTCCTCCAACACCCGCAGCCGCACGGCCGGTTCCTTGTCGGGTGAGCCGTAGTGCGGCATGCCGGGCTCGGACCACAGCCGGGTCGCCGTCGTCTCCAGCATCATGCCCATGGACGGCGCCACCGGCTTGAGCCGCTGGAAGTCCGTCCAGGTCATGACGCCCGGGTTCAGGTGCGGCAGCAGACCCGTCTCCTCCAGGATCCGGATCGATATGGCCCGCACATACGCGATCGTGTCGTCGTAGCCGTGCGCGTCGAGCCACTCGCGGGCCTCGGGCCAGCGGTCCTCCGGCTTGTCGCCGAGGGTGATCAGGGCTTCCTTGCAGCCGAGTTCGGCACCCTTGCGCGCGATGTCGAGGACCTCGTCCTGCGACATGAACATTCCGTGCCCTTCGCGCCGCAGCTTGCCGGGCACGGTCACGAACGTGCAGTAGTGGCACTTGTCGCGGCACAGCCGGGTCAGCGGGATGAAGACGCTTTTGGAGTACGTGATGACGCCCGGCCGGCCCGCGGCGGCGAGCCCCGCGTCGCGCACCCGGGCGGCGGACGCGGTGAGGTCGGCCAGGTCGTCGCCGCGCGCCTGGAGCAGTACGGCGGCCTCCGTGACGTCGAGGGCGACACCGTCCCTGGCCCGTTTGAGCGCGCGGCGCATCGCGTTGGCGGTGGGACGTTCCGCCTGGGCACGGTCCGCCTGGGCTCGTTCCGCCTGGGCACGGTCTGCCTGCGTGCGGTCTGCCTGTGTCTGGGATACGGCGTCCGGATCACTCATGAAGCGAGCATACGAGCGCATCCCGGACGCTTCGAGGGCGCCCGGACGCCGCGCGCCGCTCTTTCCCGGCCGTCCCCTGGGTATGGGCCCGTCCGCTCAGAGGTACGGGGCGAAGTCGTCGAGGACCTTGAGGACGGCCGTCTCGTCGCCCGGCGGCAGCTGCAGCACGACCTCCTCGACCCCCTGGGCGGCGTAGTGCGCGAGCTTGCCGGGCGTCGGCAGGACCGCGTACGGGACGACCTGGAGCGCGCCCGGGTCCCGGCCGGCCGCCGCCCAGACCGCGCGCAGCTCGGGCAGGGTCCGGCTCAGGCCGCCGCCTCCGATGGGCATCCAGCCGTCGGCGTAGGCGCAGATGTGCTCGAAGAGTTTCGGGCCCGCGGCGCCGCCGACGAGGATGCGGGGCGCGCCGCCGCGCACCGGCTTGGGGAAGGCGTGGCTGGCGCGGACGGACTGCCCGCGGCCGCCGCCGTCGTACGCGGTCGGTTCGGCCGCCCACAGGGCGCGCATGATGCCGATCCGTTCCCGGGTCAGGTCCCTTCTCGTACGCCACTCGACCCCGTGGTCGGCGGCTTCCTCCTTGTTCCAGCCGAAACCGACGCCGAGCGTGAAGCGGCCGCCGGAGAGATGGTCGAGGGTGGCGATCTGTTTGGCGAGGGCGATCGGATCGTGCTCGGCGACGAGCGTGATCCCGGTGCCGAGGGCGAGGCGCTCGGTGACGGCGGCGGCCTGGCCGAGTGCCACGAACGGATCGAGGGTGCGGGTGTACTCGCGGGGCAGGTCGCCGCCGTTGGGGTAGGGGGTGGTGCGTTCGGCCGGGATGTGGGTGTGTTCGGGAAGGTAGAGGCCCGCGAAGCCGCGCTGTTCCAGTGCGCGGGCCAGGCGTACCGGGGTGATGGTCTCGTCGGTCAGGAAGATCGTGGTCGAGATCCGCATGCGGCATTCCTAGCGGCGGGGCTTCCAGGAGTCCATGGCCTCGTCTACGCTCACCCGCGACTTGCACAACGGGGGGATTAGTCATGCTCGTACATTCACGTTCACGCTCACGTTCCATGACCGTGCTGCTGTTGCTGGGTGCGCTGCTGTTCGGCGGCGTACCGGCGGCGTCGGCGTCCGTGTCCTCGTCCACGCAGTCGGTTGTACCGGCGGCAGATCAGGCACAGCAGCCGGTACAGAAGGCCGCCGCGAAGAAGGTCTCGAAGCCCAGCACGGTCAAGAAGAGCATCAAGAAGAGCAAGAAGAAGAAAAAGAAGAAGAGCGGGGCGTTCGGCTGGATCCTGATCATCGCGATCGTGATCATCCTGCTGATCGTCGCGGTCGTGTTCCGCAGGCGCAGCCGCTCATAGCTGCTCGTAGTCGCCCGTAATCCGCCGCTCCCCTTCCCTTGGAGGGGAGTTCACGGCTCAATGCCAGGGTCGCACCCGTCACATCCGACACCCTGGGGAGCCGCGATATGTGCACCGACGACACGCACGGGCAGGATCCTGACAAAGACGGCATCGGCAGACGAGCGTTGCTCGTGACCGGGGCCGCGGGCGCGCTTACGCTCGCCACCATGAGCTTCGCCGACGCCGCAGAGGGCTCGTACGAGGGATCGCAGTCCACCAAGACGCTCAAGGGCACGCTGCCGCCGGGAGCGCCCGACTTCGTGTACCTGCCGGTGGAGGTGCCGCGCGGGGTCCGGGAGATCAAGGTCTCCTACACGTACACCAAGGCGACGGTCCCGGCCGGCACGCAGAACAACGCGCTCGACATCGGCGTCTTCGACGAGCGCGGCACGGCGCTCGGCGGCAAGGGGTTCCGCGGCTGGTCGGGCGGCGCGCGCACGGAGTTCTTCGTGCGCGCGGACGACGCGACGCCCGGCTACATCCCGGGTCCGGTGCGCGCCGGCACCTGGCACATCGCGCTCGGCCCGTACACGGTCGCGCCCGAGGGCCTGCCGTACGAGGTGACGGTGACGCTCACGCACGGCGCGCCCGGCGAGGCGCCGGTCCGCACGTATCCGCCGGAGCGGGCGCGCGGGCGCGGCCGCGCCTGGTACCGGGGTGACTGCCACGTCCACTCCTGGTACTCGGACGGCCGCCGCACCCCGGCCGAGATCGGCGCGCTCGCCCGCGCGGCGGGCCTGGACTTCATCAACACGTCCGACCACAACACGTACTCGTCGCACGCGCACTGGGCGGACGTGGCGGGCGACGACCTGCTGGTGATGCTCGGCGAGGAGATCACGACACGCAACGGGCACGTCGTGGCCCTCGGCACGGACCCCGGCACGTTCATCGACTGGCGCTACCGGGCGCGGGACAACCGCTGGGCGAAGTACGCGCAGGAGATCCGCCGGTCGGGCGGCCTCGTCGTCCCCGCGCATCCGCATGCGACGTGCATCGGTTGCGGCTGGAAGTTCGGCTTCGGCGAGGCGGACGCGGTGGAGGTGTGGAACGGCCCGTACACCCCGGACGACGAGATCTCGCTCGGCGACTGGGACAACACGCTTGTCTCCTACGCCCGTTCGGGCCGCAGGTCGGGCTGGATCCCGGCGATGGGCAACAGCGACGCCCACCGCGACCCGGACCGCATCGGCGGCCCGCAGACGGTGGTCCTGGCCGACGCCCTGACCCGCGACGCCATCCAGGCGGGCATCCAGGCGGGCCGCTCGTACGTGGCCGAGTCCAAGGACGTCGAACTCACCTTCACGGCAACCGGCGGCAAGGCCGCCCACGCGGGCATCGGCGAACGTCTGGCGGTGAGCCCCGCCACCCCGGTCACCATCCACTTGGAGGTCAAGGGCGCCCCCGGCTGCACGCTCCACCTGGTCACGGACCAGGGCACGCTGTTCACGTCTCCCGCGCTGCCCGACTCCGGTACAGGTTCGGTGAGCTGGCAGACGACACCTTCCTACGCGGCCTACGTCCGCGCGGAGGTCCGCCACGCTCCAGCGGTGACGGGCCTGCCGGGGGCATTGGCGGCATTCACGAACCCGGTGTTCTTGGGGGCGGTCACGTAGCCGGACGGGCTCGCATCTGTTCGCCCGGGTCCCCGGCTGTCTGGAGATCCGGGCCGGGTAGGTGTGCAGGCTCCGGCACGAAAAGGTCCTCCGCCACATCGGCCACGAGCGCCCGGTCGAACCACACCTCGAGTTGAGCAAGGTCGTCACAAGCCTCGACCCGCTCCCGCACGGCGGCCGACACCTGGACACCACGCCGGTCAAGGATCCGCAGAACGTCTTCGACGCCCTGCTGTGTACGACCCTCCTCGCGGCCCTCCTCGCGGCCTTCCTCGCGCAGGCGCATCGATGACTCCGACCGGAAGTAAGAAAGCGGAACAGCCATCAGTTGCCTCCAGATGTCGGCGGCCGGGAATTTCCCCAGCCCCAGTTCGGTGAACTCGGCGAAGACCGTCGCGCCCCCGCCCCACTACCGTCCCCCGCACTCTGCCCAAAGCAGCTTCCCGCGCGTCGCCGCCGGGAACGTGTACGCGCCCCAGTCATCCGCGTAAGCCCTTACGAGGAAAAGTCCGCGGCCTCCCTCGGCGGTCACGTCCGCGCTGGGCACGCAGTTGCCGAATCCCGGCGGGACCTTGGGGTCGCCGTCCCACACGGCCACCCGTACGCGGTGCGCGTCCATGGCACCCGGCCCGATCCGCAGGGCGTACGAACCCGTCGTGTGCCGGTGCGCGTTCGTGAGCAGCTCCGAGGCCAACAGCTCCGCGGCGTCCGCCAGTTCGGGTCTCCCATGCGCCTTGAGGACCAGCCGGAGCGCGGCTCGGGCGATGCCGGGGGCCCGGGGGTCGTGGGGCAGCTGGAAGGTGTACGTGCCTGGAACCGGGCCTGACGGGGAGTCCAGCGGCGATACGGTTGACATGGAAGTCTCCGTTCAGCGGAAGGAGTTGGCCTTGCAGTGGTTGTTGCCCAGTGACCCGGCCGCTCCGTCGAGCGGGGTGCTTCTGGGCGGGGCGCCGAGTACTAAAGTAGCGACACGGAGTTAACGTGTTCACCGAATCTCGGCGATCGCAGTAACTGCCACTCGTGTGAGTGAAGGAGCCGGAAGCACCTCGTGAGAAGCAACCCGACGGGCCGTCAGCTCCGGTTCGGCGCCGAGCTGCGCAAACTCCGCGAACGTGCCGGCCTGACCGCGACCCAGGCCGGTCAACTCATGGGCATCAAGCAGACTCAGGTCAGCAACATGGAGGCCGGACGCGTCGGGGTCAGCGCAGAACGCGTACGCGTGCTTGCCTGCCACTACGACTGCGCGGACCAGGCCTTGGTGAACGCCCTGGCCGACATGACTGCCGAGCGCACACGCGGCTGGTGGGAGGAATATCGCTCGATCCTCCCCGTCGGCCTCCTCGACCTGGCCGAACTCGAGCACTCCGCGAAACGGCTGCGCACGGCCGTCACCTTGCACATCCCCGGGCTCTTCCAGACCGCCGAGTACGCCCGCGAGGTCTTCCGTCAGGCCGTGCCGGAACTACCGCCGCCGGACGTCGAGCACCGGGTGTCGTTCCGCGTGAAGCGCCAGGCTGTCCTCTTCCGGGACCCGCCCACCCCGCAGCAGGTCGTGATCCACGAGGCCGCCCTGCGCATGCGACTCGGCGGCCCGCACGTCACGAGCGCCCAACTCAAATACTTGCTGGACCTGAACGAGCGCAAACACATCACCGTACGGGTGCTCCCGTTCGCGGCCGAAGCCCTACCCGGTTCGGGGCAGGCGCTCTACTACTTCGAGGGCTCGGTGCCTCAGCTCGACACCGTGAACTTGGACCAGTCGCACGGCCCTGTCTTCCTCGACGGCGAGGCACAGCTACACAAGTACCGTGTCCTGCTCGAACGCATGGAAACGGCATCCCTTTCGCCCGAGAAGTCGCAGCACCTCATCCACGACATCATCCGTGAGCTGTAAGGAACCGACCATGCGCGATCCGAACTGGCAGAAGTCCTCCTACTGCTCCGAAGGCAACTCCTGCGTCCACGTATCCGGCGACGACACCACCCACATACGCGTAACCGAATCCGCCGACCCCCGCGAAGCGATACTCACCGCCACCCCCGCCGCCTTCGCCGCCCTCCTGCACACGCTGAAGAAGAGCACACCCCATGTCTGACACCCCCACCGACCTCACCTGGACCCGCGCCGCCCCCGACGACGCCGAGGGCCCCGGCCCCTGGATCGAAATCGCTTATGGCGGCTGCGACTTGGTGTACCTGCGCGAGACGTCCGCGCCCGACACCGTGGTCACCACCACCCGCACCAAATGGGACGCCTTCGTACTCGGCGTCCAGGCGGGCGAGTTCGACCACTTCGTCGACGGGGCCGAGAGGTAACAGCCCGCACAGGGACTCACCCCGGCCAGACGATCGACTGCAGCTCGCTGTACGCATGCAGCGCGTAAGAGCCGACGTCACGCCCCACTCCGCTCTTCTTGAACCCGCCGAACGGTGCCTCCATGTTGCGCCCGATGGTGTTCACACCGACGCCCCCGGCACGGAGCCGCCGCGCGACGCGGAACGCGCGGGCGACGTCGCCGGACCAGACGTAGTCGATGAGCCCGTAGTCGGAGTCGTTGGCGAGGGCGACGGCCTGGTCCTCGTCGCCGGGGCCGTCTCCGTCGAACGGCACCACGGCCACGACGGGGCCGAAGATCTCCTCGCGGACAACCCGCATCTCGTTGGTGCAGTCGGCCAGGAGGGTCGGCGCGACATAGAACCCCGTGTCGAACGCCGGCCGCTCCCCGCCCGCGACCACCGTCGCCCCTTCCTTGCGCCCCAACTCCACGTACGCCTCGATGCGTTCACGATGCGCGGCGGAGATGACGGGCCCGACGACCGTGCCCCGCTCCCGCGGCTCGCCGACCTTCATAAAGCCCACGTACGCGGTCAGTTTCGCGACGAACTCGTCGTACACGGAGCGGTGCACGAGGGCCCGCGTCGGCGCGGTGCAGATCTGTCCGCTGTAGAAGGCGTACGTCGTCCCGATCCCGGCGACGGCCGAGTCCAGGTCGGCGTCGCCGAAGACGATCGCGGCGCCCTTTCCGCCGAGCTCCATCAGCTGCCGTTTCATCGACCGGCCGCACACTTCGCCGATGCGCTGCCCGACGGACGTGGAGCCGGTGAAACTGACCATGTCGACGTCCGGCGAGTCGACGGCGGCCTCCCCCACCTCCACAGCGGCGCCGCTGACGACGTTCACGACGCCGGGCGGCGCGCCCGCCTCCTGCAACGCGGCCGCCATCCGGTACACGGACAGCGGGTCCTGCGGCGCGGGCTTCACGACGACGGTGTTGCCCATGGCGAGGGCGGGGGCGACCTTGCCCGCCGGGTTGGCCCACGGGTTGTTGTACGACGTGATGCAGGTGACGACGCCGACGGGCTGCCGCACGGCCAGCGCGCCCACCACGCCCGCCTTCCCCATCGGCCCGGCCTCGTTGATCTGCGGCGGCAGCCCTTGTTCTACGGGTTCCAGGGCGCCCTGGGCGTAACGCCGGAAGCGGGCGACGCCGACGGCGACCTGCATGCCGCGCGCGGTGCCGCTGGTGGCCCCGCTCTCGGCCTGCGCCAGCTCGGCGTTGGCCGCGAAGTCGCGCTGCATGAGGTCGGCGGCCCGGTCGAGGATCGCGGCCCGCTCCCGCGGGGTCGTACGCGACCACGTCCCGAAGGCGTCGCGGGCGGCGCGCGCGGCGTCGTACACCTGCTGCCGGGACGCTTCGGGCGCCTGCCCGACGACGGTCTCACTCGCCGGGTCGACGACGTTGTAGTGCCCACCGCCCGGCTCGACCCACTCACCACCGATGAGCAGCTTCTGGGGGCCCTTCATCGCGTGCTCACCGTGCGCGTGTCCTGCCCGGAGCGGAGCACCTTGCCGGGCACGGCGCCGCTGACCACGTCATGGCGCATGGCTTCAACTCCGTTGACCCACACGGCAGTTATTCCTATGGCCTTCGAGTCGAGGCGCGGGCTGTCGCCCGGCAGGTCGTGCACGAGCGTGGCCTTCCCCGCGTCGATCGTCTCGGGGTCGAACAGCACGAGGTCGGCGTGCCAGCCCTCCCGCACCCGCCCCCGCTCACGCAGCCCGAACAGCTGGGCGGGGTCGTCGGTCAGCATCTTCACGGCCGCTTCGAGCCCCATCAGTTTCCGCCCGCGCAGGCAGTCCCCGATGAACCGTGTCGTGTACGGCGCCCCGCACATCCGGTCCAGGTGCGCGCCCGCGTCGGAGCCGCCGAGCATGACGTCCTCGTGCTGCCAGGTCTCGGCGCGCAGCGTCCACGAGTCCGGGTCGTTGTCGGTCGGCATCGGCCAAAGGACCGTCCTGAGGCGGTCGTTGGCGCAGATCTCGACGAGGCACTCGAAAGGCTCCTGGCCCCGTTCGGCGGCGATGTCCCGCACCACCCGGCCGGTCAGGCCCTCGTTCGTCTCCGCGTACGTGTCCCCGATGACGTACCGCCCGAAGTCGGTGAGCCGCCGGAAGACGCCGGCCTCCTTGCTGGCGGCGCGGCGCAGCATCTCCGCGCGCACGTCCGGGTCCCGCAGCTTCGCGATCCGCTCGTCGACCGGCAGTCCGAGGATGTCTCCCCAGCCCGGGATGAGGTTGAGCGCGCAGAACGTGCCCAGCGACATGTTCATCGGCGTCAGGATAGGCATCGTCAGGGCGACGATCCGCCCGCCCGCCTTCCGCGCCCGCTCGCTCGCCCCGAGCTGGCGGGGCACACGCTCGGGCACGGCGGCGTCGATGGTCAGCACGTTCCAGTTGAGCGGGCGCCCGGCGACGGCGCTCATCTCGACGAACAGATCGATCTCGGCGTCGCTGAACTGATCCAGGCACCCGGCGACGATCGCCTCGATCTGCGTCCCCTCGTGCTCCCCGACGGCCTGACTGAGGGCGATGAGTTCGGCGGGCAGGGCGTGCCGCGAGGCGACGGGCTTGCCGTCCCCGTCCGAGTGCGTGGACGACTGGGTGGTGGAGAACCCCCAGGCCCCCGCGTCCATGGCCTCGTGGAAGAGGTCGAGCATGGCCCGCAACTGCTCCTGCGAGGGCTGTCCGCCGACGGCGTCCGCGCCCATCACGTACCGCCGCAGCGCGCAATGCCCCACCATGAAGCCCGCGTTGACGGCGATCCGCCCGTCCAGGGCGTCGAGGTACTCCCCGAACGAGTTCCACGTCCATGGCGCGCCCTCCTCCAGGGCGACCAGCGACATCCCCTCGACCTTGGACATCATGCGGCGCGTGTAGTCGGCGTCCTCGGGCCGGTCCGGATGCAGCGGGGCCAGCGTGAAACCGCAGTTCCCTCCGGCCACGGTGGTCACGCCGTGATTCAGCGAGGGCGTCGCGTACGGATCCCAGAAGAGCTGCGCGTCGTAATGCGTGTGCGGATCGACGAACCCGGGCGCGAGCACGAGCCCGGTGGCGTCCTCACTGTGCCGTGCCCCTTCGGTGACAGCGCCCGGTTCGGCGACGACGGCGATCCGCCCGTCCCGAATCCCGACGTCGGCCACGAAGGCGGGCGCACCGGTCCCGTCGACGACGGTGGCCCCTTTGATGAGGTGATCAAGCATGAACGTCAGCCCCCAATTCTCAGCCCCTCGGGGATGAGGAGCCGGCTCCGGCAAAATCCAGCCCCTCCGGCGTTTGAGGAGCGGGGTCCGGGGCGGAGCCCCAAAATCCAGCCCCTCCGGCGATTGAGGAGCGGGGTCCGGGGCGGAGCCCCAAAATCCAGCCCCTCCGGCGATTGAGGAGCGGGGTCCGGGGCGGAGCCCCGTGACATCAGCAACGAAAGGGCCCCGGCCCTCCTGTCCGGGAGGAGGAGAACCGGGGCAGCTCAGCGATCAGACCCCGGAAGCCCGAAACCGGGTCGTCCGGTGGACCGGATCCGTATCGATCTTCGGAATGACGTGCTCCCCGATCAGCCGGATCGAGTTCAACGTCTCCTCATGCCCCATCCCGATGGGCAACCCGAACGACAACTGATCCGCCCCGGCCTGCTCCCACCGCTTGCACTGCCGGAGCACCTCGTCCGGGTCACCGCAGATCATCAGCTCCTCGGCGATGAGCAACTCGATGATCTCTGCGCTGTACTCGGGCAGGATCTCCGGCCACTCCGGGATGCCCTCGGGCCGCGGGAACGTGTCGTGGTAGCGGAACACCAGCGACTGCAGATAGTTGAGCCCGCCGTTCACGGCGATCTCGACGGCCTTGTCGTGCGTCTCGGCGCAGATCGCCGTCGACGTGACCATGACGTTGTCGTTGACGAAGTCGCCGATCGGCTCCGCGTCCTGGATGGCGGTCTTGTACTGCTCCAGAACCCATTCCATGTCGGAGACCTTCTGGACGCTGAAGCCCAGCACCCCGAGCCCCTTCCTTGCCGCCATCGCGTACGAGGGCGGGGACCCGGCCGCGTACCACATGGCGGGGTGCGACTTTCCGTACGGCTTGGGGAAGATCTTCCGCGGGGGCAGCTGCCAGTGCTTGCCCTGGAACCCGGGGTACTCCTCCTGGAGCCACATCTTCGGGAACTCGGCGATGGTCTCTTCCCAGATTTCTTTCGTGTAGTTCATATCGGTCACGCCCGGTATGAACCCGAGGATCTCGTGCGAGCCGGCCCCGCGCCCGCTGCCGAACTCGAACCGGCCCTCACTGAGGTGGTCGAGCATGGCGACCTTCTCGGCCACCTTGACCGGGTGGTTGACCTGGGCGAGCGGATTGAAGATGCCGGAGCCGAGGTGGATCCGCTCGGTGGCGTGTGCGAGGTAGCCGAGGAAGACGTCGTTGGCGGAGAGGTGCGAGTACTCCTCCAGGAAGTGGTGCTCGGACGCCCAGGCGTACTTGAAGCCGGACTTGTCCGCCTGGATGACGTACTCGGTCTCGTTCATGAGCGCGCGGTGTTCGGCGGTCGGATCCGTCAACGCCTGCTTGCCCACGTATCCCTGTACAAAGAGCCCGAATTCCAAGGAGGTTCACCGTCCTCGTCAGTTTCTGACGGATCGTCAGATTGGATGGTCCGACTGTTTCACCGTGCTCGTGGAGCGTCAATAGCTGACGCCCCGTCAGGTTGCGTATGGGTGGGGTGGGGAGGGCGTCAGAGGACCGAGACCCCGGCCAGCCAGCCGCCGTCGATCACGAACGGCTGCCCGGTGATGTACGCCGAGTCCTCCTCCGAGGTCAGGAACAGCGCGAGCCGCGCGACCTCCTCCGGCCTCCCGACGCGGCCGAGCGGCACGAGCTTGCGGTACAGCCCGTCGAGCGCCTCCGCTGCCTCCTCGGTGTTCGCCTCCGGATCGAGCTGGGAGGGGTTGCTCATGGCGGTGTCGATGGCGCCGGGGCAGACGGCGTTGACGCGGATCCCCTTCGCCGCCAGCTCCAGGGCGGCGACCTTCGTCAGCCCGACGATGGCGTGCTTGGTGGCGGTGTACGCGCCCACGTACGCCATGCCCGTCACGCCCGTGTAAGAGGCGGTGTTGACGATGGAGCCGCCCCCGGCGGCGGCTATCTCCGGGGCTACGGTCTTGATCCCCAGGAACGCGCCCACCTGGTTGACCTGCACTATCTGCTGGAACTCGTCGAGCGGGGTGGAGACCAGCTCGTTGAAGCGCAGGATTCCCGCGTTGTTGACGAGCCCGTCGATCTTCCCGAAGGCCGCCTTGGCCGCGGCGACCGCTGCCGCCCAGCCCTCCTCCTTGCTCACATCGAGATGCACGTACTGGGCGCTGCCGCCGCCTATGTCCTTGGCCACCGCCTCGCCCTGGTCGTCGAGCACGTCGGCCACGATGACCTTCGCCCCCTCGGACGCGAACAGCCGCGCCTCCTGCTCGCCCTGCCCGCGTGCCGCACCCGTGATGAGAACGACCCGCCCGTCGAGCTTGCCCATGGTCCGTGCTCCTCAGCTGAGTTGGGGTGCGACGTCGGCGGCGAAGGCCGCGATCTGGTCGACGAGTTCGGCGCGTCCGCGGCTGCGGAAGCGGACCTGGATCTGGTGTACGCCCATCGCGGCGTACGCGCGCAGCGACTCGGCGATCGCCGCCGGATCGCCGGAGACCGTGCGCCGCCCGACGTCCCAGGCCGGGGCGCCCACGTACAGCGGCTCGGTGATGGCCCCGACGGTGAGCGGCGCCTCGATGCCCGCCTCTTCGCGCAGCCGCTTCAGCGTGGCGATCTTCTCCGGCAGCCGGTTCCGCGGGTCGCCCTGCGGCAGCCACCCGTCGCCCTTGAGCGCGGCGCGGCGCACGGCGGGCGCCGAGGAGCCGCCGACCCAGAGGGGGACGCGGGTCTGGGCCGGGCGGGGAAGTTGCCCGAGCCCCTCGAAGGAGTACAACTCGCCTTTGTGCACGGGGTATTCGTCGGGGCCCAGCGCCGCCTTCAACGCGTCGACGCTCTCGTCGAGGACCGCGCCGCGCCGGTCGAAGTCCACCCCGAGGGCCTCGAACTCCTCCTGTACGTGCCCGGCCCCGACCCCGAGGATCAGCCGTCCGCCGCTCAGCCGGTCCAGGGTCGCGTACTGCTTGGCGGAGAGCAGCGGGTGCCGCAGGCCGACGATCGCGACGTGGCTGAGCAGTCGTACGCGCTCGGTGACGCCCGCGAGGTAGGACAGCGTGGCGACGGGGTCGTACCAGGTCGTCGACATGGCCTCGGCGAGCCGGCGCGGGATGGCGACGTGGTCGCAGCAGGCGATGTAGTCGAAGCCGCCCCGGTCGGCGGCGCGGGCGATCTCGGCGAGGTCGTCCGGGCCCGCGGCCACCTCCCAGGGTTCGGCGTAGATGGTGCTCTGGGACTGGATCGGGAGCTGAATCCCGTATGCGAGCCGCGCCATACCCGGACCCCTGCCTGACGGTTCGTCAAATATGGACTGGGCTCATACTCGTACCTGACGGTGCGTCAGACAAGGGTGCTGCGCGAGGCTGCGCCGCGACACCCGTCTGAATGGAGGGTGGCCGTCTGGGGAGTGTTGGCGGCTGTCTGATGCGTTCCGATAGGTGTCGGGGTGGGTCCGGGGCCGCCCGGGGTATGTCCGTGCTCGCCATCTTGATGGCCTCGCCGCTTGCTTCGGGCGTCGCTACCGCGTGCCGCTGTGCTGCGCGCGCACATACCCCGACCGTCCCCTCCCGTCTCGTACGCGACCTGAGGCCCGGTGGCGCGCTCGGTTCTCCGCCCCCTCCCGGCCGCCCTCTCCTGTCTCGTGGGCGACTGATCACCGGTTCCCTTTTCCCTTGCCTACGCCGACCGCCCCGCTTCGGCCTCGTGGGCAACTGCGCGCCGGTCCCCGCCCGCTCCGGCCGCCCCGTGAGCGACTGATCGCCGGTACTTCAAGCCCCTCCGGCGATTGAGGAGCGGGGTCCGGGGCAGAGCCCCGGGGCTGGGGAACAGCGCCGGGCGCATGACCAGGAGGCGGGGCCAGGGACCCGCCGCCCCTCCTGCCCCGTGGGCGACTGAGCACCGGTTCTCACCAAGCGCCGCCAGATCAAGCCCCTCCGGCGTTTGAGGAGCGGGGTTCGGGGCGGGGCCCCAGGGGCCGAGCCGCAGCGCCGGGCGCACGACCAGGACGCGGGGCCGAGGAACGCAACCTCACGGTCGCCACAGCCCCGCTTCCGTCAACCCGAGCAGCGAAATCGCGTTCCCCCGTACGATCCGGTCGACCGTCTCCGCGTCGAGGTGCCCCATCTGCTCCTCACCGACCTCCTTCGACTTGGGCCAGGTCGAATCGGAGTGCGGGTAATCCGTCTCGTAGAGGACATTGGCCAGACCGATGGCGTCGAGATTCTTCAGGCCGAACGCGTCGTCGAAGAAGCACCCGAAGACGTGCTCGGCGAAATACTCGCTCGGCCGCTTCCTGACCTTGTCGGCGACGCCGCCCCAACCGCGGTTCTCATCCCACACCACGTCGGCGCGCTCCAGGATGTACGGGATCCACCCGATCTGCCCCTCGGCGTACATGACCTTCAGGTTCGGGAACCGCTCGAACTTGCCGCTCATGAGCCAATCCACCATGGAGAAGCAGCAGTTGGCGAAGGTGATGGTGGACCCGACGGCGGGCGGCGCGTCGGCGGAGGTGGACGGCATCTTGCTGCTGGAGCCGATGTGCATGGCGATGACGGTGCCGGTCTCGTCGCAGGCCGCGAGGAACGGGTCCCAGTCGTCGCCGTGGATGCTGGGCAGCCCGAGGTGCGGCGGGATCTCGGAGAAGGCGACGGCGCGGACCCCGCGGGCCGCGTTCCTGCGTACCTCGGCGGCGGCGAGCGTGGCGTCCCAGAGGGGGACGAGGGTCAGCGGTATGAGCCGCCCGTTCGCCTCGGGCCCGCACCACTCGTCCACCATCCAGTCGTTGTACGCGCGTACGGAGAGCAGCCCGAGTTCACGGTCCGGGGCCTCGGTGAACGTCTGCCCGCAAAAGCGCGGGAAGGTGGGGAAGCAGAGCGCGGACTGGACGTGGTTGACGTCCATGTCAGCGAGGCGGGAGGGGACGTCGTAGGACCCCTTGCGCATCTGCTCGTAGGTGATGACCTCCAGCTTGATCTCGTCGCGGTCGTAGCCGACGGCGGTGTCGAGCCGGGTGAGCGGGCGGTGCAGGTCCTCGTAGATCCACCAGTCGCCGATGGGACCGTCGTCGCCGGGTTCTCCCATGACGGGCGCGAACTTGCCGCCCAGGAAGGACATCGACTTCAGGGGTGCGCGGACGATGCGGGGCCCGCGGTCGAGGTATTTCTTCGGGAGGCGGTCGGACCAGACCGTCGGCGGCTCGACGGTGTGGTCATCGACGGAAATGATCCGGGGGAAGTCGCCGGATTGCGGTGCGTTCTGGGTGGTTCCGGTCTCCGTGGTCTCCATGGGCTCACGGTAGCGCCGATCTGACGACCCGTCAGCTAGTGGGAGTTGAGGTTCGTACGCGTGAGGTCTCTGTGATGGCTGTCTCCCACGGCTGACGTATCCGCCATGAACAAGGCAAACTGGCGGGGTTGTCCTTGACGGTCCGTCCACACGACGGCGCGCCGCCTGGACGGCCATGGAAAGAGATGTGACCGGTGCTGGAGCGGCGGCAGGGGGCAACGATGGACGGCGGACCGCGGGTACCGGAGCAGCGGCGGTCCGACGCGACCCGGGACGCCCCGGGCACGCCGGCCCCGGGCTCCGACCTGCGCTTCAGCGTGCTCGGCCCGGTCCGGGCCTGGCGCGGCGGCGAACCGCTGGCGACGGGCTCGCCGCAGCAGTGCGCCCTGCTCGCCGCGCTGCTCCTGCGGGAGGGCCGTACGGCCACGGCGGGTGAACTCATCGACGCCGTATGGGGAGACGAGTCCCCGCAGCAGGCCCTCGCGGCGATCCGTACGTATGCCTCACGGCTGCGCAAGGCGCTCGGACCGGGCGTCCTGGTGAGCGAGGCGGGCGGTTACGCGATCCGTTCGCTGAGCCGGGACGCGCTGGACCTGGCCGCGGCGGAAGAGCTGTGGTCGGACGCGGAGAAAGCCAGGCAGAACGGCGACCTGTGCCAGGCGCGCGCCCTGGTGAACAAGGCGCTGGGCCTGTGGGACGGCGAGCCCCTGGCGCGCGTTCCCGGCCCGTACGCGGAGACCCAGCGGGCGCGCCTGGAGGAATGGCGCCTTCAGCTCACCGAGTGCCGCCTCGACATGGACCTGGAGCAGGGCTGCCACGCGGAGGCGGTCTCGGAACTGACGGCGCTGACCGCGGCGCACCCGCTGCGGGAGCGGCTGCGCGAGCTGCTGATGCTGGCGCTCTACCGTTCGGGCCGTCAGGCCGAGGCGCTGGCGGTCTACGCGGACACCCGCCGCCTGCTGGCGGACGAGCTCGGCGTCGACCCCCGCCAGGGCCTCGCCGAACTCCAGCAGCGCATCCTGCGCGCGGACCCGGATCTGGCGGAGCCCTCGGCGCCGGCGGCGGAACCCGCCTCGACTCCCCTGCGGCCCGCCCAACTACCCGCGAAGGTCCCGGACTTCACGGGCCGGGCCGCTTTCGTCACGGAACTGAGCGACGTGCTGTCGTCGGCGTCGTCCGAGGCGGGCACGGGCTCGGTGATGGCGGTGTCGGCGGTGGCGGGCATCGGCGGCGTCGGCAAGACGACGCTGGCCGTGCACGTGGCGCACGCGTCCCGAACCTCCTTCCCCGACGGCCAGTTGTACGTGGACCTGCAAGGCGCGGGCGCACGGGCGGCCGAGCCGGAGACGGTCCTCGGCTCGTTCCTCCGCGCCCTCGGCACCGCCGACTCGGCGATCCCGGACTCCCTGGAGGAGCGGGCGGCCCTGTACCGCTCGACGCTGGACGGCCGCCGCGTCCTGGTCCTGCTGGACAACGCGCGAGACGCCGCCCAGGTCAGACCCCTGCTCCCCGGCACGGAAGGGTGCGCGGCGCTGATCACCGGCCGGGTCAGGATGGTCGACCTGGTCGGCGCCCACCTGGTCGACCTGGACGTGATGTCCCCCGAGGAGGCGCTGCTGCTCTTCACGCGCATCGTCGGGGACGAGCGGGTGGCCGCGGAGCGGGAGGCGGCCCTGGACGTGGTGGCGGCCTGCGGCTTCCTCCCCCTGGCGATCCGCATCGCGGCGTCCCGGCTCGCCGCCCGCCGTACGTGGACGGTGTCCGTCCTGGCGGCCAAGCTGGCCGACGAGCGCCGCCGCCTGGACGAACTCCAGGCCGGAGACCTGGCGGTGAAGGCCACGTTCGAGCTGGGCTACGGCCAGTTGGAGCCGGGGCAGGCACGCGCGTTCCGGCTGCTCGGCATGGCCGACGGCCCGGACATCTCGCTGGCCGCGGCGGCCGCGGTGCTCGACCTGAGCGCCGAGGCCACCGAGGACCTGCTGGAGTCCCTGGTCGACACCTCGCTCCTGGAATCGGCGGCGCCGGGCCGCTACCGGTACCACGATCTGGTCCGGCTCTACGCGCGTGCGTGCGCCGAGCGGGACGAACTGCCGCCGGTGGAGCGGGAAGCCGCGATGTCACGGTTGCTGGACTTCTACCTGGCCACGGCGGCGACGATCTACGCGATCGAGCGGCCGGGGGACCGGCTGGTGGACGACCTGGAGGCCACCGAGCATCCAGGCCTGCGCTTCGCCGAGGGAACAGCCGCTCTGGACTGGCTGTACGCGGAGGCCTCGGCCCTGCTGAGCTGCGTACGGCAGGCGGCGGGGACCGACCGGCTGCGCCGCGCGGTGGACCTGCTCTGGGCGGCCAGGGATCTCGCCGAGTCCGGTGCGAACGCGCACCAGTACGAGGCGACGGCCAGGGCCATGTGCGAGGCGACGCAAGCCGCGCGGGACGTCCGTGCGGAAGGCCGCGCCCGCGCGACCCTCACCAATGTCCTCCTCGTCTCCGGCCGCATCCAGCCGGCCGCGGAAGAGGCCCGGCTCGCGATGGAGTCCGCGTCCGCCGCGGGGGACTCGACCGCCTCCAGCTGGGCGGCGCAGGACAGAGGCGTCATCGCGCTGCACCAGCACCGGTACATGGACGGCAAAGTCTTCTTCGACCAGGCCATAGAGGGATTCAGGGCCGCTGACAACGGACTCTGCGAAGCCACCGCCCTGTGCAACCTCTCCCGCGCGTACATGGGGGTCGGTGACACCATGAAGGCGATCGAGTTCGCGCAGCGCGGTCTCGCCCGCCACATCGAAGTGGGAAGCACGATGCGGCTCGGCAACGGCCACTACGCGCTGGGAGTTGCTCTCATCACGGCCGGCCGGCACCGGGAGGCCCTCAACCAGTTCTCCGAGGCGCTGACCATCTTCATGGACCACAGACAGCGCCTCTGGGCCGGGACGACCCACTTCAGGATCGCCGAGGCCCATCTCGCCGCCCGTCGCCCGGCCCAGGCGGCCCAGCACGCCGAACAGGCCCTCGCTCTTGAGTGCATCGGCGGTGAGCGGATGCAGGGCACCGTCCTGACGCTCCTGGGCCACGCCTTGTCCGCACTGAGCCAGGCGGACCGGGCGGCGGCATGCTGGCGGGAAGCCCTCAACCTCTACCAGGAGAACGGTGCTCCGGAAGCCGCTGATGTGCGCGCGCTGCTGACACCGGCCACGGCAGCCTGAGGGGCGGGGCTCCCCACGGACGACCGCAAGCGTTCAGCATTCGTTTATCGCCGCCCGGCAGTCTGACCTCAGTCACACCGTCGCGTCGGGGGGCAGACGGTCTGACCAGGAGCCCGAGAGATAGCGTGCGGCTCCGAGCGCCCGTCCGGCAACCCTCGGGGGAGTTTCCGGGCGGGCGTTCCTCACTGGCCCTGAGAAGAGGAACGACATGAGCAACGCGAAGAAGAACCCGGACGCCACTCCGCAGGACACGAACATGCCCAGCGAGCCGCTGGCGGAGACCGCCATCACCACGATGGACACCAACATGCCGTCGCCGCCGAAGGATTCGGGCGCCACGACGCAGGACACCAACATGCCGTCCCCGCCCGCCGTGGACGCCTGAGACTTTTTTCGAGACGGGGATCGGCCGCGGCGGCGCGGAGGGGGAGCCGCCGCGGCCGACGCATGTCCGGTGACCGCCAGGTGAAGAGGTTGTGGCGGCGGACCGATGCAAGACCCTGCCCGTCACGGAACTGTCCCGGCGGGCGACGGCCACGGCGCTTCCCGACGCGGTTCCCCGTAGGCCCCCAAGCCCCATGCGCGCATCGCATGTAACAGCCATGTATAAGGGAACGGTAAGACGGAACGCTCCCATGGCCCGAGTGGGTCCTAGTGATCAGCCCCCCACTCGTGCCGGGCACCCGGCACCGATCGCAAGGAACAACGATGCGCGCCCAGAAAATCACCCTCGCCACCCTCGCCCTCGTCGCCGGCCTCTCGCTCACCGCCTGCCAGGGCGGCGACGACGACGCCGCGAGCGCGAACGACTCCGGGGCTTCGTCGTCGTCATCGTCGTCATCGTCGTCGGCATCGTCATCGTCGTCCGACAACGGCTCCGAGAACTCCGGCGACAACTCCACCACCACGGAGTCCGCCGAAGGCAGCGGCGGCGGCCAGATCACCACCGGCACCTGCAAGACGTCGAACCTCGCCGTCAGCGGCGCCCACGGCATGGGCGAGGGCACCTTCACCGTCGCCTTCAAGAACACCGGCGAGGCCTGCTCCCTCAAGGGCTTCCCCGGAGTCGACCTCAAGATCGACAGCGGCAAGGGCGCCCTCAACGCCGAGCGCAGCAAGCTCGCCGCCCCGGCCGTCGCCCTGAAGTCCGGCGAGTCGACCCGTTTCACCCTGCACTACCCGCGCAACGACACCGGCGGCTCCGGCGTGGACATCGTCCAGCTCGTCGTCACCCCGCCCAACGAGACCCACTCCAAGACCCTGCCGGTCTCCATCAACCTGCCCGTCTCCGACACCACCACCGGGGCCGTCACGGTCGACCCGGTCGGCACCGGCAAGCAGTAGCCCGTACGCCTCCGGCCACGCCCGGCCGACCGCACGGCCGGGCGCCGGTACGGCGGGAGCTCCGCGGAACCGCCGCCGCACAGGGCGTCAGGCGAGCACCTGGACCGAGGGCTTCAGCCCAACCGCCGCGCCACCTCGGTCGCCCAGTACGTCAGGATCATGTTCGCGCCCGCCCGCTTGATCCCGGTCAGCGACTCCATGATCGCCTGGTCCCGGTCGATCCAGCCGCGCTCCGCCGCCGCCTCGATCATCGAGTACTCGCCACTGATCTGGTACGCGGCCACCGGCACGTCCGCCTCGGCGGCGACCTTGGCCAGGATGTCCAGGTAGGGACCCGCGGGCTTGACCATGACCATGTCGGCGCCCTCCTCCAGGTCCAGCGCCAACTCCCGCAGCGACTCCCGGGTGTTGGCCGTGTCCTGCTGGTACGTCTTGCGGTCGCCCTTCAGCGACGAGGCGACGGCCTCGCGGAACGGGCCGAAGAACGCCGACGAATACTTCACCGAGTACGCGAGGATCGCCACGTCCTCGCGGCCGATCTGGTCCAACGCGTCGCGTACGACGCCGATCTGACCGTCCATCATGCCGCTCGGCCCGACCACGTGCGCGCCCGCGTCCGCCTGGACCTGCGCCATCTCGGCGTACCGCTCCAGCGTCGCGTCGTTGTCGACGCGGCCCTGCTCGTCGAGAACGCCGCAGTGCCCGTGGTCCGTGAACTCGTCGAGGCACAGGTCCGACATGACGATCAGGTCGTCCCCGACCTCGGCCCGCACGTCCCGCAGCCCCTGCTGGAGAATCCCGTCGGGGTCGGTGCCGACCGTGCCGACACCGTCCTTCTTCTCCTCCAGCGGCACGCCGAACAGCATGATCCCGGAGACGCCCGCCTCGGCGGCCTCGGCCGCCGCCTTCTTCAGGGAGTCCCGCGTGTGCTGGTACACGCCGGGCATGGACCCGATCTCGACCGGCGCGTCGATCCCTTCGCGCACGAACGCGGGCAGGATCAGATCGGCCGGATGCAGCCGCGTCTCGGCGACCATGCGCCGCATGGTCGGAGTCGACCGCAGCCGCCGGGGCCGCGAACCGGGGAAAGAGCCGTACCGAGTCACTGAACAGTCACCTCGTACCTCTGCGTACCTACGTCAACGAACGTCAATAAAAACAGGGCGGGCACCCGGTCGGAACCGGGCACCCGCCCCCACTCTCTCTTACGGAGCCGCGCGCCTGCGCCGCGCCCCCGGCCGCCGTTCACTGGGCCGGGTCACCGGATCACCGGCCTCGACGGAGGCATCGCGCCGCCGCGCACCGAAGTCGGCCAGCGCGGCCGCCAGCTTGAGCACCGAAGGCTCCGGAGCCATCACGTCGACCCGCAGCCCGTGCTCCTCCGCGGTCTTGGCCGTGGCCGGACCGATACAGGCGATCACGGTCACGTTGTGCGGCTTGCCGGCGATACCCACCAGGTTGCGCACGGTGCTCGACGACGTGAACAGAACGGCGTCGAAGCCACCGCCCTTGATCGCCTCACGCGTGTCCGCCGGCGGCGGCGAGGCGCGCACCGTCCGGTACGCCGTGACGTCGTCGACCTCCCAGCCCAGCTCGATGAGCCCGGCGACGAGCGTCTCGGTGGCGATGTCCGCACGCGGCAGGAACACCCGGTCGATCGGGTCGAAGACCGGGTCGTAGGGCGGCCAGTCCTCGAGGAGACCGGCGGCCGACTGCTCGCCGCTCGGCACCAGGTCCGGCTTGACGCCGAAGGCGATCAGCGCGTTCGCCGTCTGCTCGCCCACCGCCGCGACCTTGATCCCGGCGAAGGCACGCGCGTCGAGCCCGTACTCCTCGAACTTCTCGCGTACGGCCTTGACCGCGTTCACCGAGGTGAAGGCGATCCACTCGTAGCGGCCCGTGACCAGGCCCTTGACCGCACGTTCCATCTGCTGCGGCGTCCGCGGCGGCTCGACGGCGATCGTCGGGACCTCGTGCGGCACCGCGCCGTACGACCTGAGCTGGTCGGAGAGCGATTCCGCCTGCTCCTTCGTGCGCGGCACGAGCACCTTCCAGCCGAACAGCGGCTTGGACTCGAACCATGACAACTGGCCGCGCTGGGCGGCAGCGGAACGCTCGCCGACCACGGCTATCACCGGGCGGTTGCCCTCGGGCGACGGCAGCACCTTGGCCTGCTTCAGCGTCTGCGCGATCGTGCCGAGCGTCGCCGACCAGGTCTTCTGGCGCGTCGTCGTACCGGCGACGGTCACCGCCAGCGGAGTGTCCGGCTTGCGGCCGGCCGCGACCAGCTCCCCGGCGGCGGCCGCCACCGAGTCGAGCGTCGTCGACACGACGACCGTGCCGTCGGACGCGCCGACCTCGGTCCAGCAGCGCTCGGAGGCCGTCCGGGCGTCGACGAAGCGGACGTCCGCACCCTGCGCGTCCCGCAGCGGGACACCGGCGTACGCGGGTACGCCCACGGCCGCGGCGACGCCGGGCACGACCTCGAAGTCGATGCCCTGCGTGGCGCAGGCGAGCATCTCGCCGGCCGCGTACGTGTCGAGCCCGGGGTCTCCCGTGACCGCACGCACGACCCGCTTGCCGCCCCGCGCGGCCTCCATGACAAGATTGGCCCAGTCCCTCAGAGCCGGGACCACGACGGCAGTTGACGCCTCGTCAGCGGCAGTCGTCCGCCCCGGCGCGTCCGCTTCGAGTACGGTCACGCTCGCCTTGGCGTGCGTGCGCACGACGTCGAGCACTTCGGGCTCGGCGATCAGCACATCCGCTCGGGTCAGGGCCTCCACGGCCCGTAGTGTCAGCAGTCCTGGATCACCGGGACCGGCACCAAGGAAGGTGACGTGCCCAGGTGCGCAGGCGGTCGATTGAGGCGTGGTGGGGCTCAAAGTGCTCGCTCCCCCATCAGACCGGCCGCACCCTTGGCCAGCATCTCGGCGGCGAGTTCGCGCCCGAGAGCCAGCGCCTCGTCCTCGGACGAGGGCACGGGACCGGTGGTGGACAGCTGCACCAGTGCGGTGCCGTCGGTGGTGCCGACGACGCCGCGCAGGCGCATCTCGGTGGCAATCTGCCCGTCGGCCAGAAGGTCGGCCAGCGCACCCACAGGTGCACTGCAGCCGGCCTCCAGGGCGGCGAGCAGGGCTCGCTCGGCGGTCACGGCGACCCGGGTGAGCGGGTCGTCCAACTCCGCGAGCATGGCGGCGAGTTCACCGTTCGTGGCGGTGCACTCGACTGCCAGTGCCCCCTGACCGGGGGCGGGCAGGACGATATCGGTCGCGAGGAGTTCGGTGATCTCCTCGACGCGGCCTATGCGGTGGAGTCCGGCGGCCGCCAGGACGACGGCGTCGAGCTCCCCCTTCTCTACGTAGCCGATGCGGGTGTCGATGTTCCCGCGGATCGGCACGGTCTCGATGGTGAGTCCGTGGCTCAGCGCGTACGCGTTGAGCTGGGCCATGCGACGCGGCGAACCGGTACCCACGCGGGCCCCGGCCGGCAGCTCGGTGAACTTCAGGCCGTCCCGCGCGATCAGCGCGTCCCGCGGGTCCTCGCGCAGCGGCAGCGCGGCCAGCGTGAGCTCCTCGGGCTGCGCGGTCGGCAGGTCCTTCAGGGAGTGCACGGCGAAGTCGATCTCGCCGCGCACCAGCGCGTCCCGCAGCGCGGTGACGAAGACTCCCGTCCCGCCGATCTGCGTCAGGTGCTCGCGGGAGGTGTCCCCGTACGTCGTGATCTCCACCAGCTCGACCTCACGGCCGGTCAACTGGCGTACGGCTTCGGCGACATGCCCGGACTGGGACATGGCCAGCTTGCTGCGCCTGGTCCCCAGCCTCAGTGCTTTGTCGGCGGCGGTCATGCCGGGCCTCGATTCTTGCCTACCGTGCCGGTAGCGGATTCACGGTCTTGGGGGGTGGCACGGGAGACGGATGCCACCGTCTCCTGGTCCAGGTCGAACAGGGTCCGCAGCGCGTCCGCGTACCCGGCACCGCCGGGCTCCGCGGCCAACTGCTTGACCCGTACGGTCGGCGCGTGCAGCAGTTTGTCCACCACGCGCCGCACGGTCTGGGTGATCTCCGCGCGCTGTCGCTCGTCGAGGCCGGGCAGCCGGCCGTCCAGGCGCGCGATCTCGCCGGCCACCACGTCCGCGGCCATCGCGCGCAGCGCGACGACGGTCGGGGTGATGTGCGCGGCCCGCTGGGCGGCGCCGAACGCGGCGACCTCGTCGGCCACGATCGCGCGCACCTGGCCCACGTCGGCGGCCATCGGCGCGTCCGCGGAGGCGTCGGCGAGGGACTCGATGTCGACGAGGCGGACCCCGTCGATCCGGTGCGCGGCCGCGTCGATGTCCCGCGGCATCGCCAGGTCGAGAAGGGCGAGCCCGACCGGGCGCAGCGGCTCGGGGACGCGCTCGCGGCGCATCTCGGGCACCCGGCCCGCGACGGCGAGCGCGGCGATGGCCTCGGCCTCGGAGAGCTCGGCGGGGCGCACGCGCTCACCCGGAGCGTTGTCGACCCAGGCGCCGTGCTGCTCCAGCGCGGCCGCGTCGAAACCGGCGACGGCGGCTTCGCCCTCGACGGAGAACCCGCCGCGCACCGCGTCGACCGGGCAGCTGTCGGCAACGCCCTTGCCACTGGCGGGAGTTGCAGTCGTCGGCACGTCACCGCCGGCGGTCGGCGTGCGTCCGGCGACGGCCGCGCGCACCGCCTCGGCGGTCAGTACGAGCCCGGTCGCGCCGGTACAGGAGATGGCCACGTCGGCACGTGTCAGTTCGTCCGCGACGGCGCCCATGGCGACGGCACGAGCCGCCGTACCGGACTCGCTCAAGATCTCTACGAGGCGGTCGGCGCGCTCCACCGTGCGGTTGGCGACGACGACCTCGGCGACCCCGGCGCGCGCGAGCGTCGCGGCGGCCAGCGACGACATCGAGCCCGCGCCGATCACGAGCGCACGCTTGCCCCGCGCCCACTCGGCCACCGGCTCCCCGGCGGCGAGCTGTTCCAGACCGAAGGTGACGAGGGACTGACCGGCACGGTCGATCCCGGTCTCGGAGTGCGCGCGCTTGCCGACCCGCAGGGCCTGCTGGAAAAGGTCGTTGAGGAGCTTGCCCGCGGAGTGCAGTTCCTGCGCCCGGGCGAGCGTGTCCTTGATCTGGCCGAGGATCTGGCCCTCGCCGACCACCATCGAGTCGAGCCCGCACGCCACCGAGAACAGGTGGTGCACCGCCCGGTCCTCGTAGTGCACATAGAGATAAGGGGTGAGCTCGTCGAGACCGACACCGCTGTGCTGGGCGAGCAGCGTCGACAGCTCGGCGACACCGGCGTGGAACTTGTCCACGTCCGCGTACAGCTCGATGCGGTTGCAGGTGGCGAGCAGCGCGGCCTCGGCGGCCGGCTCGGCGGCGAGCGCGTCCTGCAGCAGCTTGGCCTGGGCGTCCGGGTGGAGCGCGGCCCGCTCAAGGACGCTGACCGGGGCACTGCGGTGGCTCAGCCCTACGACGAGGAGACTCATGCCGGCATCACGGCGGGCACGTCCCCGTCAGGGCCCTTGCGGTCGGCGGAGAGGGTGGGCTTGGTGACCTTGGCGGCCGGACCCTCGACACCCACGGCGCCCTCGGCCGCCTCGATCGCGTTCTCGCCGGCCTTGCGCTGCTCGTGGAACGCGAGGATCTGCAGCTCGATGGAGAGGTCGACCTTGCGTACGTCGACGCCGTCCGGCACGGACAGGACGGTCGGCGCGAAGTTCAGGATGGAGGTGACGCCCGCGGCGACGAGCCGGTCGCAGACCTGCTGCGCGGCACCGGCCGGGGTCGCGATGACGCCGATGGAGACGCCGTTGTCGTCGACGATCTGCTCGAGCTCGTCGGCGTGCCGCACCGTCATACCGGCGACGGACTTGCCGGACATCGCCGGGTCGGCGTCGATGAGGGCCGCGACGCGGAACCCGCGCGACGCGAAACCACCGTAATTGGCCAGCGCCGCACCGAGGTTGCCGATACCGACCATCACGATCGGCCAGTCCTGCGTGAGGCCGAGCTCGCGCGAGATCTGGTAGACGAGATACTCGACGTCGTAGCCGACACCACGGGTCCCGTACGAGCCGAGGTACGAGAAATCCTTGCGCAGCTTCGCGGAGTTGACCCCCGCCGCGGCCGCGAGCTCCTCGGAGGAGACCGTGGGCACCGAGCGCTCCGACAGAGCGGTGAGGGCTCGGAGGTACAGCGGGAGACGGGCGACGGTGGCCTCGGGAATTCCTCGGCTGCGGGTCGCCGGTCGGTGAGTTCGGCCAGTTGCCACGGTGCTCCTGCGGGTAGAGCGGGGCTGCGGGCGGCTCTTCGTTTCCGGACCGCCCCGTCGAATGCAGGCTATGTCTTTGTGAACGCGTGCACAAAGATGGTGTCCGATTTGCCCGGCCAACGTGACCGGGGTCACGCGCCCCCGGCGCGCTGTGATGGAACCGGCGCGCAGGCAGCTTCGTTGCTCACCTGTGGGGGGCAAAACCGCACACTCTCCTTACGATCCAAGCCCCCCGAGACCAAACCGCCCCCGATCCTAAGCGACTTTCGGGACCAGTTGGACTCGTCGGTCAGTGACGTACACGACCGGGGGCGGCGCCCGTGCGCGCTCCGCTACTGCGTGAGCGCACGCCGCAGTCGCTCCTCCTTCACCCGCCAGAAGTCATGCTGCGCACCATCGACGAGAACGACCGGGATCTGCTCCCAGTACTTGCGGTAGAGATCCTCGTCCTCGGTGATGTCCTTCTTCTCCCAGCCCGCGCCGACCTCGGCACACACCTTCTCGATCACCGCCTGTGCGTCATCACACAGATGGCAGCCGGGCTTTCCGATCAGGGTGACGACACGCTCCTGCGGCTTCTTCTTCTCGCCGCGGCGAAAAATGGGACTCATACCGGCCATTCTGACCCCGCCTCCGGACCTCGTACGACGCCGGGATTTCACCGAGTGACAGCTTCCCGAAATCCGGGCGACTCCGGAAGCACCGAACAAACTGGCTATGCTCACGCCATGTCCCGCCCGACGCCCGACCGCCGCCCTGGTAGGAGGCAACCGTGCCGCTGATCGGATTCGGATGGCTCGCCCCCCGTAGGCGCCCAGCCACCGCGCGGAGCGTGCTGGCCGGCGAGGCTTCGGCGGAGGCCGCCCGCAAGACCTCCCTGGAGCTGGAGGAGCTGGAGGAGCAGGTACCGGCCCCCGGCGACACCGGCGAGGAACCGGAGTTCCCGGTCGTCGGCGACGACAAGGCCGCCGCCTTCTTCGACCTGGACAACACCGTCATGCAGGGCGCCGCGATCTTCCACTTCGGCCGCGGCCTGTACAAGCGGAAGTTCTTCCAGCGCCGCGAGCTGACCCGGTTCGCCTGGCAGCAGGCCTGGTTCAGGATCGCCGGGGTCGAGGACCCCGAGCACATGCAGGACGCCCGCGACAGCGCGCTGTCCATCGTCAAGGGCCACCGGGTCTCCGAGCTGATGTCCATCGGCGAGGAGATCTACGACGAGTACCTGGCGGAGCGGATCTGGCCCGGCACCCGCGCCCTCGCCCAGGCCCATCTGGACGCGGGCCAGAAGGTCTGGCTGGTCACCGCCGCGCCCGTGGAGATCGCCACGGTCATCGCCCGCCGGCTCGGCCTGACCGGCGCCCTCGGCACGGTCGCCGAGTCCATCGGCGGCGTCTACACCGGCAAACTCGTCGGCGAACCGCTGCACGGCCCCGCCAAGGCGGAGGCCGTCCGGGCACTGGCGTCCGGGGAGGGCCTGGAGCTCGGCCGCTGCGCCGCGTACAGCGACTCGCACAACGACATCCCGATGCTCTCGCTCGTCGGGCACCCGTACGCGATCAACCCCGATGCAAAGCTGCGCAAGTACGCGCGGGAGCGGGAGTGGCGGCTGCGGGACTACCGCACCGGCCGCAAGGCCGCGAAGGTCGGCATCCCGGCTGCGGCCGGCGTCGGCGCCGTCGCGGGCGGCACGGCAGCGGCGATCGCCCTGCACCGACGCCGCCGGTGACTTCCGGAGCCGGGCGCCCCGGGGTGGCCCGGCCGTAAGACCGTAAAGCGCTGTCTTACCCGTGCCCGGCTCCCGCCAGTCCCGTTGATACCACTCGGCCACAACGCGTCACGGCCGTAGCCCAAACATGACCTAATCCGATCACCAAGTGGTCACTCTCCGGTGCTTGAACCATCGTCGATCAGCTACAGAAGTGACGTAATCGGTGATTTGAGCAACTGGGTGTAGCGCTCCCTGCACGAAGCGTTATTCTCCTCAGACGCATTCCGGTACCCACGCGTCAATACGACGAGTGAACAGTTCCGCACTGCACGTGATGGAAGTCCTGCCTCTGGGAGTCCCGTGTTTCAACACGTCGGGGTTGACGCCTCGGGCCTGGCTACGCTGCGCGCAACGGTTGTGGACCGCTTGCGCGGCTTCGTCCCCACCGCGTACGCCGCCCCCGCCCTCGCCGTCGCCGCACCCGCCGGCCCGTGCTTCGCCATGGCCAACTCCGGTGCCGCCACAGTCGGCAGACGGACCCGCTCCGGCGCCGCCGGAGCGTCCGGTACGTCGACCGCGTCCACCCCTGCCCGCCGTCCCGCGGCGGACAGCGACAGCGCCCGCATGATGGACCTGGTCGAGCGCGCCCAGGCCGGAGAGGCCGATGCCTTCGGCCGGCTCTACGACCAGTACAGCGACACCGTGTACCGCTACATCTACTACCGCGTCGGCGGGAAGGCGACAGCCGAGGACCTCACCAGCGAGACCTTTCTGCGCGCCCTGCGCCGCATCGGCACGTTCACCTGGCAGGGCCGCGACTTCGGCGCCTGGCTGGTCACGATCGCGCGCAATCTGGTCGCCGACCACTTCAAATCGAGCCGATTCCGCCTCGAAGTGACCACCGGCGAAATGCTCGACGCGAACGAGGTGGAGCGGTCCCCCGAGGACTCGGTCCTCGAATCCCTCTCGAACGCGGCGCTGCTCGACGCCGTACGGCGACTCAACCCGCAACAGCAGGAGTGCGTCACGCTGCGCTTCCTGCAAGGACTGTCCGTCGCCGAGACCGCACGCGTGATGGGAAAGAACGAGGGCGCGATCAAGACCCTCCAGTACCGGGCCGTCCGTACGCTGGCCCGGCTGCTCCCGGAAGACGCCCGCTGATGACGCCATCACCGTCCGCGATTCTCAACTCACCTTCTGTGAGGGCGAGATGTGATCGCGGTCGGATCATCTTTCGTCCGTAACCCAAGTGCCGCGCCGCTCGTTGTGCGGGATGCAGGCTCCCTGTGGTCACTCCTGGACCGGCTTCGCTCACTCGTCCGTGTGCGAGCCGTCAGGGCGTGCAACCCTCAGGACCCCTTGGGGAGTCGACATTGGGAGTCGACGTCATGACGAGAGGAGGTGCCGCCAGTGATCGCGAACGTATCGGCACACCGGCGGGCGAACGCCTTCGCCCAGGCCCTGGAGGACCAGTCCGACCTGGACCCGGCGGCGCAGCAGCCGGAAGATCCGGTCGCTCAGCAGAGCGACCGGTCCGGTCGGTCCGACCGGGACAGGCTTCTGTCCCTTGCCTCCGGCCTCGGCGAACTGCCCGAGCCGGAAATGGACCCCGAGGTCAAAGTGGTGCAGCGGGCTCAGCTCGTCGCCGCCATGGAGGCCATGCTCCAGGAGGGCGGCGTGGGCCCCTCCGTACCGGAGCAGCGGTCCAAGGCCAAGGGAGCCCACCGGGCGGAATCACTGCGGAAGTTGCGGCCCCGCTCACGCCTGTCCAAGGGCCTCGCCGCGGGCGGGCTCACGGTCGGCGTGGCCGCGGGTGCGTTCGGCGGAGTGGCCGCCGCGAGTTCCGGCGCCCTGCCGGGTGACCATCTCTACGGCCTCAAGCGCGGCATGGAGGACCTCAAGCTCGGCATGGCCGACAGCGACTCCGACCGCGGGCAGATCTACCTGGACCAGGCGTCGACGCGGCTCAACGAGGCGCGCCGGCTGATGGAGCGCGACCGCGGCGGGCACCTCGACCATGAATCCGTGGGCGAGGTCAGGCGCGCGCTCTCCGGCATGCGGTACGACGCGTCCGAGGGCCACCGGCTGCTCAGCGCGGCGTACAAGCGAGACGGCTCGCTCGGCCCGATCCAGGCGCTGAACGCGTTCTCCGAGTCGCACCGCAAGAGCTGGAGCGCCCTGCGTGACCGGCTGCCGGTCCAGCTCGGTGACGTGCGGGACGAGGTGAGCTCGGTCTTCGACGCCATAGACCAAGAGGTCGACCCGCTGCGTTCCCTTCTCCCGCAGCCCCCCGCACCGGGCGGCGGCTCCGCGGGCACCGGCCGCGGCGGCGGTACGTCGCCGGGCGCGTCCGGCACCGACCGGTCGACGCCGTCCGGCTCGGCCGGCACCGAGCACCGCGGCGGCAACTCCAGCAAGCCGAAGCCGTCCAGCTCCGGCAGCGACAAGGACGACGACGGCCTCCTCGGCGAGACCACCGGCGGCCTCCTGGACCCGCCGAAGGACGAGAAGACGAGCCCGACCCCGTCGGACGGCAAATCCGGCTCCGGCACCACAGGCACGACCAAGCCGGACGTCACACTGCCCCCGCTGCTCCCCGGCCTGCTCCCCGGCCTCGGCATCGACGGCGAGGACGCCAAGTAGCACCGAACAATGCACAGGGCCCGGGGGCTTACCCCGGGCCCTGCTGCGTACCCCGGACCGGGCCGCGTCAGAGAAACACCGTCAGAAAAACACCGACCGCCGCTGCACCAACAGTTTGTACAGCGTGTGCTGGATCTGTTCACGGACCTGGTCGGTCAGGTTGAACATCAGCATCGGGTCCTCCGCGGCCTCCGGCGGATATCCGTCCGTCGGGATCGGCTCGCCGAACTGGATGGTCCACTTCGTCGGCAGCGGCACGGCACCCAGCGGCCCCAGCCACGGGAACGTGGGCGTGATCGGGAAGTACGGGAACCCGAGCACGCGCGCCAGCGTCCTCGCGTTGCCGATCATCGGGTATATCTCCTCCGCCCCGACGATCGAGCACGGCACGATCGGCGTCCCGGCCCGCAGCGCCGTCGACACGAACCCGCCCCGGCCGAACCGCTGCAATTTGTACCGCTCGCTGAACGGCTTCCCGATGCCCTTGAAACCCTCCGGCATCACCCCGACCAGCTCGCCGCCCTCCAGAAGACGCTGCGCGTCCTCCGCACAGGCCAGCGTGTGCCCGGCCTTGCGCGCCAGCTCGTTGACCACCGGCAGCATGAACACCAGGTCGGCCGCGAGAAGGCGCAGATGGCGCCCCGCCGGATGGTTGTCGTGCACGGCGACCTGCAGCATCAGGCCGTCGAGCGGCAGCGTCCCCGAGTGGTTGGAGACGATGAGCGCCCCGCCCTCCGACGGGATGTTCTCCACGCCCTTCACCTCGACCCGGAAGTACTTCTCCGCGATCGGCCGCAGCACCGACATCAGGACCTGGTCGGTGAGCTCCTCGTCGTAGCCGAACTCATCGATCTCGTACTCGCCGGTGAGCCGCCGCCGCAGGAACGCGAGCCCGCCCGCGACCCGCCGCTCCCAGCCTTCGCGTCCCTCACCCGCCGGGTCGGCCGGCTCCGCTTCCCGAACCGGCAGCGGTTTAACCTCACGCACGTCCCCTGCGCCCACGGGCTCGGCCTTGCGCCGGGCGCCGCCGCCGGTGCCCCGGCGGCGGGCGGCACCCTTCCCGGTGGCCCCCCGCGACCTGTCGTCGTCGAACGGAATGACCTTGGCATCCGCCATCGTTCACGCGCTCCTCAGTTGGCGCTCTGCGTCAGGGAGTGGCCGGGTGTGCGCCCGCCCAGGAAGGGCAGCGACGCGATCCTGTCCACCGCTGCCGCCACGGCCTGGGGCGGGAGCAGTCCGGGGCCCCGGCCGCGGACGAAGTCCGCGAAGGTCTCCGCGGTCGTGTACTTGGGCCGGAAGCCGAGCGTCTCCCTCATCTGGGCCGTCGACACCATCCGCCCGTGCGTGAGCAGCCTGATCTGCTCGGGCGAGAAGTCCGTCGCGCCCAGCGTACGCAGCGCGCCGCCCACCCAGGTCACGGCCGGCAGCAGGAAGGGAACGGTCGGCCGGCCGAGCCGGCGCGAGCACTGCGACAGCAGCAGCACGCCGTCACCCGCGACATTGAACGTGCCGCTGTTCAGCGTGCCGCGCTCCGCCTCGTGGGAGGCGATCCGCAGCACTTCGATCACATCGTCCTCGTGCACGAACTGCAGCCGCGGATCGTAGCCGAACACGGTCGGCAGGACCGGCAGCGAGAAGTACTCGGCGAGCGGCGAATCGGCCGTCGGACCAAGGATGTTGGCGAACCGCAGCACGCACACGGCGACATCGGGGCGACGCCGGGCGAACCCGCGCACATACCCCTCGACCTCGACGGCGTCCTTGGCGAAACCACCGCTCGGCAGCGACTTCGGCGGCGTCGTCTCGGTGAACACGGCCGGGTCGCGCGGCGCGGACCCGTACACGTTCGTACTCGACTTCACCACGAGCCGCTTCACGCTCGGCGCCTTCTGGCACGCGCCCAGGAGCTGCATCGTGCCGATGACGTTGGTCTCCTTCACGGAGCCGCGGCCGCCGCTGGCCAGCGGCGTCCCGGTGACATCCATGTGCACGACCGTGTCCACGGAGTGCTCGGCGAGCACCCGCGCGATCGTCGGCTGCCGGATGTCGGCCTGCAGGAAGTCCGCCCCGCCCAGATGGTGCGCGGGGGGCACCGCGTCCACGCCGATGACCCGGTCCACTTCCGGGTCCCGCTGGATCCGCCGTACGAAACGGCCCCCCAGCTGCCGGGCCACCCCGGTCACGAGCACGACCTTGCCCAAGATCAGCGCCTACCTTCCGTCCCAGCCCCGCCGCGCTCCGCATCCCCTGCGCGCGGCTCACGTTAGCGGTTCGATGTTGCGCTGTGATGACCACTCGATGCAGGAAGTGACGACAGCCACAGGCGTACGTACAGATCAATGCCTACTGCACGGGGGCCTACGAATACGAGTGTCTGGCGGAACATGTCCGAAACGCACTGTGGCCCTCCCACCGAACGGTGAAAGGGCCACAGACCGCGCTGATGCTGCGGTCGCTTACTTCTTGTTGCGACGCTGCACGCGCGTGCGCTTCAGCAGCTTGCGGTGCTTCTTCTTCGCCATCCGCTTGCGGCGCTTCTTGATAACAGAGCCCATGACTACCCTCGCTCACTTCTCGGACAACCCCCGCATAGCGGAGATGATCACTCGGTGCGGGGCTGCATTGGGGCCCACACGACCTACGGAGGGCCAGCCTACCCCGCCCGAGCGCCGAGCTAATAATCGAGGGCACCCCGGGCTCTCCCGGGGGTGCTGATCAGCCCGATTCCACCCCCACATAGGACTCGCGGAGGTACTCGTGAACCGCTTGCTCGGGGACGCGGAAGCTCCGCCCCACCCGGATCGCGGGCAGATGACCACTGTGCACCAAGCGGTACACGGTCATCTTGGACACACGCATGACCGAAGCGACTTCCGCGACGGTCAGGAACTGCACCTCGTTCAGAGGCCTACTCTCACCAGCAGCCATGTCACACCTGAACCTTCCGCACTCGACGGCCACCGGCTTCCCCTTCCGGTGACTCAACGTCGTTGCGTGCTCACTCCCCAGACTAGGGGCGTGTGGTGCGAGTGGGGAAGAGGAGCAGCGATCGGCCGCCTACTGTGACAGACACGCTCGATTGAGTACATAGCGAGTAAGCGGTCGGTAGTAATCAGACCGCACAGCGTCATCAAGCGGAACGACGACGGACACCTGCCCCTCGGCCTCACCGACGAACAGTGCGGGATCATCCGTATCTGCCAGGCCGATGGCGTCGAACCCCAACTGACCTGCACCGCAGACCCAGCCGTGGTCTCCCACTACAAGGTGCGGAAGCGGTCCGCCGGCCTCCGCGCAGGCGGCCAGAGCGGTACGAACCGGGAGTGGCGAGTGGGTGTGCGCGCCGGTCTCCGGGCCGGGTGGCCGTGCGCCGGGTTCACGCACCAGCGCGACTCCTCGTACGTAGTCAAGGTTGTACGTGCGTAGACCGAACCGGGTCGTTATGTCGACTCCACAACCCTGCGCGGGGGTGAGGACGGGGCACCCCAGCGCCGACAAGGCGTCCGCCAGCGCGGCGTAGAAGCCGAGCAATCGGTGCGGATGCCCGGTCCCGAAGAGCACCGGGGAGCGGGCATGGGCGGCTCTGCCGAGCCGGTCCCCGAAGGCGTCGAGCGCCGCCAGGGTCCGCTCCGGGTCGATGACGTCGAACCCGGACGTCTGGCCGGGATCACGGGACACCCCGCACTTGTCGGCCATGAGGGCGAGCAAGTCCCGCTGCCCCCAGGCCCATTCGGGATCGAGTCCGAGCAGCACACGCGGATCCCGCGCCTCGAAGAGGCGGTAACTGCGCAGACTCTCCTCGCGGGAGGTCGCCACGGGCCCGGCAAGCCGAGCCGCCAACAGGTGCGCACGCAAGGCGCCGGTGCTCAACACGCTCGTGATGCTGCTGCATTGAGACACCGGATACCCCTAAAACGCCTGAATACCCCACAGTCGGAGTAACCCCGGGCGTTTGTCCGAACAGGGCTGCAACAGGCGCTAAGGCAGCAGCCCTCGCAGCGGGAACGCGGCCCTCCGGGTGGCCAGGATCGCCTGGTCGAGGCGGTCCTCGGGGTCGTACCCCGCCTCCCACTCCCGGTACTCGACGGGCCAGCGCCCGTCGGTCATCCGTCCCGGCGCCAACTGCCGCGTACGGGCGAAGACTTCCTGCCGCCAGCCGTCCGGGATCACAGTCTCCGGCGCGATCTCCCGCCCCGCCGCGACGGCGACCAGATGCGTCCACGACCGCGGCACGACATCCACGACGGCGTACCCGCCACCGCCGAGCGCGACCCAGCGCCCCTGCGCGTACTCGTGCGCCAGCTCATGACAGGCGACCTGCACGGCCCGCTGCGCGTCGAGCGACACCGCGAGATGCGCGAGCGGATCCTCGAAGTGCGTATCGGCCCCGTGCTGGGTCACCATCACCTGCGGCCGGAACTGGGCGAGCAACTCCGGTACGACGGAGTGGAACGCCCGCATCCAGCCCGCGTCCCCGGTCCCCGCCGGCAGCGCGACATTGACGGCTGTTCCCTCCGCGGGACCATCAGGACCGGTCTCCTCGGGCCATCCGGTCTGCGGGAACAGGGTCCGCGGATGCTCGTGCAACGACACGGTGAGCACCCGCGGGTCCTCCCAGAACGCGGCCTGCACGCCGTCCCCGTGGTGCACGTCCACATCCACGTACGCGACCCGCTCGACACCCAGCTCCAACAGCCGGGCGATGGCGAGGGCCGCGTCGTTGTACACGCAGAACCCGGACGCGGCGCCCGGCATCGCGTGGTGCAGCCCGCCGGCGAAGTTCACGGCGTGCAGGGCCTCCCCGCGCCACACGGCTTCCGCGGCCCCGACGGACTGCCCGGCGATCAGCGCGGACACCTCGTGCATACCGGCGAACGCCGGATCGTCGACGGTCCCGAGGCCGTACGCCCCGTCGGCGGCACCCGGATCGGCGGACGCGGCCTTGACCGCCTCCACGTAGTCCTGGCGGTGCACGAGCCGCAGCGTCGAATCGCCCGCCCGCTTGGCCGCGACGACCTCGACGTCCCGGTCGAGCCCGAAGGCGTCGACGAGACGCCGGGTCAGGTCCAGCCTGACCGGGTCCATCGGATGATCCGGCCCGAAGTCATACCTCGTTACCGCCGGGTCCCACATCAACTGCGCGCGGCCGCTCATGCTTGCCACCGTATCGGTCCGTCCCGGACCCGAACGAAGGGGCGTAGACGAGCGTCACCAGCACCAACGCCATCGGCACGAGCATCGCCCAGCGGTAGCTCCACGCATCGCCCAGGGCTCCCACGAGCGGCGAACCCACCAGAAAACCGACGTAGTTGAAGATATTGAGCCGCGCGACAGCGGCATCGGACGCGCCGGGGAAGAGCCGCCCCGCGGCGGCGAAGGTCTGCGGCACGATCACACACAGCCCGAGCCCGAGCAGCGTGAACCCCAGCATCCCCACCCAGGGCCCGGGAGCCACCGCCACGACACCGAACCCCGCGGCGGCCACCAGCGTCCCGAGCCGCACCACGACCACGGCCCCGAACCGCCGCACACCCACATCACCCACGGCCCGCCCCACCAGGGTCATCACCATGTAGACGTTGTACGGAACGGTCGACAGCTGCTCCGAACTCCCCAGCACGTCCTGCAGATACTTCGCGCTCCAGTTGGAGACGGTCGAGTCCCCGATGTACGCGAACGCCATCACCAGGCACAGCGGCAGCAGCATCTTGAAGACGACACCGCCCGCCCGCTCCGGCACCACGTCCTGGACGGCGCCCACGCCCCCGTCGACGTACCACCGGCTCGCGATCAGCGCGGCGGGCAGCAGCACCACGACCACGGGCAGGTACGACACGAACAGCGACAGATCCCAGTGGGCACCGACCCACGCGAGCGAGGCGCCCACGATCCCACCGAGGCTGTAGGCGGCGTGAAAACCCAGCATGATGCTGCGCCCGTACGCCCGCTGCAGGCTCACCCCGAGCATGTTCATGGACGCGTCGAGAGCGCCCACGGCGAGCCCGAACGCGCCGAGCGCCACAGCGACCTGCCACAGGGTCTCCCCCGCGCCCACGCCGAGGAGCGCCAGGAGCACGACGGGCTGCGACCACCGCAGCACCCGGCTGGGCCGCACCCGCTTCACCAACTGCTCGGTGCCCACGCTGGCGACCCCGGCCAGGATCGGCACGGCGGCCAGGAACACCGGCAGCAGCCCGTCCGAGATCCCGTACTGGTCCTGAATGGCGGGAATCCGCGTCACCAGCAGCGCGAACGCCGCCCCCTGCGCGAAGAAGCTGAACCCCAGCGATCTTCGCCCCCAGCGCTGCACGCCGGTTATGCCACTCGAACCATCTGCGTCATCCGTGCCACCCGTGCCATCAGTCATGGCGGCACAGCGTAGGCCTCCGCCCTACCCGTGGGTAGATGGATCAGAGAACCAAAAGACGACCGTGACCTCAGCCCGCGACCTCAGCCCAGCAGTCCGGGCAGCTCCCGCATGTCCTGGAAGAGGGCGAAGGACCCGTCCAGCCGCTCAGCGGGCGTCATCGCGGTGAACCCGTACACATCCATCCCGGCAGCCACGGCGGCCTGCACCCCGAGCGGACTGTCCTCGATGACCAGGCACTTCTCTGGCGCTACGCCCATCCTCTCGGCGGCATACAGAAACAGATCCGGTGCCGGCTTCCCCCGCCCCACGTCCTCCGAGCTGAAGACCCGCCCCTCACCGAACCACGTGTCGAGCCCGGTCGTCCGGTGCCCGACCCGGATCCGCTCATGGCTCCCGGAGGACGCCACGCAGTACGGCACCCCGTCGGCGGTCAGCTTCTCCAGCACGTCGACCACGCCGGGCACGGGCTTCAACTCCCGCTCGAAGGCGGTGAACACCCGCCCGTGGAACACGTCGTCGAAGTCATCGGGCAGCCGCTCCCCGGTCCGCTCGAGCACGAGGTCGTGTACGCGGTGCATGGCAGCGCCCATGTAGTCGCGCAGGGAATCCTCGTACGAGGTCGGATGCCCGAGCTCGGTGAGATAACCGGCGAGGAGCGTATTGGAGATCGGCTCACTGTCGACGAGGACGCCGTCGTTGTCGAAGATGACGAGTTCGTAGCGCATACCAATGGACCCTAAACGCAGAAAACCCCCGTGCCGAATGGCACGGGGGTTTTCTCTAAAATTAGTTCGGCGGCGTCCTACTCTCCCACAGGGTCCCCCCTGCAGTACCATCGGCGCTGTGAGGCTTAGCTTCCGGGTTCGAAATGTAACCG
>NZ_JBIWKA010000032.1:0-46366 GCF_044765445.1 Streptomyces sp. NPDC102467 | reverse complement strand
AGAAACCGACCCCGTTCACCTGGACCAAAACAGCCGAAGAAATCCTCGACTCACTCGCCCGCTTCTGCCAACGGATCTCCGGCGCGGGACACTAGCTCGCTTGAGGTGTCATCATGCTCGGCGCACGGTCGCCCAGCACATCGCCGCCCGGCCCGACCGCCGGCCGGAGTGGTCCGGCACGGGTCGAACGCATGTCGCCCCTCGTCGCCGGACACGGAGAAGGGCGCCGCATACGCGACGCCCCTCATGTCCGTGTGACCCAGCAGCCAGCCGTTAGCGCCGGCCGCTAGGACGCGACGGCCCCGGCCGTGAGCCCACGCTGCGACCTCGGCGTCTTCAGGCCCACTCGGCCGGGCTCGATGGTGCGCGGATCGACCGCCTCGCCCGGCGCCCCGACCTCGTAGGGGCCCGTCGGCGTATTGGGACGGTCGTGCGGGAGGAGGAAGAACGTGCGGCGCTCGAAGAGTCCGCTGTCGGGGTCCTTGTCGGCGCCCGGCAGCAGGTTCACGTAACCGATCATGCGGCCGTCGCGCTCGTAGCGCGGCTTGCCACGGCGCCGGGAAGACTTGTCGAGGGCCTGGCGAACGTAGTCGAGGTTCTCCGTGCTCTCCAGCCACACCACGGTTTCCTCGTCGGCGAGCTGGTTGTCCTGCAGCATCGAACTCATGACCGCAGACCCTCCTGATTTTCCTGGGCCGCGCACCGGCCCATGCGTGTGGCGCTCACACCAGTTGTTATCTGCCCCCACAGATGGCTGACATGACAATCGCCGTTGCCATGGTACGGGCAGCGGCCCCGACCGCCCAGGGCGCTGTAAGGGCTCACCGGCCCATGCTCCCGGCATAGGCGCCCTGAGGTGCGGCGTTCATGACGTCGGGTGTCAGGGCCAGGCCCGGGTAGAGCTTGCGGTCGTTGTTCTTGATCATCTCGGCCGGTGATGCCAGGCCCAGCTCCTGCCGGATCCGGCTGGCGAACGCGCGGCTCGAGGAGGGACGGATGCTCTCTTCGGCGCACCAGCGGGCGTAGGTCTCGTAGAGCAGCTTCTGTTCTACGCGCAGGTCGGGGTTGGGGCGGCCCTCCTCCCCCTTGGTGCAGCACTCGCCGATGAACCGCCCGATGTGGTCCTCGGTCGTCTCGTACGCGGCCGTGGCCAGGCGGACCGAGACCGGGCCGTGCAGCGGATCGCGGGTGGCGAGGTAGCGCCGGGCTCCCTCGATCAGCCAGTGCAGGATGCCGGGGCCTTCGTCGCGGACCAGCTCGACCGCCAGGTTGTCGATCTTGCGCTCGTTCGGGACGACCCGCTCGAAGGGGATCAGCCGCATACGCCGCCAGAAGGCGTGCCCACCGGTGCCGACCTCGGGGCGGTGGTTGCCCAGGAGCCAGAGCTTGTGGGTGGGGGTGAAGCTGAAGAAGTCCTGCCGCATGCGCCGGGCGGTGATCTTGTCGCCGCCGGTGAGGAGTTTGACGCGGGCCTCGTTGAACTTGTCGTTCGGCTTGAGCTCGCTGCACACGACGATGCGGCGGCCGTGCAGCTCGGTCAGTTCGGTGCTGTGCTCGGCGAACTTGCCCTTCTCCATGAGGAATCCGGGCGGAGCGGCGTTCGCGTAGTCACCGAGGACCTGCGTCATGACGTCCAGCAGTACGGACTTGCCGTTGGCGCCGGAGCCGTAGAGGAAGGGCAGCACCTGGCCGCCGACGTCGCCGGTGATGGAGTAGCCGAGCAGGACGTGCAGGAAGTCGGTGGTCTCCAGGCCCTTGTCGTCGTGGCCGAAGGTGTCGCGCAGGAACCGGTCCCAGCGCGGGATCGGCATCTCCTGAGGGGCCACCGTCGTGGCCCGCGAGTGCATGTCGGTGAGCGGGTCCGGCTTGCGCAGGCCCCCGGTCCTGAGGTCGACGACGCCGGCCGGGGTGCACAGGACGTAGATGTCGCCGTCGAGCACGTCGGGGTCCAGGCTGAGGCTGGGCGCCGCCTGTGCCTGGTGCAGCAGCGCCTTCATGCCGGCCGTGGACTGGGAGCGCCTGCGGTGCATCAGCAGGTCGCGGTTGCTGAAGTAACCGCGCGGGTCGCTGTCCGGGATCTGTTCGGCCATGTCGCCGGCCGCCCACAGGGCCGCCTTCTCGCCGCCGGTGCGTTTCCAGCGGTACTGCTCCCAGCCGTACCAGCCCAGGCCTTCGACGTGACGGAACCGGTCCCTGTAGAGGGTGGCGAAGAGTTTGGCGTTGCCACGGTCGGTCAGCTCGTCGGGGAACACGCCCTGTGGGGCGCACTCCCTGACCTGGACCCTGGGCTCCTCAGTCTGTTGAGCGGGAAGGTCCGGCTGTCCGCCCGACAGGTCCAGGTCGAAGCTCTGCTGCTGGATCTGCTCGGCTGCGGCGACGGCATCGAAGCGGCGGGGCTGCTCGGCGCTGCTGCTCATGAGCGTCCTCGGGGGTGGAACGGGCGCTGGGCGCCTGCGGACAGAGCGGATTCGATGATGGCGAGGTTGCGGCGTTCCTGGTGCGGGCGGGCGTGCCGCGCCGCTTCCTCCAGCAGGGCACGCACCTCCCCCGCGGCCAGATGCCCGCCGTGGACCAGACCACCTGCAGCGTAGGCCGCCCGGTTCAGTTTCTCCGTGAAACTCGCCCCTTCCGGGATCGCCGAACACGCCGTGACCTCCGCCAGGAGCGGCTCCAGAATCCTGGTCGCGGTTCTGGGCGCACCTCGCCGGGGCGTTCGCACGGCGGAAGGCGCAGGGAACGTCTCCTTGGGCCGCGGAACATGACCGGTACGAGCCAACTCCCCGGCGAGCCACAGCGGCAGCGGGGCGGGCGTGCGGACGTCGCCCACGGGCGTGTAGCGGCCCGCTGTCGTACGGGTCGCGGGCGCGACGATGTAGCCGTTGTCGGAGCGGACGTCGACCTGCCAGGCCAGGGCTGTTCTCGGGCTCGATCCGGTGGACGACTTGTATCTCGTCTCCGGATACGCATTTCGGTACCAGATGTGCAGCCCCCCGGATGGTGTTCGGATGCGCAGCGTGGCCTCGTCCTCGGCAGGACTGGGCTTCCCCCGCAGCGCGGCAAGCAATGCCAGTGTGTCGAAACCCGTGGCGAGGCCGGCGAGGTCCACCTGCGGGCCGATCGGAATACCCGGCAACAGGCGGGACCGGTCCGGGACTTCGACGGCGTGCGCGTCCACGTCGATGACCACGAGATCGGCCGGACCGCAGGAGACTCCCACCCCGAAACGCGGCTGTGCGCCCCACCAGGCGTCGATACGCTCGGCGGACGTGGTGGCGGCGTGGAAGCCGTGGCACCAGCGGCCGGCCTCGATGCACGGACAGGTCGCCGGTGCGTGCCGGTCCTCCTTGCAGGCCTCGCAGTTGGCCGCGGGCGTTTTCTGCCGGGGAGCCAGCGGATGCACGGGCCACCCTGCCCGGGCACACCACCCGGCGACAGCACGAGGCTGCTCAATGGTCCCCTCCAGGACCGTCGAGCTTTGCTCAAGCTGACGCGGCACTACTTGTCCTTGTCACGGGTCGGGGCGGGCGTCGTCCCATGGCCTTTGCAAAAGCCATAGTCAGCGGCGCTCTGACGGGCCAACGGGACTAAAGGGACTGAGTTTTCGACATGGCGTTGCCGAGACTAGCGCACCCCCTCGTTCCCGTGATCAGTACGTCCCATGTGTCGTGGAAAGTTCGGTCCCGTCAGTCCCGCCGGGGGGCATCCGCGGACGCCTTCGGCGATAAGCCCGGCTTGGATGGACTTCTCCCGTAAAGCGGTGCTCGGGTGGACGGGACTGAAGCGGGGCCCAAGAAAGCTTCGGTCCCGCGCGGGCTTCAGTCCCGCTTCAGTCCCGCTGGTAAAAGCCCAGGTCACAGCAGGTGAGCCAGAAAATCACGGGACTGACGGGACCGAACCTCCCCCTTATGAGCTGCCTAGAACCCTTGACTCTCTCTTTACGTACGCGCACATACCCGCACACACACACGATCTAGGAACAAGGGGGTTCGGTCCCGTTAGTCCCGTGACGGTCCCATTTTGGCGTACGACAAGGCGCTGACCTGGGCTTTTGTGGACGGGACTGAAGCGGGACCGAAGCGCGGCCACAGTCCGCGTCCCAGTCCCGCCCCCGCAGAGCAAGCGGGTGGCTTTTCCGCGGGCTGTCTCTCCCTGGGATGTGCCGGACGGTGCGGCTGCCCCCTGGAAGCGCCACAGGGGCCTTCTGGGACTCCCTGGGCGGCCTTCCCTCGCTGGTGCCTGCCCGAGGGCTTCTGGGGCCCCTGGAGGGGCTGTTGGGCCCCGTTGCGGTTGCGCGCCGCTCTTCACGGCGGCATGCGCGAGCAGGCAGGTGGCCGATGCCAATGTACTTGAAGGCTCAATGAATTCGCTGAGAGCCTCTGAGAGTGCGTCACCGAAAGCGCGAAACCGGGGTCGCGAAGCCCCCTCGGGACGGGCGGGGTGCCTCGGTCTCCGATGTCCCCACCACTCCCCCACGTCTGATGACCGGTCACCGCTCGCCAAGCCGGTGGGGGGCCATGCCCGCCCCGGCGGAAGTGGCTTGCGGGCCGGCCGCTCTCCACCTGAACCGCATGGTTCCCGGAACACACCGAGGTCGGCCCCACTGGTTGACGGCTACGGACGTACTGGAGCGTGCGCTCCGCTCTCCCGGACATGAGGTCGTTCCGACGTCGGGTGCCTGTGGGCCAGGACCGAACCCCGGCGCACCCAGGACGCGCCAACTGTGCGGCAAAGCTCGGGCGGAGAACCCTCCCCGGCACTCGCGTGTCCGGGTACGGGGCCGAGGAAGATCACTTTGCGATGTGCGGATGGAAGCGGTCGGCAACTGATGACAGCGACCGGACAGGGAAACGCCAGACGCTCCGAAACAGGTCGGTGCGAACCACAGTGCCGCGCACCGGAAGCATTCGGGAGGCTTGTCCCCCGCCCGGCCCGAGCCTGCCGCATCTCCCCTTGACGGCTCGTGAGGAGGCGGCGGTCGGGAGAGATGGTCTGCGAGAGGGGCTACCGGTCGAGTCGCCGCCGAGCGATGTCACTGTCGTTCGCTCTCTGCGCTGCCCGGTGTGGTCGGCGCAGAGTCCCGGCCGGCCAGTGCGAAGCGTTGGTGTGGAGCTGTACCGCACTTCTCGACGGCGCGCCCGTGCGTGACAGGCATCGCTTAGCTCGGTACGCCGCGCGCGGTTGGAGTGCCGTCAGCCGCCGCACCACGTAGACGCCCTGTGGCGGAGCAAGCAGAACAGCACGCGGAAATGAGGACGCCCGGCGGCAGCGCATCTGTCGCGGCACGGCACACCTGCCCGACACCCAGGGCGACAGGCCCGCTGCCGCGGACGCCGTGCGACAGTGTGTGCGCACAGCCATGCGGAGGGCCCACGTGTTCCACCTGCGGACAGTGGACAGCTGACAGCTGACAGCGGATCAGGGCATCGCTGACGACACCGTATGACGATCAGGGCTGCGTCCACGGCCGGGGCCTGCATGGCCGCACAACGCCCTCGCATGGAGAGCGGCCTGCGAGTGCATCAGTTCTCGGGCCGGGAACATGACGCAAGGAGACAGGTCCTGGGTACATCCGGACTCGACTCCCCGCCCTTCCGTCGAATCGTCGCATCGCCGACGGTACGAAAGCGACTGCGGACTTGGTTCTGCTTGCCGGACTCATCCCCCGGACCACGCTCGCCGCAGCGGTCCGCCAGGCAGCACTTCCTCACTGGCTAGGACGCGGCCCGCGTCTCGGGTGGTGCGCGGCGGGCACCCCATATGCGATCGCTGCCGAGGCACTGTTGAGGCGCATGACAACCATCCGCAATCTCACCAACGGCAGTCTCCCAGCGTGGCCTACGCGATGGTGTATCGCGTTCTCAGAGCCGCATCGGCAAGCGCTCCCCCTGCGCAGGCAGGTGTTGAGTCAGCTGGTGATCCCAAGCTGAAGCACCTCCCACTGATGGCCCGTCAAGCCGAGAGTCCCCTGCAATGGTAGTCGAGCGGTGCCCTATGATGGCGATACATCTGAACGTTGAAAACAGCCTCTGACCAGGTAAAACAAATGACACTGCAAACATCGGTGCAAGCTTGCGCGCAAACCTCTTGAGGGGTGGTCGTTATCATCTTGCGCCCTGCCTTGCGATCTGCCTTGAGCTAGGACGTCATCAGGGTTTGCCTACACGCCGCGCCTGCGGCGTACACTCGGGTCCACCTGCGTATGTCTGCAACCATGCATCACCATCCCTTGAATTGGGCAAGGGGCTTGGCATGTTTGCGCGTTCGTTCGTCGGTGAGGTTCGCACCCTGAGTAGCGGCCGAAGTGCCCGCCAGTCAGCGTGCTCACATGCTCACCGGTCGACAGGCCAGTTCGCAGGCGGAACCCTTAGTAAGCCCACCGACACGTGGCCCTGTGCGGTCGCCGGTCGGTGTGGAAGCCAGCCTGACTGCTGGCGGGCTGGCGCCCCTCACGGTACGTCTGCCAGTGCGTGCCCAGGCCCACCTGCATGCCAGCATGTGCATCGGTCGACGTATTCGACGCAGGGCCTGCCTCCAGACCCGCAGGGCGACTTGCCCGTGAGCCAGCACGGCAACCGGTCAGGCGGCTTCCCCGCATGCCGCACCGTACGCAGGCACGTGGGCACGACGGGCGGTCGGCATCACGACGCGACGGCAGACTGGGGTGCGGGTGGGCCGGTCCAGGGACCTGGGTGCTTGTCAGCGAGCCGGTGCCGTTACCCGTACGGCCGTCGGACGGTGTGTGGACGCGCTGACCCACATGCGGGTACGCCGATCCGTCTGCGGCTCTACCGGACGGTCTGTGCACAGGCTCGCCGGTCTCCCGGTGCGCTCGCAAGCTCGTATGCCGGTGTACGTGGTGAGGGGCGAGCCGAGTTGGGTGGAAGTAGGCGTGTGGGTCGCGTCGCCGGTCGGCCCAAGTATGCGGTGCCGGGCCAGGGCGCCGATGTCCCTGCTGGTACGCCTCGCACCTGAGGTGGGCATGGGCGGAGCAGATGGAGTGGTTGCCGGACGGTCTGCTTGAGGGACTGCCTGAGCAGACGTAAGTACTCCGGTCCGTCGGGATGCTGATGTGCCGCCAGGTACCGCACTGGGGGAGTGTGTCGGCACGGACCTGTGCGAGAAAGCCTGTGCGCCTGCGTGTCACTCCGTGGGGTGCCGGGTGGCCCTGGTAGCCTGTTGATCGCCAAGCGACGCAACTTCGCCGGAGGTGACTGGTTCTGTGGGGGTGTCAAGTGTGTTCCCAGCAGGGGTATTCGCCGAGGAAGAGGTGGACGGCCACGCCGGGAGAAACGCGAGCCTGCCGACAGTGAGCACTGTCGGGCCGCATGCTGTCGCGGCATCACGGAAAGGCCTCTTGGTCTGGCGGTATGCCGTCTCGAAGGGGCTCGGTGGGGCCCCCGAGGAGGATTCCGGGGGTACTCGGCACCGGGTCAGGGCGTTTCTGAGCGCAGGATCGTTCTGAGAGAAGTTTTGGCCGTGCGAACAACCCCAAAAGGGGCATTTCTTTACCGTCTCCGAGCCTGACCAGACTGAGAGGACCCATGTCCAGTCCCTTCGCAGCGCCTGACGCCCATGCGCAGCTTCCCGGCATCCCCTGGGAGTCGCTGTCGCACATCTTCATGTTCGGCAACGGCAAGGGGGGCGTCGGCAAGTCGTCCGTCTCCGCGAACGCCGCAGGCAAGGCCGCGCGCAGCGGGCTCCGGACGCTCATCATCGACTGCAACGCGCAGGGCAACATCGCGCGTGAACTCGGGTACAAGCGGGCCGAGTGGAACGACGGAGGAGCGGGGCTCCTCGAATCGTTGCGGACGGGTACGCCGTTGAAGCCGGTCGAGAACGTCCGGGAGAACCTCGACGTCGTCCTGGGCGGACCGGCGCTCGGCGACGAGTTCGGGATCTTCTTCCACACGCTGCTCGCCAAGGAAGGCCCGCACGCCTATCTGCGGCTGCTGATGTGTCTGCTGCCGATCGCGCACCAGTACCAGATCATCATTCTCGACACCCCGCCGGAGAACCCGTCGCTGCAGCGCCTTGCGCTGTCCGCCTCGCGCTGGCTGGTCATCCCGGTCAAGAGCGACGGCGGGGCGGAGGACGGGCTCGCGCAGATCGGGCTGGAGTTCTCGTACGTCAAGTTCGTCAGCCAGATCAACCCGCATATCGCACTGCTCGGGGTGCTGCTCTTCGACACCGGCCGTACGTACACCGGCATCCACGCCGACGTGCGGCGCCAGGTGCAGAAGGTGCTGGGCGAAGAGGCCCACATGTTCAAACACCTCATCGGGCACACCGAATCGGTGGCCCGGCTGGTGCGCAAGCGCGGGCTGCTGGTGCAGGAGTTGGCCGAGCGGCGCGCGGGCGGGGACCGGAGCATTCCCGAGACCGCCGAGGGACTTGCCGCAGACTACGAAGGATTCACCGAAGAGATGTTCGCCAGGGCACTCGAACTGAGGAAGGAAGCCGCGGCATGACACCGCCGAAGAACAAGAAGACCCGCGCCGACGAGGACGACGAGCAGGGTATGTCGGACCAGGGCGTCGGCAATCTGTTCAGTGGGGGAGGGGCGCCGGGCGGTGCGCTCGCCGGGTGGGCCTCGACGCAGACTCCGGCGCCCGCCGCCGCTCCCGCCGCGCCCGCTCCCGCCGCGCCCGTGGCCCCGCGCCCGGTGGCCGTCGTGCCGGGCCCCACGCGCGAGATCGTGGAGGAGCCCGCGCCGGCCGTCGACGACGCGGACACCGCCAGGCCTGTCGGCTTCTACGTGTCGACGAACGTCGCCAATCGCTTCCGCAAGCTGCGCAAGCAGAGCGACCTGACGCACACGCAGATCGTCTTCCTCGCCGTCGATGCGGCCGCGGAGAAGGGGCTCGCGCAGGTCGTCGAGGACGCGCGGCGGGCACCCAAGTTCCAGTCCAAGCTGTTCGCCGTGGCGCCGGACAACACGGACCTGCGTGGCCTGGGGCCCGTACAGCTGCAGTACAAGCCGACGAGGGCGCAGCGGGCCGTCATCGACGGGCTCGTGGCCGAGGCAGGGTTGCCCGACCACACCAAGTTCCTGGCGGTCGTGCTCGACCAGTACCTGCCGGGGCGCAGAGACGCCTGACCTGTCGGGTGAAGTGAGCGGAAGGGACCGAGGGGCCGCGCGAGCACAGCTCGCCGCGGTCCCTCGGTCCCTTTTGCGTATCCCTCGGTCTCCGTCTCGCGTCGGTTATAGCGTTCACGTGCATCTCGTTGCAACGACCGCAGGGGAAAGCGTTGCGTTAAGCGTGAGGCCATTGCATCAACTTTGCTGCTCTGAACTGCAGTTATAGGATTCGGGTGCAACAAGTATGTTGCCGAGTATGTAAATGCAACGTAGCGTTTCTCTCATCGGAAACAGCGCGGACCGAAGCGGTGCGCGACACGGATGAAGGAGCGCACCATGCAGAAGTTCGACACCCCCACCGCTGTCCAGGCCGTCCTCGACATCCCCGCGGGACGCATCCAGTTCATCGCCGCCGACCGCGCCGACACCACCGTCGAGGTCCGGCCCGCCAACCCCGCCAAGACCCGCGACGTCAAGGCCGCCGAACAGACCGGCATCAGCTACGCCGACGGCGTCCTGCGGATCCAGGCCCCGGAAGCCACGAACCGGATCCTCGGCAACTCCGGATCGGTCGAGGTCACCGTCCAGTTGCCGGCCGGCTCCCGCATCGAGGCCAAGGCCGCCGCCGCCGAGTTCCGGGGTGTGGGCCGCCTCGGCGATGTCACCTTCGACGGAGGCCACGGCTCCGTGAAGCTCGACGAGGCGGCAAGCGCCCACCTCACCGGACTCGACGCCGCCATCACCGTCGGACGGCTGAACGGCCCCGGCGAGATCAGCACCCAGCGCGGCGACGTGACCGTCACCGAGGCCACCCGCGGCACGCTCACGCTCACCACCCAGCAGGGCGACATCACCGTCGGCGCCGCCCGCGGCAGCTCCGCCTCGCTGGACGCCGGCACCACCTACGGCCGGATCACCAACTCGCTCGACAACACCGACGGCCCCACCGCCGCCCTGAACATCCACGCCACCACCGCCCACGGCGACATCACCGCCCGCAGCCTCTGATCACGCAGCCACCAGAAGGAGTCTCCCCTCATGACCGACCTGGCCATCGCGGCGTACGGGCTGCGCAAGACCTACGGCGACAAGACCGTCCTGGACGGCATCGACCTGACCGTCCCGCACGGCACGGTCTTCTCCCTGCTCGGTCCGAACGGCGCGGGCAAGACCACCGCCGTCAAGATCCTCTCCACCCTCGTCTCACCCGACTCCGCCTCCGGGCAGATCCGGGTCGGCGGCCACGACCTCGCCACCCACGCACAGGCCGCCCGCGCGGCGATCGGTGTGACGGGGCAGTTCTCCGCCGTCGACGGGCTGATCACGGGTGAGGAGAACATGCTTCTCATGGCGGACCTGCACCACCTCTCGAAGAGCGAGGGGCGGCGGGTCGCCGCCGAGTTGCTTGCACGGTTCGACCTCGTGGAGGCGGCGAAGAAGCCCGCTTCCACCTACTCCGGCGGTATGAAGCGGCGCCTGGACATCGCCATGACGCTGGTCGGCAACCCGCGGATCATCTTCCTCGACGAGCCCACCACCGGCCTGGACCCGCGCTCCCGCCACAACATGTGGGGCATCATCCGCGAACTCGTCACCGATGGTGTGACCGTCTTCCTCACTACCCAGTACCTGGAAGAGGCCGACGAACTCGCCGACCGGATCGCGGTGTTGAACGACGGGAAGATCGCCGCCGAAGGCACCGCGGAAGAGCTGAAGCGGATCGTCCCGGGCGGTCACGTACGGCTGCGCTTCTCCGACCCGCTCGCCTACCAGTCCGCCGCCGCCGCGCTGCACCAATCCGTCCGCGACGACGAGGCCCTGTCACTACAGCTCCCCAGCGACGGCAGCCAGCGCGAACTGCGCGCGGTCCTCGACCAGTTGGACGCGGCCGGCATCGAAGCCGACGAACTCACCGTGCACACCCCCGACCTCGACGACGTCTTCTTCGCCCTCACCGCCACCACCACTACCGGCATCGCCACCGCCGTGCCCAGCCAGTCCAAGGAGACCGTCCGATGAGCTCTCTCTCCCTCGCCGTGCGCGACTCGAACACGATGCTGCGCCGCAACCTGCTGCACGCCCGCCGCTATCCGTCCCTCACGCTGAACCTGCTGCTCACCCCGGTCATGCTGCTCCTGCTGTTCGTCTACATCTTCGGCGACACCATGAGCGGCGGCGCGGGCCGCACCGCCTACATCGCCTACATCGTCCCCGGCATCCTGCTCATGACCATCGGCTCCACCACGATCGGCACCGCGGTATCGGTCTCCACCGACATGAGCGAAGGCATCATCGCCCGCTTCCGCACCATGGCCATCCACCGCAGCTCCATCCTCTTCGGCCACGTCGTCGGCAGCGTCCTGCAGATCATCATCAGCGTGGTCCTGGTCGGCGCCATCGGAGCGGCCATGGGTTTCCGCTCCACCGACGCGACCGTCCTGGAATGGCTGGCAGCCTTCGGCCTGCTCGCCTTCTTCGCCCTCGCCTTCACCTGGATCGCCGTCGGCATGGGCCTGGGCAGCCCCAACGCCGAAGCGGCCAGCAACAACGCGATGCCGCTGATCCTGCTCCCCCTCATCTCCAGCGCCTTCGTGCCCCTGCACTCCATGCCCGGCTGGTTCCAGCCGATCGCCGAGTACCAGCCCTTCACCCCCGCCATCGAGACCCTGCGCGGACTGCTCCTCGGCACCGAGATCGGCAACAACTGGTGGATCGCGCTGGTCTGGTGCGCCGCCCTGACCGTCCTGGGCTACCGCTGGTCCCAGGCACAGTTCAACGCCGACCCCAAGTAACCGGTATTCCGACGCGGGCCGCCGCTCGGCCGCGTGGCCGCCGGATGCACCGCATATGACAGGCAGGACATAACCTGGGGGCGGGTCTTCCCGACACAGTTGTCCACTACCGCAAGGAGGACCGAATGGCTGAAACTCCGAAGAGCAACCGCCCCGAGGACGAGACGCTCGCGAAGTTCAAAGAGGCCTTGGCACGCAAGTCCAAGACCTCACAGGCGAAGCAGGCGCATGAAGAGGGGCGTGGCAAGGTCACGAACATGAGTGGCCCCGCAGGGCAGAAGCGTAACTTCCGGCGCAAGTCGGGCTGAGTACGAACCCTTTCCACGACCGCGGCACCTCGAAAGCGAGGTGCCGCGGTTTCTGGTTTTCCCAAGGGCCTAGTCCTCCGCCTCCGCCAGCACCCCCGGCGCACTGACGAGCACCAACTGGCTGACGGTGTAACGGTCGTACGTGTGCAGCCCGACCCGGTACAGGCCCGGCGCGTCGGCGGTGATCGTGGCCGTGGGGCGGCCGTCCCGCATGTGCACCGGGACCGGGCGTTCCGCGCCCGTCCCGGTGTCGGTGAGGGTGCAGGTGAGACCCTGCGCGGAGTCGATGTTCTCGGCCGTGGCCCGCCAGGGGACGCCCGCCTCGGCCAGGTCCGGGACGGAGAGGCCACAGCCGGGCTCGCCCAGGGGAATGCCGTGCGGCAGGTCCTCCAGGAGGATGTCGGTGACCGCGTCGAGGGCGCTGTCGGCGCGGGCCAGGTCGCCGTGCTGGGCGGGGACCGTGGAGACGTGGCCGGACAGGGTGGCGGCGTCGCGGTAGACGGTGCCGTCGCCGTGCGCCGCGAAGTACCGGACGCGGCCGTCGCGGTCGCGGATGAGGGTGCCGTCGCTGTGGGGCCGTGGGCCGTCGCCGTACGCCGTGACGTGACCGGAGGCCAGCGACAGGCTCTGCTCGGTGGGCTGGCGGGTGCCGACGACCGTGCGGTGGTCCGGCAGCGGGACGTGCCGCTGACGCGCGTGGAAGGCGAGGGAGTCGCGGGCCAAACCGGGGTGGCCGCCGAGCGCCGTGATGTGGCCGGCGTCGAGGCGGTGTACGTCGTCACCGACGCGCAGGCAGCGGTACAGCGGCAGCAGATCGTGCAGTCCTGGCATGGTCGCGCACAGGGCCCGGAGTTTGGCGTGGGGGAGTGGGACCGGGGCGCCGCGGCCGCTGTTGAGGATGACGGTGGCCTTCACGGAACCGTGGAACGGCGTGCCGAGGGTGACGACGGTACGGGTGTCGGCGGCCAGGTCGTCGAAGTGGGTGCCGTCCAGGGCGCTGCGCGTGACCAGGCCGCCCATGGAGTGCGCGATGAAGACCAGCCGGGCCGGCCGCCGGTCGGCACGGTGGCCGAGGGCGGCCAGGTGCGCGGGGTGCTCGCGCCAGGCGGTGAGGTGTTCGCGGGCCCGCGCGGCGAGCAGCTTCCCGTTCGTGGCGACCGGGAGCCGCCAGTCGTAGGGGAAGGGCAGGATCGCGGCCGGGTCGGCGACGTGCTCCCGCACGGTGTCGATCAGGTCGGTGTAGGGCTCCTGGCCGCGCAGGTACGGCGTCCAGGTGCCGTGGCGCAGGAGCTGGGTGGCCTGAACGCGGCCGGTCCTGCCGGTGAGTTCGTCGTCGGTCAGGTGCAGCCCGGCCAGTCCGTCGCGCCGGGTCCACGCCCTGAGCAGCCAGCCGGTCCCTGACAGGCCCCACAGGACGGAGCCGGTGGCGCTGTCGCGCAGTTCGCTGCCCATGATGCCGGGAACGATGACGACCGCATCCTGCGTCACATGGTGTGACAGCTCTGCCTCTCCGGAGGCGGGTCGGGGCGTGCTGACCTGTCGCTGGGGGCTCATGGACGGGAACAATAGGGAAGATGAGCAAGCAACGGGGGCCGGTTGCGGCTGTTGCTGCTGAGCCGGACGAGCTCGACCGGCCGCACGGGCCAGTGGCGACGGAGCCGCGCGGACTGCTGGTCGCCCTGGTCGTCCCGGACGGCGACCCGGGCTTCGACGAGGCGCTCGAACAGCAGCTGGCCGCACTGGAGTTGTGGTGGCCGCGCGGCGGCGGCGAGTTCGGCCGGCGGCTCTCGGCGAACCCGGACGGCACACCGCTGTCGACGCGGCACGAGGTCGAGACGTACCTGGAGCGGAGCGGCCTGCGCGAGACCGACGCCACGACTCCCCTCATCCTGTTCGTCAGCGCACACGGCCTGGCCGCCAAGTCCACCCGCCACTACCTGCGCCTGCCGGACACCTCCGACGAACGTCTCCTGGCCACCGCCGTACCGACCTCCGCCCTCGCCTACGCGGCACTGGACTCGCATGCGCGAGACGTCCTGGTCATCCTCAACATGTGCGAGTCCGCGGCCGTGCAGAGCGAACTCGTCGCACTGCAGGACGACTTGGCGCCCGCCCGCAAGGAGGAGGCCCGCCTCAACGTACTGGCCACCACCGAGCGGGGCCGTCAGGTGCTCGGCCTTGAGCTGGCCCGGGTGCTCTCCCGCGCCCATCTGCTGGCCACCACCAGTGAGCAGATCGCCCACCCGCACCTGACGATGAGCGAGTTCACGCAGCTGCTCAACCGGGCCGCCCGGCTCATCGAGGACGAGCGGCCCGTACGCCGCCACGCCCGCCGGGCCCACGCCCGCGTCAACATCCCCCAGCCGCTGCTGACCCAGTGGCAGCACGAGCGCTCCCGTGCCCTGCCCAACCCCGGCTACGAGCCTGCCCCGCGCGTCGCCAAGGCCGAGGTCAGCGATGTCGCGGCGACCTTCGACGAGCTGGAGTACTGGCTGGAGAAGGCGAGCGGCCGCCTCGACAAGGCCGACGGCGGCTGGTACTTCTCCGGGCGCACCGCCCTCAACCGGCTCCTCGTCGACTTCATCCAGCGGCCCCGCGGCGCCATGATCGTCACCGGCAGCGCGGGCACCGGGAAGTCGGCCCTGCTGGGCCGCATGGTGACGCTCAGCGACCCCGTGTTCCGCGCCGAGGAGCGCTACAGGACCGCCCTCGACGGCCCGCCCGAGACGATCCCGCCGCCCTGCGCGGTCAGCGCCGCGGTCTCGGCCCGCAACCACACCGCCCTGACCGCGCTCCGGCAGCTGGGCCGCGCGCTCGGCTGCCGCCCCGCCGACGACGCCGATGAACTCGGCGACTGGCAGAGCGCGTTGGAGGAATTCCTGGCCCGCCCCGGGCCGCCCGTCACGGTCGTCGTGGACGGCCTCGACGAGGCGTACGACCCGACGCACTTCATCACCACCGCGCTGGCCCCGTTCGTCACCGCGACCTGTGCGGCGGGCGGCGTGCCGGCGCCCGCCCTGCGGGGACCCGCCGCACGGCGCCGCCGGGTCCGGCTGCTCCTCGGCGTACGCAGCGCCCGCCCCACCGCCGCCGGTGACGCGCCCCGGCCGGCCGCGGACGACCTGCTCGCCGAACTCGCCGACCGCTTCCCGCACGCCTCCACCGTGCGCTGCGACACCGACCCCGACCAGGACATCCGCGCCTACGTCCACGTGTTGCTGCGCGAGCAGGAGCGGTGGGACGGCGCGGCCGTCTCGCGGGCCGCGCTCGTCGTCGGCGCCCACGCCACGGGTTCCTTCCTCCACGCCCGCCTGGCCGTGGAACAACTCAGGACCGCGGGCCCCGCCCTGCTCGCCGACCCGGCCTGGCTGCACCGCGTGGGCGACGGCATCACCGGGCTGCTGCTGACCGACATCGAACTCGCCGTCGCCGCGGGCGGCGGCCTGACCGCCACCGAGGCCGTCGGCCTGCTGCGGGCGAGCGCGTTCGCGCTGGGGCGCGGGGTCGCCTGGGGGGACGTATGGCCCGCACTGACCCATGCCGTGCTCCAAGCGCCCCTGCGTGACCCCGACGAGAAGATCCGTCAGCTACTGAAAAGCCGCCTGGCCGGGTATCTCACCACAGACCACGAGGACGACCGCGTGGTCTACCGACCCGCCCACGAACAGCTGGCACAGATCCTGCGCAGCTGGCCGGCCAGGTGAAAGGGCACCCTGTGACGCACCAGCACGCCGCCGACGTGCCCGCCGGGCTCGCCCCCGACCGGCGCGCGGCGCCAGAGCACGGCACGGAGGCCACCCCGTGACGGGCCACCACGACACCCCGCGCGGCCACGAGCTGGAGGACGACGGCAACGGCGAGGCGGCCGTGCACGCGCGGATCGCCGCGCAGCTCGCCGCCCTGAGCACCGACCCCGAGCGGCCGCCACCCCCGTACGCCCGTCGGCACCTGGCCCGGCACGCCGCGCTCGGGGGCGTGCTCGACGACGCGCGGGTCCCGCCGCAGGCCCTCGCCGGGGACACCGGCGGTGGCATCCGCGCGCTGCTCCACCACACCCGGGCCCGCGGCCCCCGGGACTGGCTGACGGCGTGGTCGGCGATAGAGCCCTACCTGCGTGACGCGCCGCTGCCCTCCCGGATGGCCAGTCTCCACCTCGCCCACACCGCCCTCACCCACCCGGACACCCCGCGCACCCGGATGCCGCCCGAGGCCGCGCCGCCCGCCGACAGCCCGCTCACCGTCGACTTCGCCAACTGGCGCCTGACCGCGAACATCTGGGTCACACTCCCCGCCCCGCCCACCCGACTGCTCACCCTGGACGACCCCCGCCGCGGCCTCCTTGTCGCCGTCGCCACCGCGACCGGCACCCTCGCCTTCCTCGACGCCGCCACCGCCCAGCCCGCCGACGCACCCCTCGCCGCGCACACCGGTGAGATCCGCGCCCTGCACGTCAGCCCGCCGGGGCCCGACCGACGCCAGTACCTGGTGACCGCCGGCACCGACGGCACCGTACGGCTGTGGGACGCGCACCGGCACGCGGCCCTGGGCTGCCACACCGATTCCACCTGGTTCGACGACGCGGTGTGCGGCTTCGACGACCGGGGCGACCTCGCCGTCTGGGCGATCAACGGGCGCAGCGAGCTGGCCGGTTGGGCCCCACCGCAACCGGCCCGCACCGTCGCCACCGCGCCCCGCGTGCTGCGCGGCGCGCTGACCACGCTGGTCGACACCGACGGCGAGCGGGTCCTCGTACACGCGGCGCACGACCTGACCGTGCACCACCTCGACGGCATGGTCCGTGCCGTGCACCCCCTGCCGACGCCCGTCCGCACCCTGACCGTCGGCGCCGAGCCCGGCCTCTTCTACTGCGGGCACGCGGACGGCAGCCTCACCTCCTGGTCCGCGACCGAGGGACGGCTGCCCGCCACCGCGCCCGGACACGGGGAGCCCGTCAAGGACCTGTGCCGGCTCGCCCTGGACGACGAGAGCGTCGTCCTCGCCGCCGCCCGCGGCCGCACCGTCACCCTGTGGGAGCCCGCCACCGCGACCGTCGCCGAACTGCGCGGCCACACCGACACCGTCACCGCCCTCGCCGCGCTGCCCGAGAGCCCGGACCGCCCCGGCGCGCTCCTGTCGGGGGCCGCCGACGCCACCCTGCGCCTGTGGACCGCGGCCGACATCGAGCACCGCCTCACCGCGGGCCCCACCCCGGCCCCCCGGCACACGACCGGCACCGCGCTGTGGCACAGCGACAGCGGCCCCCGCATCGCGACCGCCCACGGCACCCGCGTCCGCCTGACCGAGACCCGCACCGGCAGGACAACCACCGCGTTCACCGCCCCCGAGTCCGTCACCGCACTGACCTGGGCCCGCCGCGCCACCCGGCACCTGCTCCTGTACGCCGACGTCACCGGCACCGTCCGCGCCTGGGACCCGGCGGCGCCCGCGACCTCACCCCTGCCACCCCTCGCCTGCGGCGCCCCGACCCGCCATGTCGCCGCCTGTACGAGTCCGGACGGCGCCCTGGCCCTGCTCCTCACCGCCTCCGACGACTACCGCGTCCGCCTGTGGGACCTGCAGACCTCCAGCCTGCTGCGCACCTGGGACAGCCACACGATGAGCGTCAAGGCGCTCGCCGCCGCCTGCCCGGCCGAGGGACGGCCCTGGCTCGCCAGCGCGGGCACCGAGGGCGTCGTCCGCCTGTGGGACCCCGCGACGGCCGACGACAGCGCCGCCCGCATCCACTGCGACCAGGGCATCCTGCACGCGCTCGCTCTCAACACGGCGCCCGCCGACGGCCTCCCGCCGTTCCTGGTCACCGCCGGCGACCAGGCCGACATCCGGCTGTGGGACCTGGCCACCGCCCAGCCCGTCGGCCCGCGCCTGACGGGCCACCGGGCCCCCGTGCACGCCCTCGCCACCTTCACGGCCCAACACCGCACGTACGTCGTCAGCGCCTCCCGCGACGGCATCATGCATCTGTGGGATGCGGTCACCTGCAAGCAACTCCTCACCGTCGCGACGGCGACCCCGCTGACCTGGCTGGACGCCACCCCCCGCGCCGGCACGGCGACCGTCGACCTGGTCCTGGCAGGCCACGCCGGAACTACCCTGACCAGCCTGGACCTGGCCCACCCGGCCCTGGCGCGCTGAACGGGACCTGAGCAGAATCTGGACGGACAGAGGCCCAGCAGCTCCGAACGGACCGAAGCTGAGCAGCTCCAACGGACAGATGGTGAGCAGATCCGAACGGGCAGGACCTGCACCGAACCGCCCGCACCCATACGACGCCACCGACAGCCCCGCACATCCTCACGGCCGACGCGCCCCCCGGAATGCCTCGCGCGCCCCCGGGATGTCTCGCAAGTGACTCGCGCCCCGGCCGTCCGACCACCACAATTGATCACTTGCCCCTTGTCCCGCCCCTGTTCAGGACATGCGGCACAGCGGACCACCCCAAGCCCGTCGGCCGGAGCCGGCGGGCCGCCCCGTTCGGAGGGCCTGAACGGACGACCACCGGAGCGGAACCGATGACCTCCAGCCCAGCAGCCGACGTCAGACTGACAGCGGCCCCCGCCGACGGCGTATGGCGACTGGGAAAGACACCCGCCCCGCTCAGCTACGACACCCTCGCGCCCGCGGACGAGAACAGCACGGCGGGCAACGCCTGGAGCGCCAGCACCTACGGCACCCTCTACTGCGCCTCCCAGCAGGACGGCTGCTTCGCCGAAGCCCTGGCCCCCTTCCGGGTCCATCCCGACATGCGCGAACTCGTCGACGGCGACTGGGACAGCCCGTACTTCGTCGGACCGGGAAAGATGGTCCGCGACTGGAGTGCCAAGCACATTCTCCTGCGATTAGAACCCGCCAAGGAGAGCCGCTTCCTGGACGTCGACGACGAGACCACCCTCAAGGCGCTCACCGCGCTGCTCGCGCCACGGCTCCCGGAACTCGGCGTCACCCTCCCCGAACTGACCCGAGAGCACACCCTGGGCTTCCACCGCCGGCTGACCCGGGCCATCGCCCGCTGGGCCCACGCCCAGCGCACGCCCCAGGGAACCCCGAGCATCCACGGCATCGCCTACAAGTCACGCTTCGGCATGCGCCAGTGCTGGGCGGTCTTCGACAACACCACGGTCGACCGGCTGGAATCGACCTACGTCTTCCCCGAGTCGGAACCGCTGCGCACGGTCGCACGGGAGTACGGCCTGCAGATGTTCTGACCCCGGAATCCCACCCCGAACACACCTTGATCCCACCCGTAAAGGTGCTGGATGATCGATGGAAAACAGCCAAATCCCGTGATCGCCCGAGTGGCTGGAAACCCACGACGACCATCGAAACCCGCAGGTGAGAGCCGCTGCGACGGCGGTTTGGGCCGCCCGTTGTGGCATATGACGCTTCCTCAAAGTCGACTCCGGCAGGTGGAGTTGACCTACCGTCGTGGGTACGCTTTTGGTCACAGACCTAGGAGGGAGGGCGTCATGGAGCGGTCGTCGCACCCATCACGAAGGTCGGCCGGCATGCCCGCGCGCTCCTCCACCCCTGCCGACGGCCGTACGAGCGGCACCGCGGCCAAGGCGCCGCCCCGTCGAGCCCTACCGCCCGTCGCCCGGCCCGCGCTCACCCCCTGGTTCCCACGGTGACGCCCGCCTGGTCAACGAGGGAGACCGTCATGCCCGCGCCCCAGACCAAGCCCCGAAGCGCCTCCGCCGCCCTGAAGGCCCACAGTGCCGCCGTCAGCACGCCCATCGCCGACATCGCGCGCTTCTTGCAGGACAACCTCGGGCAGCGCCTCACCGCGCGCATGGCCGGGATCAACGACGCCAAGCAGGTGGGCCGCTGGGCCGCCGGCACCAGCCGGCCCCGGCCCGAGGCCGAGGCCCGCCTGATCGACGCGATCCAGATCTTCCACCTCATCCAGGCCGCGGAGTCCGTGTATACGGCCCGCGCGTGGATGATCGGAATGAACCCGCAGCTGGAGGACATGGCCCCGGCCCTGTGTATCGCCGACGACCGCGCCCGGGACGTCATGGTCGCGGCCCGCGCTTACGTAGAGGCCACCGACGGCACCCATGTGGCGGGGCTCACCGACTCCTGAACCCCCACCACGACCACGACAGCCGGTCTTCAGCCCCAAGGCCCTCGAAGTGGGCGACTTCTCCGGGCTCGTCGCGGCCGTGGCCCGGCGCGCCTCCACACTTCACGGACCGTCCGGAAATTGACTTCGGTCGACGGACTTTCGACAATGCGGGCGTGACGGTGGAGAAGGACGACGAGCGGGAACTCGCCGACGCGGTGGCGGCATTGCGGGCGGCCGAGGCACGCGTCGCCGAGGCCCTGCGCGGCTACTTGTCCCGGGATCCGGTGACGGGCCGCCCTGCGCACGGCCGGATCGGTCGTGCGGCGCGCCTCACCGGGTGGGGCGAGCAGCGGGTGAAGGAGACTGTCACCCCGGCCCTGGCGGAGCGTCGCAGGACCAAGCGGAAGGCGACCGGCTCGTGAGCGACACCAGTGACCCCGACGGCCCCGACGACACAAGCGGCGCTTACAACAACACTGACAACAACACTGACGGCACTGACGATTTCTACGCGATCGACTCGCTGCTCGCCTCGGTGGCCCCCGAGGTGGCGCTCCCCGCTCCCGATGTCCGTCGTGACCTGCGCGAGCAGGCCCGCCTCTCGAAGGCCCAGGTGGCGCGTGCGCTCGGCGTGAGCCCGTCCACCCTCTCCGCCTGGGAGACGGGCCGGGACCCGGGCGGCGACGTCCGCAAGAAGTACGCGTACTTCCTGGACGGGCTGACCGCCCGACTCGTCGCGGCCACCGAGCCGGAGCCGGCGGCGGAACCTGATGCCGGGCAGCCCGAGTCCGCCGCACCCGCTGAGCACCCCGAAACCCCCGTCGCGCAGGCCGATGACGACGACGTCGAGAACCTGCCCGTGCCCGAGCCGTGCGTCCTGTGCGGACAGCCGGCGGCGCAGCGGGTGGCCGGGTTCGCCCAGCACCTCGACCCGGCCGACTGCGGACAGGCACCCGCCGTTCCTGCCCCGGCCCCGCAGATCTCGAAGCGGGCCCGCCCGGCGCCCCGTACACCTCGCGACTCCGACTCCGAGCCGTCCAAGCCGCCGACCCGCCGCGCCTTCCAGCCGTCGTCCGCGCCGACGGACCTCATCGGCAAGGCGGTCCAGGCCGCGCTCGCCGCCCACGAGGGAGACGTCGACGCCGCGACGGCGGCGCTCATCAAGAAGGCGATCCCGGACGCGATGGCGCTGCTGGACGAGACCCGCAAGGGCGCCCGCTACGACGTGATCGCCCACCCGTGGATGCCGGACGTCCTCAAGAAGCAGACCTCGCGCGGCGCCGACCAGATCTGGGAAGCGCGGCCCAAGTGGACCAGGCGGGAACTGCCGCCCGGCGAGCACGAGGTGACCGCGCTCGACATCAACGGCGCCTACCTCTCCGCCTTGAAGACCCACCTCCCCATCGGCCAGCTGGAACACTCCACGGGCTTCGACCACGACCGCCGCCGCGCCGGTGTCCACCTGATCACCCCGGCGCACTGGGACCACGACGCCGAGCTGCCCAACCCGCTCGGCCAGCGCGACGAGCCGGGCCCGCTCTGGGTCACCGAACCCACCCTGCGCCTCCTGCAGCGCCTGTCGGGACCGAAGCACGGCCTGTGCGACCCGCCCGAGATCCACGAGTCGTACACCTCGGGTGCCACCGAGAACCTGCTGGAGAAGTTCCGGATCGCGCTCAAGGACGCCCGCGACACCGCCCTCGCCGAACAGGACGACGTCACCCTGGAGTACGTGAAGGCGATGTACTCCAAGTTCGTCTCGACGATGGGGGAGTCGAACTACAACCGGGAGCTGTACCGCCCGGACTGGATGCACCTCGTGCGCAGCCAGGCCTTCGCCAACCTCTGGATGAAGGCGCTCAAGGCGTACGAGGAGGGCCTCACCGTCGTCCGCGCGATGGGCACCGACGAGCTCCACGTCATAGGGGACTGGCGTCGTGTCTTCCCCGAAGGGCGTGGCGTCACCGAGGTGAAGGTCAAGGACGTCTACACCGCGGGGAGTGCCCCGGACGACGACGTGGTGACGGATACGGAGGACGAGTAAGTGCCGGAGAGGAACAGGGAGTTCGGCAAGTTCGGCGCCCAGGGCATCAAGGGGCACGAGGCCGTCGCCCGCCGGCTCGACCAGCTCGCCGGCTTCATCGCCACGCCCGTCACCCAGCGCCGCGGCCTGATGGCCCGCCTGCACTACCTGACCCGCACGGACCACGCGAAGGCGGCCGCGCGCCAGGCGGGGCTCACGGTCACCGACCGCACCCTGAGGGCCTGGCTGGACGGCAGGCAGTCGCCGTCGAGGAAGAACCTGGACCGCATCGAGGCCGCCTACCGGGCGGTGCGTCGCACCAACGTGTCCCGGCACCTGCTGAGCCGCCTCAACCGCCAGGGCCGCGGCACCCGCGTCGAGTTCCACCCGTTCAACCAGTCCCAGGTGCCGCGCCCCCTCCAGCGCGTCGTCGACTACCGCACCCTCAACGTCCGCCACTGGGACCGCATCGTCGACGCCTGGGCGGCCGACGACGGCGCCGCGCTCGACGACGCCTGGGTCAACGACGCGGTCGTCGACCTCGGTTCGCAGTGGGGCGAGTACGAGTACGTCACGAACATCGGCTTCGCGGCGTAGGCAGAGAGGCTTATGCGGCCATCGCGACAGGCCCCGGCACCGTCCGCCGCTGCCTCGGCGAGCATGTGGTCCGGTCGCGGCGGGAAGCGAAGACGTAGAGACGCAGGATGAGGAAGCGGCCTGCGCCGGCGAGGCCGGAGGCGCCGAGGTAGACGATCTGTTCGGTCAGCATGCCGGGGGAGGACTGCACCAGATGCAGGACGTACGCGGCGACGCAGGTCGTCAGGTATGCGGCGGCTGCCGCGCCCGCGGACTGCCAGTGTTCCCGCCGGTCGGCCCCGCGGCCTTTGGCAAAGGTGAAGCGGGCGTGGAGTTCGGTGCACAGCAGGGTGGAGACGACGGTGATGATCGCGTTCGAGACCGCCCAGGGCGTGGTCGTGGCCAACAGGGGGACCGCGAGGCTGGAGAGGACTCCGACGCCGCCGCCGAGGACCACGAACCGGAGGAAGGAGGCCGCCGGGCCGGGAGTGTCCGAAGTCGCCGTCTCGGGCTTTTCGGTAAGCGGCGACTTCATGGCGGCGTCCTTCCGGAGGGCTGGGTGTTTTCAGAGGCTGCGGGCGGTGATGTCGCCGTGGGCGGTGGTGGCGTGGATGTTCAGGGCGGCGGTGGGGCCGTCGGTGTTGTCGAGTGAGTTGGTGATCCGGCCGTAGCCGGTGCCGGCGTCCAGGGCGGCGGAGGCGCCGTGCGCGGCGGCGAGTGTGATGTCGCCGGACTCGGTGCGCAGCGTGAGGGTGCCGCGTACGGCTTCGGCGACGGTGAGGTCGCCCTTCTGGGTGCTGATCTCCGCGTCGCCGCCCAGGCGGCCGATCGAGACGTCGCCGGCCATGAGGGTCAGGCGGGCGTTCACCGTCTCGTCGAGCTTGACGGTGGCCTGGGCGCCCTCGAAGGTGACGTCGCCGAGGCGTCCGACGCCGCGGAGTTCGGCGGCGGCGGCCTTCGCCCGGACAGAGGAGCCGGTGGGGAGCTGGACGGTGACCTCGACGGAGCCGGAGGCGCCGAGGATCCGGTTCTTCGCCTCCGCGGCCTCGATCCGCAGGACGCCGTCGCGGTAGTCGACCGTGACCTGCTCGGCCGCCTTCATGTCGCGGCTCTTGGAGGCGTTCGCGGGCAGCACCTCGACGGTGGTGTCGGCGCGGTCGGCGGCGATGAACCGGATGAGCCCCGCGGGGATGTCCAGGACCGTGGAGACGGGGGCGGGGGTGTCGAACTTCTGCATCGTGCTCTCCTTCATCTGCGGTGCGGGCTCTTCCGTCCCGCCGTTTCCGATGATGGAAAAGCTACGTTGCGTTTGCTGTGCTGGCAACGGGTTCGTTGCGTAAGAACCTTGTAATTGCAGGTAGATGGAGTCATTTCATTGCAATGACCTTGAGCCTAATGCAACATGCTGATGCCCGACCGTTGCAATAGAGTGAAGGTGAACGCTATGCTGCCCGGGTCAGGGCGGTACGCACCACGAGGGAGGGACCGCGATGCCGGGAGGCAGACTCACTCAGCAGGAACGCCAGCAGATCGCGCTGGGGCTGGCCGACGGTCAGGCCTACGCGGAGATCGCCAGGCGGCTCGACCGCCCGACCTCGACGGTCACCCGCGAGGTCATGCGCAACGGCGGCCCCACCGCCTATCGCGCCGAGATCGCCCACCGCGCCACCGAACACCGCGCGCACCGGCGCAAGCAGGCCGCCGCGCCCCGGGGGACGGCGGCGGCCCCGCAGCCGCACGGTCGCGACGCCGAAGCCGTACGGGATTTCGAGGAGGTGTTCACCGCCGTCCTGGAGGCTTCGGCCATGCCCAGGATGATGGCCCGGGTGATGGCCTGCCTCACCCTCACCGACACGGGCAGCCTCACCGCGTCCGAACTCGTCCAGCGCCTCCAGGTCAGCCCGGCGTCCGTCTCCAAGGCGATCACGTTCCTCGACACCCAGGGCTTCATCCGGCGGGAGCGCGACGAGCGCCGCCGTGAGCGCTATGTGGTCGACGACGACATCTGGTACCAGTCGATGATGGTCAGTGCCAGGACCACCGCGCAGGTCGTCGAGACCGCACGCCAGGGCGCCTCCGTCCTCGGCTCCGGCACCCCGGCCGGCGCCCGCCTGGAGAACGTCGCCCGCTTCCTCGACTTCGTCTCCGAGAACCTCGCCCGCGCCGCGGACCAGGCCCGCGACATCCTCCACACGAAGCCCGGAACGCCCTCGGACACCGCCTGACCGGCTGCCGTCACGCGCTGAGCGGCCGGCCCGCGGTGATCCCCTCGGTGATCCCCGCGAGGATGAGCGTGATACCGGCGAGGAACTGCTCGCGGTCGTCGTGGTCGCGCAGTTGGTCCGCGACGGCCCGGGTGAACGGGAACTCGTCCGGGTCGAGCCCTTCCCACGCCCTCGACACGCCGTCGAGGAACTCGCCGCGGTCCGCGTCGGGCCCGAGGTCCCGGCCGCTCGCGGTGTTCGCGGCGTTCTGACCCGCGGCGCCGAGGATGTAGTGCACCAGCGCGGAGGTCGCGGTGAACCAGCTGCCCTGGGCCACGCCCAGCGCCTGGACCTGCCGGCCGACGCTCTCGAAGATCCGCGGTGTCACCGTCTGCCAGGGGCTGCGGGCGAGCTGCGTGGCGAGCTGGGTGGCAAGCCACGGATGCTCTTCGATCGCGTCGAACAGGCCGAGCGCGACAGCGCGGACCCCGTCCTGCGGACCGTCGGTGTCCTCAGCGGGCTCGATGGCCAGCGCGGCGGCGACGACAGCGTCGGTCGCGGCGTCGAGCAGCTCGCCCTTGTTCGCCACATGCCAGTAGATCGCCCCGGGCCCGGTGGCAAGGCGCTCGGTGAGCACCCGGAACGTCAGCCCGCCCTCGCCGGACGCGTCGAGCACCTCGACGGCGGTCTCGACGATGCGCTCACGGGAAAGCGCCTCTGTACGCCGCTGTGACCTGCGTGTCCGCGTTGCCATACCGCCATTCTGACATGCCTGGAGCGGCGTTCCAACTTGACATTTCTGGAGCGCTGTTCCAACACTGGAACGACGTACCAGAGCGACGTACCGGAGCACCACCCTCGACCCCGAAGGAGCCACCATGAACGTCACGATCATCGGCGCAGGCCTCGGCGGCCTCACACTCGCCCGCGTCCTGCACATCCACGGAATCCCGTCCACGGTCTACGAAGCGGAGGCGTCCCCGACGGCTCGGGCGCAGGGCGGCATGCTCGACATCCACGAGGAGAACGGCCAGCCGGCGCTCCAGGCGGCCGAGCTGACGGACGAGTTCCGCGACCTCGTCCTGGAGGGCCGCGAGGCAACGCGGATCCTCGCCCCGGACGGCACCGTCCTCTTCGACGACGACAGCGAGCGGGGCCGCCCCGAGGTACTCCGCGGCGAGCTGCGCCGCATCCTGCTCGAATCGCTCCCGGCCGGCACCGTCCGATGGGGCCACAAGGTCAGCGGCGTCCGCGCCCTCGGCGACGGCCGCCACGAGGTCACCTTCGCCGACGCCACCACCGTCACCACGACGCTGCTGGTCGGCGCCGACGGCGCGTGGTCACGCGTCCGGCCGCTGCTCTCCGACGCGACACCCGCGTACATCGGCCGCTCGTTCGTCGAGACCTACCTGTTCGACGCCGACACCCGGCACCCGGCCACCGCGAAGGCGGTCGGCGGCGGGGCGCTCTTCGCCCTCGAACCGGGCAAGGGCATCCAGGCCCACCGGGAGAGCGGCGGGACGCTCCACACCTACGTGGCGCTCACCGAGTCGCAGGAGTGGTTCGCCGGCATCGACTTCACCGACTCCGCCGCGGCTGCCGCGCGGATCGCCGGGGAGTTCGACGGCTGGGCGCCGGAGCTGACCGCGCTGATCACCGACGGCGAGACCCCGCCGGTCCTGCGCACCCTCAACGCCCTGCCCGTGGAGCACCGCTGGGACCGGGTGCCGGGCGTGACCCTGCTCGGCGACGCCGCCCACCTCGCGGCCCCGAACGGCGAGGGCGCCAACCTGGCCATGTACGACGGCGCCGAACTCGGCAAGGCCGTCGCCGCCCACCCCGACGACCTCGAAGCAGCGCTCACCACTTACGAGCAGGCCCTGTTCCCCCGCAGCGCGGAGGCCGCCGCGGACGGCGACGAACTCCACGACCTCATGTTCGGCCCCGACGCCCCTCAGGGCCTGCTCGGCCTGTTCACCGGAGGACAGGAGTAGCCGTTCACACCGGGCCCTGGTTGACCACACCAATGCCTCGGCCGACACTACGGGTCCTACGGAGTGCCCAGCTCGGGTCCGTCGCCCGCTCCCACTCCGCGCGCAGACCGGCCGGAATCAACCGCAGGCGGCCATCGGGAAGCGGCCGCCCGTTCGCCACGGCCCACGCGGTGATCTCCTCGAAGTCGCGGGCCGGCGATCCCGCGATCGCGTACACGGGGAGCCGCTCCTCGGCGAGGGCGGCGCGGGGCAGGGAGAGACCGAAGCGCTCCTCGAAGACGGCCAGGCCGCGGCGCTTGCGATCGGCGTAGCCGTCGATGCCGGAGTCGGTGCCGGAGTCGCGGCAAGGGGCTCCGTCAGGGCGCAGGATGCCGGCGGATCTGAGGGCGGGCAGGAGCAGATCGGGCTCCTGGCCATAGCGGCGGTACTCCTCGCACAGTCCGTATCCGCACAGGGTGCGGCCGTCGCGCGCGTACATGACCGTGGTCGGCGGATGCTCAGAGTTGTAGTGGTAGTGGACGGCTTCCACGCCCTCGCGCGAGACCTCTTCCAGCCGGTCCACGTGATGGCCGTACGAGATCGCGAACGCCCACCCGGTGTCCTCGCCGACACGGACCACGGCACTGCCCGGCCGCCCCTGCCCGGGGTAGCCGTCGACGTCGAGGCCGACGATCTCGGCATCGGTCATCGGCTCCGCCACCGCACCCCGCGACGCTCCCATCCGCACCGCCAGTTCGTCGGCGCCGATGCCGCGGGCGAAGTACACGTCCAGCATCCAGCCGGAACTGCTCGTCGCGCCGACCACCCACTGAAGTCCGTCTCCCACGATTCCCCCCAGCCGCACACCTGCGACGGGCAGAGATCGGCCCGTCGGAGACGAACCCTAGGACACCCCACTGACATCTCCCGCGCCCCTGAAGATCGCCGGCGACACGCGACACCCGCCACGCCGAGGAGTAATCCGACTTCTCTGGGTGAGACCGCGAGGTCACCCCCGCCAGGTCCGGGGAGGGCGGTTTCGAGGTCGCCCCGGGGGCGGATCCGATCATCGTTCGGGGGGTTAGGGTGCTGCCCATCCCCAACCCTTCGGAGGTGCCCTCCCGGTGACGAACTCCTTTGTTCACCTGCACAATCACACCGAATACTCGATGCTCGACGGCGCGCAGAAGCTCAAGCCGATGTTCGCCGAGGTCGACCGTCAGGGCATGCCCGCGGTCGCCATGAGCGATCACGGCAACATGTTCGGGGCGTACGAGTTCCACTCGGTGAGCAAGGGCTTCGACGGCGTCAAGCCGATCATCGGGATCGAGGCGTACGTCGCCCCGTCCTCCCGCCGCAACCGCAAGCAGGAGTTCTGGGGACCCGGCGGGCAGCGCGCCATGTCGGACGACGGCGAGGGGTCCAAGGACGTCTCCGGCGGCGGCCGGTTCACGCACATGACGATGTGGGCGGAGAACGTCCAGGGGCTGAAGAACCTCTTCTCCCTCTCCACCGAGGCCAGTTACACCGGCCAGTTCCCGGCGGGCAAACCCCGTATGGACATGGAACTGATCAGCGAGCACGCTTCAGGCATCATCGCCACGACCGGCTGCCCCTCGGGCGCGGTCCAGACCCGGCTGCGGCTCAACCAGTACGACGAGGCCCGCGAGGTCGCCGCCGCCTACCAGGACATCTTCGGCAAGGAGTCCTACTTCCTGGAGCTGATGGACCACGGCCTGTCCATCGAACGGGACGTCCGCGAGGGCCTGTTGCGCCTCGCCAAGGACCTGAACATCCCGCTCCTGGCGACGAACGACGCGCACTACGTCCACCAGGACCAGTCCGACGCGCACGACAACCTGCTGTGCATCGGCGTCGGCAAGAACAAGGCGGACGAGAAGCGGTTCCGCTTCAACGGCAACGGCTACTACCTCAAGACCGCCGCCGAGATGCGCGAGCTCTTCTCCGAACTGCCCGAGGCCTGCGACAACACCCTCCTGATCGCCGAGCGCGTCGGCTCGTACGACAGCGTCTTCGAGAACGAGGACGAGATGCCGCAGTACCCCGACGTCCCGGAGGGGGAGACGCAGGAGTCCTGGCTGCGCAAGGAGTGCCGCCAGGGACTCGAGATGCGCTACGGGACTCCGCTCCCGGACGAGGTCACCGAGCGCTTCGAGACCGAGATGACGGTCATCGGGCCGATGGGCTTCTCCTCGTACTTCCTCGTGGTCGCCGACATCTGCCGGCACGCCCGGGACAGCGGCATCCCGGTCGGGCCCGGCCGTGGCTCGGCCACCGGCTCGATCGTGGCGTACGCGACCCGCATCACCGAGCTGTGCCCGCTGGAACACGGCCTGCTCTTCGAGCGGTTCCTCAACCCCGAGCGCATCAACCCGCCCGACGTCGACCTCGACTTCGACGACCGCCAGCGCGATGCCATGGTCCGCTACGTCACCGAGAAGTACGGCGACGAGTACACCGCGATGGTCAACACGTTCGGCAAGATCAAGGCCAAGAACGCGATCAAGGACTCGTCCCGGATCCTCGGCTACCCCTTCCAGCACGGGGAGCGCATCACCAAGGCGCTGCCGCCGGACATCATGGGCAAGTCGATCCCGCTGGACGGCATCTTCGACCCGGCCCACCCCCGCTACGGCGAGGCAGGCGAGATCCGGCAGATGTACGAGAACGAGCCGGACGTCAAGAAGGTCATGGACACCGCCAAGGGCGTCGAGGGCCTGACCCGCGGCACCGGTGTGCACGCCGCCGCGGTGATCCTGTCCAAGACGAAGCTGACCGAGCGCATCCCGCTGCACATGCGCGCCAAGGACGGCGTCAAGATCACCGGCTTCGACTACCCCAGTTGCGAGAACATGGGGCTGGTCAAGATGGACTTCCTCGGCCTGCGCAACCTGGGCGTCATCGACCACGCGCTCAAGAACATCCGGGAGAACCGTGGTGTGCGCCTCGCCACCGTCGACCCGGGCAACGGCGACGAGGGCATCACGGTCATCCCGCTGGACGACAAGAAGACCTTCGAACTCCTGGGCCGCGGCGACACGTTCGGCGTGTTCCAGCTCGACGGCGGCGGCATGCGCGCCCTGCTGAAACTGATGGAACCCTCCCGCTTCGAGGACATCGCGGCCGCCCTCGCCCTGTACCGCCCTGGACCGATGGCCGCCAACGCGCACACCAACTACGCGCTGCGGCAGAACGGCAAGCAGAACCCGGACCCGATCCACCCGGAGCTCAAAGAGGTCCTCGACCCGATCCTCGGCTCCACCCACCACCTGCTCATCTTCCAGGAGCAGATCATGGCCATCGCCCGGACACTGGCCGGGTACACCCTCGGCGGCGCCGACATGCTGCGCCGCGCGATGGGCAAGAAGAAGCCCGAAGTGCTGGCCGCCGAGTGGCAGAAGTTCCACGACGGCATGGAGACCAACAAGTACTCGGAAGAGGCCATCAAGGCCATCTGGGACGTCATGCTCCCGTTCTCCGGCTACGCCTTCAACAAGTCGCACACCGCCGGTTACGGTCTGGTGAGTTACTGGACCGCGTACCTCAAGGCCAACTATCCGGCCGAGTACATGGCGGCCCTGCTCACCTCCGTCGGCGACGACAAGGACAAGGCGGGCATCTATCTCGCCGACGCCCGCAAGCTCGGGGTGACCGTCCTCGCGCCGGACGTGAACGAGTCCCTCGCCGAGTTCGCCGCCGTCGGCGACGACGTCCGCTTCGGCCTGCTGTCGGTGCGCAACGTCGGCGACAACGTCATCGAATCGATCATCGCCGCCCGCAAGTCGGCAGGTAAATACAGCTCGTTCGGCGACTTCCTCGACAAGGTGGACCTGCCCGCGCTGAACAAGCGGGCCGTGGAATCCCTCATCAAGTCCGGCGCCTTCGACTCGCTCGGGCACACCCGCAAGGGCCTCTCCGCCGCCCACGAGAGCGCCATCGACGCGGTCGTCCCGCTGAAGAAGGCCGCCGCGTACGGGCAGGACGACCTCTTCGCGGGGATCGGCGGCGACGCGGGCGAGGACGCCGGTTTCACTCTGGACGTGCCGATCAGCGACGACGAATGGCCGCGCAAGCAACTGCTCTCCACCGAGCGGGAGATGCTCGGCATGTACGTCTCCGCCCACCCGCTGGACGGCACCGAGCACATCCTCTCCGCCAACCGTGACACCACGATCGTGGACCTGCTGGCCTCCGGCCGCACCGAGGGCGTGGTCCGCCTCTCCGGCCTGATCACCAGCGTCCAGCCCAAGATGACCAAGCAGGGCAACGCCTGGGCCATCGTCAACCTCGCCGACCGCGACGGCACGACCGAGGTCCTCTTCTTCCCCGCCACCTACCAGCTGGTCGCCGCCGCCCTGGTGGAGGACAGCGTCATCTCGGTCCAGGGCCGCATCAACGACCGCGACGGCGCCATCAGCATCTTCGGCCAGGAACTCCAGGTCCTCGACGTGACCTCCGCCGAACGCGACGGAGCGGCCCCGGTGCGGCTGCAACTCCCGTACCACCGCATCAACGAACAGTTCATCAGCGAACTCAGGCGCATCATGGGCGCCCACCCCGGCCAGAACCCCGTCTACGTAGCGGTACGTGGCCCGCGCAAGACCACGGTCTACGAGCTGCCCTCGATGGTGAACGCGGCCACCATCGCCTCGGACATCAAGGGGTCCTTCGGGCCGGACGCATGGCAGGGGGTGGCGTGAGGGGGTGACATAAGCGCAGGTCAGGCCGGTGTGCGGCTGCTGTAGGGTGCCCGCCATGGCAGAACTGCGTCGTCTCCGATACTTCCTTGCCGTCGCCCAGGAACGGAACTTCACCCGGGCCGCCGAGCGTCTGCACATCGCGCAGCCCGCCCTCAGCCGCCAAATACGCCAGCTGGAACAGGAGTTGGGCGTACGTCTCCTGGAACGCACCACGCAGGTCGTGGAGCCCACCGAGGCCGGCCGACTCCTCATGGACCGCGGGGCGGCGCTGTGCGAGGAGGCGGACCGGCTGTGGCGGGACGTACGGGGTTTCGCCGCGGGGGAGAGCGGCACCCTCTCCTTCGGCTACAGCGCGAGCACCGGCTACGAGACCGCGCCCACCCTGCTCGCCGCGCTGACCGAGGCCCATCCGGACATCGGCACCGGCACCCGGCTGCTGCCCACCGCCGAGATCCTGGCGGGCGTCGCCGACGGCACCCTCGACGCCGGGCTGGTCCGCTGCCCGCCGCCGACCCCCCAACTGGTCCGCACCCTGGTGCGGCTGGAACCCCAGGGCGTACTCATGGCGGCGGGCCATCCCCTCGCCGCCGGCGCGCGGGTCGAGGCCGACGCGCTCGCCGACGAGACCGTGCTCGTGCACAGCCGCGGCGACAACCCCGGGCATTACGACGCCATCACCGGCATCTTCGACCGCGCCGGGATCTCCCCACGGCTGCGCGAGCGGCAACTGTCCTTCGACGCCGCCCACATGCCCGTCGCGCAGGGCGCGGCCGTCTCCGTCGTCGGCGAGTCCGCCCTGCCCGGTCTGCCCGCCGGGCTGGTGTGGCGGCCGCTCACGCCTGCGGCGGCCATCGAGATCCACCTGCTCACCCGCGGCGGCACCGGCCGGCCCGCCACCGCCCGGCTGCTGCAGGTCGCCTCGCGCACCGCCCGCACCCACGGCTGGCTCCGCTCACCGTCCTGACCTGGTGCTACCGGTGTTCAGCCGATGGTGAGGACCGCGTTGCCGCGGATCCGGCGTGCGCGCAGGTCGGTGATGACGTCGGCGGTGTGGGTCCAGTCGCGCACGGTGCCGATCTCGGGGTGGAGGCGGCCGCCGGCGACGAGGCGGACCAGGGCGGCCAGGTCCTGGCCGTACGTGGCATCCGAGGTCGTGTAGTCGAAGTGCGCGATACGGGCCTGGTTCGGGCCCGCGAAGAAGCTGAAGAAGTCCAGGGTGACGGGGGTGCGGCTGGCCTGCCCGAACCAGACCAGCAGGCCGGCGGGGGCCAGCTCGGCCAGGGCGGCGGGCAGGCTGTCGCCGCCGACCGACTCCAGCACCACGTCGTACGGGCCCGTCGCCTCCGTCACCGAGGTGATCAGCTCGGCTGCGCCCAACTGCAGGAGTTTCGCGCCGCGTTCGGCAGTGGCGCTGACCGCGGTGAGCCGCGCGCCCGAGGCGGCGGCCAGTTCGGTGACGTAGTGGCCGACGCCGCCGCTGGCGCCTGTGAGCAGCACCCTGCGGCCGGCGAGCGGTCCGGCGGCCCGCAGCAGCCGTAGCGCCGTGATCCCGGCCAGCGGGAGGGCGGCGGCGGTGACGGCGTCGACGCTGTCGGGCAGTTCGGCCAGGCTGTGGGTGGGGACGGCGACCCGTTCGGCCCAGCCGTAGGCGGGCGGGTGGGCGACCACCCGGGCCCCCTGGACCGGCCCGGAGCCGTCCGCCGCGGGCCGGACCACGGTGCCGGCGACATCCTTGCCGGGGTGCCAGCCGGCCCAGCGCCGGTCGAGACCGCCGTCGAGCTGGAAGGTCTCGCCGCGGTTGACCGAGTATGCCTCGACCGCGACCACGGCCTCGTCGTCGGCGGGTTCGGGCTCGGCGGCCTCGCCGAGGATGACGGACTTGTCGGTGTCGGCGGCGGAGCCGGGGAGTATCGCCTTCATGGTCTGCATTCCTTTACGCCGAGGGGGTGGTGGGGCGGGTGGAGACGGGAGGGCCTCAGGCGACCAGGGCGCGCTCCCAGTGCTGGGTGTCGGCGTATTCGCGCATGGTGGTGATCCTGCCGTCGCGGACGGTGAAGACGCCGATGTTGTTCTCCCGGTACGGGCGGCCGGTCCTGCCGGTGGCCCAGGAGTCCCACTCGACGAGCACCTGCTCACCGGCGCCGAAGAAGTTGGTGACCTTGATGCCGATCTCCTTCGTCGGGTCGAGGTGGGCGAAGGCGGTGGCCAGGAACCCGTCGATCACCTGGTCGCGGCCCTGCCAGGTGCCCGAGATCGGCAGATCGCCGCCGTACCAACAACTGCCGTCCTGCGCCCATGAGTTGCGGATGGTGTCCTGCTCGTCGGCGGCCAGCGCCTCGAAGTAGCGCAGCACCACGGCGGTGGGGTCGGTGTGGGCGGTCATGAGTCTCTCCTCGGGCGGTCGGGCGGGGTGGCGTGCGGGGTGTCCGGGGCGTGCGGCCAGGTCAGGCGAAGACGACCGTCTTGGCGTGCAGGGTGTCGAAGTACTCGCGTACGGCCGCGATCCTGCCGTCGCGGATGGTGAAGATCGCGAGGCAGTGCTGGTCATAGCGGCCGCCGGCCTTGGCCTGCGCCCGGGTGTTCCACTCGGCCAGCACCCGCTCGCCGTCAGCGATCAGCCCGTCGAAGGTGAACTCCATCGTCTCCGGCACCAGGCGGGCCACCATCGCCGGCACGAACTCCTCCAGGATCGCCGTGGGCCCCGTCCAGGTACCCGACAGCGGCAGATCGCCGGCGAGCGTCCAGGTCGACTCCTCGGTGAAGAAGGCCCGCAGCGCCTCGATGTCACCGGTCATCAGCGTGTCCATGTACGCCTGGACAACTGCCCTGCTGCGCGCGGTAAGTTCCTGCTCGTTCATAGCGTGGAGACCCTTCCGATCCGGTGCTCTTCCGATGTGCTGAACGCTACGGAGAGACCACCGGGGAAGGGAAAGACCTGTTCCCGCACAGCCCATAACAAGACGGCATAAGTGCAGGCCAGAGTGGGGGAGGCTGCAAGTCTCCCAGGGCAGTCGTCAGGCGGGCCGGACGGTGATCGTGCAGAGGCGCTTGGTGGCCCGGGTCAGGGCCACGTACAAGTCCCTTTCTCCACCGGGGCGGGCCGTGATGATCTCCTCGGGGTTCATGACGACGACCCCGTCGAATTCGAGGCCGCGTGCTTCGGAGGCCGGCACGATACGGGCGTGGTGAGCGACGCCCCGGGCCGTCAGCTCGCTCACCCTGGCGTCCGCGCAGATCACTGCCAGGAGTTCGCCCGGGTGCGCGGTGCTCTGGGCGCGGAGTTCCTGAACGCCGGCGGTGATCAACCCGTCCGCGGGTGTGGTCACGGTGCGAGGGCTCTCGCCGCTGCGCAGTGAGCGTGTGGGTTTTTGGTCCGGAGCGATCCGCGTGAGCAGGTCCCGGACGCTCTCCAGGATCTCCTGCGTGGTGCGGTAGCTGACGGTCAGGTCGTGCAGTTTGAACCGCGGCCCGACGTGGGGGCTCAGCGCTTCCTTCCAGTCGCGGGCTGTCGCGACCGGGCCTGCCTGGGCGAAGTCACCCACCAGCGTCATCGCCCGTGCCGGGCAGCGGCGGACGATCATCCGCCACTGCATGGCGGTCAGTTCCTGCGCCTCGTCGACGACGACGTGCCCGTACGTCCGCGCGGGGGGTCCTTCGACCAGGTTCGCCGCCTCGTCCAGCAACGGCCCATCGGCGTCGGTCCACGGATCGTCGGGACCGCGCAGCAGCAGCGACCGCTCCTGCGCGGTCAGGCGGGGCAGGTGCTCGGCGAGAGCGGCGGCGTTCGTCAGGAGCGCATTCACCAGGTCGCCGGGTACCAGTCGCGGCCACAACACCTCGACCGCCCGGTCGACGCCGGCGTCGTCGAGGAGGTCGGCCCGGATGGCGTCCAGGTCCAGCTCGTGGGCGGGACCCGCGTCGGCCGCACCTTCGGCACGGCGCTGGGCGACTCCCGTGAACCGGTCGAGGTTCAGGCCCGTCATCCTTTCGGTATCGGCGTCGATCTGCTCCAGGATGTCGCCCATGTCCCGTTGCATCGCGTCGGTGATGGCATCGGCCAAGAGCTCCCTGAATACCTGGCGCGCGGGGTTGTGTCCCGGTACGGCTGCCACGGCGGCGTCGCGTGCCGTGGCGACCTCCTCGTCGGACAGGTGCACCAGTTCCTGCCCGACCCGCACGGTGAAGTCACCGGCGGGGGCCTGGTGGACGCGGAGCAGGCCGGCCAAGGCGTCGGCGAGGTCCGAACTGCCCTTGAGACGCGCCGTGTCGAACGGGTCCGCCGTGCTCACCATGTCCGTGGAGAATCCGGCCAGTTCGCGGCAGGTCGCCAGATCGACGTCGTTCTCGCCGAGCGAGGGAAGGACCTGGGAGATGTAGTCGAGGAACCGGGCGTTCGGGCCCACCACCAGGACACCCTCCTCCGCGGCGCGCGGGAACGCGTACAGGACGTAGGCCGCCCGGTGCAGGGCGACCACCGTCTTGCCGGTGCCGGGCCCGCCCTGCACCACGGTCACCCCGCGGTGGGCGGAGCGGACGATCTCGTCCTGCTCGGCCTGCAGCGTCGCGACGGCCGCGTGCATCCTGCCCGTACGCCGTGCCGACAGAGCCTCGGTCAACGGGCCGTCCCCCACGACGTCCTCGTCGGTCGGCGCGGTCCCGTCCAGCAGTTCGTCGCTCACCGAGACGACCGTGCGCTCCTCGAGGCGCAGGTGCCGGCGCCGCCGCAGGCCCATCGGGTGGACCGGCGTCGCCTCGTAGAAGGGCCGCGCCGCGTTCGCGCGCCAGTCCACGAGCAGCGGCAGGTCGTCCTCCTCCGTGTGCAGCCCGATCCGCCCGATGCGCAGGGCCGTGCCGTCCGTCCAGTCGATGCGCCCGAAGACCAGCCCCTTTTCGGCGCCCTCCAACCGGCTGATCTCCCTGGTGAGGCGTTCGGTGGCGATTTCTCTCTCGTAGGCCTCCCCGGCGCCGTCCGCCGGCGCCTTCAGCACACTCGCTCGCTGTACTCGCGCTGCGGAAAGCCGCTCGGTCAGCAACTCGTACAGGGAGGAGACATGGTCCCGTTCCGATTCGACCGCACGCACAGCGGGATCCTTCATTTTGGACAACAAGGGGCTCCTTCGATTCGAGCGCCGTGATTCAGGCGCCGTGATCGCTCGCGGGGCGTCCTGCCGGGGGAGGGGTGGAGCGCCGCGGCGGTGCGGCGCCTTCCGCGGGCTCGGACTTCGCCAGCCACAGGCCGGTGCACACGGCGGTGGCCAAGGTGACGGCGCCGGCAGCGAGGAAGGCGCTGTCGAGGCCGCTCTCGAAGGAGGCGCCGCCGGATTCCCGGCTGCGGACGACGGCTCCGAGCAGCGCCACGCCGAGCACCGCGCCGATCTGCCGGGTGGTGCCGCTGATGCCTGAGGCGAGGCCGCCCTCCTGCGCGCTGACCGCTTGGATGGCGGCTCCCGTCAGCGGGGACAGGGTCAGGGCGAAGCCGATGCCGATGACTCCGAGGCGCCACCACACGTTCGCGTAGCCGGTGTCGGCGTGCACCATGCCGAGCGCGAGGAGCCCCAGGCCGGCCAGGGCCAGGCCGACGCTCACCACGATGCGGAAGCCGTACCGGGCGGCGAGCCGGCCCGCGTACGGGCTGACGATCACCATGCCGAGGGAGACCGGCAGGGTCTGCAGGCCGGCGCGCAGGATCGAGCTGCCCTGGACGTACACGAAGAACTGGGAGAAGAAGAAGAACGAACCCATCAGCGCGAACCCCACCACGACCATGGCGGTGTTGGACACGGTGAACAGGCGCTGCCGGAACAGCCGCAGCGGCAGCATCGGAGCGGTACGACGCGCTTCGACGGCGATGAAGGCGGCGAGGAGGATCACCGCGGCGGCGAAGGCGGCCAGGATCACCGGCGACGTCCAGCCGCGGGCACCACCCTCGATCAGTCCGTACGTCAGCGCCCCCACCGCCGACACGGACAGCACCGTCCCGGGGACATCGATCGCGGGTGCACTCGGATTACGGGTCTCTTCGAGGCTGCGCAGACCGACCAGCAGAAGGACCACGCCGATGGGCAGATTGACCAGGAAGATGGCGGGCCAGCCGAAGGCATCCGTCAGCACGCCGCCGGCCACGGGGCCCGCGGCCAGACCGATTCCGCTGAGTCCGGCCCACAGCCCGATCGCCTTGACGCGTTCCTGCGGCACGGGGTAGGCGGCGGCGAGCAGGGCGAGCGAGGCAGGGCTCAGCGCCGCGGCTCCGATGCCCTGCAGCACCCGGCCGCCGATCAGCCAGCCGACCGAGGGCGCGAGGCTGCACAGCACCGACGCGACGGTGAACACCGCCACGCCGGTCAGGTACACCCGCTTGCGGCCGAACCGGTCGGCGAAGACACCGCCGGACAGCAGCAGCATGGCGACCAGCAGTACGTACGCGTCGACGATCCATTGCAGACCGGTCAGCTGGGTGTGCAGCCGGTGCTGCATGTCGGGCAGCGCCGCTCCGACGATCGTGTTGTCGAGCAGGACCATGAACTGGCCCAGGCAGGTCACCGCGAGCAGCACGGCCCGGTTCGGCCGACTGTCCGGGTCCGCCGCAGGCGATGCAGCCATGAGGGTTCCTCTCAATGGGTGTTCGCGCCCTTTCCCTGGCCTACGTGGTCAGCCGCTGGACGTTCTAAAGCAGTCAGCGGCTGCGTTAGGCGACTATAAGGAGGGTAGCCTCGTAAACGCAAGTAACAACTGCGTTAAGGTGGAAGCATGAACGAGCGACAGCCAGTCCGGCGGCCCGGCGGGCGCAGCGCCCGCGTCGGCGCGGAGGTGCACCAGGCCGTCACCGACCTGATCAATGAGCGCGGATACGGCAACTTCACCGTCGGCGAGGTCGCGGCCCGCGCGGGCGTGGCCGACAGCAGCATCTACCGCCGGTGGGGCAACCTGGAGACCCTGCTCACCGACGTGGCGCTCACCCGCCTCAACGCGAAGTCGCCGATGCCCGACACCGGGAGCCTCTCCGGCGACCTGCACACGTACGCGGCCACCGTGGCCCGCGAGATCACCGGACCCGACGGTCTGGCGGTGGTGCGCCTGGCCGTCGCCCTGGCGAGCAACGGTCAACAGGGCGTGCAGCCGCGTGACGACCTCCTCGCCGAACGCAGCCGGCAACTGCAGTCCATGCTCGATCGCGCCCGCGAACGAGGCGAACCCGCACCCGACGCATTCGAGGTGCTGGACCACGTCATGGCCCCGATGTACATCCGCGTCCTGTTCGGCATGGGGCTCACCCCGGAGTACGTCGCCGGTCTTGTCGACCGAATGCTGTGAGCGTCGGAGCGTGGCACCGACAACGCCGATGCCCCTCGGGCGAGTTGAGGTGATCGCTCCGTCGTACCGTCCCACGGGGCGGTACGACGGAACAGCCGCGTCAGCCGCGGACGGAGCCGTTCTCCAGGCGCACCGTGCGCCCGGTGAACCGCCGCTCGAGCATGCGGTCGTGGGAGACGACGACCAGTGCCCCCCGGTAGTGCGTGAGGGCCTCTTCGAGCTCCTCCACCAGCGCCGGTGACAGATGGTTCGTCGGCTCGTCGAGCACCAGCAGATCTACGGGATCATGCAGCAGCCGGGCCAGGGCGAGGCGCCGGCGCTGACCGACGGAGAGCCCGGCCACCGAGGTCGCCAGATCCGACGGCTTGAACAGCCCCAGGCCGAACAGCGCCCCGCGGTGCGCCTCGACATCGCCGGGCAGGCCCGCGCGGAACGCGTCCAGGAGGCTGATCCCGGGATCGGTGACCCGGGTCTCCTGCGGCAGCCAGCCGGTGCGCGCCGGACGCGTGCCCGAGCCCCGGTCCGGCTCCAGATCACCGACCAGCACCCGCAACAGGGTCGACTTGCCCGCCCCGTTGGGGCCGGTGACCAGAACGCGCTCGCCCGGACCCACCTCGAAGTCCCGTACGTGGAGCCGCTGTCCGACCTCGACCTGGTGCAGCTGGCGACCGCCGAGGTACCCGTGATGTCACCACCCTGGATGCGGGGCGCGAAGCGCATCGGCTGCGGCGGGCGGGGGACCGGATTCTCCTCGAGACGACGCTGCCGTTCCTTGGCGTTGCGCACGCGGGCGGAGATCTGCTTCTCCACGCTGCGCTGGTGCCGGCCGTTGGTCCGGTCCGCGTTGGCCCGGGGTCCGGCGGCCGCGTGACTCGCCGCGGCGCGCGTCAGTTCGCGCTGGCGGGCCAAATCGTCCTTCCACTCCTGGTGCTCCTGCTCCCACCGCAGCCGCAGGGCCGCCTTGGCCTTCAGGTAGCCGGGGTAGCCGCCGCCGTGCCGGTGGACCGCCTGCCGCTCCGCGTCCACGTCCCACAGCGCCGTGGCCACCCGCTCCAGGAAGACCCGGTCGTGGGAGATGACAAGGATGCTGCCGCGGTGGGATCGCAGATGCTCCTCCAGCCATTCCAGGGCGGCCCGGTCCAGGTGGTTGGTGGGCTCGTCCAGCAGCATCAGCTGCGGTGCGGCGGCGAGCACGCAGGCCAGGCCGAGGCGGGCCTGCTCACCACCGGACAGACTGGCCAGGCGCCGGCCCGGGTCCACGGACGCCAGGCCCAGACCGTGCAGGGCGGCCTGCACCCGGGCGTCGGCCGCGTAGCCGTCCCGGGCCTCGAACGCCTCGGTGAGATCGCCGTACTCGGTGAGCAGGGCCGCCAGCTCACCGTCTGCCGCCTCGGCCATGGCCGCCTCGCAGCGGCGCAACTCGCGCTCCAGTGTGCGTAGTTCGGCCAGGGCGTGGTCGATGGCGTCCAGCACCGTGTCGTCCGGTGCCGGCTCGGGGAGCTGCGGGAGGTAACCGGTGCCGCCCGGTGCGCGCACCAGGACCCGGCCCTCGTCGGGCTTGTCCACTCCCGCGATCAGGCGCAGCAGGGTGGTCTTGCCCGAGCCGTTCTCCCCGATGACGCCGATGCGCTCGCCGAGCGCCACCGACAGGTGCACTCCGTCCAGCAGGCGGCGGGTGCCGCGCGCGTGCTGGATGTCGTCCAGGACCACCTGGAAACCGCCCGACGACGACGCGGTCGCCTCCGGCGGGAGAGGGCTGTTCGTAGCAGAGACGCTGCTGGTGGACGAGTTCGTAGATGAGTTCGTAGATGAGTTCGTTGATGAGTTCGCGAAAGAGGAGTCATGCATGGATTCGCACGCCGTTCACTGTCGTAGGTCCGAAGAAGTCGACCGAGGCGGGAGCACTGCTCGAACGGGCGCCGAAGACAGGCATGACCGCATGGCGCAGGACAGAAGGCTGTCGTGAAGGCCGATGCGGAACGTGAAAGGCGGTAAAAGGCCGCTCGAAGAGCGGCGCTCGCCGTGCCCGTGACGCGCGGAGCAGAAGTGCCCGCGGGGCGGCGTCAGATGTAGTAGTAGGCCGCGGCGGCGAAAGTGAGAATCACACAGAAGATCGTAGCAGGGTCTCTCTGAGCAGGTGGGGAGATGTGGGGCAGGGATTCGGGTGTCAGACACCGTCAGGGGTCAGACCGGCCGGACGAGCCGTCCGTCGGACAGCTCCAGGAGCCGGTCGCGGTGACGCTCGCGCAGGGCCCGGTCGTGGGTGACCGTCACGACCGGGCCCGTGAAGGCCTCCACCGCCTGGAGCAACTGCTCGACCAGCACCAGGCTGAGGTGGTTGGTGGGCTCGTCGAGCAGCAGCAGGTGCGGCCGCTCGGCGAAGAGCAGCGCGAGGTCGAGGCGCCGCCACTGGCCGATGGAGAGCCGGTTCGCCGGAGTGTCGAAGTCCTGGGGGCCGAACAGGCCGAACCGGGTCAACTCGGCCGCGGCGTCCTCCACATGGACCGCGCGCCGCGCGGCGAACGCGTCGAGGAGAGCGCGCCGCTCCGACCCGAAGTCGCTGTCCTGCGGCAGGTACCCGATGCGCAGCCCCGGCGCCCGCTCCACCTTCCCGGCGTCCGGGGCCCGCTCGCCCACCAGCACCGACAGCAGCGTCGACTTGCCCGCTCCGTTCGGACCGCTGATCACATACCGGCTGCCCGCGGCCAGCTCCAGGTCGGCGTCCCGCAGTACTTGGCCGACACCCAGGCCGGTGGCCCGCAGCAGCATGCCGTCGGCCGGCTCCGGGATCTCTCCTGTCGCCTCCGCGTCCTGCGGGGGAGCGAAGCCGAGGGTTTCCGGCGGCCGCGGCACCGCCTCGTCGAGCAGCCGTCGCAGATGCATCTGTGCGGCGCGGCCCGTACGGGCGACGGCCCGTTCGGCGCCGCTGCCCGCTGCGTCGTAGGACAGTTTGTCGTTGTCGGCCCTGCCGCTGTAGACGCGCCCGCTCGTGGCGGCCCGCTGCACCCGCCGCCGGGCCTCGGCCAGTTCCTTGCTCCACTCGCGGTACCGCTGCCACCAGCGTTCCTGCGCCGCGGCGCGTTCCGCGAGGTAGTCGCGGTAGCCGCCGCCGTAGCGGACGGTGGAGCCGCGGGGCCCGTCCAGGTCGACGATGGCGGTGACGGCCGTGTCGAGCAGGGCCCGGTCGTGCGAGGCGATCAGGCACGGACCCTGGTACGCGGCGAGCCACCGGACGAGCCAGTCCACCGCCCGGTCGTCGAGGTGGTTGGTGGGCTCGTCGAGCAGCAGCCCGGCCGGTTCCTCGAGCACCAGCGCGGCCAGGGCGAGACGGGCCCGCTCACCCCCGGACAGGGTCCGCACGGAGCGGGCCCGGTCGAACCCGGCCAGGCCGAAGACGTCCAGCACTTCCCCGACACGGGCGCCGAGTTCCCAGCCGCCGCGCCGCTCGAACTCCTCCTGGAGACGGCCGTACTCCGCGAGGACCGCGTCGAGGTCACCCTCGTCGGACGACATCCGCTCCTCCGCGGCACGCATCCGCGCGGACAGCTCCTCGAACTCCGCGGTCGCCTGGGACAGCACGTCCTCGATGGTGAAACCGGCCTGGAGGTCCGGCTGTTGGGGCAGGAACCCTACCCGGCCCGTCACCGCGCGCACCACCTGGCCGCGCTGCGGCGTGAGCTCACCGGAGAAGGCGCGCAGCAGAGTGGACTTGCCCCGGCCGTTCTCTCCGATCAGGCCCACGCGCTCGCCGTGGGAGACCTTGAGCGAGACGTCGTGCAGTACCACGCGGTCGCCCAGCACACAGTGCACGTTCTCGGCGAGCAGGTGCGCCGAGCGGTGGTCGGCGGACAGGATGTCCTGCCCGCCGGGAAGATGTGAGGACGCGTCACTCATCGTCGTGGACCTCGTGGGAGTCGAGAGCGGAGTTGAGAGCCCTCTCCAACTGCTCGACGCGGTCGGGGTGCCTGATCGGAGTACACCATCCGCGTTTCACCGTATCAGAACGGGAAATGTCGCCAGTTGTATCGGGCAGCGGATCAACTGGGCCCAGAATTACCGATGTTCACACTCTTGCGAAGCGGTCCGGCCCCTGGCCGGCGCGGCACTCATCGGCGTACTGCCCCGTCGCGCCGGGCCGCGAACCGCTCGGACCCGGTGCCGCTCAGGCACCCGTAACTCACTGTCCAATCACAGGTGATGGGCTGCCCGACCCCGGGTATGTGGCGTAGTGTCACCCGCCGACTGCATCGAGCGACCAGAGATGATCAAGGGGCGGGACTGTGGCTGACAGCCGGGACACCTGGTGGGAACGAGCGGCGTGCCGCACGACGGACCCCGAGGACCTGTTCGTCGAGGGCGCCGCACAGGCTGGCGCCAAGCGGATCTGCTCCGCCTGCGTGGTCAGGACCGAGTGCCTGTCCCACGCGTTGGACCAGCGCATCGAGCACGGCGTGTGGGGCGGCCTGACCGAACGGGAACGCCGCGCACTGCTGCGTAGGCGCCCGACCGTCACTTCATGGCGTCGGCTCCTGGAGACGGCGCGGGCCGAACACGGCCAACGGGCCGCACAGGGGCAGGATGCCGCGGCTTCCTGAACGGCCGGGCGCGGTGGAGCCCACGGCTCGCCGTCACTGCGACCCGGCGGCCACCAGAGTCGCGGTGACGGGTTCGAGCCCGGCGACCAGCTCATCGAGCTCGGCAGGCGACAGGGTGTCGTACGGCGGGGCGGCGAGCTCGTCGGTGAGGGCTTCGATGCGCTGCTTGGTCTCACGGCCGGCGTCGGTGAACCGGCCGTCCGTGTCGACGAGCCCGCGCTCGCGCAGGCCGTCCATGACCGCGGCCAGCCGTTCCTTCGGCAGGTGATGGATGCGCCCGAACGACTCCGGCGGGTGGATGCCGCGCGCCAGCGCATCGAGCACGTGGGCCTCCGTGCCGCCGATGCTCGCGCCGACGAGAGCGGCGATGTGCCCGTCACCGCGGTGCTCGCGCAGCATGGTCGCGGAATGCCACAGCCGGGCGACCGGATCGCTCGGCACCGCGAGAGTGCGCATCCCGGCGTACATCACCCGGCCTTCTGTGGGCGCGTTCGTCGCGGCTTTCGTGGTCAGGTCGGCGGCGCGCGACAAGCCCGGGGAGTCGGACAGCTCGTCGCCGAGGATCCGCCGCAGGGAGGCCGTGCTGCCCCGCTCCCGCGCGGCGACGGACGCCTCGGGCGGGATCGTCTCCCACGCGCTCGGGATGTGCCGTGCGGCCTCTCCGTCGGCGAAGTTGTAGAACGCCGCGTGCACGACCTGCGCCGGCACCCGCCCGAGCGGCGCGGCGCGGCCGGCGAAGTAGCCGTCCCAGTAGGTGCGGTGGCCGAGCGCGGCCAGCTCCTCGTTGCACTCGTCTGCGAGGTAAGTGACCAGGCAGATCGGCTCAAGGAGCTCGAACATGCGGCGGGCGGTGTGAGCCATGGCCTACATCCTGCCTGCGATCACGCCCCCTTGGGGCCCTCCGAAGAGAGCACGTCCAGAAGAGAGCACGTCCAGAAGAGACACGTCCAGAAGAGACACGTCCAGAAGAGACACGTCGAGAGGAGACACGTCTATTCGATGGTCATGGTGAAGAACCTGACCGTGAGTGTCTCGGGTCACGGCGTGGAGGAGTAGTCGATGCGTTCCACGAACGCGCCCTTGAGGTGGTACTGCTTAACGACGTTGTCCTGGTAGTCGAGCAGTTCGAGGGTGATGTCCTTGAGGCGCCCCTCGCTTCCCGTGGTCGCGGCGTTGCATTGGTCGACCGCGGCGCTGTGGGTCTGACCCCGTACCAGGGTCACTTTTTTCCCCTCGTGAGCCATCGACCATTGACGTACTTGGTGACGTACGGGGTGATCTGCCGGACCTACGAGGCTCCGCCCTGACCGGCGCTGCCGATCGGGCCGACGTCGACCGGGGAGCCGGCGCCGTCGGTGACGGGCAGCGTGGCGGCGCCCGGCCACTCCAGGGAGAACGACTTGGTCTCGCCGGGCGGGGTCACGACCAGACCCGTGATGCTGACACCGGAACCGCCCGAGTCGTTCATCGGGTAGCTGATGTTGAAGAACACCGACTTGCCGTCCTTCAGGATCATCCGCTCGGCCGGCTGACCGGCGCGCTTGGCGGACAGCGGGCCCTCACGGGTCGTCAGGTCGACGCCCGCGAACCCGGACAGTGCGCAGTCCCGGCCACCGCCGTTCTTCATCTCCACCGCGACGGAGCCGTCGGTGTCACCGTCGATGGTGGTGTCCGACGCCGAGATGGTGAGGTCGTCGGTGCGGCACTTGGCGACCGCGCTGCTCCGGCCCGAGCCGCTCCCGGCGGCCGTGCCCTGTCCGCCCGAACTCTTGCCCGCCGAGTCCTTCCCCCCGCCCTGCTCCGAACCCGAACCGTTGGAGCCCGAACTGCCTGCCTCCGAACCGCCGTTACCGGAACCGCTGCTCGACGAAGACGCGCTGGACGCGGGGGAGGGGTCGCCCCCCGTGAGGTCATCGCCGTTGCAGGCCGTGAGGGAGAAGCCCGCGGCCACGGTCAGGGCCGCGGCGGCAAAGCGCAGGGTACGGCGGCGGTTTCCACGGACGGTGGTGTTGGAGCGCATGGCAGGTCCCCCGGTAGGTGGTCGGTGTCGTCCCCTCCTCGGGAACAACACCGACTCTGGCCGGGGCCGCTAATGCCCAATTGCCGTCCCGCTAGCGTCTGCTTGCCGGAGATCAGCCGCGTTCCAGACGTACCGATGTGCTGCGCACCGATGCCGAGCAGTTGCACGTTAGTGAGGCGTTAGCGGTCGGCGACCAGACGTTAGCGGCGCCGTGCAGAGTCGTTGTCGTACCGAAGAAACACCGACACCGACCGCCTCTACCGACCGCCTACGGGGGACCCGAAATGCGCTCCGACACCACCACTCGTTCCGCCCGCCGCCGCAGCCTGCGGATCGCCGCCGCGACCCTGACGGCGGTCGCGGGGCTGACGCTGACGGCCTGCTCCGGCTCGGACACCGACGCGGCGAGCGCTGCGAAGTCCGGGTCCCGCGCGGACATCGGTATGGCCGCCGACCAGGTCAAGGACACCGGGTCCGGGTCCGATGCGCAGGCAGACGGTGCCGGGAGCGGCAAGGAGGGCACCAGCGGCTCGGCGGGCAAGCAGGCGGCCGGTAAGCAGGCGCCCAGCCCGCAGACCGCCGGCAAGACCACGACCGACACCAAGACCAAGGCGAGCATCGGTCGGTGCCACACCGCCAACCTCAACGCGTCGTTCAACACGGGCGGCGACGCGGTTCCGG
>NZ_JBIWKA010000031.1:0-54385 GCF_044765445.1 Streptomyces sp. NPDC102467 | reverse complement strand
CGCCGGTCGAATACGAGAACAACCACTACCTCGCAACCACGAAACCACAGGTCACACCCAACATCTGAGATCTCTACCGAACCCGGAACGGTTCAGTTGCCGTGTTGGTGGCGTGTGAGGCGCAGGCCGAGGAGGGCGAGGGATCCGGCGGTGGTCAGCCAGTGCCCGTGCGGCTGGAGGAACAGCAGGTGGCCGGCTTGCGTTAGTGCGAGTTCAAGGCAACCGCTCAGGCACGGCTCGCACAGTCGTATGCGTGCGTGGCGGGGGCGGGCGTGGCGCGGTTTGCCGCGTCGTCGCCGCGGGGAGGGGGCCATGGCGCTCTCCTGACTGGAGGGACGTGGACACAGGCCCCGGCGGAGGATTCCGACATCGCTGCTGCCGGGGCTCTGTGCCGCCCGACCTGGTGGCCGAGCGCGAACGACGGTAGGAGAACTCGGGCGGGTCGTCCGGCTGTTCGCCGCGCCCAAGCGTGCCGCCGCGTCCGGCCGGGCTGCCCGAGACTGCGCTGGGCCTGCTGCGGCCGTGTGTTGAGTGTTCGATTATTGCGGTCCGTGTGAGCCGGGTGTGCTTCTTCTCTGTGCTGGTGAGGGATCTTGTCCGTCCGGATGTGCCGACGCGGGAGCGGGGCGTGTTCGATCGACGCGCCGAACGTCAGGGGGCGATCGGGCGGGTCGTGATGGTGCGGTGAACGCGCCTTGCGCGGCAGCGCATTTGCAGGCGTCCAGGTAGTTGATTCGAGACATTGTCACCTCAAGCAGGCATACATGTCGGAAGGGCGGCGATCCTTCTGATGTCAAACCGAAATGCAATTGCATTTGGGCAACGGGGTGTTCGTATACCGCAGGAGGTGGTCCGGTGGAGCAACTGACGCGTGTACACCGCCGTTTGGCAGGCAGCGGCCCAGGGGGCCGGGCCGTCTGGCGGAAGAGTTCGCACAGCACGCCCAACGGGGCGTGTGTGGAGATGGCGCAGCCACCCGACGGGCAGGTCTGGTTCCGCGACTCGAAAGCTCCCGCTGGCCCCGTGATCGCCTTATCCAGGGGTGCGGCGTCCGCTTTCACCTCCGCCGCAGGGCGCGGGGACCTGTAACCAGTCCCCGGTGGTCCGCCGCGCGGTGGCGTACGCCGCGGCAAAGGCGGTAGGCCCGGGCGGTGGTCGGTCGGGCACTGGAGCCGGATCTGGTGGTTCCGTGAGCATGTCTGGAGGCAGAGGCGCCAGCTAGCTCAAAAAGGTGCTCAGTGCTCGACATTCCCCGTGACCGGCCAGTAATCATGAGCACAATGCAATTTCATTACGCCACTGACGTGGGTGGACGGTCGCGGGACGTCGGGGAGGACCATCGTGGGGCAACAGTCCGAACCTGGGCATGGCAGGCGCACGGCCTTAGGGCAGGACAAGGCGCACAGCGCGCGGATGTACGACTACTTCCTCGGTGGGAAGACCAACTATGCCGTGGACCGCGACGCGGCCGAGCATGTCAGACGTCACTTTGCTGCGGCTGAGACCGCAGCCCGCGCCAACCGGGCCTTCATGCACCGCGCAGTGGGCTGCCTGGCCCGGCTGGGGGTGCGTCAGTTCATCGATGTGGGGACCGGAATCCCGACCCCGCCCAACCTGCACGAGGTCGCCCAGAGCGTTGCGCCGCAGTGCCGGGTTGCCTACGTGGACAACGACCCGATTGTGCTCGTCTACTCCGACGCTCTGCTCGACGGCGCTGTGGAGGGCGAAACCTGCTACGTCCAGGCCGATGTGACCGAACCGGCTGCCGTCCTCGACGCAGTCAAGAGCGAGGGCGTCATCGACTTCGGGCAACCGGTCGCGCTGAGCCTGCATGCCCTGCTGCACTTCATCACCGGCGATGACGAGCCCTACCAGATCGTGCGCCGTCTCATGCAGGAGCTGCCCCCTGGCTCGTACCTGAGTCTCTCGCACGGCACCGGAGACTTCGCACCGGATATCTGGCAGGCCATCATCGACGCCTACACGCAGGCAGGAACCCCCGCCCAGGTGCGCACCAGGGCGGAGGTCCTACAATTCTTCGACGGCCTGGAGCTGATCGAGCCGGGCCTGGTCGTCGGGCACCGCTGGCGGGCCGAGCAGGGCAGCGGCCCGAGCCTGGTGAGCGACGCCCAGGTGTCCCTCTATGCAGGGGTGGCCCGCAAGCTCTGAAGCAGGAGAGCCGGGCCGGTCAGCGGAGTTAGTGGCGCGAGAGCAGGTCGTTGATCCTGCGGCGCGTCGGATCGGGCGCCAGCGAGGCGTACAGCAGTGCGTCGAACGCCTTCTTCCGCTGGTCGACGGCCTGGTCGTCCTGGATGATCAGGCCGCCGTCGTAGCCCTCCGCGTAGACGAGGGTGGGCAGCATACCGGCGAAGTCGAAGATGGTCGTCGCTCCCAGGTCGACGGGCTGGTCGCAGCGGTACAGCTCGGCGAGCCGGAACTGGTAGCGCGAGTTGTGGGACAGCTCGAGCAGGTGCTCCAACTGCTTGCGCATGACCTCCGTGGATCCGATGGGCCGGAGCAGGGTGGTCTCATCAATGATGAAGATGCCGTGCTTGTCCACGGACGCGTTGGCGAAGCGCGCCTTGCGTTCCTCGCGCAGTTGGGCGCGGGCGTCCCGTTCCTGGCGGGTGCCGTCGCCCCGGTCGATCACGGCCCGGGCGTAGGCCGGAGTCTGTAGGAGACCGTGCAGATGAAGAGGCTCGTAGGACCGTATTCGCTGGGTCATGGCCTCGAAACTCACCACGGCCTGCAGGTACTTCGGTGCCGCCCATGACCAGGGCTGCCACCAGGCTGCATCGTTGGCCCCCGCGGCCAGCCCCCGCAGCAGTTCCTGCTCGGTGGGATCGCTGATGCCGTAGCGGCGCAGGAGGCCGAGCAGGTCGCGTTCCTTGAGCTTGTGGTGCCCGCTTTCGAGCCGGCTGACCTTCGAGGGTGATACGCCCAGGAAGCGGGCTACCTCGTCCTGCTTCAGGTTGAGGCTGTCGCGCCGCTTGCGCAGGGCGTGGCCCAGCATCATCCGCTGCGCGGACGGCGCGGGCTCGTCCTGCAGGTATCGCACCCTGCGGCCGACTCTGGGGCTCTCACTGTCGCCCGGGTCCCCGGCCCCTGCCAACTGCTGGACCACAATTGCTCCTTGACACTACGAACAGAGAGTGAATCTATCGGCGCTCATCGTGCACGAACCGCTCGGCCTCGGCGATGGAATCGTAGAAATGGTTCAAAATCGTTTGTGTGTGTGACCGGCGCCGATCGCCTCTCCAAGGCAGGCGCGGGCGCACATACCGGATCAACACGGCCTGTTGTGGCGCGAGTTGGAGCTTAGGTGAGAGCGATGTTCCTGGGACGTCTCGCGGGACGCATCGCGACAGGGCGACTGAAATGAGCCTGCCCTTCGCCCCCAGGGGCCGCCGCACAGTGCCGCGTTCGCGACGTCGGATGGGCCGCCCCGTCCCGAGGCGGCCGTTCAAAGGGAGGGGCTGGTTCCGGCGCGGCCCGTGGGGCGGATGAGGCGTAAATGACTGATGCTGCTCAAGAGGCGTGCTGACGGGAGCGTTTCGTCAAGTTCCGTGGCGGCTGGGGCGGTCCGACGGCAAGCGGGCGAACCCGACGCCCGGTGCCTTCTCGGTCGAGGATGGCCAGTTCCCGCTGTCCGCACGCCCGCACGTCACGTCTGCACGTCCGCCCTCGAATACGGTTTTCCTGCCGGGATGCCCCCGCGTAGGCGTCCGTGATCTGGGATGCGGACGCTGTGCGGAACGCCGAGTGCTGCGGCATGTACTGGCATCTCGTCGTGAGCGTCCCCGCAGCGCCGACACATGTGGTTCATCAGCGGCGAGGGCGCGGCGCCGGCCATGAGCGAGGGGGCCAGACGGTTCGGGTGGCGCAGCGCGGCCTGTGGGTGCCCGAAACTGAGCCACCCTATGCGACCTGCGCGTATTCGTGGATCGCGCCACCGAGTAGATCACGACGAACGACTCTGTCGTCTGGGTCTCCTGGATCGGGGAGTGGTCGCAGGGGTGCTTCTTGGCGGAGAGTGCGGTGTGGGCGATGGGTGTTGAAGTGTGTCTCGTAAGCGGCCAGGATGCTTCGCAGTTGCCGCTCGTTGACGATCAGATCGCGGTCAAGGAGTTCTCTGCGGCATCCGCCGATCCAGTGCTCGATGTACGCGTTCGCCCGTGGGGCGCGGACCGGAGTGAGCAGTACTTGGGTGCCCTCGGATGCGAAGACGGCGTCGAAGGCGTCGGTGAACTTGGAGTCTCTGTCCCGGATCAGGAACCTCGCGTGGCCCACGCGATCGTCCATGGCCATGAGGAGGATACGTGCCTGCTGGACTGCCCAACTGCTGGTTGGGTGGGCGGTGACGCCGAGAAGATGTACTCGGCGGGTGGAGCTTTCCATGGCCACCATGCGGTACACGCGCCGCAGTAGCACGGTGTCGACATGGACGAAGTCCACCGTGAGGATCCCGGAAGCTTGGTTGCGCAGGAACTGGGCCCAGGTCGGGCCCGAGCGTCGTGGTGCCGGGTCGATCCCGGCCCTGTTCAAGATCGCCCAGACCGTCGAAGCGCCGACCGAGCGACCCAGGCCGGCGAGCTCGCCGGCGATTCTGCGGTATCCCCAGTGCGGGTTGTCCGCGGCCATCCGCAGCACCAGCTCCCGCACGCTGGGCCGGGTCGGCGGACGGCCGGGTCCTTGGCGTTTGTAGGTCCAGCGGCGCTTGATCAGGTCGGTGTGCCAGCGCAGCAGCGTGCCCGGGGTGACGAACCGGTGCCCTCGCAAGGCCTTGGGTAACAGCTGGGCCAGTGCCGCGATCATTGCCCGGTCCGCCCAGGAGGATTGTGGGCGGCCAACCTGGCGGCGGAGGACGGCGAGTTGATGCCGGAGGACGAGTATCTCCGCGTTCTTGGAAGCCTTCGATCGTGCAAGTAACGCCATCCATCCCAAGATCTTTAGGAAGGTCAGGTACAGCAGTCGCAGAGCCATGCCTCAGGATCTCGCCCTGCTCGTCCTCGACTGCAAGGCCCCGTCAGAAGGGGCAGCCGAGTTTCAGGAACCCACAGGTTCGCTGAGGTGTTGTCTCAGCGGCTGCAAGGAACGGCGCGAATGGCTGGGGCGTGTGCGGCGTACAGGTAGAGCACACGGGTCGTTCGTTGGTGAGTACTCACCGGCCGGGCGTCACGCTGATGCGCAGGCGGGTACGGTTGCTTCCTCGAGTTCTGCGGAGGGGGCACGGTGGAAGCAGAGTTGATGGCGCTCGCGGCGTCGGGAGCGACGACGCTTGTGCAGCAGATGGCAGCGGACTCCTGGACTGGTGCGCGTAGCCGCATCGTCGCGTTTTTCGCGCGCAACCGCCGCGGTGAGGAAGCCGACATCGAAGGGCAGCTGGAGACATCACGCCGGGAACTGGCGATGGCGGTCGAGGCCGGCGATGAGACGACTGTCGCGGACGTAGAGGCCGAGTGGCGTACGCAGCTCAGGCGCATCCTGCGCGACAACCCCGCCGAAGCGGCCCAACTTCGAGTCGTTCTCGATAACTTGGCGCCGGTGCATCAGGCAGGGCAGGTTATAAAAGTCAAGAACTCGATCAGTGGAGGCGTCCAGCTTGGCCCAGTGATCCAAGCGGGCGACGTCGGCCCGCTCCACTTCGGATAGCGCTCTGGCGAGTTGTGATCTGCTGCCGGGTTGGCGACGCAGAGGAAACGCCCATCCTATAGTGTGCCCCTTCTCGCCGGCTCAGGCCGGGGCGGGGCGGAAGAGCAGGGTGTGCGCTAAGAGCTACGGGGTGGCGCCATGTCCAACGAGGTTAGTGGGAATGCGCAGGTGCGCAATCTCGTCCAGGCGCACGCCATTCATGGTGATGTCAACTTCCACATGTCCTCCCCTCCGGCCGAGCAGCAGGCCAGGCCGGTACCGGGGCTCCCTCGGGAGTTGCGCCGTCTGTTCGGGCGCGCGGCCGAGGTGGCCGAAGGGCGCGGACGGCTGGAGGAGGGGGACGCGGAGGGCGCAGCGGCAGTCGTCGTGACCGGGCCACCGGGTATCGGCAAGAGTGCGGTCGCCCTCCATCTGGCCCGGCTCGTGGCGCCCATCTATCCGGATGGGCAGTTCCATGTCGACCTCTCCTTGGCGGCGGAGGGCGAGCGTTCTGCTGATCTCGTACAGGCTCTCCTTGATGTCCTGCGTCCCGGGGGCGGGACGCCGCGCGACGACCATGCGAACCGACTTGCCCAATTGCGCGCTGAGTTGGCCGGGCAACGCGTGCTTCTTCTCATTGACGATGTCGTCGATGAGGACGCGCTCATCGACGTGGTGCAGCTAGACGGTCCATTCGCCGTGGTGTGCACCAGCCGGGCCCGGCTGAGCGGACTGACCGGCCTTGTGCACCTGATCGAGCTCGGCCCGCTGCCCGACCGGCACGGCGAGGATCTGGTCAGGGCGGTGACCGGACCGGGCCGTCTCACCGACCCACAGGTGAGCGCTCTGGCCGAGGCCTGCGCCGGGCACCCCCTTGCCCTGCACATCGCGTCCGCCCACCTGGCCCGTCGGCCTAAGGCGGACGTCGACCGGTATCTCGAAGACATCACTGACCCCGACCGTGGCGTGCATGCTTTGCGTGCAGGGCAACGGGCGCTCGAACCGGTCCTGGAGCGTAGCTTCGCGGCCCTCGCCCCCGCGCAAGCTGAGCTGTTCACCACGCTGGGCATCTTGCCGTACATGTCCGTCACCCAGGACGTGGTGGCCGCCGTACTTCTGGACGATGAACATGTTGAACGCGGCGATCTCGGGGTTTCTCACGTCGAGACGGTCGCGGAACTCCTGGACGCGCTCTTCGAGTTCTGCCTCATCGAGCAGATCGGGGAGGACCGTTACGTATTCCACGAGGTCCTGTACCGCTTCGCGCGGCGCAAGTCGACCGAGGTCACAGCGGAGCGGCGGGCGATTGTCATCCGCAGCGCCTGCCTCATGGTGTCGGTGCGGACGAAGGCGGCGACCGAGTCGATCGGGTTCATGGACGAGGCGGCGACCGTGCCTGCACAGGCCAACACCGAAGTCCTGCGCGAACTGGAGGCGGACCGGCCCGGAGCCGTGGCCCTGACCGAACTGGCCCGCGACCACGAGGTGTGGGAACCGCTCGTACATCTGGTCGGCCAGCTGACCGGGCCGCTGTGGAACGGCGGTCACTGGGCTGACCTGAGCCGGATCCACCAGTGCGTGCATGATGCCGGTACACGATCCGAGACCGCCGACTGGACGATGACCGCCCTGCACAATCTGGCGCTTGCGGCGGGCCAACTGGGTGACAGTGTACGGGCCGTCGAGTTGTTCGAGCAGTGCGCAGAGGCCGCGTACCAGAGCGACGACCCGTACCGAATGCACTTTGCCGAGCTCTCCGCCGGCACGCTCCTGCTGAACGTGGGCCGGGCCGGCGACGCCATCCCGCCTTTGCGTAATGGACTGCGGTTCTGGCGGCTGATCGAGGACGAGCGGACGTTGGCACACGCCCTGTGGTTGCTCGGCCAGGCCCATCTGGCCCTGGGCCAGCTCCGCCGGGCCGAGCAGTATCTCCACAACAGCCGCAGCCTCTTCGGCGGCGCACAGATCAACGCCGTCGACCTGTGGAGCCGGACCGCGTTCGTCTCTTTGTTGCGAAGTACGGGGCGCTGGGCGGAGGCCGCTCAGGAAGCGGCCCTCGACGTCGAACGGGCACGCGCCGTCGGCAGCCGGGAATGGGAGGCGAAGGCGCTGCTCGAACTGGCCCGGACACCCGTGCACGAGCGCCCGGATACGGCCCCGGCCCGGCCCCTCGAAGCGGCACTGGGCGTCTATCGCGAGACGGGGGACCGACACGGACAGGTGCGGGCCCTGTACCTGCTGGCTGACGAGGCCGCCGACCGCGCGGATCTCGATCAGGCGGCAACGCTCATGACCGAGTGTCTCCAACTTGCCCTATCCACTGACGACTTCGAGCATGCCGCTCGCGCGCTGACATATCTGGCCACGTATCACGGGGGCGTCGGAGACCTCGATAAGGCGTCCGAGTGCTTCACCGAGGCTCTACGCATGGCGCGTTATGTGGGCAACCCCGTCGTCATCGCGCAGACGCTGCACAAGCAGGGCGACTTCCTTTGGCACCTGGGGCGGCTGACCGAGGCGGTGTCCCATTTCGGGGAGGCCGTCCGGCTGCTGGAGGGCACCCAGGAGCGCCATGCCCTGGCACAGCTCAAGGCCGCACTGGGGGAGGCACTCGTCTCTGCGGGGCGATGGGAGGAGGGCGCGAACCTGCTGCAGCCTGTTGTCTCCGCGCTGTCGGACGACGCCGTACCCGCCACCCAGGCGCGCGCCTGGAGGGCACTCGCGATCCTGTACTCGCGCCGCGGACTGCACACCGAAGCCATGTCCGCCATCACCAAGGCGTTCGACCACAGTGAACGGGCCGGGGGCCGGGGATCGCTCCTTCATTGCCACATGGCGCTGGCGGGTGTACACGCACGGAACGAGGACTGGGACGCGGCCCTGGAGGAATACGACAAGGCCGTCGAACTCGCCGAGGAGCGTAAGGACGTGCACGTCCTTCTCACCGCTCGCGGCATGGCCGCGGTCTGCCGCCTGCGCGAACAAGCGAGCGAGCAGGCTGCCGAGGACATCGCCAGCCTGCTTCCCATGACGCGAAAGCTCGGCATGGCCTCTCTGGAGGCGGCGCTCTGCCACAATGCGGGCACGCACCATGCGCGCAGCGGTGACCACGTACAGGCGATCACCGCTTTCGGCGCGGCTGCGGACCTCTTCGCGCAGCTCCAGGACGGCCCTCTGCATGCCACCGGCCTGCTCAACCTTGCCCGCTGCCACCGCGAGCTCGGCAATTTCGAGGCGTCTCGCGAGCACGCACACCTGGCCTTCGCCCTGTTTCAGGGCAACGGCGACTGGGGCGCCGCGGGCGACGCACTGGTGCTGCTCGGCCGTCTCCACCGCGATGCGGTCCCTGATGCGGGGTACGTGCCCCCGGACGAGCTCGTGAAGGCCGGGCAGCCGGTGGACCAGCGCGTCATCGAGGCGTTGCGTGCGGACGCCGTGCATGGCGGGCGACCCGGGTTTGTCGGGGACCGCACAGTGCTGGTGACCAACGGGGCTAGGAGGATCAATGTCTCGGCAGCCGTGCGCGCGGCCATGGTGGGCAGCGACATCGAAGCCGTCGCTGCCCACCTCGCCGATTCCCGACAGTCGTGTCTGGCCTGCCGCCTCCTGATCGGCGAGACCGCAGCGGCTGAGCTGATCCTGCTACGACACCCGCGCATGAACCGGCTTATGGTGCGGCTCGCCCATCCGTACTGCCTCACCTCCTGCGTCGCCGAGCTGACCGGAAAGGCACCCAAGGAACCTCAGATCGTTTTCGAGGCCGAGTGCATTCTGCTCGGCAGTGATCGGATCGGTGTGATCGTTGACTGCTACGGGGGCCTTGGCTCGCACGGGGACGGCGAGTTCCGTGACCTCGTGCTGGAGCACTACCGTGCCGCGGGCCTCATGGACCTGCGTGGCATGCTCGATTCCGAGGGCGGTCGGCCGTTGGATCTGTGTGACGTGCCCCGCGTCGACGGGGGCGTCCAGGCGCACCTCGAGGACAACCGACTGTCCATCAGTGCATCGGATGGCCGGCTCATGCCCCCGGTGCCGCTTAATTTCTTTGCGAGTTGGTATCACAGGGTGGACGAGGGATCATTGACCGTTGTCATTGGCAGGAACCTGCAGGGCATGGCCACCGACGACCCCTCCTACCTGGTGCGTGCCATGGCCTTGGGTAAGACGGTCGGTGGCAGGGTGCCTCTGAGAGTGGTGCGGCCCCCCAGGAACGGCCGATGCCCGTGCATGATGCGCGGTGGGCGGAAATTCAAGCATTGCTGCGGGCGCTCTACAGGTGCCTGAGCAGGACTGAGGGGCGATGTGGAACTGGGGCCGCCTGATGGGACCTGGGGGATTGGGGCGAGCCAAGGCCGGCCTGGGCCTCCAGTAAGGCCCGACGCAGGGAGCGGAATCGAATGAGTCTGCGCCTGCCGAAAACCTCATCCGTGCAGTTCAGGCGGTATACCGGTATTCGTGCAGGACTCCGCCGAGGCGGTCTCTTCGGTGGACGTCGAGATGGGTGACCTGTGCCCGGGTGAGCGGTTCGGGGACGGCACGCAGAGGTGCTGCCTGATTCATCGCTTGGTGGGAGCGATGGAGGTTGTAGTGCAGCTCGAACTGGCGCAGCGCGGAGCGCAGATGGCGTTCGTTCCAAATGAGGGTGCGGTCCAGCAGTTCGTGACGGCAGGTCTGCACCCAACACTCCATGAGGGCGTTCATGCGCGGGATACGGATGCCGGTGAGGACGACCTGAATGCCGACGTCGCTCAGGATCTCGTCGCAGGGGGCGGGGTACTTCGTGTCCCGGTCCCGGATCAGGTACGTGACGGTGGTTTTGGTGTCTGTGAGGTCCATGGCCAGGTTGCGGGCCGCCTGGGTGCCCCATGCTGCGGTGGGGTGTGCGGTGGTGCCAAGGATTCGGGTGCGGCGGGTGGCGTGCTCGATCACCGCAAAGATGTACTGGCGCTGTCCGGTCAGAGTGACGGTCTCGACGAAGTCGCAGGCCAGCAGGGCATCGGCTTGCGAGCGCAGGAAGTCGGTCCAGGTGGTGGCGGCCCGGTCGGGCGCCGGATCGATGCCTTCGGCCGTGAGAATCTCCCAGACGGTGGAGGCGGCGATCTGGATGCCGAGGGTGGTGAGTTCGCCGTGCACCCTGCGGTAGCCCCATGAGGGGTTCTCGCGGGCCAGGCGCAGGATCAGCATGCGGATCGAGCGGACTGTGGGTGGTCGGCCTGGCCTCTTCGGCCGGCAGGTGCGGGCGTGGCGTCGCTTCATCAGGTCGCGGTGCCGGCGCAGCACGGTGTCGGGCCGGATCAGCAATCGGAGTCGGCACAGGACCTGGCGGGGCAAGGGCGCCAGCAGAGCGGCAAGCAACGCCCGGTCCGCGGGGAAGAACTTGATCCGCTCCGCACTGAGTTGGCGCTCAAGGACGGTGAGCTGGTGGCGCGGGGCGAGGATCTCTGCGTCCTTGTCGCGGTCGCTCAACGGCAGCATTCGCAGGGCGGCGAACAGGTTGGTGACGGTCAGGTAGGCGAGACGAAGCAGCACGAGTGCTGATCCTGCCGCACACCGAGTAGGCCCCTGAGCTGGGTGGATGACATTCTCGGCAGGCGCAACGCCGCTGCCGCTACCACGGACTGTCCAAGACCCACATCCAGCACGTCCTGACCGCCAGCGCCGTGAACATCGAACGTCTCACCGAGCAAGACCCCTGGGGCACCACCTACCGCCCTCGCCGACCGACAGCGTTTCAGCAGTACCTCGAGTCCCACGGCCTGCCTCGCACGCTGTGGTGGCGGTAAGGAAAATGACCCGCCCGTCAAGACCCCCGACAGAGTCGCTCAGCGGTGGCGGGGCGGACACCACGAAGCAAGAGGGGCTGGGGTGGGCACATCCACGCGCTGGAAGGGCCTAAGGGAGGGCGGTGGGCAGCTGCCAGCGGGTGCTGGCGCGCTGGCCGGATCACGGGGCGCGGGATCCGCGTCAGCAGCTGGACGAAATCGCGGCGGACTATCTGCGCGCGTTACAGGAGACCGTCCGTGCCGATCCATCGGCGTTCGGCCTCTACGCCACCGCATGCGTTGTCGGCGGGCGACTCGCCGGAGTGCTGGGCTCGTTGGCCGAGGAGGGAGCGCCGTCCGAGCACGCGCTGGTGGCCCGTCTGGTTTCAGAGGTCGGTCGAGACGGGGCGATGCTGGCTGATGCCGCCGTGCGCAGGGCATCGGCTGCGGCCGCGCAGAACGTGTGGCGCACGCATATTGAACCGGACGATGCGACGGGCACAAGAGCCCCAGGCGGTGGCTTCGCCTGGGACGTTTGTGTGATCTCTACCAGGTGTTCTTCGCCGACGTGGTGGGGGAGTTCCTCCGGTCCGTCGTCGCCGAGCACGTCAAGTTGGCCGTGCCGGCGCTCGTGATGGCCGATCCCGAAGGAAAGATCGCCGGCTGGGTGGCGGACAAAGTCGTCGGGCACCTCGATCCACGGCGAACACGCACCCGGAGGCCTGGCCGGGGTAGAGGTCGGCGATCCGGCGCATGGCCAGGCCGGGCAGGTAGGCAACTTGACAGCCGGCGTCGCGGGCGACGGTCAGTGGCAGGGCGCCGAAGGAGGCGGGCTGGTCCACGATGACCAGGACGGTGCCGAACTTGGCGGTCAGCTTGTCGAAGACGGCCCGCAGTTTCGGTTCGCTGTTGGGTAGCGGCTTGTCGAAGACCTTCTTCCCTGCTGGGGTCAGCCCGTGGCCGTGGTGAGCGGTTTTGCCGACGTCCATGCCGAGGAACACGCCCACGTCATCGATCTCGAACATCGTGCTCTTTCCGGGGTGTTGACGGTGCCGGCCTCGGCTCGGGTGTCGTGCTCGCGCATCCACGTTATGCAGACCTACCGCCCGCAAACTGTGCGGCATTGCGCCGGATGGGACGGTGGCCGGACCTCTGCTCAGCGTCTCCGACGAACACCCCCGGGCCCGGTGACACCCGCCACGTCATTCCTTCGACAGGGGGCAACAGTCATGCCGGACCCGGAGGCCAGCGGTCCCGTTGCAGGACCACGAAAAACATAACGGGGCGCCCCGCAGGGGGCGCCGTCCCGCGCAGGATCACCCCGGAGGTCCGCTCACCCCCGTGGTCCGTTCACCCCGCGGTCCGGTCGGCGCCGTGGGGATCGCGATGGCCGCGACCACGAGGTTTCGCCGAGCCAGCCAGCGGCCTCTCAGGCGATCCGCCTCGCCCTCGCCGCCCCGAGCGTCCGAACCACCCGGACGCTGAGAGGGGACGATCCGCGCCGTGAACGAGTTGTCGGCCACGTCCACTTCGATGTCGGCGTCCTCGAAGTCCAGGCGCTGTCCCGTCGCGGGATACCAAGCCTTGTAGACGGCCTCCTTCATGCTGAAGAGCAGGCGGTCCCAGCACACACCGGGCTCGGTGTCGCCGAGCGTGCGCAGGCGGGCGATCTCCCCGGGCAGGGCGATGGCCTCCAGGATGCCCGCGGGCAACGGCCGGTCCGGCTCGGCGTCGACTCCCAGCATGGCGATGTCGGAGGTCCGGGCCAACGCCGCGACGCGGTATCCGGTGCAGTGCGCCATGCTGCCCGTCACGGTGTCCGGCCACCGCGGGGCTCCGTGCCGGCCGGGGAGGACGGGGGCCGGGGGGAGGCCGAGTTCGGCGAGGCAGCGGCGGGCGCACAGCCGTACCGTGGCGAACTCGTTGCGCCGTTCTGCCACGGCTCTCGCGACCACTTCGGCTTCCTCCGGATAGAGCTCGGCCGGCGCGAGGTCGTCGAAAGCCTCGCTCGCCGCGACGTCGGACGGGAGGACCTCCTCGATCATGACGTCCCTGCCTCGGGCAGCACCGGGCGTGGGACGTTACGCGGGTGGCCGGGGCGCCGCCACTCGCGGGGATAGCCGACGGACACCTCCTCGAAGCGCACGCCGTCGTGCCAGGTCGTCCGGGGAATGTGCAGATGCCCGTACACCACCGAACGGGCGCGGAACCGGCGGTGCCAGTCCGCTGTCCTTACGGTTCCGCACCACTGCGCGAACTCGGGGTAGTGGAGGATCCGGGTCGGATCCCGGACCAGGGGATAGTGGTTGACCAGCACGGTCGGCAGCTCGGGGTCCCGTTCCGCGAGGCGCCGCTCGCTCTCGGCCACCCGCGCGTCGCACCAGGCTTCACGGCTGGGGTAGGGGTCCGGGTGGAGGAAGAACTCGTCCGTGCACACCACGCCCTTCTCGTAAGCCTGGGCCAGCGCCGCCTCCTTGGTGGCGGCGGTCGGTGTACGGAAACTGTAGTCGTAGAGCACGAACAGTGGAGCCACCGTCACCGGCCCGCCCGGTCCTTCCCACACCGCGTACGAGTCCTGCGGAGTGAGGATGCCGAGAGTCCCGCACAGATCAACCAGGTGCCGGTATCTCTCCTCGCCGCGCAGCTGGACCGGATCCTCGCGCGGCGTCCACAGTTCGTGGTTGCCCGGGGCCCAGATGACCCGGTCGAATCGGCCGCTCAGCGTCTTCAGGGCCCATTCGATGTCCTCGACCAGTTCCCCCACATCACCGGCGACCAGCAGCCAGTCGCCGTCCGCCGACGGCCGCAGGTTCTCCACGATCGCCCGGTTCTCCGGATGGCCCACGTGCAGATCGCTGACGCCGAGCAGGCTTGCGGAGGCCATCGGTCACCGGCCAGGGCCGGCCGGGCCGACGGGGGAGGGCGTCCTCAACCGTTGGGCGATCGTCTCCATCACCGCCGCCGCCTGCGAGTTGAGGTAGAAGTGGCCTCCCTCGTACACGTTGAGCTCGAAGCCGCCGACCGTGCGCTCGCTCCAGGCCGCCGCCTCGTCGAATGTCACTTGGGGGTCGTCGTCGCCGGTCAGGGCGACGACGGGACAGCGCAGCGGAGGTCCCGGCTCGTGGCGGTACGACTCCACCGCCTCGTAGTCGCTCCTGACGGCGGGGAGGATCAGCCGCAGGACCTCCGGGTCCCCCAGGATCTGGGCTTCGGTCCCGCTGAGCCTCCTGAGTTGCTCGATCAGGCCGTCGTCGTTCAGCCGGTGCACGTTCTCGTCGCGCGAGCAGGTGGGGGCGCGCCGTCCGGAGACGAAGAGGCACGCGGGCTCGATGCCGCTGTCCTCGAGACGCCGGGCCACCTCGTACGCCACCAGCGCGCCCATGCTGTGGCCGAACAGCGCCAACGGCCTTGCGGCCAGCGGCAGCAGCTCCGAGGCCACGTGGTCGGCCAGTTCGCCGATGTCGCCGACGCACGGTTCGGTGTGCCGGTCCTGTCTGCCCGGGTACTGGACCGGCAGCACCTCGACCGGCCCCGAGAGCGTGCGGGAGACGGGGAAGTAGAAGGTGGCCGAGCCTCCGGCGTGCGGGAAGCAGACGAGTCGGACGCCGGCCTCCGGCGCCGGGTGGTACCGGCGCAGCCACGTACGGCCGTCCCCGGCAGTGCTTGTACGTGGACTTGTATCTGTATTTGTACCTGTACTTGTGCCTGTCATGGTTGTTGAGCGTCCCTTCGTGTCTCGCGGCCGGCTACACCACGCGTCGGACCGTCATTCCGTGCCGCGAGAAGGTGTGGGTGCGGACGCGTCGCGCATGGAGGGACGGCGCGGCCGTCGGATCCGTGGCCTCCGTGTCCCCGTTGAGAATGCGGGCCTGGAGCATGCGCAGTGCCGGATTCGGGTCGAGTCCGAGCTCGCCGCGCAGGGTGGCGCGGGCCTCGTTGTAGACGCGCAGGGCGTCCGCGCGCCTGTCCGACCGGTAGAGCGCGACCATGAGTTGCTGGTAGAACGACTCGTGCAGCGGGTATTCGGCGATCATGGCGTAGAGGAAGCCGATCATTTCCGCGTGGCCGTTCAGATTCATCGTGGACGACACGAAAGCGTCGATGGATTCCATCCGGCATTCCGAGAGCCAGGAGAGGAAGCCGCCGATGATCGGGCCCGGATCGGCGAAGTCCGGGACCTTCCCCCGCCACAGCGCAAGCGCCGCCTGCAGTTGTTCCACGGCTTGGTGGTGATCGCCGGCGCGATGGTGTTCCCGGCCCTCCTGGGAGAGGCGCTGGAAGTCGAGCAGGTCGAACTCGTCGTTTCCCAGTTCGAGCAGGTAGCCGGGCGACTGGGTGAGGATCGGGGCGGCGGCGCGGCCACCCCTTTTGAGCAGCTTGCGCAGCTGGGATATGTGAACGTGCAATCCAGCGGTGGCGCGACGCGGAATGTCCTCGCCCCAGATCTCGTCCACGAGTTGGCCCACGGAAACGACCTGGTCGTATCGGGCCAGCAGGGTCGTCAGGATCATCTCGGACTTGCGGGCTGCGATCGCGGTGGTGCCATCGTCGGTCTTGACGCGCAGGGGTCCCAGAATTTCGTACCTCAACGATCCCCCATAAGCATAGGTGTGGTTGATGGCTCGACGATCTCGGACTGTATGCGTGGCGCACCTAATCCGTCAAGAAAACTTGATGCAAATATGCGGGGAGTCTCATACCTTCCCCGAGTTGATCTCCAGTCCTCCCGGGGTCATTTGCTGCGGTGAAGTGGCGAATTGGTGCTGAGCGGGGGGTATTGATCGATGCTTTCCGAGGTGGGACTGTTTCTGTGGTCGATGATGCAGGTGTAAAGAAAAAGTTACGCACGAAGGGGGATGCCCACGCTATGGTGGATGGTGACCCAGGGGCTCACCACGAAGGAGTGTCGATGCCGCCCTCCCGTGACGACTCACGCTCCCTTGCCGACGCGCTCGACTCCCTCATCCGGATGCACGCACGAGCCGACGGCAGGCAGGACATGAGTTCGCAGGAGGTGGCGGCTGCCATCCGTGCGAAGGGCGGCAACATCTCGCACACGACGATCTGGAAGCTGCGCACCGGGCTGGAGACCAACCCCCGGGTCGACACCCTGGGGCTGCTGGCCGAGCACTTCGGTGTGTCGGCGAAGTATTTCTTCGACGAAGAGTACGCCGACACCGTCTCCCGGCAGCTGAGGCTGCTCGGTGCCGTGCGCGACGGGAAGTTGCTCGGGGTGGCCGCCAGACTCGGCGAGCTCTCGCAGGCCGGCCAGAAAGCCATCGCGGACGTGATCGAACGGGTTCTCGACGATGAGCAGGAGGGGAAAGCTCCGGATGCTGGGACACGGGGGGCGGGGAACCAGGAAGCGGCGCAAGGAGCTGCGCGTGCGCAGCAAGGCGATGCTGCACACGCTGGGTCTGGAGCACCCGCGCTCGGTGGCAGAGATTCTCGACGTACTGGCCCGCGCGAGAGATAGGCCCATAGAGGTCATCCCGATGGTGCTGCCCAAGCCGGGGCCGTGCGGCGTGTGCGTCGCCACCCGGCACGTGGACGTCATCGTCCACGAGGCGGAGACGAGCAAACCGCATCAGGAGCACATCGTCCTGCACGAGGTGGCCCACATGATCTGCACGCACGTGAGCGTCGACTCGTTGCGCAGCGAGCAGGTCGCCGGTCTGCTCTTCCCCGACCTCGACCCGGCCTATGTGCGCACCGCCCTGATGCGGTCCGCGTACGACTGCGATCAGGAGCAGGAGGCCGAGGTCATGGCCACCGTCCTGCTCGACCGGCTCAACCGCCCGCGTGAGCGCACCTGGCACGCGCACAGCCGGCTCACCACCGACCTCGACCGGTTCCTCAAGCGCCCGTGATCACGGTTCTGTTCCCGGTCGCCGCGGCGATCGCGGGGCTGAGCCTGGCGTACAAGCTCGGCCATCTGTTGCGCGGGCCGCGGACCCCCGCGCTGGCCACGCTCTGTCTGCTGTTCGCCTCGTCGATCGTGGTGTTCGCCCTCACCGCCCCCGCCGTCGCCGCGCGGGTGGACGACATCATCGGCGTACCCGGCTGCGCGTTCATCGGCCGTACCGTCGGCAGCATCATCCTGCTGATCAGCGAACAGTTCCTGCTGACCGCGTGGGTGAGCACCACAACTCGTATGCGCGTGGCCGCGAGAATCGCCATCGCCGCCGAATCCGTGGCCGTACTGACGCTGCTGGTGCTGTTCTTCCTGGACCGCCACTACACCCAGGGTTCGACGAACGCGCTCTACGGCACCCCGACCGACGGCTACAAGTCCGCCTACATGATGGTCTACATCGTCGCCTGCATCGGCGGCGAACTGCAGATCGGCACCCTGGGCAGCACCTACGCCCGCAGGGTCGGCAGGCTGTGGCTGCGGCGCGGCCTGCGCCTCGTGTCGCGGGGGGCCTATCTCACCCTGGTGTTCGCCACGGTCCGGGTCGCCATGGTCCTGGGCGTCCCGCTCGGCCCCCTCGGCGCCATCGGCCTGTGGCTGGGCAGCGCCGGTGTCATGGTCAAGCTCATCGGCTGGACCATTCCCAGCTGGGCCCCCTCCGTCGAAGCGGCGGCGTCCCTGGTCCGCAGCCACCGGGACCACCTGCGGCTGCGGCCCCTGTGGATCTCCCTCTACCGAGCAAATCCGGACATCGCCCTCGACGCCCCACGCACTCTCTTCCACGAGGCCCTCTCACTCCACGACGCCGACTACAGCGTCCACCGCCGTGTGATCGAAATACGTGACGGTCTCGTGGCCCTGACTCCGTATCTCGACGAGCCGACCGAGGTCGACGACCCGGTACTGGCCGCCGACCGGATAGCGGCCGGGCTGCGCAACCGGCTGAGTCATTCCTATGCGCGATCCGAGCAGAATGGTTACCACTCCTGCGGGGCCGAAAGGGATCTGGCGGGCGAACGCGTCTGGCTCACCGAGGTTTCCAGGGCCTTCACCCGCCAGCACGTCCGGCTGAAAGACAGCTGAGAGCGCGTCGGCCGGGGGCCGCCGCACCTCACTCCTCGAGGTGCGTCCGGTCGGCCCCGGTCAACGCGTCGTGCAGATAGGGCGCGAGCGCCGCGGGCGACGGAAGGTCCATCAGCGCCTCCAGCGGAACGGTGAGCCCCGTCGCCACGCAGAGCCGGTTGCGCAGCTCCAGCGCGGTCAGCGACGAGAAACCGATCTCGAGGAACGGCGCGGCCGGGTCCAGCGCCGACGGTGTGCCGTGGCCGAGGACGGCCGCGGCGTGTTCGAGAACCAGGTCGAGGACCATCCGCTGAGCCGCTTCGGCCGGGGCGTCGGCCAGTTCGGCGCGGAGCCTCGCCGCCCGGTCCGGGTCGGGCCCGGCGGGCCCCGGTACGACGGGCGGCGCGGGGCGGACCCGGTCGCGCCACCGGCTCAGCGACCGCAGGACGACGGCGGCGGTCGCGGGATCCAGCCCGGCGGCCTCGGGGTCGTCGAGCTCGGCCAGGAGGGCGTCGACATCCTGTGCTTGCACCGCCGACCAGAACCGGTCCTCGGCGGGCGAGGTCGCGGCCACCGCGTCGAGCCAGTAGCGGTCACGGCGGAAGGCATAGGTGGGCAGGTCGACCGCTCCCGCCGCCGGGTGTGCCGCCGCGAAGTCCACGGTGGTTCCCGAGACGTGCAGTTCGGACAGCGCGGTGATCAACGAGGTCGTCGACGGGCGGTCCGGACGCTGGGACGCCGTGACGGTCCCGGAGTCCGGCAGGCACTCCCGCACCATCGGCGTCAAGGCGGCACTCGGACCGACCTCCAGGAAGCGCGTGGCCCCGGCGTCCTGGAGCCCGGCGAGGGCGTCGGCGAACCTGACCGGCGCCCGGACCTGGCGTACCCAGTACGTGGCCGAGTCCATCTCCGTGGCGGGCTTGCCGGTGACCGACGAGATCACCGGCAGCTCCGGCGGCCGGAAGGCGATCTCCGCCAGCGCCTCGCGGAAACCGTCGAGGACTCCGTCCATGTGCGCGGAGTGGAAGGCGTGGCTGACCCGCAGCCGGTTCACCTTCCTGCCCGCCGACCGCCACTGGGCCGCCAGCGCCCGTACGGCCTCCGAGTCCCCCGAAATCACCGTGGAGCGGGGGCTGTTGACCGCGGCGATCGACACCGACCCGGGCGCCACGTCGGACAGCGAGGCGGCGATCTCGTCCTCGCTCGCACGGACGGCGGCCATGGCGCCGCCCTCCCGGGCGCCCGCCATCGCACGTCCGCGGGCCACGACCGCGGCGCAGGCCCCGGGCAGGTCGAGGACGCCGGCCACCTGAGCGGCCGTGATCTCACCGATCGAGTGGCCGAGCACCAGATCGGGGTGGACGCCGAAGGACGCCAGCAGCCGGACCAGCGCCAGCTCCACGGCGAACAGGGCGGGCTGGGCCAGCTCGGTCCGGTGTACGTCATCGGTGGCCATCGCCGCGCGCAACGGCCGCTCCAGGAGCGGGTCCAGATGTCCGCAGACCTCGGCCAGTGCCTCGTCGAAGACGGGGAAGCGGGCGGCCAACTCCACGCCCATGCCCGCGTGCTGGGCGCCCTGGCCGGAGAAGACGAACGCGAGCCGGCCGGGCGTGCGGGGCCCGGTGACGACTCCGGCGGCGCTCCCGCCCTCGGCGAGCGTCTGGAGGCCGTCGAGCAGTTCGGCGCGGTCGCGGCCCACGACGACGGCCCGGTGGTCGAACGCGGGCCGGGTACGGGACAGGGACCAGGCCACGTCCGCCGGAGCGAGCGTGTCGTCGACCAGCACGTGCTCGCGCAGCCGCGCCGCCTGGTGCCGGAGCGTTTCGGGGGCCGAGGCGGACAACGGCCAGGCGAGCGCGCCCGGTTGCGGTGCGGCCGCCCGGGCCGCGGAGGTCGCCGGGGCCTCTTCGAGGATCACGTGCGCGTTGGTGCCGCTGATGCCGAACGACGACACCGCCGCCCGGCGCGGCACCGGACCCGCCGGCCACGGCGCGGGCTCGACGAGCAGCTCGACCGGGCCCGAGGACCAGTCCACCATCGGCGTCGGTTCGTCCACGTGCAGCGTCTTCGGCAGTACGGCGTGCCGCAGCGCCAGCACCATCTTCATGATCCCGGCCGCGCCGGCCGCGGCCTGCGTGTGACCGATGTTCGACTTCACCGAGCCGAGCCGTACCGGATCCTTCGCCTCCTTTCCGTACGTGGCGAGCACGGCCTGAGCCTCCACCGGGTCGCCCAGTGGGGTTCCGGTGCCGTGCGCCTCGACGACGTCCACATCGGCGGGGGTCAGGCGCGCGTCGGCCAGCGCGGCACGGATCACGCGCTGTTGCGCCGGACCGTTGGGGGCGGTCAGACCGTTGGACGCCCCGTCGGAGTTGACCGCGCTGCCGCGGACGACGGCCAGGACGCGGTGCCCGTTGCGCTGGGCGTCGGAGAGCCGTTCCAGCGCCAGCGCACCGGCGCCCTCGCCGAAGCCGACGCCGTCCGCCGCGGCGGCGAACGAGCGGCAGCGGCCGTCCGGGGACAGCCCCCGCTGCCTGCTGAACTCGGTGAACACGCCGGGCGTCGACAGCACGGTGACGCCGCCTGTCACCGCCAGGTCGCACTCACCGGCGCGCAGGGCGCGGACCGCCAGGTGCACGGCGACCAGCGAGGACGAGCACGCGGTGTCCACGGTGACCGCGGGGCCTTCGAAGCCGAAGGTGTAGGCGACCCTGCCGGAAGCGACACTGGCCGCCGCGCCGTTGCCGACGAATCCCTCCAGCTCCGGCGGCACCACGCCCAGCCTCGTCGCGTGCTCGCTGTACATCAGCCCGGCGAAGACGCCCGTACGGCTGCCGCGCAGCTCGGCGGGGACGAGCCTGGCGTCCTCCAGCGCCTCCCAGACCGTCTCCAGCAGGACGCGTTGCTGCGGATCGGTGGCGAGCGCCTCGCGCGGGGCCATGCCGAAGAACTCCGCGTCGAACGCGGTGGCGTCGTGCAGGAAGCCGCCGTGCCGGGTGTACGAGGTGCCGGGGTGGTCCGGATCGGGGTGGAACAGCGACTCCAAGGGCCAGCCCCGGTCCTCGGGGAACCCGCTGATGCCGTCCCCGCCGGACTCCAGGAGCCGCCACAGGTCCTCGGGCGAGCGTACGCCGCCGGGGTACCTGCAGCCCATGCCGACGATCGCGACGGGTTCGGCCGCCCTGGCCGCCTCGCTCCTGGCCTTGTGCAGTTCGGTGGTGGTCCACCGCAGGTAGTCGGCGAGGGTCTCGTGGTCGGTCATGCGCGGTTCCCTCCGGTGGCGACCCGGCCCAGATCGCGGTCGATGAAGTCCAGGAGTTCGGCGATCCCGGCCGTCCTGATCCGGTCGGTGACCGCGTCGGCGGCCGCGTCGGCGGGGACCGGCTCGGCTCGTCCGCCCAGCCCCATCCCGGCGGCGAGGTGCTCGGTGAGAGCGGCGGGCGTCGGGTGGTCGAACACCGCGGTCGCGGGCAGCCGCAGCCCGGTCGCCCTGCCGAGCCGGTTGCGCAGCTCGACCGCGGTCAGTGAGTCGAAGCCCAGGTCCCGGAAGGCGGCGTCCCTGTTCACCGGGTGGCCCGCCGGCTGGCCGAGCACCTCGGCGACGGTCGCCCCGACCAGTTCGGCGAGGGCTGCGGGGGTGCGCTCGCGCAGCTCCGCGCCCGCACGGTCGTGACCGGTGTCCGCGGGCACCAGCCCGCGCAGGGCGGCGGGCACGTCGTCCGCGGACCGGCCGCGCAACGCCGAGAGGCTGACCCGGGCGGGGATCGGCACGGGTTCCTCGTGGCGCAGGGCGGCGTCGAAGGCGGCCAGCGCGTTCGCGGTCGGCATCGGCGCGATCACCGTGTCGGTGCGGGCGGACTCGTTCATGCCGCCCGCGGTGTCCCACAGCCCCCAGGCCAGGGCGACGCCCGGCAGGCCCTGGGCGCGCCGGTGCCGGGCCAGGCCGTCGAGGTAGGCGTTGGCCGCCGCGTAGTTCGCCTGGCCGACGCTGCCGATCACGCCTGCGATCGAGGAGAACAGCACGAACGCCGTCAGCGGGCGGTCGCGGGTCAGCTCGTGCAGGTGCAGGGCGCCGCGCGCCTTGGCCGACCAGACCTCCTCGAACGCCTCCGGGCCGAGGTTCTCGACGGTCGCGTCGGCCAGTACGCCCGCGGCGTGCACGACCGTGTCCGGCTCGACGGCGGCGACCACCGCGGCCAGCGCGTCGCGGTCGCCGACGTCGCACGCGAGCAGTTCGGCGACCGGTCCCAACTCGGCCGCCAGCGCCCGGCCGCGGTCGGAGTCCGGGCCGCCGCGACTGATCAGCACGAGCCGGTCGACCTCGTGCCCGGTGGCGAGGTGCCTGGCCAGGGCGGTGCCCAGGGCGCCGGTCGCGCCGGTGACCAGGACGGTGCCCAGGCGTGGTGTTGGACCGGGCGCGGGGGGTGACAGCCTGGCCAGCCGGGGGACGAGCGCCGCGCCGCCGCGCAGAGCGGTCTGGGGCTGCCCGGACGCCACGACCCGTCGCAGCAGGGGGACGTCAGGCGCGTCGGCGTCGATCACCAGCAAGCGGCCGGGATGCTCCGCCTGTACCGCGCCGGCCAGGCCCCACAGCGCCGCCTGCGCCGGGTCGACGTCCGTGCCGTCCTCGGTGGCGGTGCCACCGGAGGTCACCAGCAGCACGTCCGCGTCGCTCGCGAGGGCGCTTTGCAGGGCGGCGAGGGCAGCGGCGGCGTCGGCCGGTGCGTGGTGCGCGGAGGACCGCACCGCTTCGGCGGCCCACCGCGGGCCCAGCACGACCCAGTCGCCGGCGGGCGTCGCGGGCGGGGGCTGCCAGCCCTGCCAGTTCAGCCGGTACATCGGTTCGGCCGCGGCACCGGCCGGTTCGCGCAATGCGAGCGATTCCACCGTCAGCACCGGGCGGCCCGCGCGGTCCCAGGCGGTCAGCGAGACGGTGTCCGGGCCGGTGGGGGAGAGGGCGACGCGGACGGCGTCGGCGTCGGCGCGGTGGAGCCGCACGCCGCTCCAGACGAACGGCACCCGGCCGCGGTCCGCCGTGGCGACGAGCACGTGCAGGGCCGCGTCCAGCAGGGCGGGGTGCACCCCGTAACCGGGGTCGTCGCCCCTCGCCGCCTCCGCGTACAGGTCGTCCCCGTCCCGCCAGGCCGCGCGCAGCCCGCGGAACGACGGGCCGTACGCGTAGCCGTGCGCCGCCAGGTCCTCGTAGAGGCCCGCGATCTCGATCGGCTCGCCGCTCGGCGGCCAGGACGAGGGGGCGGCGGGCACGGCCCGGTCGCTCAGGGTTCCTCGGGCGCAGCGGTGCCACGTGCCGTCCCGGCGGGCATGCACCTCCACCTCGTCGCCGCACACCGCGAGCTGCACCTCGGTCGGTCCGTCACCCAGTACGAGCGGTGTCTCCAGCGTGAGTTCCTCGACGGTGCGGCCCGTGTGCAGCGCGAGATCGAGCAGGGCGGTGCCGGGCAGCAGCGCCTGCCCGTGGATCACGTGCTCGGCCGTCCAGGGATGGAGATGGGCGGAGAGGTGCCCGGAGTGCACGCGGCCGCCGTCCACCAGCTCGACCGCCACCGGCAGCAGGGGGTGCCGGCCCGCGGCGGTGGAGGCGGCACGCGGCAGCCAGTGCCGCGTGCCCTGGAACGGGTACGTCGGCAGGGCCGTCGGCCGCGCGCCCGGCCACAACGCCTCCGGGGCGGGTTCGGCGCCCTCCAGCCAGGCCGCGGCGATCACCTCGGCCAGGGTCTCCCGGGGCGGCCGGTCCCGGCGCAGGCAGGCGGTTCCGTCCGTGAGCCGTGACAGCACGGCGTGCGGCCCGAGTTCGACGGTCGTGTGGCCGGCCAGCCGGGCCGCGGCGGCGGCGAAGTCGACGGTGGCGCGGATCTGGTCGGTCCAGTACTCCGGTGTGGACGGATCGCCCGGCGCCGTCGGCACCATGGGAATCTCCGGTGCGCGGTACCGGACGCGGCGGGCGGTCTCGCGGAAGGCGTCCAGGACCGGGTCCATGTGCGGGGAGTGGAAGGCGTGGCTGGTGCGCAGCTCCCTGCTGCCGGGGAAACGCGCCGCGAGCTCGCGGACCCCGTCGGCGTCGCCGGAGATCACCACGTCATGCGGTGAGTTCTTCGCGGCGATGTCGACGCCGTGCGGCAGCAGGGGGCGTATCTCGTCGGCGGTCGCCCGCAGCGCGGCCATGGCGCCGGTTCGCGGGAGCGCGGCCATGAGGCGGGCGCGGGCGGCGACGAGCGTGCAGGCGTCGTCGAGGCCGAGGATGCCGGAGACGTGAGCGGCCGCCAGTTCGCCGACGGAGTGCCCCGCCGTCGTGGCGGGGGTGATGCCCCAGTGCTCCAGCAGCCTGGCGAGCGCGACCTGAAGGGTGAACAGCGCGGGCTGGGCATGGCCCGTGTCGTCCATGTCCTCGGCGAACAGGGCCTCGCCGACACGGGCGTGGATGTCGTCCACCACGGAGGCGAAGAAAGGCTCGCTGTCGTACAGGGCGCGGCCCATGCCCGCGTACTGCGCACCCTGCCCGGTGAAGACGAACGCCGGTCCCGCCCCGGGCGCCCCCGTGCGCAGTTCACCGGCGACCAGGGCGGCCCGGTGCGGCAGGCGGGCCCGGCGCAGCAGTGTGGCCGCAGCGTCGGCCGTGGCGTCCACGTCGCGGAGACGGTCCGCGTACGCGTGCAGCGCGTCCTCGGACCGGGCCGAGAACAGCAGCGGGCGCGGTGCTTCCGGGGCGTCGGCCGGGTCCGGTTCGGGGACGTGTTCGAGCACCAGGTGGGCGTTGGTGCCGCTGATGCCGAAGGAGGAGACCGCCGCCCGGCGCGGCCGGTCGTGCTCGGGCCATGCGACGGCCTCGGTCAGCAGCGACACCGCGCCGCCGGACCAGTCCACGTGCGGGGTCGGCTCGCCGATGTGCAGCGTCCGGGGGGCGCGGCGGTGCCGCATCGCCTCGACCATCTTGATGATGCCGCCGACGCCCGCCGCGGCCTGGGTGTGCCCGATGTTCGACTTCAGGGAGCCGAGCAGGAGCGGGGCCGTGCGCTCGCGGCCGTAGGTGGCCAGCACCGCCTCCGCCTCGATGGGATCGCCCAGCTCGGTACCGGTGCCGTGCGCCTCCACCACGTCCACGTCGGACCCGGTCAGCCCGGCGTCGGCGAGGGCGGCGCGGATGACCCGCCGCTGGGCCGGTCCGTTGGGAGCGGTGAGCCCGTTGGACGCACCGTCGGAGTTGACCGCCGAGCCGCGCACCAGCGCCAGCACACGATGGCCGTTGCGGCGAGCGTCGGACAGCCGCTCCAGGAGCAGCATCCCCGCGCCCTCGCCCCAGGCGGTGCCGTCGGCACCCGCGGCGAACGCCCGGCATCGGCCGCCGGGGGACAGCGCGCGCTGCTTGCTGAACTCGACGAACGTGGTCGGCGTCGCGAGCACGTTGACCCCGCCGGCCAGCGCCAGGTCGCACTCGCCGTCGCGCAGCGAGCGCGCGGCCAGATGGACGGCGACCAGTGAGGAGGAGCACGCGGTGTCGACCGTGAGAGCGGGGCCCTCGAACCCGTACTGGTAGGCGATCCGGCCGGAGGCGAGGCTGGTGGTGTTGCCGGTGGCCAGATGGCCCTCGTAGTCGTGCGGGGCGCCCGTCGCGTACTCGCCCGCGATGACCCCGGCGAACACGCCGACGCGCTGCCCCGCCGCCGAGGAGGGATCGACCCCGGCGTTCTCGAACGCCTCCCAGGTGACTTCGAGCAGCAGCCGCTGCTGTGGGTCGGTCGCCGTGGCCTCGCGCCGGCTGATGCCGAAGAAGTCCGCGTCGAACAGGTCGGCCTCGTGCAGGAACGCGCCCTCGCGGACGTAGGAGCGGCCGGGTGCGGCGGGGTCCTCGCTGTAGAGCGCGTCCAGGTCCCAGCCCCGGTTCGACGGCAGCGGGCCGACGGCGTCCACCCCGGCGTCCACCAGCCGCCACAACGCCGCGGGGGAGTCGGCCCCCGCGGGGAACCGGCAGGACATGCCGACGATCGCGATCGGGTCCTCGCCGCGGGACGCGGAGGTCTCCGCGCCGCGGCGTACAGGGGTCTCGTCGGGGGCGTCGTCGCCCGTGCCGACCAGCTCACCCGTGAGATGGCGGGCCAGCGCCGCCGGGGTGGGGTGGTCGAAGACGAGTGTGGTGGGCAGCCGCAGGTCCAGGGCCATGGCGATGCGGTTGCGCAGCTCGACCGAGGTCAGCGAGTCGAACCCGAGATCGCGGAAGGTACGGGCCGGGCCGACCGGATCCGCGTCCGGATAGCCGAGCGTTGCCGCCGCCTCGGCGCGGACGAGATCCACGAGCGCGGCCTCCCGCTGCTCGGCCGGAAGCCCGGCGATGCTCCCGGCGCGGTCCGTGCCCGCGACGGCCTCGCGCCGGGTCCGGGTGGCCGCCAGAGCGCGCAGGAGCGGCGGCACCGGGGAACGGAGCGCGCGCGGGTCCACGTGCACGCCGGCGACCTCCGCGCGGTCGGTGGCCAGCGCCGCGTCGAACAGCTCCAGCGCCTCGCCGTCCGGGAGCGCGGGCAGACCGGCGCGGGCCATCCGGGCCCGGTCGGTGGCGGTGAGGCGGCCGGTGATGCCGGTCGGCCGGTCCCACAGGCCCCAGGCGACCGAGGTCGCGGGCAGGCCCAGCGCGGCACGGCGCGCGGCGAGGCCGTCGAGAGCGGCATTGGCCGCGGCGTAGTTGGCCTGCCCCGCACTGCCCAGCAGCCCCGCGGCGGAGGAGAACAGCACGAACGCGGCCAGGTCGGCGTCGGCGGTCAGCTCGTGCAGGGCGAGCGCGGCGTCGAGCTTGGGCCGTTCGGTGCGCCGCAGACGCTCCGGGGTGAGCTCGGTGACCGGCCCGTCGTCGACGACACCGGCCGCGTGCACGACGGCGGTGAGAGGGTGCTCGGCGGGGATCGCGGCCAGCGCCCGCGCGAGCGCGTCGCGGTCGGCGGCGTCGCAGGCGACCACCGAGACCCGGGCGTCGACCCCGGACAGTTCGGCGCTGCCGCCGGAACGGCTGAGCAGCACCAGGTGGCGTACGCCGTGCGCGGTGGCCAGGTGCTCGGCCACGGCGCGGCCGAGCCCGCCGGTGCCGCCGGTGATCAGGACGGTGCCGTCGGGGTCCAACGGGCGCGGGACGGTGAGCACGACCTTGCCGATGTGCTTGGCCTGCGCCAGGTGCCGCAGCGCCGCCGGGGCCTGCCGCACGTCCCATGCCTGGACGGGCGGCGGGAGCAGCACGCCGCGCTCGAACAGCGCGACGATGTCGGTGAGCATCTCCTGGATGCGGTCCGGCCCCGCCTGGTCGAGGTCGTAGGCGGTGTACCGGACGCCCGGGTGGGCCCGCGCGACCTCGTCGGGGTCGCGCACGTCGGCCTTGCCGATCTCCAGGAACCGGCCGCCGCGCGGCATCAGCCCGAGCGACGCGTCGAGTAGCGGGCCGGTGAGCGAGTTGAGTATCACGTCGAAACCGGCGCCGCCGGTCGCCGTGCGCAGCCGGTCGGCGAACCCGGCGTCGCGCGAGGAGCCGAGGCGCCGCGCGGGCACCCCGGTGGCCGCCCACTTCGCCGGGCTCGCGGTGCCGTACACTTCCGCGCCCCAGTGCCGGGCCAGCGCGACCGCGGCCATGCCGACGCCTCCCGCCGCCGCGTGCACCAGGACCGACTCGCCCGCCGCGAGGCCCGCCAGATCGCGCAGCCCCCGGTAGGCCGTCAGGTAGACGACGGGGATCGCGGCGGCCTGCGCGAACGACAGGCCGGCGGGCACCCGGGCCAGCATCCGCCGGTCGGTGACGGCCAGCGGCCCGGCGGCCCGGCCGAACAGCCCCATGACGCGGACGCCGGGTTCGAGGTCGTCGACGCCCGCGCCGACCTCCACCACCACGCCGGCGGCCTCGCTGCCGATCTCCGCCGCGCCGGGGTAGGTGCCGAGGGCGATGAGCACGTCGCGGAAGTTCAGGCCGGCCGCCCGCACCGCGACCCGGACCTCGCCGTCGGCCAGCGGGCGCTCCGCCTCGGGGGCGGGCGCGAGCAGGACACTGTCGGTCGTGCCGCTCCGCTCCGCTCCGGTCAGCCGCCAGGGACCGTCCGCCGGTGGACGCAGCCGGTCGCCGCCGCGGGCCAGCCGGGGGACCAGGGCCGTGCCGTCGCGCAGCGCCAGCTGCGGCTCGTCCGCGCCCACCACGGGGTCGTCGTCGCAGTCCGTGTCCACGAGGACGAACCGGCCGGGATGCTCGGTCTGCGCGGAGCGCACCATGCCCCACACACCGGCCCGTTCGGGGACGGGAACCCGGTCGCCCGGCGCGGCCGCGACGGCGTCCCTGGTGACGACGGCGATCGGGCCGTCCTCGCCGGCCAGGTGCTCCCGTACGGCGGCCAGCGCCTCGGCGGCCGTCGCGCACCGCACGACCGGCAGCGGCTCATCGACGGCCTCGACCGGGGCGGGTGACCAAACGAGCCCGAGGAGATGGTCCGGCCGGGCGGCGCGCGGGTCCACGGCCCGCATCACCAGCTCCTGCACCGTCAGCAGCGGCGCGCCCGAGCCGTCCGTCAGTTCCAGGCGGTACGTCTGCGGGCCGGTCGGGCGCAGCTCGACTCTCGCCTCGACGGCTCCGTCGGCGTACCGGCGCACCCCGGAGAAGCTGAACGGCAGCCGCACCGGGCCCGACGGGCCGGCGTCCGCGACGAGGCCGATCGTGTGCAGTGCGGCGTCGAGCAGCGCGGGGTGCAGACCGTACCCGCCCTGCTCGGTCTGTGCGGGCAGCCGCACGTCGGCGTAGACCGCGCCCGCGGCTCGCCACGCCGAGCGGAGCCCCTGGAAGACCGGGCCGTAGGAGTAGCCGGAGGCGGCCAGCCGCGCGTAGAACCCGGACACGTCGACCGGCTCGGCATCGGAGGGCGGCCACGCGGTCTGTCGGGTCCGGTCGGTCCGGTCGGTCTGGTCGGGCCCGGGAGCCGGCTGCCCGCCGAGGACGCCCTCGGCGTGCATGGTCCAGTTGTCCCGACGCTCGGAGTGGATCGTGACGGAGCGCCGGCCGTCCTCGTAGGGGCCGACGACGAGCTGCACGGTGAGCGGGGCCCGCTCGGGCAGCACCAACGGCGCGTGCAGGGTCAGTTCCGCCACCCCGTCGAGGCCGGCCAGGTCCGCGGCGTGACAGGCCATGTCGGCGAACGCGGTCCCGGGCAGGAGCGCCGAGCCACCGACCGTGTGATCGGCGAGCCACGGGTGCGAGCGGGTCGAGAACCTGCCGGTGAGCACCAGCTCGTCCCGGTCGGCCAGCCGCACCACGGTGCCGAGCAACGGATGACCCCCGCCCGCCGCCCCGGCGGTGGACACGTCGCCGTCGCCCGGAGTCAGCCAGTAGCGGTCCCGGCGGAAGGGGTAGGTGGGCAGCGCGACGCGGACACCGCCGCTGCCGTCGAAGTACGCGGCCCAGTCCACCGCCGCTCCCCGCCCGTGCAGCGTCGCGAGGGTCTCGGTGACCGTACGGTCCTCGGCCTGCCCGGGGCGGGCCACCGGCAGCAGGGCGACGTCCGGCTGCCCGTCCAGAACCCGCGCGGCCATGCCGCACAGCACGGCGTCCGGCCCGACCTCGATGAACGTCGCCGCGCCCTGCTCACGGGCCGCGCGCACCCCGTCGGCGAACCGCACGGTGGCGCGCGCGTGCTCGACCCAGTACCGCGGGGAGCACAGCTCGTCGCCCACCGGACGGCCGGTCACCGTGGACACCACCGGGACCGTCGGCTCGTGGTAGGCCAGCCCCTCGGCGACGGCACGGAAGTCGTCGAGCATCGGATCCATCGCGGGGGAGTGGAAGGCGTGGCTGACCCGCAGGCGCCGCGTCCGGTGCCCCCGCGCCGCCAGCTCCTCGGCCAGCCCGAGCACCTCGGGCTCGGCACCGGACAGGACACCGCCGTCGTCGGTGTTGACCGCGGCCACCGCCACGCGGTCGGCCACCGGCGCCACCCGTTCGGCCAGCACGTCGGGAGGGGCCTCCACGGCCACCATCGCGCCGCCGGGCGGCAGCGCGCTCATCAGCTCGCCGCGCGCCCGCACCAGCGCGCAGGCGTCGGCGAGCGAGAGCACACCGGCCACGTGCGCCGCCGCGATCTCGCCGACCGAGTGCCCGACCAGGACATCGGGCCGTACGCCCCAGTGCGCCAGCAGCGCGCACGCCGCCACCTCGAACGCGAACAGCGCCGCCTGCGCGTACCGGGTGTCGTCGAGGCGTGCGCCGCCCTCCTCGACGACATCGGGCAGCTCGTCGCCGAGCAGGGCGGCGCACTCGGCGAAGGCCGCGGCGAAGACGGGGAAGCGGGCGGCCAGTTCGCGGCCCATGCCGGCGCGTTGGCTGCCCTGCCCGGTGAACAGGTACGCCGTGCCGCCCAGCTCCCCGGCGCTCTCCCGGCCACGCGCGGCGGCCAGCCCGGCGAGCGCCTCGGCCCGGTCGGCGGCGACCACAGCCGCGCGGCGGGGCAGCGCGGTGCGATGGCGGGCCAGCGTCACCGCCATGTCGGCCGGCCGTAGCTCCGGGGTGTTCTCCGCGTGGGCGGCCAGTGTCGCGGCGAGAGCGCGGACACCGTCGTCGTCCGGACCGGACAGCAGCAGCGGTACCGGCCCTGCGACCGCCGGGCCCGGCTCGGGGCTCTCGGTGCCGGCAGCCTGTTCCAGGATGACGTGCGCGTTGGTTCCGCTGATCCCGAACGAGGACACGGCGGCCCGGCGCGGGCCCTGCGAGGTCCACGGACGGGCCTCGGTCAGCAGCTCGACCGCGCCGTCGGACCACGGCGCGTGCGGGGTCGGCGCGTCCACGTGCAGGGTCCGCGGCATGGTGGCGTGCCGGATCGCCTGCACCGCCTTGATCACCCCGGCCACGCCCGCCGCGGCCTGGGTGTGGCCCAGGGCCGACTTCACGGACCCCAGCCACACCGGCGTCTCGCGCTCGCGGCCGTAGGTGTCCAGCACGGCACCGGCCTCGATCGGGTCCCCCAGGGTGGTGCCGGTGCCGTGCGCCTCCACGAGATCCACGTCGGCGGCCGACAGGCCCGCGTCGGCCAGCGCGCCGCGGATCAGCGCACGCTGTGCCGCCCCACTGGGCGCGGTCAGCCCGTTGGAGGCGCCGTCGGAGTTGACGGCGGTGCCCCGGACGACCGCCAGGACGGGGTGACCGTGCGCCACGGCGTCGGACAGCCGCTCGACCAGGAGCATCCCCGCCCCCTCGGCGAACGCGGTGCCGTCCGCGCCCGCCGCGAACGCCTTGACCCGCCCGTCCGGGGCGAGCCCGCGCTGGCGGGCGAACTCGGTGAACACGCCGGGGGTGGCCATCACCGTCGCGCCCCCGACCAGGGCCATCCCGCACTCGCCCCTGCGCAGCGCCCGCACCGCCAGATGCAGGGCGACCAGGGACGACGAGCAGGCGGTGTCCAGGCTGAGCGCGGGCCCCTCGAAACCGAAGGTGTAGGCGATGCGGCCGGAGGCGACGCTGGACGTCGTCCCGGTCAGCAGGTGGCCGCCGACCCCGTCGGCCGGCCGGTGCAGGCGGTTGGCGTAGTCCTGGGCGATGACCCCGACGAACACACCGGTGTCGCTGCCGCGTAGTGCGGCGGCGTCGATGCCCGCGCGCTCGAACAGCTCCCACGACGTCTCAAGGAGCAGCCGCTGCTGCGGGTCGGTGGCCGCCGCCTCCTTGGGGCTGAGCCCGAAGAACCCGGCGTCGAACCGGTCGGCCTCGGCGAGGAACCCGCCACGCTCGACGTAGGTGGTGCCCGGTCGGTCCGGGTCGGGGTGGTGCAGCGCGTCGAGGTCCCAGCCGCGGTCGGCGGGGAACGGGCCCGACGCGTCCCGGCCCTCGGCCAGCATCGCCCACAGCCCCTCGGGATCGCGGACGCCGCCGGGGTAGCGGCAGCTCATCGAGGTCACGGCGATGGGTTCCCGCTCGGCCTCGGTGATCTCGCGCAGGCGCTGTCTGGTCCGGCTGAGGTCAGCGGTGACCCGCTTGAGGTAGTCCCGCAGTCGGTCATCGGTCGCCTCGCTCACGACACCTCCAGCTCGTTGTCGATGAAGTCGAACATCTCGTCGTCGGAGGCCCCGTCGAGCCGTGCGTGCCCGCTGTCCGGGCCGAGCCCGGACAGCAGTTCGCGCAGCCGTGCACCGGCCCTGGCCAGCTGGTCGGGGTCGCGCTCCGCACCGATCGCCCGCGCGAGCCGGTCCAGTTCGCCGTCCAGGGTCCGGGGCGGCTCGGCCGCCGTGCCGCCGCCGAGCCGCTCGGCCAGGTGGGCGGCGAGCGCCTCGGGGGTCGCGTGGTCGAACACGAGGGTCGCGGGCAGCGTCAGGCCGCTGGCCGCGGCGAGCCGGTTGCGCAGCTCGACCCCGGTCAGCGAGTCGAAGCCCAGCTCCTTGAACGCCCGCGTCCCGGTCACCGCGTGCGTGCTGTCGTGGCCCAGTACGGCGGCGGCCGTGCCGCGCACCAGATCGAGCAGCAGCTCGCTCCTGCCGCGTCCGGACAGCCCCGCCAGCCGTTCGGCCAGCGACATCCCGGCCGCGCCCGCCTCGCGCAGCACCGGCCGGCGCGGCCCGGCCAGCGCGCGCAGCGCCGGCGGCACCCGCTCGGCCCGGCGCAGCGCCGCGGTGTCGACGGTCGCCGCGACGACGGTCGTGCCCGGCCCGTCGAGCGCGGCGTCGAACAGCGCCAGCCCGTCGGCGTCGGACATCGCGGGCAGCCCGTCCCGGGTGAGGCGGGCGCGCGCGGCGTCGTCGAGGTGTCCGGTCATGCCGCTGGCGGTGTCCCACAGGCCCCAGGCGATGGAGGTCGCGGGCAGGCCGCGGGCCGCCCGCGCCCGTGCCAGGCCGTCCAGGTAGCCGTTGGCGGCGGCGTAGTTCGCCTGGCCGGGCCCGCCCAGCGTGCCGGTCAGCGAGGAGAACAGCACGAACGCCGCGAGGTCGGTGTCCGCGGTCAGCTCGTGCAGGTGGTTCGCCGCGTCGGCCTTCGGACGCAGTACGGCTTCCAGCTGCGCCGGGGTCAGCGCGTCCACGGTGGTGTCCGCGAGGACGCCCGCCGCGTGGACCACCGCCGTCAGCGGGTGTGCGTCCGGGATCGCCGCCAGGACGGCCGCGAGCTGCTCCCGGTCGGCGGCGTCCGCCGCGACGACGGTCGCGGTCGCGCCGAGGCCGGACAGGTCCACCTCGCCGCCCGAACGGCTCAGCAGCACCAGGTGTCTGGCACCGCGCTCGACCATCCTGCGGGCCACCAGCCTGCCCAGGGTGCCGGTGCCGCCGGTGATCAGCACGGTGCCGTCCGGGTCGAACGGCTGCGGCACCCGCAGCACCACCTTGCCGATGTTGCGGGCCTGGGCGAGGTGCCGGTAGGCGTCGCGGGCGTGCCGGATGTCCCACGCGGTCACCGGCAGCGGCCGCAGTGCGCCCGAGGCCAGCAGCGCCGCCAGTTCGTCGAGCATCTCGCGGATCCGGTCCGGCCCCGCCTCCGCGAGGTCGAAGGCCCGGTAACCGGCGATGCCCGTACGGATGTCCGTCTTGCCCAGCTCCAGGAACCGGCCGCCGGGGCGCAGCGTGCGCAGCGACGCGTCGACGAACTCGCCCGCTAGGGAGTTGAGGACGATGTCGACCTCGGTGAACCGGTCGGCGAATTCCAGGGTCCGTGACGAGGCCACGTTCTCCGGCGGCAGGTCGAGTGCGGACCACTTGTCGGGGTGCGCCGTCCCCAGCACCTCCAGGCCGAGGTGGCGGGCCAGTTGCGTCGCCACCATGCCGACCCCGCCCGCGGCCGCGTGCACGAGGACCCGCTCGCCCGCGCGCGCCCGCGCCAGATCGACGAGCCCGAAGCAGGCGGTCAGGAACACGATCGGCAGCCCGGCCGCGTCCGCGAGACCCACCCCCTCGGGGATCTTGGTGACGAGCCTGCGGTCGGAGTGCGTCACCGGTCCCGCACCGCCCGCGAAGAGCCCCATCACCCGGTCGCCCGGGCGCAGGTCGTGGACGTCGTCGGCCACCTCGGTCACCACGCCGGCGCCCTCGGTGGAGGCCATCCGGTCGTCGTCGGCGACCATGCCGAGGGTGATCAGCACGTCGCGGAAGTTCACGCCTACCGCGCGGACGGAGATACGCACGTGTCCGGCGGGCAGCGGATCCTTCAGGGCGGGGCAGGGCTCCAGCTCCAGCGCGTCGATGCTGCCCCGATCGCCGCGCGCGAGCCGCCACGGTCCGGCGGGCACCGGCAGGCCGCCGTCGGCCTGCGTGAGCCTGGCCGCCAGTACCCGGCCGTCACGCACCAGTTGCTGCGGCTCGTCGGCCGTGGCCCGCACCGGCGCACTGCCGTCGCTGTCGACGAGCGTGACCCGGCCCGGGTGCTCGGCCTGCGCCGTGCGGGCCAGACCCCACACGGCGGCGCCGACCGGGTCCTGTGCGTCAGGGCCGGCGGCCCGGCGGGTCACAACGGTCAGCTCCGGGCCGCGCCGGACCGCGTCGAGGGCCGTGGTGAGGGCGCGGCGCACGTCCGTCTCGCCGGTGAGGTCGAGGACGTTCTCGTCGCCCGACTCCGCCTGGTCCACGTCGACCCAGCCCAGCTCGTACAGCGGCGGACGCGGGGCGAGCGCGTCGGCGTCGACGGGACGGGTCGTCAGCTCCTCGACGGTCACCACCGGCCGGCCGTGCTCGTCGGTGGCCGTCACCGAAATGGTGTCGTTGCCGAGGTCGCGGATCTCCACCCGGATGCTCCGCGCGCCGACCGCGTGCACGGTCGCGCCGCGGCACGAGAACGGCAGCCGCAACGGCGCGTCCAGGGCCGCCGCGTGCAACGCGGCGTCCAGCAGGGCCGGGTGCACGTCGAAGGCGCCCGGCTCCACGGGAAGTTCGACCTCGGCGTGGACGGCGCCCGCTGACCGCCACATCGCGCGCAGCCCCTGGAAGGCGGGGCCGTACCGGGCGCCCGCGTCCGCCAGCCGCTCGTAGGCGTCGGACAGGTCGACCGGCTCGCCCTCCGGCGGCCAGGACGGCAGGCCCGCGACGGCCGACTCCTCCTCGACGAAGCCGGTGGCGTGCGTGGTCCACGCCGATGCGCCGGTCCGGCTGTGGATGCTGATCTCCTGGGCCCCTTCGCGCTCCTGTCCGAGCACGACCTGGAGCGTGGCCTTCCGCGCGACCGGCAGCGGCGCGAGGAGCGTCAGCTCGGCGACCCGGCCGCGGCCCACCTGACGCCCCGCGTGGGCGGCCAGTTCGACGAAGGCGGTCCCGGGCAGAATCGCGGTGTCGCCGACCGCGTGGTCGGCGATCCACGCGTGCTCCACCGGGTCGACGGTGCCGGCGAGGATCAGGCCGGTCGTGCCCGCTACGGGGACGGCGGCGGCGAGCAGCGGGTGGTCGGCGTCGTCGAGCCCGAGGCCGAGCCCGGTCGCGGGGGTGGCGACCGGGTCGACGCGGTGCCGTCGGCGTTCGAAGGGATAGGTGGGCAGGGCCACCGGCGGCGCCTCAGGGATCAGCTGTCCCCAGTCGACCGGGGCGCCCAGTACGTAGGCTTCGGCGGCCGCCGTCCGGAACCGCTCCAGGCCGCCCTGGTCGCGGCGCAGCGTGCCCGAGGCCGGATGATCGAGACCGACGGCCAGCACCGGGTGCGGGCTGACCTCGAGGAAGAAACGGTTGCCCGCGGCGGCGAGCGCGTCCGTGGCCTCGGTGAAGCGCACCTTCTCGCGCAGGTTGCTGTACCAGTAGCCGGCGTCGAGGGCGGCGGTGTCGAGCAGGCCGCCGGTCAGCGTCGAGTAGAACGGCACGGTCGACGAGCGGGGGCGGATGCCGGCCAGGGTGTCGGCCAGCTCGCCGCGGATCAGCTCGACCTGTGGGGAGTGCGAGGGGTAGTCCACCGGGACCCGGCGGGCGCGGACCTTGCGCGCGGCGCAGTCGGCCAGCAGCGCGTCCAGCGCCGTGTCGTCGCCGGCGACCACGGTCGTACGCGGTCCGTTCGCCGCCGCGACCACCACCCCAGGGGGCAGTGATGCCTCGACCTCGGCCTCGGGCAGGGCGATCGAGACCATCCCGCCCAGCCCGGCGATCGCGCGCAGCGCCCGTGCGCGCAGCGCGACCACCTGGACCGCGTCGTCGAGGTCGAGCGCGCCCGCCACATGGGCGGCGGCGATCTCGCCCTGGGAGTGTCCGACCACGGCGTCCGGCCGCACGCCGACCGACTGCCACAGCCGCGCCAGCGACACCATCACCGAGAACAGCGCCGGCTGGACGATCTCCACCTGGTCCAGCGGCCCCGACAGCTCCTCGACCAGGTCCCAGTCGACGAACCGGCGCAGCGAGCGCGCGCACCGCTCGACGGACTCCGCGAACACCGGTGAGTCCGCCAGTAGTTCACGGGCCATTCCGGACCACTGCGTCCCCTGCCCGGGGAAGAGGAACACCAGCCCGCCCGAGCCCGCTTCGCCGCTCATGACGTCCCGGGCCGGGACGCCGTCGCACAGTGCGCGCAGGCCGGCGTCCTTGTCGCCCAGGAGCACCGCGCGGTGCGCGAAGTGCGAGCGCCTCGTGGCCAGGGTGTGCGCGACGGCGGCCGGGGGCGCCGAGGGGGCGGCGTCGACGAGGTCGGCGGCGCGCCGGCGCAGCGCCGTGGCCGTCCGTGCGGAGAGCACCCACGGCAGGCCGCCCGCCGGCTGAGGGGCGTCGACGGGATCGGCCGCTGCGGGCTCCGACTCTGCGAGTGCCGGCTCCGCGGGTTCCGGTTGTTCGAGGATGACGTGGGCGTTGGTGCCGCTGATGCCGAACGACGAGACCGCGGCCCGTCGGACCCGGCCCGTCTGCGGCCACGGCGTGGACTCAGTCAGGAGGCGGACCTCGCCCGCGGTCCAGTCGACGTGGGGGGTGGGGTGGTCGGCGTGGAGGGTGGGGGGGAGGGTGGCGTGGTGCATGGCCTGGATCATTTTGATGATGCCGGCGACTCCGGCGGCGGCTTGGGTGTGGCCGATGTTTGATTTGAGGGAGCCGAGCCAGAGGGGGTGGGTGCGGGCTTGTCCGTAGGTGGCGATGAGGGCGGTGGCTTCGATGGGGTCGCCGAGGGTGGTGCCGGTGCCGTGGGCTTCGACGGCGTCGATGTCGGCGGGGGTGAGCCGGGCGTCGGTGAGTGCGGCGTGGATGACGCGTTCCTGGGAGGGGCCGTTCGGCGCGGTCAGCCGGCTGCTGGCGCCGTCGGAGTTGACCGCGCTGCCCCGCAGCACGGCCAGGACCGGGTCGTTGTCGCGGCGGGCGTCGGAGAGCCTGCGCAGCACCAGTACGCCGGCGCCTTCGGCCCAGCCGGTTCCGTCCGCCGCGGCGGCGAACGGTTTGCACCGGCCGTCCGGGGCCAGCCCGCGCTGCCTGCTGAACTCGACGAAGGTGTCCGGGGTCGCCATCACGGTGACGCCGCCCGCGACGGCGCGGTCGCACTCACCCCTGCGCAGCGACTGCGCGGCGAGGTGCAGGGCGACCAGCGACGACGAGCAGGCGGTGTCGACGGTGAGCGCGGGGCCCTCGAAGCCGAAGGTGTAGGCGATACGGCCGGAGGCGATGCTGCCCGCGCTGCCGTTGCCGAGGTAGCCCTCGTACTCCGGTGGCATGGGGCGCAGCCTGCTCGCGTAGTCGTCGTACATCACGCCGACCCACACGCCGGTCCGGCTGCCGCGTACGGCGGCGGGGGACAGGCCCGCCCGCTCCAGGGCCTCCCAGGTGATCTCCAGCAGCAGCCGCTGCTGCGGATCGGTCGCCGCCGCCTCGCGCGGGCTGAGACCGAAGAACTCCGCGTCGAAGTCGTCGGCGTCGTGGAGGAAGCCGCCCTGGCGGGTGGTCGCCGTGCCGGGGTGGGCGGGGTCCGGATCGTAGAGGGAGTCCACCGGCCAGCTGCGGCCGGTGGGGAACGGGCCGACCGCGTCGGTTCCCTCGGCCACCAGCCGCCACAGATCCTCCGGCGTACGCACTCCGCCCGGGTATCTGCAGCCTGCGGCCACGATCGCGATCGGTTCGCTGCTGCCGGCCCGCACCTCGTCGAGCTCTCTGCGGGTTTCGCGCAGTTCCGCCGTCGCCCGGCGCAGGTAGTCCCGGAGCCTGTCCTGGTTGCTCGCTTCGCTCTGCACCCGCTCGAGGCTCACGACGAGGGCTAACGAGCCCCTTGCCGGAGTCTAAAACCCGGCGGCCTTTAGAGCGCGGGAAGGTCGAGGCAAGGGGGGCCGGGGAGGCTGGCGGCGCCAGCAATCGACCCGCGCCCGGGAGGGACACGATGGCCGAAGTACCCGAGGCACCACCCACGCTCGACGAGCGTATCCGCGGCTGGAGCATCTACGCGCCGTGGTTGCAGCAATGTCCGGTGCAGCACTGGGCGGAGCTGCGCGAGACCGCCCCGATCCTGCGCTCGGAGGCCGACGACGGCTTCTGGATCCTGACCCGTTACGCCGACATCGAGTGGGCGGCGAAGAATCCGGACGTGTTCTCCAGCGCCGAGCTGACCGTGCCGCACCGGCGGATCTTCCACGAGAAGCTGATCCCCATCCAGCTCGACGGCGAGGTGCACCGCAAGTGGCGGCAGACGCTCGCCGAGCTGTTCAACCCCGCCGCGGTCAACCACTTCACCCCGCAGCTGCGCGAGGCCGTCACCGACGCCGTCGTGCGGATCGCCGGCAAGGGGCGGTGCGAGCTGATCTCGGAGTTCGCCTCGGTGCTGCCCTCGGAGGCGTTCCTCATCGCCTTCGGCATCGGCCGCGAGCACCTGAAGGCTTTCGTGGACCACAAGGACTGGCTCCGCCGGGTCGGTATCCCCAGTGCGAACACCGACGAGGAACTGCGGGCGGCCAACCAGCCGTTGTGGGACTTCTTCGGCGAGGCCATAGACCGCCGGGTCGCCGAGGGCACCGAGGGCCGCTGGGACGTCATCAGCCGGCTCCAGCACGCCACCTACGACGGCCGCAAGCCGACCCGGGACGAAATGATCAACGCCCTGTTCGTCGCCATGCTCGCCAGTCTGGACACGACGACCTCGCAGCTCGGCCTGATCTTCGGACACCTCGCCTCGGATCCGGCGCTGCAGGCACGCCTGGTCGCCGAGCCGGAACGGGTGCCCCGGGCGGTCGAGGAGCTGATCCGCCACGAGCCCGTCTCGACGACGGGCCGTGTGCTGACCCGCGACGTCGAGCGGCACGGGATCACCATGCGGGCGGGCGACCGCGTACTGATGTCGTGGGGGATGTCCGGGCGGGATCCGCAGATGTTCGACGCCGCGGACGAGGTCGACCCGGACCGCGAGGCCAGCCGCCATCTCGCCTTCGGAGCCGGTCCGCACCGCTGCCTCGGGATGCACCTGGCGCGGCGGGTGATGCAGCTGGCGGTGGCGGTGTGGCACGAGCACATCCCGGAGTACCACCGGACGCCGGGGACCACGCCGCGCCACCACTACTCGCCGGCGCTGGGCTATTTCGACCTCGACATCACCCTGGGGGCGGCGGCGTGAAACTGCGGATCGACGCGACGGTGTGCATGGGCCACGCCCAGTGCGAGGCCCGCTCCCCCGAGCTGTTCCACGTGGCGGACAGCGGCTACAACGAGATGGGCGAGGTGGAGGTGGCGCCGGGGCTGGAAGAGGCGGCGCTGCGGGGCGCGCAGGCGTGCCCGGAACGGGCGATCAGTGTGCTGGACGACCCTTCCGGGGAGCCTCGCCGCGGGTGAGCGGTGCTGTTCAGCTCTGGGCGGGCTGCCCGGTCAGCGCCTCCAGGCAGGGCTTCATCAGTTCGGCGATCCGCTCCGTGTCCGCCTCGCGCAGCACATCCAGCTCCAGCAGGTGGCGTCCGATGGTGACCCCGAGCAGCGTGCTCACCGTCAGCGCGGCCCGCAGCTCGGCGTCGTCCCCCGAGATGACGCCGCTGATCTGGTCGAGCTGTCGCGCGTTGGCCGCCTTGACCTGCTCGGCCGCCTCCGGGTAGGTCAGCATCGAGCGCAGCAGGGCCAGCGAGGTGCCGGAGACCTCGCCCATCTTCACGCCCAGGATGCCCAGCAGCAGTTCGACCAGCCTCTCCTGGCCGCCCTCCCTGGCCTCCTGCGAGGAGACGGTGATGGCCCGGCGGAACAGCTCGTCCTTGCTGCCGAAGTGCTGCATGACGAGGGCCGGGTCGACCTCGGCCCGCGCCGCCACTGCCCGGATCGTCGTGCGGTCGAAACCCGATTCGGTGAACAGCGCGCGGGCCGCGGCGAGGATCCGCTCGGCGGTCTGCGCACGCCGCTGGGCGCGGGGCACGGTCTGTGGAGTTCGCGTCACGGGATCCACTGTACTCGCGTTCGCTCTACGCCTGTTGACCGAGGGAGGCGATCCCCGTACAGTCACTCATCGCCTGTTGAGTGAAATGCTTAGCGAACGGAGCCGAGCGTGGCAACGACCACCACCACGTCAACCGCCGAGCGGACCGAGCTGATGCGCGTCCTGCCCGGCCTGTTGCTGGCAATGCTGCTGGCCCAGCTCGATGCGATGATCGTGAGCACCGCACTGCCGACGATCGTGGCCGACCTGGGAGGGGTCGACCAGCTCTCGTGGGTGGTGACCGCCTACACGCTGGCGACGCTGGCCTCCACCCCGCTGTACGGAAAATGGGGCGACCTCTACGGCCGCAAATGGGTCCTGGTCTTCGCGATCGGCGTGTTCCTGCTGGGCTCGGTCCTGTGCGGGCTCGCCCAGTCGATCGGCCAGCTGATCGCGTTCCGCGCGCTGCAGGGCCTCGGCGCGGGCGGGCTGCTCGTCGGCGTTATCTCGCTCATCGGCCAGCTGGCCACCCCGCGCGAGCGCGGCAAGTTCCAGAGCTTCATCGCCGCACTCGGAGCGGTCGCGATGATCGGCGGCCCCCTGCTGGGCGGCTTCCTCACGGACGCCGCTTCCTGGCGCTGGGCGTTTCTGATCAACATCCCGATCGGCGCGGTGGCACTGTTCATCGTCGTCACCCGGCTCAGCCACGCGGGTGCCAAGGTCGAGCACAAGATCGACTACCTGGGTGCCCTCGTCATCGCCCTGCTGGCCGTGGTGATCGTCCTGATCACCAGCTGGGGCGGGGTCGACTACTCCTGGGGCTCCCCGCAGATCATCGGCCTGGCGATCGCCGGTGTGGCGCTGCTGGCGGCGATGGCCACCGTGGAGCGCAAAGCGGCCGAACCCGTCCTGCCGCTGGGCCTGTTCAAGGTCCGCAACTTCACCGTCGCGCAGATCCTGACGTTCCTGGTCGGGTTCGCGATGTACAGCCTGATCGCGTTCCTGCCGCTGTACCAGCAGGCCGCGCACGGCTACTCGGCCACCAGCAGTGGACTGCTCCTGCTGCCGATGCTCGGTGCGTCCCTGGTGACCACGATGTACTCCGGCAAGCTGCTGACCAAGACGGACAACCACCGGGCGATCCTGGTCGGCGGCGGCGCGCTGTTCGGCGGCGGCCTGTTGCTGATGCTGCTCGTGGACCAGCAGACCAGCTCACTGATGTTCACCCTCTACATGATCGTGTTCGGCCTCGGCCTCGGCGTGCTGTTCCAGGTCACCGTGGTCACCGCGCAGAACAGCGTCGAGCGGGCCAACATGGGCGTCGCGAGCAGCACCGTCACCTTCTCCCGGTCCATCGGCGGCTCGTTCGGCGTCGCACTGTTCGGCTCGGTGTTCACCGGCAGGCTGCTCGACGGCCTCGCCGAGCGGCTCCCCGCGCGGGACTACGCCGCGCTGCGGGGGTCGGCCGGCAAGCTCGACCCCGACAGCATGCGTGCGCTGGCCGAACCCGTCCGCCAGGGCTACGTGGCCGCGGTCGCCGACGCGACGCACAGCCTGTTCGTCTGGGCCGCGCCCTTCGGCGTGCTCGCGTTCCTGGTCGCCTTCCTCGTCCGGGCGGGCAAGCCCACGGAGTAGCGCGGCCGTTCGAGACGTGGTCCGGGTCCGGCCCTCCCCCCCCGTGGGGCGGACCCGGACCACTGCGCGTGCGGGCACCCCGCGCCGCCGGACGACGGGGACGACGGGGACGGCGGGGACGGTGACGACAGACGACCTTTAGAGGCGGGCTAGAGGGCCGTTAGCGTCGAGCCCGAGCCTGGTGGACACCGCGACACCAGGAAGGCACGACATGACTGAAACTGCAGTAGCGCTGCCGGGCTCCGCGGGCCGGATCGAGGCGCTGTTCGGAACTGGGATCAAGCAGGCGAACATCTACGGGCCCGCCGGATCGCAGATATACGACCACTTCACCCGCAACGACCGCGCCGAGATCGACGACATGCTCCGCGTGGCCGCGGAGCACTCCGGCCCCGTGCTCGAACTGGCCTGCGGCAACGGTCGCACGACCATCCCCTTCCTCGAAGCCGGGTACTCCGTCGTCGGGCTCGACTCCTCGCCGGACATGCTGGCCAGGATGCGCGACCGGCTCGCCGAGCTGGACAAGCCGGAACTGGCCGACGCGCTCGAGACCGTCGAGGGCGACATGAGCGCCTTCGCACTGGGCCGGCGGTTCGGGATCATCCTGCTCGGCATGACGACCGTGTGGAACCTCGACAAGGAGCAGCGCGCCGGACTCTTCGCCGGTGTAAGCGAACACCTCGCCGAGGACGGCCGCTTTCTGCTGACCCTGCTGGAGTTCCCCGGCCTGGAGGAGGGCACCGCGCCCTTCGAGACGGTCGCGGTCACCGACGCCCACGACGGCGTCTCCCCCGTGGCGGTCACCTTCATCGAGCACGTCGACCCGGCCGAGAAGCGCCGGCTCACCAGCTTCATCAGCCACCGGGTCGTCGACGACGCGGTCGCGGACAGCACCATCTATACCGCCTGGACACACCTGATCACCCCAGCCGAACTGGTGGCGGAGATCGAGGGCGCCGGGCTGCGCGTACGCGCCACCCACGAGGTCTCACAGCGCAACCAGCTCATGAAGCGCAACACCAACATCGGCAGGCGGCGCATCCTCATCGAGGTCTCCCGCTGACGACCCGTTCACGGCGGCCGCCGGGGCCCTTCCGGCGGCCGCGGCCCGTCCGCGGAGGATCAGCCCGTGTCAGACACCACTCGTCCTGTCTCTGCTCCACCCCTTGCGGCCGCCGCGCCGGAGGGATCCGACCGCTCCCAGACCGTCTCCCTCATCCTGATCGTCGGCTGCCAGCTGATGGTCGCGATCGGCTTCTCCTCGGTCAACGTCTCCCTGCCCGGCATCCGGGCCGGGCTGGGGCTCACGGTCACCGAACTGTCCTGGGTCACCAACCTCTACATGCTCTCGTTCGCGGGATTGCTGCTGCTGGGCGGCCGGGTGGGCGACCTGCTCGGCAGACGCCGCGCCTTCCTTGGCGGCATCGGGCTCTTCACCGCGTCCTCGCTGCTCGGCGCGGTCGCCCACTCCGCGCCCGTGCTCCTGACGGCGCTCGTCGGACAGGGCATCGGCGCCGCGTTCGCCGAACCCGCGTCGCTGTCGCTGATCGCCGTAAACTTCGCGGAGGGCCCGCGCCGCAACCGCGCGCTCGCCGTCTTCGCCACCGCGGCCGGGCTCGGCCTCGCCGCGGGCATGCTCGTGGGCGGTCTGCTCAGCGAGATCTCCTGGCGCGCCGCACTGTTCGTCAACGTCCCGATCGGCCTGATCATCCTGATCGGTACACCGTTCGTGCTGCACGAGTCCACCCGCCACCGCGGCCGCTTCGATCTCGCGGGCGCGCTGACCGCGACCGGCGGCGTGATCGCTCTCGTCTACGCCATCAGCCGGGCCGGGACGGACGGCTGGGGCGACGGCCTGGTCCTATGGTCGTTCGCCGCGGCCGCCGTACTGCTCGCCGCTGCCATCGCGGCCGAGACCCGGGCAGCACATCCGCTGGTGCCGCCGCGGCTGCTGCGCGACCGCCGCCGGGCCCTCGCCTATCTGCAGACCATCTTCGTCGGAACGGTCGGGGCGGCGCTGCTGTTCTGTCTGGCCCAGTTCCTGGAGGACGTCGCCGGGTTCAGCCCGGTCCGCACCGGCCTCGGGTTCCTGCCCATGGCCTGCACACTGTTCGGCGCGGCGGCCGCGACCCCCGCGCTCATCGCCAGACGCGGCGCCAAGGCCGTCGTGGTGCTCGGCGCGCTCCTCCTCACCCTGGGCACCGGCTGGCTCTCGGCGTTGTCGCAGGACACCGCCTACTTCCCCGGCATAGCCGGTCCGCTGCTGCTGATCGGCGCGGGCCAGGGATCGAGCATCACCGCGCTGAACTCGCTGATCCTGGCGAGGGTTCAGCCGGGCGACGCGGGCGCGGCCTCCGGGCTCCAGCAGAGCACGATGCGGCTGGGCGCCGCGCTCGGCCTCGCCGCGGCCGTCACCGTGTACGGCGCCTCCGACGGCGGAGCGGAGGGCTTCGGCGACGCGTTCGCGTTCTCCAGCGGCATCATCGGGGTCGGCCTGCTCGTCTCGGTGTTCCTGCTGCGCGACAACAAGCCCTGACCGGGCCGGGGGTGCGTGGGGACCGGCCATCGGCCGCTGGATCGCCGGCACCGCGCGAGCAGACCCCCGGACCTCCCTTCGCAGCACTGCGGCCCACCGCCCGAGGACGGTGGGCCGCAGTGCTGCGCCCGGACGAACCGGCCACCCGGCGAGCCGGGGTCAGCCGAACCAGGTCTTGAGCGCGACGTACAGTCCCTCGGCAGGACCCGCCCAGGCCACGCATCCGTCGGGCCGGATCAGCACGGTCTCCGCGTCCAACTCCGCGTGCGGCTCGGCGCGGACCACGTCGACCCGGTCCGTGGCGACGTCGACGACGCCGGACAGGTCCAGCAGCACGCCCCGGCCGGACGCCATCAGCTTCGAAACGGTCCGCGCGCCGTCCGGGGTCTCGACCGTCACGTCCGGGACACGGGTCCCGATGAGCCGGTGATCACCGGGGAGGGGGTACCGGACGTCGGTGAGCATCCGGACCAAATAGGTGGTCACCGCGGGGATACGCACGATCTCGTCCATGATCTCCCGCAGCGGCTCGACCTGGTCCAGCGGGTGCATCAGCGCCACTTGGGCCTGGGCCCGCCTGCACGCTTTCCGGCCCACCGGGAGCCGCTCTGCCTCGTAGCTGTCGAGCAGCCCCGCATCGCCGCGGCCGGCGACGACGGCCGCCAGTTTCCAGCCGAGGTTCACGGCGTCCTGGATGCCGGTGTTGAGCCCGTCACCGGAGGACGGCGGATGCGCGTGCGCGGCGTCACCCGCCACCAGGACCCGGTCCCTGCGGTACGTGGTGGCCACCCGGGTCGAGTAGCCGTACCGGGTCATCCACACGGGGTCCTCGATCTCCGGGGCGCGGCCGGTGATGCGCCGGACGCTGTCGCGCACCTCCTGGGAGGTCACCGGCGTCTCCTCGTCCGCGGGCTCACCGGTGAACTCCACCGTCATGACGCGTACGAGGTCGTCCTGGAGCGGCAACACGGCGAACTGCCCGTTCTGATACAAGCCGACGTCGAAGCGGTCGGTGTTGCCCGCGAAGACCGGCACGTCGGCGATCGCCCCGTAATACGGCGGGGCGAGCACCTCGAACTCGAACCCGGCCAGCTCCGCGACACGGCTCGTCGGCCCGTCGCAGGCCACCAGGTACCCGCATCGCACGTCCGGCCCGCCGGCGACCGTGACGGTCACACCGTCGGCGTCCTGGTCCACGCCGACCACTTCGGCCCCGCCGCGGACGTCCACGCCCAGCTCGACGGCCCACTCGGCGAGCTTCTGCTCGGTGACCGACTGCGGAACGACGTGGTAGTGGTCCTCCGGCAGGTCGGCGAGGTCCAGGTAGAACAGGCCGAAGTGGGTGCGCGGCCACTTCGGGCCGCCCTCGGCGACGAACCGGTCGGCGACGCCGCGAGCGCGCAGCGCCTCCACCGACCGGGGATGCAGCACCATGCAACGGGCGAACGACTGGGGTTCGGTCCGGCGCTCCAGCACCGTGACGGCGACGCCCGCAAGCGCCAGCTCGCAGGCGAGCATGAGTCCTGTCGGCCCGCCGCCCGCGATGGCGACAGCCGGGTCCTTGTGTGTCGAATTCACTGTGATTCTGTCCCCATCCGCTCGACGTTCTCCTTCACCGCGCGCAGGAACTGCACCGCGTCGCGGCCGTTGATGACCCGGTGGTCGTAGGCCAGCCCGAGGTGCGCGACCTCGGCCACCCGGAAGCCGTCGCCGTCCGGGACCAGCTCGGCCCGGGTGCCGCCCAGGGCGAGCGAGCACACCTGGCCGGGGAAGACGACCGGGACGGCGACGGTCACGTCGGGGTCGGTGTGCAGGGTGAGGGTGAGGGCCCCGCCGGACAGGTCCTGTTCCCGGAAGCCGCCGCGTACCGCCTTGTCCCGCAGCCCGCCCATCGCCGCCGCGACTTCTTCGAGGCCGAGTTCGTGCGCGGCGTGGACGACGGGCACGAAAAGGCCGTTGCCGATGTCGATGGTCACGCCGATGTGCGCACCGTCGGCCAGCCGTATGGTGCGGTCGTCGACCGGAGAGGCGAAGCACGGCGCGAACCGCTCCCACAGCTGTGCGGTCGCGGCGACGAGGAACTCGGGCACGCCGACCAGCCGTCGCCACTGTGCGGTCAACTCCCGCGCGCGGGCGACGACTTCGCCGACATCGAGCCGGATCACCGTATAGGCCGCCGGGATCGTGGAGTGTGCGCGGGCCACCGTACGCGCCACCGCCTGCTGGCCCGCGGGGAGCGTTTGGAGCCGCGGGTCCGCGGCTCCCGGCGCGGGCTTCGCGGCGAGGGTGGCCGCCAGCCGCTCGACGTCGTCGCGGCGGACCACGCGCACGTCGAGCGAGGCCGTCGCCGCGGGGTCGATGCCGAGCTCGTCGAGCAGGGCACGGGCCGGGGCGGTGAGCACCGGGCCCGGCCGGGCCGGGGCGTCGGCAGCTGCGGCGGGAGCGGCCCCGGCCGGCTCCGCGCCGGGCAGGACGACACGGGCGATCACGTCACCCGGCTTGCACTGCGCCCCCGCGGGCAGCAGGTGCCGCAGCACGCCTTCGTCCTCACTGACGAGGTCCTCGGTCGCCTTGGACGTCTCGACCGTCGCGACGTCGTCGTGCGCGCACACCGGCTGCCCGTCCGCGACGAGCCAGTCGAGCAGGACGTAGCTGTCGTCGTTGTTGTTGAGCTTCGGCATCCGGATGTCAGCCACGGACGGCCTCCAGGGCGGTGCGGTGGATGTCCGCCGCGCTGAGCAGCATGTCGGCCTCCAGGTGCGGGGCGGTCGGGATGATGCTGTCCGCGGAGTGCGCGAGGGCCACCGGCCCGTGCAGGGTCGGCCACAGCTCGCGGTGCAGCCGGTGTGCGACCTCGGCCCCCCAGGTGCCGCCCGCCGTGCTCTCCTCGGCGATCACCACGGCGGGCGCGCGGCGCAGCGTGGGCAGCAGGGGAGCGACGTCGAAGGGGTACAGCGTGGCCGGCACCAGCACCTGGCAGGTCACCTCCTCCTCCAGCAGCAGCGACCTCGCCGCGGCGATCGCCCGCTGAGCGACGCCGCCCGGGGCGATCAGCACGCAGTCCGCGGTCGAGGGGTCCTCGGCGTAGACCCGGGCGACATCGGGGGAGAGCCGGTCGAAGGAGAACAGGTCGTCGACCTCGCCCGAGCCCGTGCCGTCGTCCAGCATCCGCTGGGTGTAGAGGACCTTGTCCTCGAACACGATCGCGGGCTCCGCCGAGCCGAGCACGCGCCGCAGCAGCGCGGCGCTGTCGTGCAGCGGCGACAGCTCGTACAGCGAAAGGCCCGGCACCCCGATGAAGTGCTTCTGCGGGCTCTGGCTGTGGGTGGGCCCGTAGCCGCGGCCGCCGCCCGTCGGGCACCGCACGGTCAACGGCATCGGCAGGTGCCTGCCGTACATCGACACCGATTTCGCCGCGAAGTTGACGATCTGGTCGAAGGCCAGTGCGATGAAGTCGGCGAACATGATTTCGACGATCGCGGGCGCGCCGGCCAGCGCGAGCCCGGCCCCGACACCGACGATGCCGCCCTCGCTCAGCGGTGTCGACAGGACGCGGTCGGGCCAGCGGCTCGACAGGCCTTTGGTGGCCTTGAACGCGCCGCCGTAGGGGTCGCTCACGTCCTCGCCGAGCAGGGTCAGGCCGGGATAGTCGGCGAAGGCACCGTGCAGCGCCGCGTTGAGGTTCTCCACGACCCGCATCAGCTGTCCCACCTGCTCGGGCCGAGCCGGCGAACCGCGTTCGCGACGTCGGCCACTTCGGCCCGCGCCTGCGCGTCGAGGCGGGTGAACTGCTCCTCGTGGTCCAGGGCGTAGCGCCGGTACCAGTCCCGCGCCGCCGCCGCGGACCGCTCCGGTTCCGGGCGGGTGTCGTCCCCCTTGCTGTGCGGGCCGATGCGGTGTGTGGCGAGTTCGACCACCAGCGGCAGGCAGTCGCGACGGACCCGGCGCACGGCGGGTCCGAGCAGCGCGCGCAGTTCGGCGACGTCGGCGGAGTCACTGCGCAGGTGCGCGACGTCGAACGCCGCTGCCCGGCCCGCGATCGTCCCCGACAGCTGTACGGCCGTCGGCGTGGTCTGGGCGATGCCGTTGTGCTCGACCACCACCAGCAGGGGCAGCCGCCACAGCCGGGCCATGTTCAGCGCCTCGTAGACTGCGCCCTCGCCCCAGGTGCCGTCGCCGATGTAGGCGCAGGCCAGGGCGCCGGGCTGGGCGCGCTTGAGCTGAAGGGCGACGCCGGCGGCGACCGGCAGGCTCTGGCCCTGCACCCCGGTCGACAGATAGCGGTCGCGCAGGATGTGCTGGCTGCCGCCCACCCCCGAGCAGACCGCACCCTCGCGGCCCATGATCTCGGCGAGCAGGCCGCGCGGGTCGCGGTGCCTGGCCAGGTAGTGGCCGTGCCCGCGGTGGTTGCTGAAGACGTGGTCGGCGTCGGTGAGCAGGCCCTCCATGGCGACCGGGATGTACTCCTGGCCGAGGCAGGTGTGGGTGGTGCCGTTCAGCTCGCCGCGGGCGAACAGGTCGAGGAGCGTCAGCTCGAAGTGCCGGATGGTGAGCATCAGCAACAGGTCCGCATCGTCGAGCAGGCTCAGCGGAGGGTGCGCCGGTACGGCGACGGGGGCGCTCACGCGGCCTCGTCCCTGACCTGGTCGACCTCGTCGGCGAGGGTGCGCAGGGACGTGGCGAGCAGCACCGCGTCCAATGACAGGGTGACGGACAGCCGCTCCTGCACGCGCAGGATGATCTCGATCAGCTTGACCGACTGGATGCCGAGCTCGGTCAACTCCCGGTCGAGATCGGGCTCTTCGCCGAACACCTCCTGCCAGATCACGGCCAGCTCGGCCACGGTGGACTGCCCCATGTCTAGAACTCCTCCCAGTCCGCTCCCGGCGCCTCGACGGCGTAGGAGGCTGTGATCCACTTACTGGCCTCGACGCTGAGCCCGACCGCCCGGTCCCCCGGCTCCAGCAGCGGGAGCAACTGCTCCAGCTGGAAGAACGGCAGCGCGTTCGCCGTGTTGCCGATGTCGGTCACCCGGCTGATCACCCGCGCCCCCGGGATGTCCAGGCCCGCGACGACCTTCGAGGTCATCCGCCCCGACAGCTGGGGCGGCAGCAGGTAGTCCAGCTCGGTCCGTTTCCAGCCCAGCCCGTCCAACAGCGAGGCCAGCGCGCTCTCGGCCATCGGCAGCGCGGCGTGCTCCACGCCCTTGAAGTCCTCGCTGACCGGCGGCGCGTCCGGAATCTCGTCCGCGGGCCCGTACCAGGGCACGACCTGCCCCGGGGCGCGCCCGGCGCCGACGAGTTCGCAGGACACCTCGCGCAGCACCGCGGCCCCCGGCCGCGGCCGGGTGTCGAGCACCGCGGCGCCGGCCCCGTCGCCGAAGAGCATCGCGTTGACCTGCACCTCCGGCGGTGCCCCCGCGAGGTCGGTGTCCAGGTCGAGATGGTGGGCGCTGGTATCGGCCCCGAGCACCAGGGCGGTCGTGGCCCGGCCCCCGCGCAGCGCCAGCGCCGCGACGTCGAGCGCCTGCAACGCGCCCGTACAGCCGGACTGCAACTGATAGGCCGGGACGCCGTCGATGCCGAGCCGGTCGGCGACGAGGCAGGCGGTCGAGGGCATGAGCAGATCGGGGGTGGCGGTGCCGAGAACGATCATGTCGATCTCCGCGCCCGTCATGTCCGCCCCGGCGAGCGCCCGGCGGCCCGCGGTCTCGCACAGGTCGCTCAGCGACTGCCGCACCCCGCCGGTGGCCAGGTCCCGGGCGAAGTGCCGGGTGTCGGTGCCGACGAACACGTCGATCCACTGTGTCCATACCGACGGCATGCGGAAGCGTGCCACCAATGTGTCGTTGTCGACCGGGGGGCCGGGCAGCGCCGTCCCCACCCCGACCATGTGGATGTCCATTTCGGTCCTCCCGCTGTGGTGCGTCCTGTCGGTGTTCATCGGCCCAGTTCCTGGTCGAGCAGGTCGAAGATCTCCTCGTCGTCGGCGCCGTCGAGGGCGTCGTCCGTGGTGGCGGGGCGCAAGCCGTCGAGCAGACCGCGCAGCCGGCGGCGGACGAGTTCGCGGCTCTCCGCGGACGCGTCCGCCACCAGTCGCGCCAGGGCGCCGAACACCTCGTCGTGGCCCGCCGTCGGATCGGGCGCCGGGGCCTCGCCGCCGAGGTGGCGGGCGAGTGCCGCGGGCGTGGGGTGGTCGAACACGAGCGTGGGGGCGAGCCGTTCGCCGGTCGTGGCGGCGAGCCGCTCGCGCAGCTCGAGCGCGGTCAGCGAGTCGAAGCCCTGGTCCATCAGGCCGCGCTCGGGGTCGACCGGGCCGCGCAGGTCGAGCACCTCGCCGACGGTGTCGCGCACCAAGGCCAGTGCCAGCGCGTACCGTTCCTGCTCGTCGCGGCCCGCCAGCGACTGCCGCCACGACACCGACGGGGCGGGCCGGGCCGCCCTGCGTACGGTGTCGCGCAGCAGCCACGGCGGCTCGGCCGCGGACGGGGCGAACGTGGCGGCGACGACGGCCGGGGCATCGGCGGTCATGGCCAGGTCGAACAGCGCGAGTCCGGTCGCGGCGGGCATCGGTGTGATGCCCCGCCTCGCCATCCGCTTCCGGTCGGCCTCACCGAGCGTGTCGCCGAGCCCGTCGCCGTCCCACAGGCCCCAGGCGATGGAGACGGCGGGCTGCCCGGCTGCCCTGCGGTGTGCGGCGAGCGCGTCGAGGTAGGCGTTGGCCGCCGCGTAGTTGGCCTGGCCCGCGTTTCCGACGACGCCCGCGACAGAGGAGAACAGCACGAACGCCGTCACCTCGCCGGCCAGCTCGTGCAGGTGCCGCGCGCCGTCCACCTTGGCTCGCCAGACGGTGTCCACTGCCTCCGGCGTCAGCTCCGCGACGGTCGCGTCGGCGATCACCCCCGCGGCGTGGACGACCGCCGTCGGGGCGTGCTCGGCGAGCAGACCGGCCACCGTGGCGCGGTCGGCGATGTCGCAGGCGGCGGTACGGACCCGCGCCCCGGCCCCGGTGAGGCCGGCGAGCAGTTCGGCGGGCATGGCGCCGCGGCCCACCAGCAGCAGGTCCCGCACGCCGTGCTCGGCGACCAGGTGGTGGGCGAGCTGCCGGCCCAGCGCCCCGCCGGCGCCGGTGACCAGCACGGGCCCGGTGCCGAAGCCGGCCGGCTCGGCGCGCGTGGCCGCCGCCGCGAGTCCCGGCGCGTACACGACCCCGCCACGGACGGCGAGTTCGGGTTCCTCGCCCGCGAGGGCGGTGTCGAGCGCCGCCACGGAGGCGGGGCCCGCGTCCGTGTCGACGAGGCGGAAGCGACCGGGATGCTCGGTGGCGGCGGCCCGGACCAGGCCCCACACCGGCGACTGCCACAGGTGCGCCACGTCCTCGCCCTCGGTGACGGGGACCGCGCGCCGGGTCAGCACGGTGAGCTTGCCGGGCTTGTCGTCCGCGAGCCACTCCCGGACGCGGCGCAGCACCTCCACGGCGGTGCCGCGTCCCTCGTCGGTGACCTCCAGCACCTCGTCGGAGGCGGTGGCCGCGGCGGGCACCTCGACGGGCGACCACGCGACGCGCCGCAGCCACCTGCCGTGTGCGGCGGCGGGCGCGGGCCGGGTCGCGAGCCGCTCGGCGACCAGCACCGGGGCGCCGTCAGGGTCGGTCGCCGTCAACCCGCCGTCCGGTGACAGGTGCACATGCAGCTGCGTCGCACCTCGGGCGAAGAGCCGGACGCCGCTCCACGCGAAGGGCACGACCACGTCGTCCGCGGCCATCGCCCGTACGTGCAGCGCCGCGTCGAGCAGCGCCGGGTGCACGGCGTGACCGTCCTCGGCGACGGGCAGCCGCACTTCGGCGAACAGGTGCCCGTCCCGCCGCCAGGCCCGGTGCAGACCCTGGAAGGCGGGCCCGTACGCGTAGCCGCGCAGCGCCAGTTCGGTGTAGGCGTCGGTCAGGTCGAGCTCGTCGGCGTCCGGCGGCCACGCCAGGGCCGGAGCGGGAATCTCGCGGTCCGAAAGGACGCCGGACGCGTACCGGACCCACTCGCCGTCCACCGCGCCGTACACCGTCACGTCGTCACCGTCGAAGGCGACCTCGAGGTCGACCTCCTCGTCCAGCACCAGCGGTGCCTCGTGCGTCAGCTCCTCCACGGTCCGCCCGGCCAGCAGCGCCAGGTCGACCAGGGCGGTCGCGGGCAGCAACGGCGTTCCGTTGACGACGTGTTCGCGCTGCCACGGCCGGGCCGCCGCGTCGGAGCGTCCGCTGTGCACGGTCCGGCCGTCGGACAGTCGCACCGCCGGACCCACGACGGGGTGCGCGTCGCGTCGCTCCACCCGTACGGGGTCGAGCCACAGGCGCTCCCGCCGGAACGGATGGGTCGGCACGGACACGGGGCGAGCCCCCGGCCAGAGGGCTGCCGGGTCCGGCGAGTGGCCGTGGACGTGGGCGTGTGCCAGCATCTGCGCGAGAGTCTCCTCGAACGGCTTCTCGCGGTGCAGTGCCGCCCGTCCGCCGGTGATCCTGGACAGCGTCGGGTGCGGCCCGATCTCGATGACGGTGTGGTCGGCCAGGCGGGCGGCCGCGGTGGCGAAGTCGACGGTGGCCCGGATGTGGTCCGTCCAGTAGTCGGGTGTGGCCGGGTCGCCGGGTGCGGTGCTGATGACGGAGAGGGCCGGCCTGCGGTACCGGAGCGTGCGGGCCGTGTCGCGGAACGGGCCGAGGACGGGGTCCATGTGGGGGGAGTGGAAGGCGTGACTGGTGTGGAGTTCCTTGCTGTTGGGGAAGCGGGCGGCGAGGGCGCGGACCGCGTTCTGGTCACCGGAGACGACGAGATCGTGCGGTGAGTTGACGGCGGCGATGCCGACGCCGGGGGTGAGCAGGGGCCGGACGTGGTCCGGGGTGGTGTGCAGCGCCGCCATGGCCCCCGTTCGGGGAAGCGCGGCCATGAGCCGGGCCCGGGTGGTCACCAGGGTGCAGGCGTCGTCGAGGGAGAGGATGCCCGCGGTGTGGGCGGCGGCGATCTCGCCGACGGAATGCCCGGCGACGGTGTCGGGCGCGAGCCCCCAGTGGGCGAGGAGCCGGGTCAGCGCGACCTGGAGGGTGAACAGGGCCGGCTGGGCGTTCCCGGTGTCGTCGACGGCGTCGGTGAACAGGGCCTCGCCCATGCGGGCATGGACGGCGTCCACGGCGGCGGCGAAGACCGGCTCGGCCTCGTAGAGGGCGCGGCCCATGCCGGCGTACTGCGAGCCCTGGCCGGTGAAGACGAACGCCAGCCCGCGCGTGGGGCCCGTCGCCCGGACGAGCTCGCCGCGCACCAGCGCCGCGCGCTGAGCGAACACGGGCCTTGACAACAGGGCGGCGGCGACGTCGGCCGGGTCGTCGCGCACCTCCCGCAGCCGCGTGGCGTAGGTCTCGACGGACTCCTCGTCGCGGGCCGAGAAGAGCCACGGGGCGGGGGTCGCCCGCGTCGGCTCGGCGGCCCGCTCCGTGTCCTCGTCCGCCGGGACGTGTTCGAGGATGACGTGGGCGTTGGTGCCGCTGATGCCGAAGGAGGAGATGCCGGCTCGGCGGGTGGGGCTGGTCCAGGGTTGGGCTTGGGTGAG